>NZ_JAVRHX010000028.1:0-208 GCF_031846345.1 Glaciecola petra | reverse complement strand
CTTTTTACCACCAGCATTTGCTACGCAAATGACGTCGTCTTCGGTTTAACCGTCGGGAAACCCGACTGACCGACGGCTGACTCGCTAAAGGGGCGGATGTTCGCACATCTTACTCTTTATTAAGCCCGCTTTTACATAACAATACACGGTAAAACATCTATCGTATTGACCCTAAGCCTTTTGAATTCTTAAGGGGTTTGATTATATG
>NZ_JAVRHX010000027.1:0-360 GCF_031846345.1 Glaciecola petra | reverse complement strand
GTAGTTTTTTGCCCCAAACTTGATTTGGGGCCTCCTTAACAGACAGCCAATATTCATTCGGCCATACCCGCTAAGGTTCACTATTCTTTTGATTTAACAATCTTGGAATCACTGATAAATATTAACGTCCTTCTTTTCAAGGGCACGTCATTCCTGCGTAAGCAGGAACCTCCTACATGATATGCAGAAGGTAAAAAGTAATCACATTGCTTACTCCTTAGGTATCCAAGGAGGTTCCCGCCTGCGCGGGAATGACGTTTCTTCGCAGAAACATCTCGTTAGCAATCTATTCAACAAAGAGTCACTACTCTATTTAACTTTAGCTACTTATCACGACACAATCACACACTACGTCAACCG
>NZ_JAVRHX010000026.1:0-374 GCF_031846345.1 Glaciecola petra | reverse complement strand
TGGGTGCAAATTTACGCCCTAGGCGTAAATCTTGCGCAAGGAGGACAAACATTACTCTCAAGAGTAAAGACATCCGCCTTGACATAATTTGATTTAACAATCTTGGAATCACTGATAATCAATAATCTTTCAACAAAGAGTCACTACTCTATTTAACTTTAGCTACTTATCACGACATGACATCACTTAATACTTCACCCTTCATAATGTGCAGCCGAAGCCACATATCATGCCACCGCCTTATACCTCACTTTCTTTAGCGAGCTATTCACTGGTCAGGAAGGTTTCCTTCCGGTAAAGCCAGTGAAGGCGACCACTTGCGTCAGCAAGTGTTTGTACCCTAAGAACGGGCATAAATATAGGTAAAACAATTA
>NZ_JAVRHX010000025.1:0-379 GCF_031846345.1 Glaciecola petra | reverse complement strand
AGCGAATATTGTGAAAACAATATTTGTTGTAAAAAGTAATCAATATTTAACGAAAGAGTAATTGAGAAAACGAACTATGCAGTAAGATGTATAGCGTGTTCCTCAAGGTGACAATGCAGGATGATGATACTCCGCAAGGAGCATTTTAGTCCTCATTGCGCAAGAATTTCCCTAGCGGAAATTTTGCACCTAACTACTCTATCTGACAAAATAACCAATATCTTCACCGAGATATTGGAAGGTGCAAGCGTTGATTGATGTGTTTTAAGACAGGCACAGTAGGTTTTCCTACCGTCCCCGTCAAACATGCTCACATCGGTTGCGCAAGAAATCATCCTAGGGATGATTTTTGCACCAAGGATTAGCAAAACTTATCACA
>NZ_JAVRHX010000024.1:0-444 GCF_031846345.1 Glaciecola petra | reverse complement strand
TCATTTAAATAGCTCTTTGTTAATAGTGGCCTAGTGCCATCCGTTCATAGAGTCTTCAGTCATTGCTGTGCAGGCAGCAATCTCCTGCTTCAATTCATGTTGTTCCCTAAGTGTATGGCATTTTCTATGGGATTATCTCTATAGAATAGGAAGGGTCACTTTTACAACCAAGCCACAGTTGCTTGTATGAATGTTGTTTCCGGGACTGCTTGTTTGTTCGGCATCTGCTAAGCTTGCACTACCGCGTTTTTGTGCAGTATTACCACGATTATATAGGGCAATATTGCCATGGTGGGCATCGATAATTTCACGACATAAGGCTAATCCGAGCCCAGTGCCGTTAGACTTGGTTGAATAAAAAGGAATCAAGACACTATTTAATGAATCATCGGCTATACCTTTGCCGCGATCTTTGACTTTAATTACGGTAGTGTTGTCTGATTG
>NZ_JAVRHX010000023.1:0-542 GCF_031846345.1 Glaciecola petra | reverse complement strand
CAGTTGTATTAGGGTTGTATGGTTAAGTGAATAAGCGTATACGGTGGATGCCTAGGCAGTTAGAGGCGATGAAGGACGTGTAAGTCTGCGATAAGCGTTGGGAAGCTGACAAAACGCGTTATACCCAACGATTTCCGAATGGGGCAACCCAGGTCTTCGGACCTATCTGCATCTGAATACATAGGGTGTAGAAGCAAACGCAGGGAACTGAAACATCTAAGTACCTGTAGGAAGAGAAATCAATTGAGATTCCCCTAGTAGCGGCGAGCGAACGGGGAACAGCCGAATCAGCATGATGTAGTGGAACAAGTTGGGAAGCTTGGCGATACAGGGTGATAGCCCCGTACACGACGTATCATGTTGGTCATATTAAGTAGGTCGGGACACGTGTTATCTTGACTGAAGATGGGGGGACCATCCTCCAAGGCTAAATACTCCTAACTGACCGATAGTGAACCAGTACCGTGAGGGAAAGGCGAAAAGAACCCCTGTGAGGGGAGTGAAATAGAACCTGAAACCGTATACGTACAAGCAGTGGGAGC
>NZ_JAVRHX010000022.1:0-572 GCF_031846345.1 Glaciecola petra | reverse complement strand
GCTTAAAAAAACCCTAATAAATAACTTCTCACCTTCATCATGAGGGAACCTATTTATTAAGGTTATCGTTACACCATACTGCTTATTCCAAACCAAATACCTTCAACGTGTCGGCAACATCTTTGCTACGCAAGTGTCGGTGGTAAATGGTAGGCTTGGGCAGACTTGAACTGCCGACCTCACCCTTATCAGGGGTGCGCTCTAACCAGCTGAGCTACAAGCCTATGTTCACTTTTCAACACATAGCTAGCTGTGAATATTTGTTAACTGTAGCGAGGTAGTCAAGCTCAGCAGGATATCCCTGCGTTTAAGCCCTTGACCACGCCCACTTGCAATGCAAGTGTTGGTAATAAATGGTGGAGCTAAGCAGGATCGAACTGCTGACCTCCTGCGTGCAAGGCAGGCGCTCTCCCAGCTGAGCTATAGCCCCATTTCTACATATCTTTGTAAAAACTTCGGTATGGTGTCTCTATTCTTAAATATGCCATGCGAGCCCATGAATGCACCAACGTCTCCGTTGAAATTACAAACATCGCTTGCGCAAGATTTTCCCTAAAGAAAAAATTGGCACG
>NZ_JAVRHX010000021.1:0-778 GCF_031846345.1 Glaciecola petra | reverse complement strand
GAGTATAAGACAAATTAACACTATAGACTAGCCTCTGTGCCAGCTGCATTTGAGGATGGGTTTATGGTTACTCATTTGTGGTGTTGAACAAATTTGGGAAATATTTTTTGTTGCAGTGATTGAGTAAACTGGCCTTTGGTACTGAAATCTAGATAGTTAGGTGCGAAGGGCCTTGCCTCAACATATGGCATGTTCAAGCATCATTGTGTTTTTCGTGTGTCATGCGCCAAAGTCAAAATCTCTTTGGATGGTGAAATCATCAAACATAACCCTATTCTCTAAAGCTACAACCGGCGGTGCTCTGGTATTGTTGCCAGTGATAGGTGAGCCTTGTTTGTCTAAATACGACAATATCTTGTGTATGATGGCAGGTTCGATTATGCAGGCAATTATCGTTACATTGTGCTGTTGGCATTTTTCACATTCAGTCATGTCTATATTGAAGACACGTTTTAGCCTTTGTGCCCAACTCATGCTCCTAGCGTGATAAGGCTTGTCAGATTGTCTATTTTCTTTATTGTTTAGTTTAGGGCTATTTTTCCCACGCTGTGAGGCCGTTACTTGCGCACGAAGATTGCTGTTAGGCGCAAACACGCCAAAAAATCTTGTTAAGTTGAGTCTAGGCGGCGGAATGAGAGCGGCTAGTTTGCCGATGAAATCGAGAGGGTCAAAGAATACGTGTGTTGTTCCATCTCGATAAGGGGTTTTCAACTCATAGCGCACTTTCCCATGGTCAGTCATATTTAAACGCTGCTCGCTAATCGCTGGGCGGCTGATA
>NZ_JAVRHX010000020.1:0-783 GCF_031846345.1 Glaciecola petra | reverse complement strand
GCTTAAAAAAACCCTAATAAATAACTTCTCACCTTCATCATGAGGGAACCTATTTATTAAGGTTTGTATGGTGTAAAGGTGTCTACCATCGACACTTCAGCGAGTATGCTATGTGTTAGGAAGGTTAACTTCCGGTTAAACACATTTGCAACGCCCACTTAAAATGAAAGTGCTTGTAATAAATGGTGGAGCTAAGCAGGATCGAACTGCTGACCTCCTGCGTGCAAGGCAGGCGCTCTCCCAGCTGAGCTATAGCCCCTTACATCAGTACTAAAGCAATGGTTGAACATCTACACTTAATAATCTTGACTAATTATAGCCATAATATTAAGTCGTCCGTTTTGAGATATAGGCAATGCGGATGTTGCTAACTAACCAAAACCGAAAACAACCTTTCCCTTTAGCGAGTAGGCAACATGTCAGGAAGGTCTCCTTCCGCTTAAACATGTTTGCAACGCCCACTTGCAAAGCAAGTGTTTGTGGTAAATGGTAGGCTTGGGCAGACTTGAACTGCCGACCTCACCCTTATCAGGGGTGCGCTCTAACCAGCTGAGCTACAAGCCTATCGTGCAAATTTTATCCTTAGGATAAAATCTTGCGCAACCGATGTGTGCATGTTCAACGGAGACGGTGGGATATCCACTTCTCCAGTTAATCACGCTAGAACAAACGATTTTGCCACTTAAAACAAACTGCTCGCAATAAACCATTTGATCTATTCACGAGGCAAAAAATGTTTTAAGGCTTGTTGGCCCTAACCACTACTTTTGAACTCTATCTTTA
>NZ_JAVRHX010000002.1:0-672729 GCF_031846345.1 Glaciecola petra | reverse complement strand
CACCCCTATGCCTTCAATTGTTAGCAAATTGCCATTCAATGGCGATATTAAAGATGTCTTATGTAAAATGGAGAGCGAGAGTAACTTGGCGGTTCAATACAGACTCTGCATTGCCTTTGAAGTGGCTGATTGGCAAAGCATTGAGCGCTTAGCTAAAAAGTTATCCGTGCCAAGTATAGAGCTTTTTGAAATGCACTACGAAGCAATGGAATGGTCCAACAAAATGAAACAAAGCTTATAACTGCTTGTTATAAATGATCAAGTGGCATCGCAGTAGAGTACTTGATGTTTTCCATGGCAAAACTTGAGGTCACGTCAAGCAAATCGATTCCTCCTATAAAGCGCTTATAAAAATGGTCAAAGCTAGCCATGTCGGTTACTTGTACTTTTAGCAAATAATCGTAAGCCCCGCTCATTCGATAAAATTCAGTCACTTCAGAAAACGCACTTGTATGCTTAGCAAATTTTTCTAGCCATATTTTGTCATGCTTGGCGGCCTTTACTTGCACAAATACCGTCATGTATAGACCTAAATGCGATGGGTTAAGTAGTGTAACCTTTTTATCAATAGTGCCATTTTCTTCCATGATTTGAATACGGCGCCAACAAGGCGAAACACTTAAACCAACTTTATTGGCAATATCTGCAATTGACATTGTTGCGTCTTGTTGTAAAAAGTGCAAAATCTCTTTATCTCGCTTATCAATAGTAATTTCTTTCATTTTTTATTCTTAAATAAGTATTTATTTCTATAATATCATCATTAATTATAATTTTTAGCAACTTTTTACTAATAAGATCGCGTCATGATATAGGCATAGAATTTAGCCATAGCGAAAACCAATATGAATATGCGTATCAACAAACATGAATTAAGTCTCAAGCAAGAAAATCAAGTTATAGATTTCAAAAATGCAGGTATAAGAGGCAAGGTATACGATAACATTTTGCAAACTATAGGCAATACTCCTTTAGTAAAAATGAAGCGTATAGGTGAGCACTTAAAACTAAGTGCAAACGTATTAGCTAAAATTGAATATTTCAATCCTGCAGGTTCAATTAAAGACCGCCCGGCTATTGCAATGATAGACGCGTTAATGGCATCTGAAAATTTTTCAGATAAAACTGAAATTATAGATGCGACTTCTGGCAACAATGGTGTAGCTTGTGCTTGGATTTGTGCGTATTACGGCATAAGGTTAACCATTGTTATACCAGAACATATGTCGATAGAAAGACGTAAAATGATTCACCATTATGGCGCGAAGATAGTCACTACGCCAAAAGAGTTAGGCACTAAAGGGGCTATTGACCAAGCTAAGTTAATGGTTGCTCAAAATCCAAATGCGCTGATGCTAGACCAATTCGGCAACCAAGCAAACCCTGATCAACACGCCAGTACCACGGCGCAAGAAATTATCAGAGATACACAAGGCAAAATCGATATTTTTGTTGCTGGTGTGGGGACAGGTGGCACGCTCACAGGAGTAGGAAACGCCCTTAAAGCCTATAATCCAAATATAGAGGTAATAGCAGTTGAACCCGCAAGTTGCCCAGTGTTATCACAAGGTCGCAAGGGCACTCATGCAATACAAGGGCTCAGTTCTGGTCATGTACCGGATATTTTGGATACAAGTTTGATAGACGAAATCATAACCGTTGGCGACGGCGAGGCAATAGAATATGCGCGCTTATTGGCCCGCAAAGAATCGTTGGCCATAGGCATCAGTTGTGGTGCTGCTATGTATGCAAGCGCAAAGGTTGCGTATCGCTCAGAAAATACCAACAAAAATATAGTCACGATTTTTGCAGATACGGCTGAACGTTACTACAGCACACCTCTTTTTGAATACACCGGCTAGACAAAAGCGTTAAATGATCTCAAATTGAGCAAATAGTGAGGCGTTGGAATCGCCTCCTACCCACAAGTGAAAACGGCCTGATTCAATGACAAATTTATTGTCTCGGCCATAAAAACCTAAACTGCTAGCGCTAATCTCAAAATCGACATCGATATTACTTTCAGCTTTAATAAGGACTCGTTTGAAAGCTTTGAGCTCTTTTATTGGGCGCGTAATGCTGCCGTATAAATCTCGGATATACACCTGTACAACTTCTTCAGCCGTTGTATGGCTAACATTACTAACATTCACCGAGAGCTTAAGATTTTGCTTTGTGCTTATGCTAGGCGAATGGACGACCAAGTTCTGGTACACAAACCTAGCATAAGACAGACCATAGCCAAATGCATATAGAGGCGAGTAATGGGTATCAAGATGATTATTTGCCATCCCTAACGAAGTTTGCTTCGCTCTTATGGGGATGTCTTGTTGCGCCACAAAGTTATATTCATTGACAGGACGCCCAGAATTTCTTTGTGCATAATAAAGTGGTATTTGGCCAACCTTACGTGGGAAAGTGACCGGCAATTTGCCTGAAGGTACAGCGTCACCAAAAATTAGGTTGGCGATAGCTGATCCGCCCATTGTACCGGGGTGCCAAGCGTACAAAATAGCATCTACATCATCGACGACATTTTCTAAGGTCAATGGCCGACCAGCCATAATTACCATAACGCTCGGCTTATCCAGCGTCTTTATCGCTTTTACAAGCTCAACTTGTGCGCCTGGCAAATCAATATTGGCTCTACAATGTGCTTCGCCCGACAAAATAGACTCTTCGCCTAAAACCATGATAACAGCATCAGCATTTTCGACAGCTTTCAGCGCCTCGGCAAAGTGCTCTGTACTCATACTTCTTGATGTATTTAAGGCTTTAACAAAATTGACTTGAGTCGTTTCGGATACTTTTTCTTTGATCGCCCTCAAGCAAGTTACACTGTCATTTTCGTTCCCATCAAATATCCAAGTTCCCAGTTGTTCGTAAGGATCGTCTGCCAAAGGCCCAAGTACTGCAATATTTTTTAACCTATAGCGACTAAGAGGCAAAATTTGATGCTCATTTTTGAGTAACACGCAACTTTTAGTCGCTGCTAATAAGGCTTGGTCACGATTATATTGATTCACTAATTTTGGAAATTGATCAGGGTCGGTGTAAGCGTGGTCAAACAAACCAAGACGTAATTTAGTTCTTAGTACGTTGGAGACTAAAACATTAACTTGCTCAATAGAAATACGTTTTTCGTCTAAAAGTTCGGGAATATGATTGCGGTAGCATTGACTTACCATTTCAATATCGATACCTGCTTGCAGTGCTTGTATGCCTGATTCTTTGTCGTTCTCCGTTAAACCATGGACTGACAAATCAGATATAGAAGCCCAATCGCTGACCACAAGCCCACTAAATTGCCACTCTTGCCTCAACACATCTTGCATCAACCACTCATTGGCGCTTGCCGGTACGCCATTTAAATCACTAAATGATGACATAAAGCTAGCGACACCCGCTTTGACAGCAGCATGAAATGGCGGGAGCACCACATTTCTTAATTCGTTTTCGCTAATATTGGCGTAGCTATAATCACGCCCACTTTCGGTATATCCATAACCTGCAAAATGTTTAGCGCAGGAAGCGATGGCAGTATTGTTGTGTAAATCGTTTGTTTGAAAACCATTTATCATTGCGCTTCCCAATACTGAGCATAAAAATGGGTCTTCGCCTAAGCTTTCTGCTATGCGACCCCAACGAGGATCTCGAGTAATATCTATCATAGGTGCGAAAGTCCAGTTGATACCGCACTTTGCAGCTTCTGTAGCAGCCACCCTTGCACCCTGTTCAATAATATCTGGAGACCAAGTAGCGGCTTGCCCCAGAGGAATAGGAAAAATAGTTTTAAAACCATGAATAACGTCACGCCCAATTAACAAGGGAATACCCAAGCGTGATTCTTCCACCGCAATGCGTTGCATCTCGTTAATTGTTGAAACCGACGTTTCGTTAATGACTGAACTCAAATGCCCTAATTGCAAGGCTTGTCTTAACCCCTCTTCAATATGTGGTATTTCACCTGAAATTTGGTACAACTGACCAATTTTTTCCTCAAGGGTCATAACCGCCAATATTGCACGAGCATTTTCATCAACATGCCGATGGGCTGGCAATAGCAGCTTAGGTTTATCAAGGTTTGTCATCAATTTGTTTCCGCACTCAAACATCAAAATCACCTATATTGTGATTCTGCTGCATATTAATTATCGTAAATTTAAGATAAGGTTATACCACAATTACGTGCGTAACTAGGGGATAATAAATGAAGGTGTTTTTTATTGGAGTAATACTGACTGGTGTTTTGTTTTTAAACGCTTGTGTAAGTCAACCAGCACCTTTGCGCACCAAATATACTATGAAATCAGACGGTGCTGTTCCTGAATCGCAGAAAAACTTAATGATCACTAATGCTGAACTACATTTTACTGTATTTCCTAAGCAAAAGAGTATTTCTGGTAAGAGTATTTTAACATTAATATCGAGTAAGCAACGAAGCGAAATTGGGATTGACTTAGATAGCCTATTTAAGATTGATGCTATTAAAATTAATGATACCCCGCTGGATCAGAGTATGTATTCAAATCCGGAGGGCTTGTTAAAGATATCACTACCAACACCAATATCAGGAGAAGTAGTGCTAACGATTGAATATTCAGGTAAACCAAGAGTGGCAGTTAACGCGCCTTGGGATGGTGGGTTTGTTTGGTCAAAAACATCGCAAGGTAAAGACTGGATCGCGACCGCTGTTCAGGGAGAAGGTTGTGATTTATTTTGGCCTTGTATTGACTACCCAGTCGGTGAACCAAAAAATTTGAGTATGCACATTACTGTTCCAAAAGATTTATTCGCCGCCGCCAATGGTGTGCTAACCAATATCACCGACCAAGGACAAACTAAAACTTATCATTGGCAAGCTAATTCCGTACAAAATACCTATGGAGTCGCACTGAATATAGGACCGTATGAGATTATTGAAACGACTTATCAAAGTATATATGGCAATACAATTCCTGTTTATTTTTATCATTTACCAGAATCTAAAGAAAAAGCACAAGAACTGACAAAAGAACTTCTCGAAATAACCCACTTTTTCGAAAAATTTGTCGGTCCCTACCCTTTTGCTAAAGATAAAATCGGTGTGGTTGAGACACCTCATTTAGGGATGGAGCACCAAACTATTAATGCTTACGGCAACCATTACAAAAAGGATAAATATGGTTTTGATTGGTTGTTGCATCACGAATTTGCTCACGAGTGGTTTGCAAATCAATTAACTAATGAAAACGCAGACCATATGTGGTTACACGAGGGCTTCGGTGCTTATTTGCAACCTTTGTATGCTCAGTATTTGCACGGTGACTACGTATACATGGCGTATATGCATAGTAAACGTCTTGGGGTCAGAAATTCATTTCCTATCGTCGGCAATAAAACACTTTCGGTTGAAGAGGTATATCAAAAAGAAACGGGGCCTGGAGGCGATATCTATTCCAAAGCATCATGGGTCTTACATACTTTGCGTAACTTGATAGGTGACGAACACTTTTTTGCGGCAAGTACTGAGTTAGTTTATGGTAGGCCTGATCCGCAACCTGGTAATTTTTCGCCAGTTATCGCTAATACACAAGATTTTTTGAAGATTGTGAATAGGGTGACTGGTCAAGACTATACTTGGTTTTTTGACGTTTACTTATACCAAGCGAGTTTACCAAAAGTGGTGAAAGAGCAAAGTGAAGGTCGCGTGCTCTTGAGTTGGCAAATTGAAAATGATAAATACTTTCCTATGCCGCTGGATATCTCGTTAAACGGTAAAGTATTGACGCTCGACCTTTCAACCCAAGTCAATATTGAAGTGGGTCCTTTTGATAAACTAATAATAGATCCTTCAAGCAAAGTACTTAAAGAAGAGACTTACGTGAACGAATATCAAGAGTTTATGGAAGAGGCAAGAACACTCAAATAAGGTAATCATCAGACATTCTATGTTTATTACTATTTGAATGGTTTAGAGATGCACCTCTTTTCCTTAACTCCTGCACAAGTTCTCCATACTCTGAAGATAAAATAGTCCGCTTAACCATAAATATAAACCACTTTTTTGGGTAATTTACCAAAAAAATTAAGTTAGGTTTACTCCATTACAAAACCAATGCAACTTGGAAACATTGCTTGGACACATTACTTGGAAACAAAACTATGCATTACTTAAGCTGCCTTAAAATACTCATCATCACCCTAACTATAAGTGCCTGCGCTACAAAGCCGGAACATGAGCAAAGGGCAGAACCAACATTTATCACCGATATAAGATCAGATGGGTCAAAACGCTTTGTCTTCACCATCACAAATACCAGAGGAAGTGAAGGACGAGGTCAGCGTGGCAGGGGTAACGGCAATAATGAACGGGGAGGCCAAGGCCGTGGTTCTCGCGGGCAAGGCGGAGGTGAACAGGGTGGTCGAGGGCAAGGGAACCGTCAATCACGCCCTCAAGAATCTGAGCAAGGGCAAGGGATAAATCGCAGTAATGAAAGGGACGACAACACACGTGAAAAATTCATTGCCTTGCTAGAAGAAAAAATTACTAGCACAGAGTACTGTCGACACGGATATATCGAATTAGACTATTCCCAGTTAAGAGAAGCAACTGAATTAGTAGGAGAGTGTCAAGAAAGCGCCTCCGACGAGGATAAAAAGCGATGGAATTAGATACAAACCATAAAAAAACACCATAAACGCTAAGCGCTAATGGTGTTTTATTCATAAAATACTTTTTATTTAGTTTAATTATCTACCGCGAGAAAACAAACGTCTACGTGTGCCGCGACGTAAGCGAGATCGACACTCTGTGCGGCCAGCAGCCAACCAACTCTCACGATTAACGTTTGCATCTGAACCGCGTCTATTTTCTTCTGTTTTACGGAAACGACAGAAAGATGTATAGGCTTCAAGATCAAGTGACAAATCTTGGATGACAAGTTCAATCATGATAGCGTCGTCTAAATAACCCAAGCCAGGAATATTATCAGGGACTAAATCGTGTGGTTCACTAAAATAAGCTAATGAGGTTAAGATTTCGGTTTTTTCATCTTCTGGAATTTGCCATTCTTCATCTTGCAGCGCCTCTATTAGGCTTGCTAGTGAAACCAGTCTTGTCTTAACAAAATCTGGAACTGACGCACTTTCCATTTCTTCACATAGTGCTTGAGCTTTGCTTATGACTTCATCAGCAGGCAAAGCTTTAGCGTTTTCAATTGCCGTCTGCATTAATTCGCGGAAATGAGTTAAGTCACTTTCACTAAGTTCGAGACTAATTTGGATAGACATGGATGTTTCCTTTGTTTTTCTACTTAAGTTAAGACGTAAGTGTTATTTGTAATAGACTAAAGTTAAAGCATATACACTAATTTTGCTCTAGTAAAGTGCTAGAGCCTGTTTGATTATTGATTGCTTTTTATATTACAACATGCACCCAATAAATGACCGATAAAGAGACACTAATAATTTAGTCCTACCCTTTTAAGGGCATCTGACAATACTTCGGCCTCGCCTGCTGAGCCATAGCACCATGGTCGTGTAAAATAATGCCCATTAAGAAACAAGAGTGCATCCTTTAATAGGTCGTTTTGTCCGCTTACATAAAACGCAAAAGCAAATTGATTAGCAGCCGTCCTATAAAAGCCATTTTGCTTGGCGTTTTTTCTAAAAAGGCTATAGCTCGTGTGAAGTTCTTGTTGAATGAATTCATCTTCAAAATATTGCTTTTGTAGCTCGTATTCTTCGTCAAAAGCATAACCCAACCATCGCTCAATATGCGCCAGTGCAATTAAACCTTGCATACATGGTTCGGCGTTTTCTGAGCCACTATGATGTTTTGCAAAAGAAAACATTTCTTCGTAGCTACCACCCCACTTTTTGGTCAAAAAAGTAAGCACTAATACATACAGTGGGTAATGATGTTTAGTCGATGACGTAACTGCATTAATATAGCTTGTCATTCCATCACGTTTCTCATTGTCAATAGTTTGCACTTGTATCAGGGGAAAATATATTTGAGGGTCATAGGCATTAATTTCGATTGCTCTTAACAAAGCTTGAGTTGCCCTCTCAGAGATTATAAATATTTCTTCCCAAGTTTGGTCTTCGATATGACTCGCAATGCAATTACGCCTTAGGTGAAGAGCTTTACCCGTTAAATAAGCACCAAGCATTAAATGTGCTACATAGTTTTGCGGGAATAATTGTGGTAGTTGTTGAAATAGTGAACGGCCATCGTGCTCATACATACTCACTAATAAAAAATGACGGTCTGCCTCAGAACAACTTAAATATAATTCAAACAAGCTATGCCAGTTTTGTCTATTTATGAGTTCATCTAAGACTGATTTTTTAACAAATACATCGTATTCGCTTATATGTGGCATATGCACTGATGCGTCAAACAAGCGTTTTATAAGTTCCTTTATCACTTGAGTTACTTCTCCTTTGTAATGACTACCCAATCTAGTAAGTTAATATTTTGGACACAAGACTACGAACACAGTGCATGCGAATTACTGCACCCAGAGTTTGGAAAATAAACTATTATCGACTAGTTTGGGAAGGCTGAAATTAATACCTACGTCATACAAAAAATACATTTACTAAACGAAAGCATTGATTTATTTGAAGGGCTCTATAATTTCTTTTAATGCAGTAATCTCTTGCTTTAAGAATGAGACTTGATCTTCTAAAGCTAAAAGTCTTTTTGTTACTGCGTCATCGTCTGTGCAAACACTAACTTGGGTTATACTTGAGTCGGCTGAACCACTATTGTATTCGGAATTATCTGTTTGAATATTTTCGTCACCACAAAAAAGATGCGCAAAACGAGACTCTCTTTTTCCAGGTTCTCTAGCTAGTTTCACGACTATTGCTTCGCTATTAAAAT
Source organism: Glaciecola petra (assembly GCF_031846345.1). Lineage (NCBI taxonomy): Bacteria > Pseudomonadati > Pseudomonadota > Gammaproteobacteria > Alteromonadales > Alteromonadaceae > Glaciecola > Glaciecola petra. The sequence continues at coordinate 663,854 of NZ_JAVRHX010000002.1, read as the reverse complement.
CGAACAAAGAATGCAGCACTTGTTCAACTTCAGCCACATTCTCAAATTCAGCTTGCCTATTTGTGCGAGTTCTTAATTCGCCGGGAGTTTGCGGCCCCCTTAACAACAATACACACACTATTGCAGTTTGCTGTTGAGTAAATTTAAGGCTGCTAAACTCGGTATTGCAAAACCGGTGTTTATATTTGACTACCCTGCCACTGCTATTATCTTCAAATGTCAGGTTTTTTTCTCTTAATTCATTTAATACGTCTTGTACTTCGTTTTCACTAAGTTGCATAAACGGATAGCGATTACTCTTTTGATTGCACCCTAGCATTAGCGCATTCAAAGAAAGTGGATACTGATCTGGCGTGGTCACCTCTTTTTCCATCAAGACACCGATAACTCTTGCTTGGAGTGGAGTAAGTTGAACTAACATTATGTGTCCTTTAGTAACGCTTAGTGTCTAAAGTGTACTCATTGACAGTAATCAAGCAAGCCAGATTAATTAAACTACTAAAAAACTGATTAGTTTAGCTGACTATCGACAAAAAATGGGAAGTTAGCATGCGCTGCATTGCCATTTCCATCGTATATGTACGCAAACAATCGATATGGACCCGATTCCTGTGGTGCTTTTATTGTCGCTTGGCTGCCTTTTGCATCGTAAACCAATCCACTAAGTAAGCTTGGCAAATACTCTTCATCGCCGCCAACTGCATCAGAGGTCGTTTCTTTTCGTATTTCCCACATCACCTCATAACTATCATTATCGGGGTCGTCAACGTAAAGCTTTGCGGCGAGCTTTTGGCCAGGCTTAACCATTACATCATCAAATGCAGTTTTTTCATCTAAGGTAATTGGAGATACTTTTGGAGATTGGTTTTCCGGCCACTCACCCTTCCAAATATGATGCATAATATCAACAGGCTCTGTAATTTCTCCAGAATGTAAAAACATCCCATACCAAGTAGGTGTTTTTTCTTGCTTTTGTCCCCACAAAAATACGTAATTACCAATAGCTTGTTTGGCATATGGCGCTAAAACTTCTGAATAGCTCCGATAATAATTATTGGCTTTTTCAGAACTGGTATTTTCAACAGGTGCTCCCCAAGGCGTCTTATAAACCTCCCAGTGACCTACTGCGCCCCATTCAGTAACAAAATAGGGTTGGTCAAAGCCCGATTCTTTGATGTATTTGGGTAAATTCATCAGGTCTGCATATATTTGGAAACTAATAAAATCAAGTACTGGTGCTCTTTCTTTTATGTCTTTTAGCGCCTTTTTGTCAAAGCCAGCAAGTGCGGTAGTCGTAGGGTGGTTGGGATCAAGTTCTTTGATCATTTTGGCGACATCGTTTACTGCATCAAACACTTTGGGGTTTTCATATGCAAAATTCACTTCGTTGCCAATGATCCATGTCAAAAGTGCGGGGTGGTCTTTATACTTCATTACACGTTGTCGAGATGCTTCTAGTTGCTTTGCCACCGCTACAGGATCGTTATAATCGAAACCTTGCCTCTCTTTTGCAAACTCCAAACACAATGACACGGTTAGGCCCAAGGCATGTGCTTTGTCGAGAAGCTGTTTAGCGGGCATAGCATTGTCATCTACTGACCAAGTTCTAATCGAATTAGCACCAAAATCCACAACACGCTGCAACTTGTCGTCTACCAGGCCAACTCCTTTTACGAGGTAAGGCTCCCCGCCTCGCATTAGGACAAACCCTTCATCCTTCTCTACAATTTCAACTTTTATGGCTTCAGCAAGGGCTATGTTTATGCATGTTAAAGTGCTTAAAATAAGCGCAAGGAATGAGCGTAAGTTAAAACTCATTTGACCATATGAATGAAAATGTCTTAGCACAGAAAATACCCTTTCTTGTTGAACTTAACCCTACAAGATGTAAATTGAATGTTACGTAAACTTATGGGACGATTGCAAAGCAGATCGCCCCGACTCTCAAGTGTATTTCGACAAAAAGGACTTGTCGTCAGTTGAAATGGATTTCATAACTAGCTTACCCTTATGGGGATGTGTAAACTAAATGTTGCAAAATTGCGCACAATTGACCAGGGAATACCATTGACAACCAATATTTTCTCGTATGTTCAAACTTCCATCGAAAAAAACCCGCGGTATCGTTTTTGGTTTTGGCAGATTGGATTTTGGCTGTTTATGTGCGTGGTTGGTTTTTTCACTGTTACGCTCTGGTACGGTAACGTCAACTCAAACAATTTTATCCATAGCTTTATGCAAGCTATTATTGGCATAACCTGTTCTTTATTTTTACACCAGTCCTTCAACTTTTTAAGCCGCTTCCCTTTATCTTATCGCACCGCAGCAGGCCTTACATTAGTGCTTGGCATCGCTTTCATTTGGACATTACTACACATGCAAATGTATGTGCAACTGACCGGTTTTGAGGATGTTTGGTTAGAATTTGGTGGTTGGTATTTTAGTGGTATTTTTATTTTTTTATGCTGGACCGGCCTGTTTCATGGCATACGTTATTACGAATTACTCCAGCACGAACATCAAGTCATGTTACAAGCTGAAGCAACGACAAGAGAAGAACACCTAAAACGCGTTCATGCACAAAGTGACGCGCGCGACGCAAAACTTAAAATGCTTCGTTATCAGCTAAACCCGCACTTTCTATGTAACACCCTCAACGCGATAAATTCTCTTATCGAAATTGGCGAATCAAGCAAAGCACAAGAAATGTCGGTACAATTGAGTGAGTTTTTGCGCTATTCACTCGATACTGACCCAAGCACTAAAACCTCATTGAGTGAAGAGATTGATGCGCTTAACCTATATTTAGAAATTGAAAAAACGCGTTTTGATGAACGCTTACAAGTGGATATAGACATTCAACCTCAAGCTGAGAAAGCTGTAGTGCCCTCATTACTGCTGCAACCGATAATTGAAAATTCGATGAAACATGCCATTGCAAAAAGTGAAACGGGCGGATGGATAAAAATTGAAGCGAAGGTTAATGCCGAGAAAAAGTTAATAATGACGATAAGTGATTCTGGTTCAGGAAAGGAAATTCCCGAAATTGATTTTTTAAAAGCCGAAAAAGGCGTTGGTATTACAAACATATATCAACGCTTGAAAGCACTTTACAGGGATCAATTTGAAATAGAATCACATATGCCAAATAATGGGGGATTGATCACGATTATCTCTATCCCATATGAAGAAGCGGTTGAACCTTAAATGAAAAACTCAATCCGCACCATTCTAGTTGATGATGAGCCACTTGCTTTGAAGCTAATGGCTGCAAAACTTAAAAAACACTCTCAAATAAAAATAATAAGCCAATGTCGTAATGGAAGAGAAGCGATAAAAGCGATTAATGAGCTTGAGCCTGATCTTATTTTTTTAGATATACAAATGCCAGGTATTAGCGGTTTAGAAGTAATAAAATCCGTTCAAGGCGAAATGATGCCATTAGTTGTTTTTGCAACCGCCTATGAACAATACGCACTTGAAGCGTTTGACGCCAATGCTGTTGACTACGTGTTGAAACCCATCGACGATGACAGAGTCGCTCGGGCAATAGTGCGAACAGAAGAACGCTTACTTATTAGAGATAGGCACCTTAAAGACAAAGGCGAAATCCTAAATGCAATAAATAAAATGAATGAAGAAGCATTTTCTTCAAAAACTGCAAATAGCGATTCTGTGCAACCGCAAGCTGTGTCTCAAGTTGAGCAAGATGCTCGCATACACGCCAAAATCATTGTAAAAGACCGCGACGAAATTAATATCTTAGAGCAATCTGAAATTGCTTGGATTGATGCTGCTGGCGATTACATTTGTTTGCATGTTAAAGGTCAAACTTTTATTAAGCGTGGCACCTTGAAAGAGCTGCTTAGTGAGTTAGACGAAAACATGTTCAAACGCGTTCATCGCTCTACCATTGTTAACTTAAACTATATTAAAAAAGTATTGCCTCACACCAAAGGCGAGTTCTTTCTGTTACTTGGTGAGCACGACAAAATAAAAGTAAGTCGCAACTATAAAGAAGTCATCAAAGATTTTTTAAGCCAAAAATAAATCTATATAACAATAATAAAGGGAAATAGCGGTATGAAAATCAACCCCATCGTTCTATACACAATTATGGTGTCGCTAGGCGGCTTTATATTTGGTTTTGATGCCTCGGTCATATCCGGCACAATTGGGCAAATTAGTACCGAGTTTGGATTATCGTCAGTAGAACAAGGCCTCATCGTTGGCGCGCCAACGCTAGGGGGTATTCTAGCCACCCTGATGGCAGGCTATATTTCAGATACTTTTGGACGACGCCAAACCTTAATTGGTATTGCGGTATTGTATTTGGTAAGTGCTTTGTTTTCAGCTATGGCTCCTACTCATGATGCGCTTTTTATAGCTCGTTTTATTGGTGGCCTAGCTTTCTGCTCATTAATGATTGCGCCTATTTACATTGCTGAAATTAGTCCGCCTGAAAACCGCGGTAAAATGGTATCTGTTAACCAATTAAACATTGTTGTAGGTATTTCTGCTGCTTACTTTTCTAATTACTTTATTTTGCAATGGAGTCAAAGCGGAAGTGACTTAGCGCAAAGTCTAGGCGTTGCCGATAATACATGGCGCTGGATGTTAGGCATGGAGATAGTTCCGGCAATTGTTTGGTTAGTCGCTTTGTTTTTTATTCCCAAAAGCCCGAGATGGCTTTTAGTTACACAGCAACAATCTGCCGCTGAAAGCTCTTTAAAACGCTTGTACCCAAAAGCTAGTGGTGAGCAGCTCGCTAACATTATGTCCGAAATAAAATCTACAACAGGAGAAAAGGTTTTACCATTGTTAGAGCGTTTGTCTGAGATTTTTGGACCAAAGATGCGTTTGGCCCTCATCATCGGTCTAGTAGTAGGCATTTCGCAACAAGCAACTGGCATTAATGCTATTTTCTTTTACGCTCCCAGTATTTTCGAACAAAGTGGCGTGGGCACCAACGCCGCTTTTATGCAAGCGATATGGGTTGGTTTAATTAATATTGTATTTACACTAATCGCCATGGCTGTTATCGATAAACTTGGTCGAAAACCCTTATTATTGCTGGGGCTAAGTGGCGTCATTATCAGTATGTCGATATGCACAATTGGTTACAGCATGGCTACGTATCAACTTTTAGCTGACGACCTTTCTGTTTTGGCAGGTTTGCTTGGAAACGATTCACTCAACGTTATTGCCGGTGAAGTATTTACAAGTGACGTCGACTTTAAAAATGCGGTTATCGCAATCATTGGCGAACAGAGTTTTCAACAACATCAGGGTGCTGTTATACAAGCCGCCGCAAATTTAAACGCTACATTAATTTTAATTGGTATTCTTGGTTTTGTAGCCTCGTTTGCGGTTTCGTTGGGACCTGTAATGTGGGTGTTGTTTTCTGAAATTTTCCCTAATCATTTACGTGGACTCGCTATCTCAGCAGTAGGAATTGTTAATAGCTTCGTGAGCTATTTAGTGCAACAAGCCTTTCCTTGGGAACTCGAAAACCTAGGGGCCGCAACCACATTTGCGATATACGGTGCATTTGCGCTCGTTGGATTGATACTTGTCATGAAGATAGTACCTGAAACTAGAGGTAAGAGCTTAGAAGAGCTTGAAGCAACTTTGTCAGGGAAAGCCTAATACGCCATGACATTATTAAAATAGCATGTACAGCGCAGCAAGGGCTGTCATCGCTATTACAAACCAACGATAGTGTTTGTCAGATATTCTTTTCACTAACACTATCCCACAAAAGGCACCAATCGCAATAAACGGAAGCGACGTTAGGTTTAACAAAAATGAATTGAGCGTTATGGTTTCCCAACTATATACGTGAAAGGGCACTTTAAAAACATTAATAACTAAAAAAAACCACGCTGCGGTGCCAATAAATTCATTTTTCGGCAGGCGCATGCTTAATAAGTACAAAGCCATAATAGTGCCAGCTAAATTCCCGATCATGGTAGTAATACCACCTAAAGTACCCATTAAAATGGCAAACCACCAATAGTCTGGTATCACTTCTTTATTGGCAGTCTCCATCCAAATCATAATCGCCAAACTAATAAAAATAACAACGCTCATAATAAGCATAAAAGTTCGATCATCGATTTCGTTACCAACAAACGTGGCGATTATCACGCCCAATGCTGCTGAAGGGAAAAGCTTTATCAAGTAACCCCAATTTGCGTGTCGATGATAGTACTTAACTGCAAACAGGTCGGCCATGATAAGGATGGGTAACATTAATCCAGAAGAAGCTTTACCCCCAAAAATTAGCGCCATCAAAGGCACTGTCAACATGGCAACCCCTGCCACGCCGGTTTTTGCCATACCCACCATAAAAGCAGCTAAAAACAGCAAACTTAAGGTTTGATAACTAAGCGAGTAAGAAAAAAGTTCTATCAATTTATTTCCAAACAATCAGCAGCATTAAAGTAAAGAGTCTAACACATCCATTACACTGCCTTTAGTTCGGTGCATTGTATAGAGAAACAATTCGCTTAATTGGAAAGAACACCTTCGCTTTTTTCCAAAAGAGCTTATTGCAAGTGATTGCTTGACAATTTCATTTGCTACAAGTGTACATTTTATAAAAAAGTTAAAAAATTGTAATAATCCCTAATTACTTTATTTTTAAAGGGCTTTGGACTAGCTATCGCTACCTAAATTTTTTTTAATATTTGTTAGCTGATCTCGCGGAAAAAACAGGGCGTAAATCGATTGGTAAGAATTATTCTAATATTTTATTACCATTTCGGAGTTACATCACATGAAATTTAGCATGAAAATAATAGCAATAGCGTTTTCATTGATTGTCCTGCAGGGTTGCGGCAGTGATAACGATGATGAAGTAGAAGTACAAGAACCACCTGTCACTGAAAGCAACGACACAATTGTTGGGATTGCACAGAGCAATGCCGGCTTTAGCACCTTAGTTGCTGTGCTTGAAGCCACCGGCCTAGATGTTACCTTGTCAGATACTTCACAAACTTTTACAGTATTTGCTCCCACCGATGAGGCTTTTGCAGCTTTGGGTGGAAATACATTAACGGCTTTATTAAACGACACAGATACCCTTTCTAGTATTTTAACTTACCATGTCTTGCCCGGAGCAGTTGATGCCGATGCAGCAATCGCTGCTGCTGGCTCAGCTGTAACGACAGTAAATGGCGCAGATATCGCTATTTCCTTAGTAGGCGATTCTTTGCTAATAAATGGAGTTTCAGTAACCTTTACTAACATCCAAGCTAGCAACGGTATTATTCATGCTATTGATGCAGTGCTAACTGTGCCAGCCGAGCGTGGTGATCCAACTGCCAACATTGTTGAAACGGCTGTTGCTGCAGGCAACTTCACGACGCTGGCGAGCTTACTGACCTCAGCGGGCCTAGTTGATACTTTGTCTAACCCTGATGCTGAGTTTACCGTCTTCGCACCAACCGACGCTGCTTTTGAAATGCTCGGAGATGATGTGTTAACTTCTTTAGGCGAAAATCCTGAAGTGCTTGAAGCTATTTTACTACAGCACGTTGTCCCAGATGCTACTATAGATTCGATTACAGCATATACACTCGCAGGTATGAACGCGGCTACTGCATCGGGCGCTGAAATCCCAGTAGGCATCAATACAAATAACGATCGAATTACATTTGGAGGCGCCAACGTAACTACGCCAGATGTGTATGCGTCTAATGGTGTGATACATGTAATCGACATGGTAGTAGTAGCAGACGTGGATGTGCCCCCTGCAGGTGAAAATATTGTTGAAGTTGCTTCTCAAAACGATAGCTTTACAACCTTAGTAGCGGCTTTACAAGCTACCGGGTTAGATGAGACGCTTGCCGATGAAAGTGGCACACAATTTACTGTTTTCGCACCAAGCGATGCAGCATTTGCACTACTTGGCCAAGACACTATCGATGCCTTACTAAATGATACAGACACACTAAGTGATATACTGCTATATCACGTGGTATCAGGGTCTGCAGTATTGCAGGATGCGGCGGTTACTTTAGCACAGTCAGACGATAATCTTGTCGAAATGGCTAATATGCAAGACGCTGCTTTAAGCTTCACTGATTCGACACTTTTTGTAAACGCATCTGCGGTATCCTCAACAGATGTAGTTGCTAACAACGGTGTAATACACGTGATCGATCAGGTTATTTTGCCGCCTAGCATGCGCGGTGAACCGACACTAAATATTGCAGAAACAGCATTAGCCGATGATAATTTCTCAACTCTAGTTGCAGCCCTGCAAGCTGCCGATTTGGTCGATACTCTAGCCAACGAAGAGGCTACCTTTACTGTTTTTGCTCCAACTAACGCTGCTTTTGATAAAATCGAAGACACTGCGTTAGATGGCTTACTATTGGATACCGACGCTTTGTCGACTGTGTTATTGCAACACGTCGTTGCTGGCGAAGTTACCGCAGTTCAAGCATACGCCGCGAATGGCGGTAGCGTTGACACTGTTGCAGAGAACGATGTAACAGTGAACTTAGTCAATTTTACTAAATCTGTTAACGATGAAAATGCAGAAGTCGCTTATGATGCAGAAAACGAAATGTTAGTAGGTGGCATGGGTTCTTCAAATCCTGGCTTTACTGTTTATGTTTTCAATAATGACTTAGGTTCAGCTGGCTCCAACTGTAACGACGGATGTGCAGCTAATTGGCCTCCTGTTCTGGTTACAGATGATATGGTGAGTGGCGTGCCAGGATTGAGCACAATTGAGCGTGGCGACGGCGCAATGCAAGCAGCATATCAAGGTCGTCCTTTATATTTCTTTGCTAACGACACAGCCATTGGCGATGCAAATGGTGACGGCGTTGGAGATGTATGGTTTAAAGTGAACCAAGCTCAAGTTTCGTTACAAATCCAAGGCTCTAATGTGACAACTACAGACATTTACACAACGAATGGTGTAATACATGTTATTGATACTGTGATTACCGAAACACTAGAAGCAGCAACTTTGCAGTAATCGTGCATTAAAAAAGAATAACGCCACTGCATACGTGGCGTTTTTTTTAACTTCTTTTTTATAGCTTGCGGATATAGGCACTATCTACGTATGCATCGATTTTACCTGCTTATTCTTCGTATTAGAAAAATAGCCTAAACACTATTAAACTAAAAAAACATAGAAATATAAATTGAAAATTGGTCTATTGCCGATACAATTATATTATCGAATGTTTTATTTCAACCTTTCAAAATACTGAGTTTATGGCCAAATATAGTTGTTTTTATTTTATGAAATTGACAAAAAACATTCCTATTTTTGTTTCGAGTGCCTGCATACTATGGTTGAGCAATATTGCTTTTGTTAACGCTCAAGAACCTGCCCATGCATTGACTATTCATACTGAACATTTTCCACCCTATAATTATGCCAGACAAGAGAATATTACCGGAATTAATGTCGAAATAGTTAAAGCGCTTTGCGAACACGCTGGTGTTGATTGTAATTTTGCCTTATTTCCTTGGAATAGAGCCATGCGTATGACTAAAAATACTGCTAGCACGGGTCTTGTTTCAACTGCACGCAAAGAAGAGCGCGAAGACGAGTTTTTGTGGGTCGGCCCGCTAGTCTCTGGCATTAATTGTGTATACAAATTGACCTCAAGAGATGACATTTCGATCAACACTAATACAGACTTATCAAACTACATTTTAGGTACGTCAAGCGATGCCTCTTATATTGATTTATTGTCACAGCTTGGTTTTGATGAAAATAAAAACCTTATACTCTATCGCGGTAAATACGGGGCTCTAAAACCATTTGTTGTAGGTAGAATTGATCTCATTATTGGCTCTGCTACCAGCATCGCTAGTCAACTGGAGCATGTCGATTTGAGTGTTGGTTTTGTGCAACCTGTAGCACGTATATCGTCAGAAAACTTAAGCGGAAATTACTTAGCATTGAATAAAACAACGCCTTCTGCTGTGGTCGATAAACTTAAGGCTGCTTATGTTTATTTAAATGAATCTGGTTCCATAGACAAAATCAGAGATAGCTTTAAAAAAGATAGTGACTTAACGCGCCCAACAAGTGTCGACCAAGAACTTTGGAATATCTGCATGAGTGAATACGAGTAGGGTCTGCTAATCATTGTCAGTAAATGAGCTAATGTAAGGCATTACCTCGTCGATAACCTATAGTGAAAATATACGTTAATATTTCATTTATAGGTTTCGGTTTGCATGACTAAATATGTCATTTTTCTATTATTGATATCCAACATCACTTTTGCTAAACCTGATATTCAAGTATCAGGATTTGGTACACTCGGCTTAACATTAAATGATTCAGAAGAATTTGGCTATCGAGCGGATTTCTCTAAAACTAGTGCCGTTTTTAAAGGTGATTTTGATTTTGCTGAGTCAACTAAGCTTGGCATCCAGTTTGACTTTATCTTCAATCCTGAAATTGATGTGGTGGTACAAGCAGTATATCGTGATCAAGATGACCTGAGTTTTGACAATGCTGTCAACCTGTTTTTTGCCAGATATTCACCAAGTGCATCTTGGTCCTTTCGGGTAGGTCGTACAGCTTTTGATTTATTTTTATTGACCGAATATCGAGATATTGATTATGCATATCAATGGGCTCATGTACCGGCTGAAGTTTATGGAGTGCTCCCTCATCGTTTTCTTGACGGAGTTGATGTAACCTATAGCCGCCCTTTTGGTGAGCAGACATTTTCGGCAAAAGTGTTTCATGGACAAACCAAGTCCACTGTAAATGCTTTTAGTAACACAGAAAGTGTTTCGGCTGATTTCGATAATGTTTTTGGTATTGCTCTTGATCTGCAGTCATTAGACTGGGATTTAGCGCTGAACCACACCATCATGAAAATTGATTCACCCGATGTGGCACCACTGGTCGAGGCAATAACTGCCTTTGATATGTTTGTGCCGAATTTCAATTTTATTTGGCCCAATGCAGTCTCGCTTATTAATGAAGTTGACTTAAATAATAAATGGGCATCGTATATCTCAGTTAGCGGTAAATATCGCCTTGATTCTCTTACCTTGATGTCTGAAATTACCACAAGCAGTTCTGACACTTTATCTATTAAAAAAGTCACCACAGGGTACGTTAGTACAATATTTCACCGTGGACAACATAACTACTTTGCATCAATTGCGATGAGTCGTTCAGATAACTTTGATGAAAGTGATATTGGTGCAAACCAAATAGCCTTAGCGCAAATTCCAGGCGGCATGGAAATTTATGAAGCGACGCGTTTGGTTCTTAACTACTACAAGAGTAACCAACAAACATTCTCGCTTGGTTGGCGTTGGGATTTTGCAGAAAACATCTCATTTACTTTGCAAGTCGACCACACCCAAATTACTAGCGCTGGGAGCACCTTTTGGCAACCGCCAACGCCGAATAGTCCTGCTGACCTTCGCACTGGTAACATCAATACTTTGTTTGCAAGTGTGAGTTTCTTGTACTAATGGCGGGTTTAAATAAGTCAATTGGGCTAATGCTTATAATGCTACTGACGCTATCTTTCTCTGTAAAAGGCGAAGATCTTGTATTAGTCGTAAATAAGAATAATCCAACCAGCATATTGAAGAAAACTCAGGTTATTGATCTTTATATGGGTAAATTTGTTGCTTTCCCTGATGGTTCTAAAGCAATCCCTATTGACCTAGCAGACGGTAGCGAAACAAAAGCCACTTTTTATAAACTTTTAGTCGGTATGCCATTGGCAAGAGTGAATGCTTATTGGTCAAGGGTGAAATTCTCGGGTCGTGCTCGACCACCGCTAGAGACCGACAGCCAGGACGAAACGATTAAGTTTATACAAGAAAACGAGTTTGCTATCGCATATATACACGAGAGCAATGTCACGGATGATCTAAAAGTGGTGTATCGTTTCGATGAATAAAAGCGGGCTGTTATTAAGACTAGCTATAGTGATCGGATTTTCATCGCTCGCTATAGGCTTTTTATCGACCCAAATTTTTTATCAACTGACCTTTAATCATGAAGTAAAAATTGCCCAGCAGAGCATCACTAATTTATATAAAACTATTGAGGCAACTGCAGGTACTGCGGCTTATTTAGCCGAAAAAGACCTAGCTCAAGAAGTAGTCGACGGTCTTGCAACCAATGTTGTTGTGCTAAATGCAAAGATGAACTTTGAAGGCGAGGAAGTTACCAGCAATAACGAGCCATTTAACGAGCCCCGAATATTTCCAATTTCCTCACTTTTTGAAGCAGATAAATCCATTGGTTTAGTCACAATAGCGCCGAACCTAAGCTATATTGAAAACCGAGCAAAAAAGCTCGCAATGGAAAATTCTATTGCAATGATTATACAAGCTCTAGTCGTTACCGTTGTTGCGATTGTAGTTGCATTTTTGTTGATCACTCAGCCAATTATCAAAATTGCTAAAGCGCTTCACAACACCATACCCGGTGACGGTGAAAGATTGGCTTTTCCTTATTTTCATAAAAAGAGTGAACTTGGCGAATTAGTGCAAGATGTTAATGTATTACTAGAAAAAACAGATAATCAGTTCAAACGAGAAAGAAAATTAAGGCAAGAGATTGAAGGCCTGGAAAAGCGATTTAGAATGCTTTTCGAAAACTCTGTTTCACCGATTATCTTGATGGAGCCTCGTGGTGACATCTTACTTTTTAACACTGCATTTGAGCATACTATTGATAAACTAGGTTTACAGCTCAAGAAAAGCTATGGTCCTTTATTAGAAAATATTTTCTGTGAACCAAAAGCCTTGATGAATGCTGTTGAAGAATCGTTTGCATACGACGAAATTGCAATAGGTGAATACCGCTTGTTAAACGAAAAAAGTACCGAGGCTTTTTGGGTACAAGTTGTCGTAACTAATATTGTCAATGAAGAATTGCGTGAATATCATCAAATCACATTGCACGATATCTCTAAGCGTAAAAAAGAATTAGAAACATTAGCTCATCAGGCCGATTTCGACAAATTAACCCAATTACTTAATAGACAAGGCCTAGAAAAACGAATCGCTCATTTACTCAAAGAAGAACAAGCATTTTGTTTAGCATTAATTGACTTAAATTGGTTTAAACAAGTAAATGATGTGTATGGACATGACTCTGGCGATGAAATCCTTGTATTTGTCGCTGACAAAATTAAAAAAACACTCAGCCCAGACGATTTTGGCGGCAGATGGGGAGGAGATGAATTTGTATTACTATTAACAGATGCCAACGTAGCTGAAGCAAAATCTCTTATTATTCGACTACTAACAAGAATATCAAAACCCTATTTTTTAAGAAACTTTAATGAAAACGTCACTATTGGAAGCTCAGTAGGTGCGGCGTTTTATCCTGATGATGGTCAAGATTTACAAAGGATTATAAATTTAGCTGACAAGGCAATGTACGATGTTAAAGAAGTCAAAAATCATAACCCTGAAGAATCAGTAAAATTCGCGGGTGAATTAACCGAGAACAATTCGATTCATGATTAACAAGGACCAATCAATTTGGGGCTCTATGGGCACCACTATATTGACGCTGAACGATTTATCTTCTCGTGTTAAGCAGGTTTCCTCTATCGTTTATTTGTTCATATTATTGTTTATTGCTTTGGCTAGTAATGCCTGGATACAAAATGATACTAAATGGATGATTGAAGGTATTGCTGCCGCAATATTGTTAGCTAGCTTTTTAAGTTTTCTTTCCAACGACACCTACAACATTGTTGCAGGAATGACACTATGGACAGTAGTCATATTCACTTCATCGAGAGCATTCTATGGCGATGGTTTATATGATACGGTCTTGCTGTTTTATCCCTGTGTTTTAATATTTGCTGCCTTTTTCGGTGGCCGGGCCATGATCGTTCCCTTGTCATGCTATATGGTGACAAGCTTTTATTTTTTTGCTTATGCCCTATCCAAAAATATTATTGAGCCTACGATTATTGCCAATAATTCAAGTTGGGCAAAAGCCACTGAAATGTCTATTTTGCTCGCAGTTTACGGTGTTGGGATAGTTTTAATTACGGGCTATTTTAAAAGTCTTATGAGAAAACTGTCAGAGTCTAAAAAGAATTATGAATTAGTTAAGCAAAAAGCAGAGAGACTTATACTTTTTGACGACGTAACCGGTCTTGGCAACGCCGAAAAATGCAAAATTGACTTAAAAAAAACACTGATTGAACAACGTAGAGATACCTCTATCATTGGGTTTGTTACTCTACATGTAAATAATATTAGTTGGATTAACTCTTCATTTGGTCACAGTTTTGGTGAACAAGTACTCATATCCTTAGCCGAACGATTCAAAAGCCTGCAAGATGATTTCACTTCAGTCTATAGAACCTCAGGCATAGAGTTTACCTTTGTTACCCATGCAGACGACTATACTAAGTTGCAGGATTTTTGCCATCAAGCTATCCGTTTAGCCATCGCTCCGGTTTCAATTTCTGAGTACGATTTAGAATCCAATTGTTCACTCGGTGTAGCGGTAGCCCCATTTGACGGAAAAACATATGAAGCGCTAAATCGTAAATCAAGTTTTGCCGTTTATAAAGCTCGGCGCGATGAGCAAAACAATTGTTATTTTTATGAAAGTGAGATGGAAGCATCTATTACTCGCCGAATTAATATGAATTCCGATTTAAGAACAGCGATAAACGAATCACAATTTGAGCTGTATTTTCAACCAATCGTAGAATTGAGTAATAATCGGATTGTCGGCGCAGAAGCCCTCATCAGATGGAAAAAAGACAATACACTAATACCTCCATATGAGTTTATCCCAGTGGCTGAAGAGTCTGGACTAATTGTCGAAATAGGTCGTTGGGTCCTAGAGAAAGCTTGTACAGAGTGCGCAAAATGGCAAGCACTTGGTCTGCAAGGTATTAGCGTTGCTGTGAATCTGTCACCGGTTCAATTTAAACGAGGTAACTTACCCAACCATGTGTTTAGGGCTTTGCAGAAAAATCATTTAGACCCAAGTTTGTTAGAATTAGAAATCACTGAATCACTTTTTATTGATGATACTGAAACTATTGAAAAACAAATTCATATTATGGTACAAAAAGGCGTGTATTTTGCTATTGACGATTTTGGCACTGGTTACTCAAATCTAAACTATCTATCTAAATTCAACGCGTCTACCCTAAAGATTGATATGTCGTTTGTCAGGCATATGAAAACTACCCCACAACTTGAACATATTGTGAATGCGATTATCAAGATGAGTCACGCAATGGATTTAGAGAATGTGGCTGAAGGCGTAGAAGATGCCGAAACAGCAGCAGCACTTAAAGAAAAAGGCTGCGCTTATGGGCAGGGTTATTATTGGTCAAAACCTTTACCTGCAGACGATTTTGTAGCCTTTGTGCAAGCGCATAACAAAATATAAAGTGTTATTTATTCTTTATAATTGTGTTTGCTTGGGCTTTTAAACCATGAAACATTAACTGTGTCCCTAACAGGGACAAAATGCAATAAGCCACAAAAAAGTAAAAACCTTGCCCGACAAAAGACAAGGTTTGTGTACTTATTTCAAATCCAATTTTCATTCCTAAAAAACTTAATTGCTGTTGTTCAGCACTTTGGGCATGATTAGTTGACAAAACCGCAAGAAATACCGCAACAACAAAAACATCCGCCATAGACCATTTGCCAATTACAGCGACAAAATTAATTAACTTAATTTGTAAGTCTTGTCGTTTTATAAAATATACGGCTGTTACTATCGCCGTTTTAAAAATAGGAATTAACACTGAAAACGCGAAAATAAGGATAGATACTAAAAACCTATCTTGTTGCCATAGTTCCTCAACTGTCGTAATAATTGATAGGTTTTTATTGACTAATTCAGATGCGAATGAAGAGCCTGACACGTCTACCGCCATTTCCATTGTTAATGTAAACATAGTAAGCAAGATACCTGGAACAAATAAACCAATTGCGATAATGACTAGCAAAAATCCGATATGTTTTTGAATCAATGTAAATACCTTATTCGTTAGTTGTATTGCACCACGGTGCACAAATTAAAAGCTATGTTGTTATATTTAGTGTATTTTTGCATGACTATTTAAATAATAGCAAAGTGTATTTGTAAGCATTTGTTGATATTTTTTTAAAAGATGTTGCGATTGAGAACCAAATGAATCATAGCCATATTCCTAATGTTAACCACTATTTTTTGAGTGGTTCACCCTTGTTTGCACCCTTTTTTGCACCCTTGTTTGCACTGAGCCTATTAGTGATTGGCTCCTTAATATCACCCAACAATGCACTTGCCGACGAGATACTTAAAAAGGCGGCGACGGCTGCGTGTGACAATATAAAAATGTGTATATCAAAGCAAATTGGCAATGACGAAAATATCCCGCCTGCAATGCAACAAATGATAAATGGCCTTGCAAAAGAAGCATGCAATGGTTTGTATCAAATGCATCAAAAGTTAGACCAAAAGCAATATTACATGCCAATTCTTCAATGCTACCAAGCCATGTCTAAGATTTCCTGTAAAGATCTTGAAAATAAAGTACAAGCGCAGGCTTGTGAAAAACTAGACGACGCTCTTTGAACCGCACACTTGACAAGCTTCAAAAGGTGTCACATTAAATCGAGACCAAGTTGACTCCATTGCATCATATACTTGGAGAATGTTGACGGCAGGGCGTCCGTATTGGGTCAGTATTTTTATCGCTTCTGTTGCTTGCATAGAGCCGATGGTCCCAACAACAGGAGACATCACTCCTGACTCATTGCAGCTTAAATTTTGCTCACCAAAAAAACGACTAAGACATTCATAGCAGGATGAACTTTCTGAAGGTATAACACAAAACACCTGCCCTTCCATTCGAATAGCGGCACCAGACACTAATGGCGTTAGGCTTTTATAGGCAAGTTTGTTTAGACTATTACGCGTGCTTAGATTATCTGAACAATCAATCAGAATGTCATTTTCTTTTAATAGCTCAACGAGTTTATTTTCGCTGAGACGTTCGATATGTGTTTGAACAACGGTATGGCTATTGATATGGTTCAAAGTATCTTGAGCGGAAGCGACTTTGCTTAAACCTAAGTCTTTCTCAAAGTGCAATATTTGTCTTTGAAGGTTAGTTAACTCTACAGTATCGTCATCAACTAGAGTTAGTTTACCAATGCCAGCCGCGCAAAGATATTGGCTCACAGAACAGCCTAAGCCACCCAAGCCTATTATTATTGCGCTACTATTAATGAGTTTTTCTTGTTTTTCTAGATCAAAGTCTGGCAGCAGTATTTGTCGGCTATAACGCATAGCTTGTTTATTGGACAAAGTCTTCATTTGTTTATGTTTCAGTTAAATATCTCCGAGTTATCTTTGCTCACTTACATTATCACTAAACGGCAAGACTGACTCGTGCTATTTGCTTATCGACATCTTTCAAATGATCCGTTTTTAACCAAATGCTTGCTCCATTCGCACCACTTTGCAATGTAAGCTCTGAATTGATAGGACATCTTAACCAGCTATGCTTGACCAATGTATCGTCCTTCTCTGTGGCCTCTCCCGCCATCACCAATAATTCGGCTCCACCTATAGCATTTACTACTAATCGTGTATTTGCATCCATGCGCAACAGACTCACTTTTTCAAATTTGCCTTCGTACAGAGGGGTCACTTGGATATGCTCGTTGGAGCCAAGAGGTGAGGCTTTCGCGTTAACCATCTGCACACGCAAGTGTTCGCTATCTTCTGGTTGGAACTGCCATAGTTTTACAAATATCGTACAGCCATCATCAGATCTTGGAGTATGGCTTGAACCAGGTGGATTGCGAATATAAGAACCTACCGGAAAGTCACCATGCTCATCTTGAAAAACGCCCTCCAGAACAACAAATTCCTCACCACCTGTATGTATATGTGGAGAAAAACGACTACCCGGCGCATATTTAACAATACTCGTTGCTCGCGCAATTTCTTCTCCAACTCGGTCGAGTGGTTTTCTTTCTACACCGGGCATTGGCGACTTAAGCCAAGTGACGTCATTGTAATGTACTACTACTCGCTCATTAAAATTAGCGGCTATTTTCATAAAATGTTTCTCAAAACGAATTCAGATCCACAGTATTAAAACGTGGCCTTAAATGCTTGCTCTAGGTCTATAATTAGGTCATCTGGATGTTCTAAGCCAATCGACAAACGAATCAAGCCATCGCTTACACCAAAAAGATCGCGTAATTCAGCCGCTACTCCAGAATGGGTGGTGCTTGCTGGGTGACAGACTAAACTTTCACTGCCACCTAAACTCACCGCAGACTTAAAAATAGACAAGTTATTAATGAAACGAAATGCTTCTGCTTTAGAAATATCCAATACAAATGAGAACGTAGAACTGGGTCCAGAACACTGTCGCTTGTAAACGTTTTTATATTCTTGATCTTCAATAAAATCGGGATGGAGTAGCTTTGCCGACCTATAGGGATTTTCTGCAATCCATTGGGCAACTTTTCTACCACTCTGTGCCGCCCGTTCCATACGTATACTCAAGGTCTCTAATGAGCGAGAAATCATCCAACTAGTGTGAGGGTCAAGATTTAGTCCCAAGGCACCACGTGTTGCCCGCACTGGGCGTAACATTTCTCGACTACCACACACCGCACCTGCAACCAAGTCGCTATGACCACCCACATATTTTGTCAAGGAATACATTGCCATATCGATTCCTTGAGGTACCACTTGTTGAAAAACAGGCCCCATCAGCGTGTTATCGCATACACTAATTGGGCGATGACCGGTTTCTTTTTCTATAATGTCTAGCACGCGCATTAAGGCTGCAAAATCGACGAGAGAATTGGTGGGGTTTGCGGGTGATTCAATAAAAACCATTGCCACTCGTCCTTTCTTAGTTGAAGCACGAAGTGAACTTAACATTTCAGACTCATCTAAACCGTTAATGAATTCCCCAGTTTGAATATTAAACTGAGGCAGAAACTTACGGATTAACGTTTCTGTCCCTCCATACAAAGGAGCACTCTGTACAATTACATCTCCAGGACGCAAATAAGCTAATAATATTGCACTAATGGCGCCCATTCCACTTGAGCAAACCACCGAACTTTCAGACTTTTCATATAGCGAGAGTCGGTCTTCAATAATTTCCACATTGGGATGATTAAAACGACTATAAATTAGGCCGCCTACATTGCCTTCTGGCGCAGGCTTGCGACCCGCCATAATATGAAAAGATTCTTCACCTTCTTCTGGGGTTTGGTACGCAAAAGTTGATGTTAAAAAGACCGGAGGTTTGACTGAACCTTCTGACAATTGAGGGTTGTAACCATAAGACATCATGAGGGTTTCTGGTTTGAGCGAATGCTCGCCAATTTTACTTTTTTTATAGCTGTCGTTGTTTGCCATTTTATTCTCTTTATTGATATTTAGCATAACTTCAATGCTTGGTTATACACAATTGTATACCAAATGTGGTTCGAAAAAGAGCCAATATCTCAGTGTTATCAAAATAAGCTGACACCCAAACATTCCACATATTTAACAATAAACATAAGTATTTACAGTAGCCAAGATAATGCTAGTATGGAAATTACTTGGGTTAAGTAACGTTCACGCGCACTAATTTAAGGCATAAATAACAACAAAAATAAGGACATACCGTTGAAGTTTATTACTCTTTTAATCACTCTATCTATTACTCTGTTTTCAGCACATCCGTTTTTGCAAGCTAATGAGTTAACTGTTGATGACTTTCTCGCACCACCCGATATGCTCACCGCAAAAATGTCGCCCGATGGCAAACACATCGCCACCGTTTGGAACAACGGGGACGAACGCGCAGTCATTGTGTTTGATATAAAAGAATCAAAAGTCATTGCCCGATTCGGAGATCGAGTTATTAGACCTTACAGTGTTAGTTGGGCAAATAATAAACGGCTTTTAGTTAAGTTATTAGTACCTTTTAATACTTCCAAGGTTAGGAAAGATGCAGAGTCAAAAGAAGATTTTGATATTAACGATTACTATATGTTTGGTCGCATGGTTTCGACCCAATTAGATGGTCAAGACATGGTAGAGTTAATGAATGACGAAAGAACTGTCAAACGAAACCGAAACTTAGCCAATGTTATCCATTATTTACCCGATGAACCTGATCATATCCTTATGGCAGCATACTCTCGTGAAAGGCTCACTTTGTACAAGGTTAACGTTACTAATGGCGATTCTGAAAGGGTCGTGATTGGCGGGCGATTCACTTATTCTTACTCTCGCGATACTAAACGTAACTTACTTTTTAGATACGATTTCAAGCGAATCGCAAAAACAATTGAAATACTCAGCTATAACAAAACCGAAGATGATTGGGAATTGGTTGATACTATTTATTTCGATGACGAAGACACCGATAAAAACAAAGTAGAGATGACCGATTTAGCAGGCATTAAAGATGGCAAATTGGTTTACCGAAAGCTTAATGAAGAAACCGGTTACCATGAATTAATAACCGTTGAGGACGGCAAACGAGAGGTTTTAGTATCGCTTCCGAATAAAGATATTGTTAGTGTTATTACGTCTGGTTTTGACAATGAAGTTATTGGCTATACCACCTTAAGTGACATATATCGATCGCAGTATTTTAGCGAAAACAGACAAGCTATCTACGACAAGGCCGCTGCTAGTTTTAAAGGTGAGAATTTTAATTTTAGTAGTATTGCTGATAACAATACGTATGCCATTATTAAATCGTGGGGGTCAGTTAACCCTGTCACCTATTTTACCTACGATATGAAAAACGATTCAATGAGCACTTTAAATTACCCATATTCCAGCTTGCCAAGCAAAAAGCTTGCTAGTGGATTTAAGGTGCAATATGTCACTCGAGATAAAAAAGCGATCAATGCTTACTTGTATGCGCCTGCCGAATTCGATGGTTCAAAGGCGTTACCATTAGTAGTTATGCCACATGGAGGCCCACAATCAAGAGATACATTAAATTATAGTGACTTTACTCAATTTATTGCCACCCGTGGATATCTAGTGATAAAACCAAACTTTAGAGGTTCATCTGGCTATGGAAAAGCTTTCCAAGAATCAGGATATCGAGAATGGGGCGCAAAAATGCAAGAAGATCTCGAAGATGCAGTCGCTTTTTTAGTGAAGGAACAATTAGCTGATCCTTCCAAAGTTTGTATTGTAGGAGCATCGTATGGCGGATATGCGGCGCTAATGGGCGTAGTAAAAACGCCTGAACTATATAAATGCGCGATTAGTGTAAATGGCGTTACACACCTACCTGAACAAGTAGAATATGATCTTGATAAATATGATTCTGAAATTCTGCAAAAATTTATCAAAGACAGTATTGGGCACCCTATAAACGACGCAAATATGCTCAAAGCGCGTTCACCTGCTCTGCATGCAGATAAAATAAAAGCAGACGTTTTGTTAATCCATGGTAACAAAGACGAAATCGTGCCTTATGAGCAGTTTGAATTTATGGTGGAAGCTTTTGAAGACATTAACAAAAAAGTTGAATCTATAACTCTTGAAGACACCGGGCACAATGCACTCTATTACGAAGAAGATATTCGTATAATCTACGAAGCAGTAGAGCGAGTTTTAGCCAAAAATCTTAAGTAGAAAATACCGTTTTTTCCAAGCGGCTTGCAAATTAAATCAAAAAACTGCAGATACCATCTTAAAAGACAGTATCTGCAGATAAATTATGGTTTAGCTCAATCGTTTCCAACGGCGCCAATTTTGTGAATACTTAAATCAGCTCCTTGATATTCCTCTTCTTCAGTGAGTCGAAGTGTGGACAGTTTTCCAACGATACCGTATACCAAAAAGCCACCAATTAAAGCAACAACAATGCCCGCAACAGTGCCTATTAGTTGCGCGGTAAATGATACTCCACCCAAGCCGCCTAGTGTTTCTAGACCAAAAATCCCAGTAGCTAGTCCTCCCCAAGCACCGCAAACCCCGTGCAAAGGCCATACGCCTAACACATCATCAATTTTTTTGGTTTGTTGCATAATGGTAAATAGCTTCACAAAGATGAAACCGGCAATAATACCAACAACAAGACTACCAATAGGATGCATTACGTCAGAGCCCGCGCAAACTGCAACAAGCCCGGCTAAAGGTCCATTATGAATAAAGCCAGGATCGTTTTTACCAAACCACAGTGCAGCAATAATTCCGCCGACCATGGCCATTAACGAGTTCATTGCAACTAAACCACTGATCCCATCCATTGCTTGTGCGGACATCACATTAAAACCAAACCAGCCAATACTTAAAATCCATGTTCCTAAAGCCAAGAATGGAATATTGGAAGGAGCGAAGGCAATTAAACGATTTTCTTTAATACGCCCCGCTCTTAAGCCCAAGAAATACACGCCGACAAAGGCTAACCAACCGCCAACACCGTGAACTACTACCGAGCCCGCAAAGTCATGAAACGGAGCACCGGTGGTACTTTCTAACCAGCCTTGCACCCCGTAGTTTCCATTCCAAACAATACCTTCAAAAAATGGGTAAACAAAGGCGACTATTAGTGCAGATGCTATTAAGAAAGGATAAAACTTAGCTCGCTCTGCAATACCGCCGGAAATAATAGCCGGTATAGCTGCGGCAAAGGTCATTAGAAAGAAAAATTTCACTAATTCGTAGCCGTTATTGCTTGAAAGCTCCGCGGCCGAGCTGAAAAATGTGGTGTCATAGGCAATGTAATAGCCTATGAAGAAATACGCTATGCACGAAATTGCAAAGTCGGTGATGATTTTAACTAGCGCATTGACTTGGTTTTTATGCCTTACTGTACCCACTTCTAAAAAAGCAAAACCGGCATGCATGGCAAAAACCATAATGGCGCCAATTAGTAAAAAAAAGGTGTTTGAACTTTGCACCAGAGTCTCTACGGCGCTGTTTACTGTATCCATGTTAATTCTCTATTGTTGTTGTGTTTGAACGTTGTTGTTATGTATTTACTTTTTGAGTGGGCTTATACCGCTTGTTCGTTCTCTTCGCCTGTACGAATGCGGACTACACGCTCTAAATTAGTGACAAATATCTTACCGTCTCCAATTTTGCCTGTTTTTGCATGCTCAACGATAATCTCAATACAACGCTCAACATGTTCATCGTGTAATGCTATTTCTAGTTTTATTTTTGGTAGAAAATCAATTGTGTATTCCGCACCACGATATGTTTCGCTGTGCCCTTTTTGGCGCCCAAAGCCTTTCACTTCAGTTACCGTTAAACCCGATATTCCGGCTTCGCTTAACGCTACTCTCACATCATCAAGTTTATGTGGTTTTATAATGGCATCAATTTTTTTCATATGACTAATTTGCTCCTTAAATGTTTATTGTAATCAAGTGTTCGCTACAGATGATGACACAAATAATTAACAAATATTACATATTTATTTAACTTTTTTGCATAACAATAAATTACAAAGACGCTCGATTTGCACTTTTTAAGTTATTTTGTTGAACGTTTGCTTAATCTTTCAAGCCTCGCTCGGGTATGTGGGTTTAGTTTGGCTTGAAAAAATGCAGTCACTCTTGGGTGATATAATTGAAAATGTATCAAGGCGACGGCCGCCAAATATGCCAAACATAGTAAACATGCAATTAATAGATTGTCCTCGCCGTAGTGACTCTTTCCGTATAGATCTACTTTTAACATGCCTGAGTACATAAAGAATAAAGTAACAATAGAAGCTAATAGAATATAGCCTATTATGCACCATATTTTTGCCCACATTAGCGCGCTTTCTTTACCTAGAAATAAACCAATCCCAACCGGAACCAACAACCACGCTAAATTAACGCTTATCTGTTGAAAGTAGATTAAGGGCAACAAAAAATCATAGAGGGCTATAACACCTATTATACAAAATAGTACGGCTATAATTATGAGTCTTTTTGGCCTACGAACTAAAGTATCGGTCATATTTATCTGTGTATTTGGTGTTAATGTTTCGAACATACTATTTAACGATATTGATTCTAACTTAGCAGTATTAGGCGCAATAAACGCATTAATTAATGCACTATTCCATCCAGCTTGTTGTACGCATCTTTACTTGGCAATGCATAATCTCAAGCAATCAAACCGTTTTTATAAACAGTGCGGCCATTCTCTTTCATAGCGGTATTTACTTTTTTTCGGTTACCACTTGCTTTATAAGACACATGCACCCAGCCGCTGTCAGGTATGCCGGGCGTATAAAACTCTAAGATGAGTTGGTCAAAATCACAATTGGCTTCGATCCATTCAGCTACCACTGCATTGGCAACGCCAGGGACTTCGATGTCAGCCGCTTCCCCTTTACAATGCTGACTTGTGGCGCTACCACCAACTGCCTTGTTTAAGGCTTTTCCTCGGTAACCACTATTGATAGTTGTCGGGCCAAAAACATCACGTACAGGTTGTACTACTTTTTCAAAAAGTAACTTAGCTGATTCAAGGTGTTTATCTTCGGGCGTATTGTCTAAGCCTTGACGCAAAGCTGTTTGACTCTTTATAAATTCGATCACTGTGAAATTTTGACTAAGTCGCATACATTTTTCCTTTTAGGATATTTTTATCATTGACGTATCGACGGACTATAATTTATCCGCTAGTTTTAAAACTTCGCTGCCGGCAAGCAAAAATGCACCCGCGCCATAAAGCTGAGTTTCATCGGGCGAAACCTTGTCTGGCGCATAGCCTACTTGTTGCACATAACCAAGCATTCCGTCTTCTTTTTGCGCTTTTAACAAAGCATCCCAGCCCTTTTTAACGCTAGGTAAATAAAGTGCTTCATCGAGTATATTATTGTTAATTCCCCAAGCCATACCAGCAACAAAAAATGCTGTTCCGCTGCTTTCTGGTGTTGGGTAAAGGTGGCCTGCTGCCAAAGAAACCGGCCAATATCCACTGTCGTTCTGCAAGTCTTTTAAACTGCTCGACATACGTTTGAACAAATCAATATACCAGTCTCGACGAGGATCATTTTTATCCATAATATCAATGATATTTGCCAAGCCTGAATAGACCCAGCCGTTGCCTCGGCTCCAAAATATTTTGGTGCCATCGCTTTCTCTGCGCTCCAGAAAACGGCTGTCTCGAAAATACAAATTGTATTCAGGGTCGAGCAAATAATCAGTCACAGCTTGATATTCTTTGTGTGAATACGCCGCGTATTTGTCATCCCCCGTTATGTTACTCAAATGCACCCATACAGGTGGTGACATAAACAATGCATCTGACCAACACCATCTTTTTTGGCAGTCGTGATCGTAACCCAAATCAGCTATTTTACCTCGTGGTCCAAAGTCGAGCGACATCTGAGGGTTTTCATCTAATATGATTTCAAACTCACTCAAATTGTGTTCGAGAATTTTAGGGTTTTGATCTTGGTCGTAAATATATAAATAGTATTGTGCAATTACATGGTCATCGGCATGAAAGGTTCTGTCTCCTAAGCGCCAATTTTGCGCCTCGCCGTGGTCCCGCAAAAAGCCAAGGTACTCTTGATTATTTGTCGTCATTGCCCAACGCACTAAGCCTAAATAAAAAGCGCCTTGCACCCAACCACGTTCCTCAACAGTACGATGTAAAAATGTGGGAATGTATGTATCAAAGTTGTCCATGCGAGCCAGTTGCCATTTAGCAGCATTGTCTACTGCTGTTTGCACACGCTTTTCTGCTTCACTCATGTTGGTCGAACTCTGTTGCAAATCGCTTGTGAGTGTTTCAGTGCTGGACGTTAGCGAAGTTTCTTTAGGTACCTCAGAACAGGCATTTAAGAAAAATAAAGTCGAAAGACAAACGGTTAATAAAGGCTTTTTCATTTCTACATGGCTCCATTACCAGCAAAATTTAGTAATTTTATTATGAATTTTCAGTAGGTTAAATTCAATACCTTACTGTACACGAAATACTCGCATAAGCTAGTTATACACTATAATCCAGTGAGCCAATTTATTGTTAGTGCATTGCTTGTGCTTGCATAAATTAGTACAAGTTCCAATAAGGCGTATCACCAAAATAGTCTGCTAAAAAATCAACAAGTCGTCTAACCCTCTGAGATAGGTGCCTGGTCTGCGGATACACCGCGTAAGCATTTATCGGCTTTTTATTGACATAATCACACAAAATTGGCACTAACTCTCCTGCCCTAACAGCCTCATAACAAATAAAGTCGGGGGACAGCAATACACCTCTTCCTGCAATCGCTTCTTGACATAGATAATCACCATTGTTCGCGGTAAGTACTTCCGGAATTTTAACTTGTATTGCTTCGCCATTTACCTGAAAAAACTCCCAGCCAGAGGTAGAAAGACTATATTGTAATTTTACGTGACCCTGTTGCAATTGTTCAGGATTTGTCGGTTCACCATGTTTTTTCAAATATGAAGGGCTAGCACAAACCACGCCTCTAACCGACGAAAATTTGCGAGCAATTAAGCTTGAGTCCGACAATTTTGCAATTCGAATAGCGAGGTCAAATCCTTCTTGCACAATGTCAATTTGGCGATCATTAAAATCCACCTCAAATATAACATCTGGATGCTGCTCATTAAAAAGCCTAAGCACGGGCGCTAGATGTTTTAAACCAAAAGAAAGCGGTGCTGCAATTTTAATGCGTCCGCTTAGCGCGCAGTGCTCATTTTTCACACTTGCCTCTATTTCAGCAAGATCATCTATTATTCTGATACAACGCTCATAATAACTTTTACCCGATTCGGTTAAACTTTGCGTACGGGTCGTTCTGGTAAGTAGGCTTACTCCTAATCTTTTTTCTAACTCAGCGATTCTCCGACTAACCGCCGATTTTACAGTATCTAGCTGCACAGCCGCTTTAGTAATGCTACCGGCTTCTACAACTCGAACAAAGGTTTGCATTTCTTCGAATGGATTCATTATCTCTCCTCAAGATAACATGCTTAATTGTTCTTTTTATTAGAACAATAATTTCAATTTTATCCTGTTTATCTTTTTCTATGCAACTATAAACTTATAAGCATTGAAAAAAACAAGTGTAATCTCGCTCAAGACAGCCTTTGTTCGCAAAGGACATTTTGAAATCAGATGACATAAAGCTTATTAAATAGGAAATAGACATGACTAATAAAATTCTTCATATCAATTCAAGTGGCAGAAAAGAAGGTTCATTAACCCGACAAGTTTCAGAGAAATTAGTTGATCAATTCAAAAAAGATGAAACAAATGTTAGCGTTGTGCAGCGGGATTTAGCGTCAGGATTGCCTTTCATAGACGAACAATGGATAAACGCAAACTTTACAGATCCTGAACAACGAAACGATCAGCAAAAGCAAGCACTAGCATTCTCAGATAGCCTAGTTAACGAACTTCAGAATGCGGATAAAATCATTATTGCATCGCCCATTTATAATTTTAGTGTTCCGGCTGTACTAAAAGCTTGGATTGATTTAATCGCTAGAGCACGACTCACTTTTCGCTACACAGAAAATGGCCCTGAAGGCTTACTACAGAATAAAACTGCATATTTGGTTATGGCTTCAGGTGGCGTACCCATAGAAAGTGAAATGGATTTAGCAACTAAATATCTAAAACAAGTAATGAGATTTATAGGTATAACAGATGTTAAAGTCATCGACGCAACCAAAAACGACTTAATCTAGTTTTATCAACGCCAATAAATTGTAAGAGGTAGAGACAATGGCCATCACTCGCGAAGTTGAAAGAGTATTTAAGGGAATACCAGCATCAGATGGTGCTGGTGTTCAATTGACTAGAATTATCGGTTCTCCCTACATTAATATGCTCGACCCGTTTTTGTTACTTGATCATTTTCATTCAGATAAACCACAAGATTATATTGCTGGATTTCCGCCACATCCTCACAGAGGCTTTGAAACAGTAACTTACATGCTAGATGGAAAAATGCAACATGAAGATAGTGCAGGTAATTCTGGGGTAATTGAATCGGGCGGTGTTCAATGGATGACGGCTGGTAGAGGTATTATTCATTCTGAAATGCCCTTACAAGAAAATGGCTTATTATCTGGTTTTCAACTTTGGGTCAACCTGCCAGCAGAGCAAAAAATGTCACAACCAAATTATCAGGAACACAACAAAAAGGACATTCCTGTAGAAAGCTACAATGAAAATGTTGAAATAAAAGTCATTGCTGGCAAAACACAAAACGGCACAATTGGCGTTATTGATAATAGTTATGTCGACCCGATTTATTGGGTTATATCGCAAAAAGCTGGCGCAATATTGAGCGAAAAAATAGCAGAGGGACATAACGCCTTCATATACGTTTACGCAGGTTCGGTAATATTATCAGGTGCCTCAGATATCATTTCTCAAGGACAGCTTGCGGTGTTAACAAATGGTGATTTAGTAAAAATTGCGGCCATTGATAATGCGAAATATTTGCTCATTGCCGGTAAACCTTTGGGCGAACCGGTTGCAAGAGGAGGTCCATTTGTGATGAATACCCGTGATGAAGTCAATCAAGCTTTTAGTGAGTATCAAGCTGGTACATTCGCCAAAAATTAACCATCTAAAACAAAAACATTAGTATTTTTTTACTTGGAGTAAATTCCCTTTTCAATTAAGTATCGACGGGGATAGCCGATAACTGGGAAGGTCTATGTTTATCTGTTGATTGTGTTTTGGACATCTTAATTTATGCGAATTTTTAAGAACGTTTTAGTTAGTTTAACTATGCTCTTATTCGCCTGTCATTTAGCACACGCAAATATACAAGAATTTAGCACAGAATCTGAAGCCCTCACATATATAGAACAACTGCGCAATGGCAACAGTTTTGACCCTATAAACGTTGTAGAGACCGCGACTTTGCTCTTACAAGATAGTCAAATAAATAATTGGGATATTGCCTATTTATACGCGTCTAACCTAAAATTAGAAGCCTTTCTGGCGCAAGAAAATATAGGTAAAGCAGAAGAACTATACAAACAGATCTCACCCCTAGCTAAAAAAATAGATGACCCTTTAATTAACATCAGACTAATGATGTCTGAACTTTATATTGAGTTTGCGACTGGCAATATTGAAAAGATACCCAGTTTATACGCCCCTCTATTATCTAAAGCCGAAGAAACTGAAGACGCTGCCACAAAAGGAGAAATATACCAAGCAATAGGATTGAGCCAAAACAATACGCTCGATTTGGGTGGCGCCGTTAAAACACTCAAAATTGCATATGAACAATTTGAAAAGGCTGGCGATATCAACGCACAATCTGAAGTCTTAAGTTCCCTCGCAAATGCATTTGCTGAAATGGGAGATTTAAACCTTGCCGTTAATTACTTTAGGACGTCGCTTGAATTAGTAGAGCAAGGTGGCGACTTATTTGGAAAGTCGGTAATTTTGTACAATCTTGCCAACGCCTATGCTGAGTTTGGCGAGTATGAGCCTGCAGAGCGTTATTTTGTCGATGCAATCGCAATTAGTAAAGAAATTGGCGATACCATAGGCGTTGCCTGGGCTGAGTTCGGTTTAGCCAAAATTGCTGTTGACAAAGAAAACTGGACACAAGCGCTAGATTTGCTGAAGGAAGCTAAGCCAGTTTTTGAAGAGGCGGGTGACCTTGATTCACTTTCTTATGTAATGTTGTCACAGGGCGAAGCTTACATAGGTAGCGATAACATAGCGAAAACCGAAGAAATTATCCGACAATCTGAACAATTTTTGTTGTCTGGAAGTTCTGAAAGTTACCGTCTATCGTACAATGAACTTCTTATCAAAGTTGCCGAAAAAAAAGGAGACTATAAAACTGCAAATGAAAAGTTAAACGAGAACTTTGGACTGTTAAGAAAGTTATATGAAATAGAAAATAGCCAACAAGCCCAAAGGCATAAAGTTGAGTTTGAAACCCGAATAAAAGAAAATCAAAATCAAATTTTGCAAAAAGAGAATGAAGTCAATCAACTAAAGATTAAGGAGCAACAAAGTCAGCAGCATATGTGGATAGTGATAATTGTCTTAGGTTCAGCCTTTTTAACTATTGTTATTGTTCTCCTGATATTCCAAACAAAAAACCGTAATCGTTTTAAAAGAATGGCTTTGCGCGACGATTTAACTAACAGCCCAAATAGGCGGGCTATATTACAGTTTGCACAAGAGCGATTTCTGGAAGCTAAACACACCGATATGACCTTAACTATCGCACTGATTGATCTCGATTTTTTTAAGAAATTGAATGACCAATATGGGCATGAATTAGGTGACAATGTACTCAAAGCTTTTGCAGATACTTGTTTGAACTCACTGCGTAAGCAAAATCGTTTTGGTCGATACGGCGGTGAAGAATGGCTGTTAGTCATGGCAAACACTTCAATAACAGAAGCAAGCTTGGTATTCAGGCGTTTGCGAGCAGACTGGAATAATAAAGTTATCGATGGTTTGCCAGAAAAACATGGCATCAGTTTTTCTATGGGTATTGCTCAGTTTGATAAACATACCGACCAAAATTTACACGCCGTAATAAAACGTGCCGACGATAAGCTTTACGAGGCAAAAAACCAGGGCCGAGACCAGGTGATTACTTAAACAAGCTTAGGTATATATTTGTGCAGTGGTTTGCATGCATAAATATCAGATGATAATAAAAAAGCGCCGAAGCGCTTTTTATTCTACCGTAACCGACTTGGCCAAGTTTCTTGGTTGGTCTACATCGGTGCCCTTGATAAGAGCGACATAGTAAGATAATAGCTGAAGTGGGATGGTATACACAATTGGAGCGACCGATTCCATGCAATGAGGAACATTTACAACCCGCATAGTGTCGTCGTCTTCGAAATGGGCGTCTTTATCGGCAAATACATACATTAAACCGCCACGAGCGCGCACCTCTTCCACATTTGATTTTAATTTTTCTAGCAACTCGTTATTTGGAGCAACAACAATTACAGGCATATCGGCGTCGATTAACGCAAGCGGGCCATGTTTTAGCTCACCCGATGCATATGCTTCGGCATGTATATACGAAATTTCTTTTAATTTAAGCGCACCTTCCATTGCGATAGGGTACTGGTCGCCGCGTCCTAAAAATAAGCTATGATGCTTATCAGAAAACTCTTCTGCTAATTCATCAATTTCGTCAGCTAATCCGAGTGTTTCTTCCAGTTTTGCTGGCAAACTTATTAAGGCACTAACAATATCGTCGGCCGTTTCAGCAGACATTCCATTGTGTTTGCCAATTGCCAAAGTTAACATCAAAAGTGCGGCAAGCTGAGTAGTAAAAGCCTTGGTTGACGCCACACCTATTTCAGCACCAGCGCGCGTTAAGAAGCTTAAGGCTGATTCTCTCACCAACGACGAACCGTCTACGTTACAAATACTCAAGCTCGACATATAGCCACTTTCTTTGGCCAGTTTTAAAGCTGCCAATGTATCTGCTGTTTCGCCAGATTGCGAAATGGTGACTAACAAACTATTTTTGGGTACAAATGATTTGCGATACCTAAACTCTGATGCAATTTCTACGTCGCATTGCACACCAGCGTATTGTTCTAACCAGTATTTGGCGGTTACACCGGCGTGATAACTAGTTCCACAAGCGATAATTTTTACGTACTGGGTTTGACTGAAAATCTCATCTGCGCTCTTGGCATTGTTGGCACCAAAAATGCCATCAACTAAGCCATCGCTGGTGATTCTACCTTTTAGCGCATTGCGAAGAACATGTGGCTGCTCATAAATTTCTTTGAGCATATAATGACGGTATCCACCTTTGTCACCCGCGTCATGCTCCACGTTTGACTCAATAATTTCGCGTTCAACTTTTTCGCCATTTGCATCGACAATTTCAACACTGGTACGAGTAATTTGAGCAACATCACCTTCTTCTAAAAAGATAAAGCGGCGCGTAACTGGCAGCAATGCCATTTGGTCTGATGCAAGGAAGTTTTCGCCTATACCTAAGCCAATCACCAATGGACTTCCTGAACGAGCAACAACTAGTTTGTCTGGCGTGGTTTTATCTAATACAACCGTACCATAAGCACCTTCAAAGCTTGCAGCGGCCTGTTGCACGGCGTTGAATAAGTCACCGCCGTCTTGCATATAGCTCGCTATACTGTGGGCAATAACTTCGGTGTCTGTGTCTGACACAAAATTAAAGCCTTTTTCAGTTAGTGCAGCGCGCAGGGGTTTATGATTTTCAATAATACCATTGTGCACAACAGCAAATCGGTCTTGGCTAGCATGAGGATGAGCATTTGCTTCAGTAACCCCGCCATGTGTTGCCCATCTAGTATGAGCAATGCCGGTTGTGCCTTTATCTAAGCCAGTGCTTTTACTTTGTTCCACAGCTTCGGCTAAAGCGCTTACTTTCCCCGTACGACGAATTATAGAAAGCTCATTGCCGTTAACTAAAGCAACACCAGCTGAGTCATATCCTCTATATTCAAGGCGTTTTAAACCTTCTAACAAGATGTTTACTACGTTGCGCTCTGCAACAGCGCCTACAATTCCACACATATACGGTTATATTCCTATATTTTGTTTATTTCTTTTTAACTGGCTTTTGCCAACCCGAAATATTTCTTTGCTTACCGCGGGCGATCGCTAAACTGTCCTTTTCAACGTCTTTTGTTACGGTACTTCCTGCACCAATCGTTGCACCTGCATCAATATTTACAGGAGCAACAAGTGAAGAGTTAGACCCTACAAAAACACCCTCGCCAATGGTCGTTTTAAATTTATTCACGCCGTCATAGTTACAGGTAATTGTACCTGCGCCTATATTTGAACCCGCACCTACATCGGCGTCGCCAATGTAGCTTAAATGATTCACTTTTGCGCCTTTACCAATAACGGCTTTTTTGACTTCAACAAAGTTACCTACTTTGGCACCCTCTCGAAGGTCTGCACCTGGTCTCAAACGCGCATACGGACCTAATGTACAATTGTTATCGACCTTAGCTTGTTCGACTAAAGAAAATGCTTCAATTTTTGTATTATCGCCAATTTCACAGTCACGAAGGATACAATTTGCGCCAATTGATACATTGTTTCCAATGACAACATTGCCCTCAAAAACAACGTTCACATCGACACTCAGGTCTTTACCTATGCTTATGTTTCCACGCACATCTATGCGGCTTGGATCAGCTAAACTTGCACCAGAATGCATGAGTATTTCGGCTTGTTTAAATTGATAGGCTCGCTCCAGAGACGCAAGCTGCACACGGTTGTTAACGCCTTCAACTTCGCGATGCCAGTCTGGTTGTGCCGACGATATTTGTAAACCTTCTGAAGCGGCCATTGCAATCACGTCGGTAAGATAATATTCATTTTGTGCATTGTCGCTAGATAGTTGACCCAACCAGCGTTTAAGATTATTACCCTGCATGATCATCATGCCAGTATTAATTTCGTTGATGCGACGCTGCTCATCGCTAGCATCTTTATGCTCGACAATTTCGGTAATGTTATTTGTGTTATCACGGACTATGCGACCCATACCTGTTGGATCGTCCAAGTCTACCGTTAATAGCGCTAATTCTGCGCTTTGTTTAGCGTTAATTAAGCGCTTAAGCGTGTCACCTGAAATGAGGGGGGCGTCGCCAACTAAAATTAAAACATCGTCTTTATCGCCAATGTTATCAACGGCTTGCATAACGGCATGCCCAGTACCTAGCTGCTCAGCCTGTAAACACCAATTAACTTGTTTGTGCGAAAGTGAGGATTTTAATAAATCACCGCCATGCCCATAAACCAAGTTCACAGTATCGCAACCTAATTCACATACTGTATCAATTATGTGTTCTACCATAGGTTTGTGAGCAATTTTGTGCAGCACTTTAGGAAGGTCAGATTTCATTCTGGTCCCTTTACCTGCAGCCAAAATGATAACGGATAGCGCCATTTTCAATCCTCAAAAAATGAAAGGGCGCCAGTTTACAAATAATGACGCTGATTGTCAGTATTTTTTACACATTACTTACACGTCTGAGGTGGCCACGCTTTTTCTTTTCGCCTTTATTATAGCCAACATATTGGTTGCCATCATTACGCCAAACAATATGCACGCACCACCAATTAAAACCTGTGTAGACAAGGTTTCGTCCAAAATCATATAAGCCCAAATTATTGCAAATAAGGGCACTAAGTATCCAACTGTAATAGCCCGAGAAGCGCCAATCTTAGCGATTAAATCAAAATAAAGCACATAAGCTAAGCCGGTACAAACAAATGCTAAGAAAAGCGCACTCGCAATTGCAGACATACTTGGCATGGAGCTAGGTAAGGTAAATAATGCAAAAGGCAGTAGCATTAGTGATGAGTAAAGTTGACTTCCCGCTGCTATCGCGAAGGGTTTAATGTGACCTAATTTACTTTTGAGGTATACGGCAGCAATACCGTAACAAAGCGTAGCAAGTAACAATGCTAAAATAGGCACAATATCAGCTAGCACGCTATTATTGTTTAATATTGTGCTATTTGAAGACGGAACACTGGTTTGCTCCACACTTATTAAAATTACGCCAAAAAAACCGAGCAAAACACCTACTAAGCCCCATTTACCTATCGTTTCTTTTAAATATAAGTATGCGATGATAATGCCAAACATCGGTGCCGTTGCATTAAGAATTGCCGCCAGCCCGGCTTCGACATGCTCTATAGCATAGTTGAACAAACAAAATGGCACCGCTGTGTTTAGTAAACCTACAATGAATAATTGCTGCCAATAGCTGAACATATCTTTATGCTGTTTGCGAACATATACAATAGGAAGCAATAACAAGGTTGCCCCAATTGCCCTAACCTCCACAAGCGCAAAAACCCCAAACTCAGGCACTGCCCACTTCATCAGAATAAAAGATGAACCCCAAATAGCACCTAGCACTAATAATTCAATAAAATCTATAATTCTCAATGTGATTGCTCTAATGACAACAAAAAGGATTTTCGGTCAAGGCCACCGGCATATCCAGTTAAGGTGCCATTGCTGCCGACAATACGGTGGCATGGTATCACAATAGAAATTGGATTTTTGCCATTTGCAGCCCCAACGGCTCTGCTTGCTTTTGGTTTATTGATAGCGGTCGCTATATCTATATAGCTTGCAGTGTCGCCATACTTAACATGCTTTAATTGTTGCCATACTTGTTGTTGGAATTCAGTACCTGCAGGATCCAAAGGTAGGTCGAAGGTTTTTCGTTTACCGGCAAAATAGTCGACTAACTGCTGTGCTGCCGCTTCACTTATAGCATTGCTCTTGCCTTTGTTCGCAGACCTATCAAGTTCAGAAGCTTTCAAAATCTGACGATGATCGTCACTAAAGCCAATATACGTAACACCATGTTCATTGGCAGTTATGTGTAGGTCACCAAGTGGTGTCTCTATTTTCGATATAAACATTAGTCGCTCATGCTCCATAGGTTAAGGCTTAAATAACTGCGCCAAGGTGAGGCTAATGTGTCATTTAGTTCACGTTTTGCGTCAGCTAGCTTTGTAACTTGTTGTTTTACGACTAAGTCGGTGTTTAGCCAAATATCTGTGCTACCTTGGGCACGCATAAGCACATAATTCACGGTCCAAGGTCCAATCCCCTTAATCGATAGCCATTCTGAAGGGTCTGCATCAGGTGTTGCCATTAAGAACCTAGCTAGATTGATTAAACTTTGTCTCCTTGCATTAGGGATCTTTAGAAACATCAAATCGTCATTCGCGACTAATTCAGGCGAAGGAAATGCACCGTCTGTTTGTACTTTAAAATGATTAAAAAACTGATTAAGTTTATTAACTGCTGCAGCGACAGACACTTGCTGTCCTAGAATAGCCCGGCAACCCGCCTCAAATTGGCTGGCAACACCTGGAATACGTATACCGGCAACAATCTCTTTATGATGTAGGCCTGCATTCTCAAGCGCTACTCTTATAAGGTTTGGGTCGGCATCAAGATCTAACATACGTCTGACGACGCGGGTAATACACATCACATGACGAGAATACGCTGCGTCGAATTGCAACATGAATTTATTCTCTTCGCCCACGTGCTCTAATTTCACAAGAATTGGATAGCCCTCAATATTGAGTATTTTACGCATCGTATTATTGCCAACATACTCATTTTCATTGATTTGTCGTCGCGCATAAAAATCACGAACGCCTGACCATTGGTACGGCGGACGATAAGACAACGATAAACTAATATCTTTGTCTAACTTATTAGCACCTCTGTTAATTGTTTGTGTCTTCCTAATTTGGCTTGGGGTTAAATTCATTATTTTTTGACTGTGCACCTGTAATTGCCTGGCACCTGAAAAACCCACACTATGCGCGACTTGCTCTATTGATAAATGTGTTTGCTGCAGAAGACCTTTGGCCATTAACAAACGTTGATAGAGGACAAACTGCTTTGGTGATAAATTTAAATGTTCAGTGAACAGTTTGTGCAAATATCTTTCGCTGATCCCCAACCTCTCGGCGATGTCATGTATATTGCAAGCCAAATTCTCACTAAGTAGATTAATCGCTCGACTAACCGTTGTATTCACTCCTTGCCAAGCAAATGAAAGTGGCGCGCTGTCGGGGCGGCAACGCAAGCAAGGTCTATATCCTTGCGCCAATGCTGATTCGGCTCGCTCAGAATAAGATACATTTTTTTCTAAAGGTAAACGCACTTTACAAGTATTACGACAAAATATTTTGGTCGACTTTACTAATACAAAAAACAAACCATCGAAGCGTGGGTCGCGACTTATTCTTGCTTGGTGGCAAACTTGTGCAGATAACATACGGCTATATTTACTAAAAAATGATGATAAACTAAGGTAATAATAAAGCAATTGACCTGAATAACACGTTGTTTTCGGCACTCATTGTTAAATTCGAAAAGGCCATCAACATGCGCTTTAATAAAGGAAAACTTTGATATTAAGTTTATGGCTCTAAAAACAACAATAAATATCTCATTGGCAATTATTCTGTCTGCGTTTTTACTAATGCCTGTTAACGCTATGCCAGATACCTCGCAAGTTTTGGAAAGCCTCGAAAACGAGGAAAAAAAAGCCCTTAACTCTAAAGACAAACAATGGATTAACACCTACATTAAAAATGCGTTTTCACAAGCTCAAGATCATAATATTCCAAGTGTGGCTATTGTCATTGTTAAAAAGGGGCATGAGCCTGAATTTAGGTTTTATGGCAAAACCAAACAAACAGGTAACAGCAGCAACGATGCTATTAATGCAAAAACAAAATTCAGGCTAGCCTCGGTCTCCAAAACATTCACTGCTGGACTAGTCGCAAAAACTAGCAATACCAATAAAGACAAGCTTTTAAATTGGCAAACGCCACTTTCTACACTCACCCCAGAGTATAATTTTGATAACTATCAGCAACCTATTTTGCTAAGGCATATTATTGGTCAATCAGCAGGCTTTATGCCCAATGCATACGATAATTTAATAGAAGCTAACTATAAACGGCCAAGAATATTGCGCGAACTTGGAGAGTTAGAAAGTATTTGTAAGCCCGGTTATTGTTACACTTATCAAAATGCACTATTTGGCGTGATTGAAGAATACTATAACAAGTTAAATTCTTCATATTCTCAGGCTTTACAAGAAAACATATTTGAACCGCTAGGCATGCAATCCACAGTGGGTAGAGAAGCCCTCGAAGCGTCCAACAATTGGGCAAGACCCCACGCTGCGATTTCTCGCAAAAAATGGCGACAAGTAAAAGTAAAAGACGATTATTATCGCTTTTCGCCGGCCGCAGGTATTAATGCAAGTCTTGAAGATATGGAAAAATGGTTACGCGCTTTGTTGTTAGAAAAACCAAAGGTGTTCAATGCTGTGATGGTCGAGCAAATGACTCAGCCAAGAGTACAAACACGCAACGAGTTGCGGCGCAGAGAATGGCGAAAACACCTAAGAACCGCTCATTATGGTTTGGGTTGGCGAATATATAATTTTAGGGGAATCAAATTAAATTACCATGGTGGATGGGTGCAGGGATATCGCGCAGATGTGGCATTCGCTCCAAGCCTAGATATTGGTGTCGCGATTCTGATGAACGCTGAGAGTAACGTAATTAATACAATAAGTGCGCAATTTTGGGAACAAGCTGTAAAAAATTCAGATTAACGCTATCATACACTTTATGTTTTTGCCGATATTAAAACAGCAAAAAACAGTAAATAAAGGAATTTGCTTCTATGCAATTAAGTGTGGCCGAACAATCCAATCATGAAATAACGGGCTTACTTTATGGCCAGTCTAATCGTGTTGCCATAAGTCACTTGTTAACAGCGGTGATTATCATAGTTTGGTACGCCAAAATCATCCCTTTAGAACATCTGTTAATTTGGGGTGCGGCAGTTGTATTTTTTGTTGCGGCTAGGCTTGCCTTACATCGCGTATTCAAGCGTTATAATAACAGCGAAAATAACCGACTGTGGATGCATGCGTTAGCAGGTATGACATCGTTAATGGCATGTTTGTATAGTTTTGCTTTTATTTATTTTACACCACTTAGTGAACAACAATATGTCTTTTCGGTTGGCATGGCAATCATCGCGCTGAGTGCAGTTTCAACGCTTTTATATAGTGCAAGTGTTTATATTGTTCTTAGCTTTTTTATCCCAATTACCGTTCCTACTACATTGTATTTTTTATTAGCCGCTGGAGATATTGGTACTATATTTGCGGTCATGCTGTTTTTTTACTCGGCTATTGTGTTGTCACTTCTCAAAAAAGTGAATGAAATATTTAAAAAATCCGTCTCATTAAACTTTCAATATAGCCAAGAAATAGAAAAGCGAAAACTCATTGAGAAGCAACTGCAAGATATCTCTCGCCGCGATGGTTTAACAGGCTTATTTAATAGACGCTATTTTGACGAAGTATTAGATGTTGAAATTGGCAGAGCGCATCGCAACCATAGTCCATTGTGTTTAGTCATGTTTGATATCGACTATTTTAAAGAATATAACGATTATTACGGCCATGTAGCTGGAGATAATTGTATTATCTCTATTGCGGAAATAGTGGAACAACTTGCAAACCGGAAAGGTGATTTGTGCGCAAGATACAGGGGTGAAGAGTTTGCCATTATTCTACCCAATATAGATATCACTGGCGCGTTAGCCTTTGCCAACAAAATACAACAACACGTTCAAGACAAACGGCTACCACACAAAGCAAGTAAACTGACTACGTTGCAGAGTGTGACAGTAAGTGTAGGCGTGACTAATTTAGTTCCATTTAAAAAAGTAAAAGCGAAAGAGCTTATACGCGCAGCCGACGAAGCTTTGTATATTGCAAAAAGAGAAGGGCGAAACCGCGTTCACCACAAAGAAAATAATGGCCTTGGTCATGACCTTAGTAACTGAAGCCTTTTATTAACAAAGCATTAATCGGTATTTAAGTAAGTATATCCACTTAAACAATCCTCATAAAAGTCTGTCCATTTAACGCCCTCACGAGGGCGAATCTTTCCGTTAGCGACTTGTTTATCTATTAGGCGTTTCATATCTAGCGCCATGCTACGCGGATGATATTGCATAATCGACAGAACCTCTTCTACTGTTGTGCCTTTGATGATTTCTTCGATATAAAAGTCTTCAGGGTCGTCATCATGACTAAATATATGTACTTCGTTTAATCGGCCAAACAAATTATGCATGTCACCCATTACGTCTTGATATGCGCCTGTTAAAAACAAGCCCAAATAACATTTTTCGTCTTCTGACACCGCTGGCATTGGAAGGACGCTACTGGTTGCATGGTCAATTACAAATTGATCTATTTTGCCGTCGCTGTCGCATGTAATATCTACAAGAGAACAGTTTTTGACCGGCGGTGTATCCAGACCAGTTAACGGCACAACCGGCAAAAGCTGCCCAATTGCCCAACTGTCGACAGCTGACTGAAACACCGAAAAATTGCACAAATACTGAGAAGACAATGTCGAATCCAATACGTTTGTGTATTCTGGGGTAAAGGTTTTCTCAGCGCTTCTTGTTTGTACATCTCGCAATATTTGCCAATAAAGTGTTTCTATCTTGGCGAGTTCTTCTAAGCCGATTACACGCAGTTTGAATGCCTCTGCAGCTTGCTCTTTCCATTGCGACGCGTCGTTAAAAGTTTCTTGCAAATTTATATTGTCATCCATTCCAACAAGCAGTGCACGCATATTGGACAGTAATATATGCTCTCCCTCAATAAGTTCAGTGCTGATGCTAGCCCCTTCTGGCTTTATTTCGCCAACCACCTCAGTAATCACGCAGCTATGATGGGCCGTAAGGGCTCGTCCACTTTCCGATACAATATGTGGATGGGGCACATTTTCAAGATCACACATTTCGCGTAGGCCATACACCACATCCGCTACATATTCACGTACACTATAATTACGAGAAGAGTCGTTAGTTGATTGGCTACCATCATAGTCAATGCCTAAGCCTCCACCCACATCAACATATTCTAGTTTAAATCCCATTTTATGTAATTCAGCATAAATCCGAGCACTTTCGTTGACTGCATCTTTAATAGCTCTAATATCTGGTAGTTGACTGCCTATGTGAAAGTGCAATAGTTTTAGCGTATGACCCATACCCTGTGCTTCTAAATAACGCGCAGATTTAATCACTTCAGCCACAGTCAGCCCAAACTTTGCCTTATCTCCACTTGAGCCTTGCCAGCGACCTTGCCCCTTTGCTCTCATTTTGCTACGGATACCAACAATTGGCTCAATGTTGAGCTCTTTACTTATTTTAACCAACATTAAAAGTTCACTATATTTTTCAATAACGACAACAACTTTACGCCCTAATTTTCGACCTAAAAGGGCTAAGCGAATAAATTCTTCGTCTTTATAACCATTTAAAATAGTGAGTGCATTTTCGTTTGTATTGTAGGCTAATACAGCAAGTAATTCGGGCTTAGAACCCGCTTCTAAACCAAAATCATAGGGTGCGCCAGCATCCACTATTTCTTCAACCACCTCTCGCATTTGATTTACTTTTATCGGGTATACACCCTTATAAGTGCCTTTATAGTTAGCTTCTTCAATGACACTATTGAAAGATTCATTTAGATTCATAACTTGAGAGCGCAGTATGTCGTGGAAGCGAATCACTACCGGAAATTGGATATTCTCTTCACGAATTTCTTTTATTACAGAAGAAAAGTCTATTTTCATACTCGACTGTTGCTGATCGGGTATAACGTGCACATTACCATTGGCACCAATCTTAAAATAACCGCCGCCCCAATTAGACACGCCATATACTTTTTCTGCATCGGCAATCGTCCATTGGTCAGCACTTATGTTTATTGCGGGAATTAAGTCAGACAAATTCGCAAATCTCGTTTATTGAAAATCTGCCTTTGTGAGCAAATTTTAGTGTTAGTCTGACTTTATTATATCTCGAAATTTCATAAGTAAATAAAAGATAATGAAAAAATATTATGGTCGCCTTTTTGTCAGATAGAAAGAGGACTTTATGTATTACGTAAAATTAAGACTTTTATTTAGTTGTTTTCCGCTATACAAGTGTTATAAATATAAACACCATGCTGATTTTATACTTGTCGATGTTGGTTTTACGCGTTGATTAAATGCTTTAAGGCCTGTTTCGACAACAAATATAGCCGCGGGAATAAAGCAGAAGCAGTGGCTAGGTTTGTTACATCGATCAGTGCGAAACAAAGAGGCAAAGGCTCGTGGAATTGATGGAAGCACTAACAGAAGATGATGAAAAGCATAACAACTGCCGTGTGATGGTTGTCGATGACAACGAAATCGAATTGAAACTTTACGCGAATGGCTTATCAAAACACTTCACTATGGTATTTGCAAAGTCTTCTTGTGAAGCTTGGGATTTGCTTAACAGAGCACCGCTACCTGATGCAATCATCTTAGATATCGTGATGCCAAACGAAGATGGTATAGAGTTATGTGATCGTATTAAAGAAAATAGGTTCACTCGCGATATACCGATTATTTTTCTCTCAGCTCTCTCTAGCCCAACAATTAAATCACAAGCTTTTGAAGTAGGCGGCGCCGATTTTGTAACTAAGCCACCTATAGTCAGTGAACTGATTGCCAGAATTAAAAGACATGTCGCGGTATATCGAAAAACTAAACGTTTAGAATCTCTAATTTTTATAGACCCTCTCACTCACTTACCTAATGCCAGTAAATTTAGAGAAGTACTTAAGCAAGAATGGTCACGATGTTCGCGGTATTGGCATCATTTGTCTCTTATCTTAGTTAAAGTAGAAAATATGACGCTGTATCGAGAATCCTACGGAAAAGATGAATATTATAGCCTAACCGCTAGTATCGCAGACGGCTTATCTAGTATCGGCAGCAGACCTGGTGATTTGTTTGCATCAATAGGATCAGATTGCTTTGCCTTATTGTTGTCAGACTGCAGTTTGGAAGGTGCCAATTTAAAAGCTGAGCAAATAATGGCTAAATTTGCACACCCTAATTTTATTGTCAATCAGCAGGTGGGTGCTAATAGTATTGACTGTACGGTCGCTGTAGCAGTTGCTGCGCCGGCTGGAGGCGGAGAGTCAGAACAATTATTTCAATCCGCCGACGACTTATTATTTGAAGCCCAACAAAATGGTGTAGGGAAGATATATAAAAAAGAAGAAATTTTG
This sequence comes from Glaciecola petra, assembly GCF_031846345.1. Lineage (NCBI taxonomy): Bacteria > Pseudomonadati > Pseudomonadota > Gammaproteobacteria > Alteromonadales > Alteromonadaceae > Glaciecola > Glaciecola petra. The sequence continues at coordinate 621,203 of NZ_JAVRHX010000002.1, read as the reverse complement.
GGTATCGACGGTTTAAATAATACCAATACACCGTAAGCTATTTGCTCAGGTTAAGCACCGAGTCCCTGATAACTAGGGTTGGTTCAAATGAACTGGGTGGAATTTTTTGTTGAACTTTATAAACATCTTTCAACACATAATCTGCGGCCAACTTACCCATTTCACGAATAGGATATCTGATGGTGGTTAATTTAGGGTAGGTACAGTCTGCAAATGGCATATCGTCAAACCCCATAATTGCAATTTGCTCACCCGGAATTTTATCAAAATCTCGCAATCTTGCCATCGCCCCCACCGCAAGGTGGTCATTAGCACACACTATACTGGTAAAACTGAGCCGCTGTTGCATAAAATAATCAATTGCTGCAGCGCCACCTGAGTGCCCATAATCACCTTCAAAAATGTGACTTTCGTTGACCGGCAAACCTGCTTCGTACATTGCTTGTTTAAACCCAATAATGCGCTCTTGCGCATCTTTGCGATAACGCGGACCGCTAATGTGAAGTACCTCGGTATGACCAGCTTTGATAACATGCTTGGTCGCTAAGTAAGAACCATATTGATTATCCAGATGTATGCAGCGCTCTGCAATTTCAGGAATATGACGATTGAGTATGTAAATCGGTGTATCACCTTGGCTTAATTCAATTAAGTATTCATCGCTGAGCACTTCTGCATGAATAATTAAAGCATCGCAGTTTCGGCTCTTCAGAAAGTCTATACCTGCACGTTCATCATGCTCGACATTGTGACCCGCAGTAATTACTAAATGTTTACGCTGCTTTGTTAATTCTGACTCTATGCCATTCATCATGCTGCCAAAAAACATGCCATCTAATTGTGTGACTAAAATCCCCACACAATCGGAACGTTTGGAAGCAAGTGATATAGCCACAGAGTTGGGCTTATAGCCCAAATCAAGCATTGCTTTCTCGACTTTTAGTTTTGTTTTTTGACTCACATTAGCGGTTTTATTCATGACGCGAGACACAGTTGCAAGCGACACACCAGCGAGTTTTGATACTTCATATATAGTTGCCATGGAATAATATTAGTTGATTTTTAAAAAATAATCACTTATTTTTGAAAGCGCTTTCTAAAAATAATAAAACAAAAAATATGCGCATAAGTCCTATTTATATTGATCTATTATTTTTTCTTTGACCTTTACTTGAAAGCGCTTTCAATAATAAAGAGGCTATAATGTCAGAATTAAAAATAAAAGAAAAAATCGGCTATGCCATGGGCGATGTAGCCTCAAATTTCTATTGGCGCGTATTTGATGCGTTCCTATTTATTTTCTACACCGACGTGTTTGGCTTGTCACCTGCTGCAGTAGGTACACTTATGTTGGTAACTCGCTTAATTGATGCTTTTTCTGACCCTTTAATGGGTACTTTGGCCGATCGGACCAACACACGTTTTGGTAAATTTCGACCCTATTTATTGTGGGGAATAATGCCAATCGCTGCGGCCGGCGTTTTACTGTTTACTGTGCCCGACTTAGACGACAGTGGAAAACTTGTCTGGGCATATGCGACTTATATTTTCATGATGCTGGCATACACCTTTATTAATTTGCCCTATGGCGCGTTATTAGGGGTAGTGACACAAGACACTCAAAGTAGAACTTCATTGAGTAGTTTCCGTTTCATCGGCGCAAGTTTAGGCGGTACTCTGGTCGCATTCATGACACCAGAACTAGTAGCCTATCTTGGCGGTGAAAACGAAATTTTGGGCTGGCAACTAACTATGACTTTGTATGGTTTTATTACAGCAATACTATTTTCAACAACGTTCTTTTCAGTAAAAGAGCGCATTGCACCACCCAAAAATCAAACTGTTAGCTTTGTGCAAGATCTTAAAGATCTATCACAAAATAAACCGTGGTTAGTATTATTTGGTCTCGCACTTATCATTATGCTTACCATTTCAATTAGAAGCAGTGTGGGCACTTATTACTTCAAATATGTGGTTGAGCGAGAGGACTTAATCGGTACATTTACGGCGGTATTCCTAATTTCTTTTGGGGTTGGTGCAGCAATCACCCCTATTTTAACTAAATACGTCGACAAGAAACGGCTGCTACTTATTTTGATGTCTTTGGTGACACTTTTTTCAGTCTTGTTTTACTTTGTCCCCTCAGGCGACACTGTGTTGGTATTTATACTACAGATTGCTATTGGTTTATGCTTAGGTCCAAAGTCACCGTTGGTATTTTCAATGTACGCAGATACAGCAGACTATTCAGAATGGAAAAACGGAAGGCGCTCTACTGCTATGATTTTTGCCGCAGCAGCTTTCTCGCAAAAATTAGGGGGCGCGATTGCGGGCGCGACTATCGGATATGTGCTTTCTAGTTTAGGTTATGTTGCAAACGCTGAGCAAAGTCCCGACTCTTTGCTAGGTATTGTGTTGCTAATTAGTATTATCCCCGGTTTTTTTGCATTACTTTCAGTATTCATGATTACTCGGTATAGCTTGTCTAACGACGAGTTAATTCGATGTCAAAAAGTACTCGATGAACGTCGCAGTGACCCAAACTATTGAGGGTGAGTTTGCGATGAACAACAATATAAAAAGTAACAACAAAGCACTATTTACCCTAGACGAAGATGCATCTGAAATTAAACTACATTGTCCAATAAGTATGCCCGATGCATCGGGCTTCTTGTGGAACAATAATATGATGCTACAAATGAATTGTCGGGGTTATGCTAGCGCCCAGCATATGCAACCTGAACCTGCTAAATATTCATATGGCCAATCTATTGAAGCCAAAACCTTCATGCAACCAGAGCATCATTATCACGCTAGCCATCCTGGTCGATTCTTTTATATAAAAGTTGACGATCAGCACTTGTTTTCACTTCCTTACGAGCCTATGCGAGTATCCTTAGATAAGTTTGAATTTTTTCAAGGGACTAACAATATAGGGTGGCGCATTACACAGCGCGGTTTACACGTCGAAATTAAAGTGAAATTAGCAGAAAACGATGCCATTGAATGCTGGGAAATGTCAGTAATAAACCAAAGTCATAGTCAAATAAAAGTCGACATTTACCCTTGCTTTTCTATTGGTTATACCTCTTGGATGAATCAGTCAGCGTGCTTCGATGAAAGTATAAACGGGATTATTGCTAATTACGTCACGCCGTATCAAAAAGTAGAAGATTATTACAAAAATAAAGACTTTTTAGACACTACTGTGCTTATGACAAATGCCTCGGTGCTGGGTTATGAAGCGCAATTGAAAGCCTTTGAAGGCGAAGGCGGATTGCATGCACCTAGCGCTTTAAAACAAAAGAAACTAGCAAACTCAGTTGCCTTGTATCAAACGCCTGTTGCTGTTTTACATCACCAAATAGTGTTGCCAAGTGCTAAGGAACACAATATAAAGTGGCTATTTGGCCCAGCCAAAAATGTCGAACATGCCAATACGCTAAAGAAAACATATTTATCGAACACCTCTTCAGACAAACAAGATTTTGTTAAACCACCGGCCTATTTGTTTTCTACTCAAGACAAGGTTTTCGATAATTTTGTGAATACATGGCTACCGCGTCAAATTCAGTATCACAGTCAATCAAATCGCCTTACTCGTGATCCACAAACACGCAACTTTTTACAAGATCACATGGCTAGCGTACTCATTTCACCCTCGCACGCCAAAACACATTTTCTTTTCGCTTTAGCACAACAGCATTCAAACGGTGCGATGCCCGATGGCATTTTATTGCACCCCGACGCTGAACTAAAATACATAAACCAAATTCCCCACAGTGATCATAATGTATGGTTGTTTATATTTTTAGACGCATATTTACAACATAGTGGCGACGTTAATATATTAAATGAACAAGTTGGGTTTAGTGATCTACCCACCGCGCATTCAGTTTATGAACACTTGAAACTTGCCGCAGAATACTTGTATTCGCAGTTAGACCATCGAGGCTTGAGTCTTATTCAACAGGGTGACTGGTGTGACCCAATGAATATGGTCGGTAAAGAAGGCAAAGGCGTTTCTTTTTGGTTAAGTTTGGCCAGCGCTTATGCATTTGGTATTTTTGCTTCTATTGCTAAGATACAAGGAGAATTAGCAGACAACGCACATTGGCTGAGTAGAAAAACACAACTCAATGATGCGGTTAATCAACAGGGTTGGGACGGACAATGGTATGCCCGGGGCATTTGTGACAATGGCCGTATATTTGGAGTTGCTGCAGACAAAGAAGGACAAATATTTTTAAATCCCCAATCGTGGGCGATGCTATCACACGCTAGCAAGCAACAAGATCTTGATCTTATATTTACAGCAATTGATAACAAATTGAAAACGCCTTACGGCATTGCCATGCTTGCACCTGCTTATACACAGATGGACGCGGATATTGGCAGGGTCACGCAAAAATTCCCTGGTAGCGCAGAAAATGGATCTGTTTATAACCATGCTGCAAGCTTTTACGCCTTCGCTTTGTTCAAAGAAGGTTTTGCTGACAGAGGGTATGAAGTGCTGCGGTCAATGCTTGTAGATAATGACGATGCATTAGTCAAACAACAGTTGCCTAATTTTATTCCAAACTACTACCGTGGTGCTTATTATCAATATCCTGAAGTTGCAGGTAAAAGTAGTCATCTTTTCAATACTGGCACATGTGCTTGGTTTTTCCGCTGTGTTGTCGAATTAATGTACGGAATCACTAAAACGTCTACAAGTATAAAAATTAATCCTTGTATACCCTCACATATGTTGCCTTGTAGCGTCGAATTTAAAGCATTCGGACAGGCGGTAAACATTCACTACGAAAGCAGAACTGATATAGAAGATCTCGAATTTACCCTGCAAAATGCTTCGATATCAAACCATATGTCAGCACCGGAAATTATGCTTGATGGTAGTCAAAACAAGGCGCTCATTAGCGTTTATATTCCAACAACAGAAATAAAAGACAGTCCACAACGAGCTGAAAATGTCCAAGCCTAATCTATATATATTTATGGGCGTTAGTGGCTCTGGAAAATCGACGATAGCGAAGCTTTTTGCGCAAGAAAAGGCACTACCCTTTTTAGATGCTGACGATTATCACAGTGACATGGCAAAGAAAATGATGCAAAGGGGCGAACCTTTAAACGAGTTAATTAGAACAACTTGGGTAGATAGATTGTTAGAAGCAGTTTTGATACAAACACGCTCTGGGCAAGGGTGTTGTTTAGCCTATTCTGGTCTAAAAGCAGAGCATCGAAAGCGCTTTCTAACATTGCCTATTAATGTATCTTTTTTCAATCTGCAATTGTCTATCGATGAAGCGACTAAGCGACTAAATACTAGGCAAGGACACTTTTTTCCAGCTCAGTTAATTAACAGTCAATTTGACGCCATGGAGCCAGCTCAGGCAAACGAAAACTTGCATCCAATTAATGCCGAGGCTCCTATCAATATTATATTAGAGACTGTCTTAGGTTTGCTGCCATAGCTCTATTTTTATCCTATTTGGGTCGAGGTCGAGTATCCATGCAAGTTGGAGATATTGCCAAAATTTATTAAGGCGTGCTATCCACCGTCACTGTCCCCGTGTTTGAATCATAAAAAATAGAAAGCTCTGGTTGGTCAACAAGAGCATAAGTGCATGTGTTACTTGAATATGACACTTGAAAATCCATATTAGTTGAGGTGCTAACCGTGGGTGAATTATCATCTAAAACTGCTCGCCAAACACTCATACAATCATTTGTATTATCTAAACGCGGGTTTGTTTCAAACGGGATGTAGGATTGAGCTGGCCAACCATTTGCATTGATGTCGAGAGTATTTTCGCCAGTGCCATATACGTCCAAATTGTCTATCGGGCCTGAACCACCTGCAATTTGCCATTTAAAATGCGCTAGCTTTATTGCTGTTGCAAATGTACCGCCCACCGTTTCGACTACCGCAATATTGGCATCTTCACTGAAATTAATGAACCTTGGCGCCGCCGTGACCGCCAAAATACCCACTATAACGATGACTATTATGAGTTCAACTAGGGTAAACCCCGAATTAGAACCTTGAAAATTTTGTTTGATAAGAACAACCCGAATAAACAACTATGGCAACAATAATTTAATCAAAATATCGTTGAGTCGATTAGTAAAATAAATACATAGGTATAGATTTTTAAACTGCTGTCGGCTTTTTATACAAATCAGTGCTCTTCCGTAGTAGTATTTCGCAAGCTAAAAATATGTTTTCAAAAAGGACGTCTATGCTGTTAGAGCGCGAAGCCGCCATAAACACTTTTAACAATGCGCTTGCTGAAAGCAAACGCGCCGGTAAAGTGCTGTTATTGGGTGCTGAAGCAGGCATGGGTAAAACTACTTTGCTTGAACATATGCGTGAAATATCCAAGGATGCTTACACTGTATATTGGAGCGGTTGTGATCCTCTATTTACGCCTCGCCCTTTTGCGCCGATTCACGATTTCGCAAGGCAATTCGCACCTGAACTTTTTCCCGTATTAAACAGCAATGACAAAACAGCAAAAACCGCAAGTCAAATAATATTGGCCTTTTTTAATCGCTTAGAAAAATTCGACAAGCCCACTTTGCTTATCATCGAGGACGTACATTGGGCGGACAATGCAACGCTAGATATGTTGCAATATATTGTGCGTCGTATAAGTGTTGTGCCCTGCTTACTATGTTTAAGTTATCGTGTTGATGAGGTGACCATAGAGCATCCTTTTTCGACAGTAATAAACTTAGTACCTTCTGCACATGCTAGGCGAGTTGAATTAACACCCTTGAGCTTAGAAAGCGTCAAATCCCTTGCAAAAGGGAAGCATAGTGATCCTGAAAAACTGCATGAAATATCTTCTGGTAATCCGTTTTTTATATCTGAAATATTAGCGACTGACCAACAGCTTAATAAAGATGTTCCCTCTAGTGTAAGAGACGCTGTTGGAGCCAGACTTAATTCACTCAATAATGACGAAAAATCATTGTTAACCACACTTTGCTTTATTCCTTATAGTATTCCGTTAGTCCTTATTAAACATCTATTTCCACAAGACAACCAAAATTCATTAGCAAGCTGTTTGTCGAGAAAATTTCTCAATACCGACATCGACGATGAATTTAGATTTAACCACGAGCTTAGTCGCTTGGCCATATTATCAACAGTGCCTATTCATATTCAAAAACAAACCCATGCAAACATATTATTAGCTATTGAGGCACTTAAATTAACCGACAATCTAGCATGGTTGGTTCACCATGCAGAATTAGCCCTAGACCACGTAAAAGTACTCGAATATGCGCCAGAAGCTGCCATGCAAGCAGCAAAATTGGGTGCCCATAAAGAGGCGGCATCATATTATTCAAAGGCTATCAAATATATTGAATATGCCGATTCTGAATTGGCTGCTAAGTTATATGAAAGTTGGGCATATGAAGCTGGCTTAACCATACAAACCGATACATCCGTTATAGATGCTCGCCGCACCGCTATTACCTTATATCGTGCACTAGGCCGTAAAGAAAAAGTGGCTGAAAATCTACGCAATTTATCGCGTTTATATTGGTACCAAGGTCAATCTGAGCGAGCAGAGCAACTTGCAAATCAGGCAATTAGTGAGTTTGAAAAACTACCTGCTTCTAGCGAATTAGCTATGGCATATTCAATGCGCTCGCAACTAGATATGCTAAATGATAGAACCCAAAACGCAATTTTTTGGGGACAAAAAGCGTTAGCAATAGAAAAACAATTTGCTAATCCCCTAGTAAGAGCACATGCCCTTACTAATGTCGGTTCAGCGCTCGTCATGCATGGCGATGCGAGTGGAGAAGCATTGTTACAAGAAAGTCTTGAGGTATCTATTGAGAACGGCATTCATGAAGAAGCAGCAAGAGTCTACACCAACTATTCAGACTACTGTGTTAGATTTAAGCTTCTCGATAAAGCCGAAGAAATGACCACGCAAGGTATACAGTTTGACATTGCTCACGAACTCGATGCTTGGACGTATTATTTAGTTGGTTTGCAGGCACAGTTAAGACTTGAACAAGGTCGACTTGTTAATGCAGAAACAATTGCCAAAGGCGTCAAATCGCTAAAAAACCAGACCGTATTAATGCAACTACCTTCACTTATAGTATTGGCTAAAACACAACTTCGCATGGGGGTAGATGAATGTGTCGATAACCTGCAAGAAGCCTTAAAAAATGCGAACGCGATAAATGAATATCAATACCTTGTCCCCATACACTTTGCATTTATAGAGCGTGCATGGTTGTTTGATAGCCCTAACTCTGTAGCTGAGCATATCGATTTAATTTCAAAAATCGCTAACGAAGTCCTTAATACTTGGCAAATAGGCGAGTTAATCACATGGCACAAACGTCTTGGCTTAAAAATAATCAGCGAAGAACAACAACAGACACTTTATCTACGAGCAGCAAAACCCTATCAACTAGAATTTGATGGTGAATTTGTAAGTGCCGCAGAACATTGGTATTCGCTAAGCATGCCTTATCATGCCGCGCTGGCATATATGCAAATAGATGAAAGCGATAAATTTATGCAAAAAGCTATCGATTTACTTGAACCTATTAGTGCCCATGCTGCTTTGAAAAAGTTGAGAAAATTAGCAAATCATCGTGGACTTCATGAGTCACTTAGCAAAGCTAAGCGGGGCCCTTACAGTAAAACTCGTCAACACCCTGCACAACTTACTTCAAAAGAGCAATATGTGCTAAGACTATTAGTCACTGGAGCCAGTAATCAAGAGATTGCTACAACCATGTCTAGGTCGCAGCGAACAATTGAAAATCATGTGTCTTCGATATTAAACAAGCTTTCAGTCAATAACCGCATAGAAGTAATGCTAAGAGTACAAAACGAACCCTGGCTAGCCGACTAAAAGCTGCTTCCTACCGAGCTATCAAAGCCAAGCCTTTCTATTTCTGGTGCACCTACATTCAATGAGTCTTCACTTGCAAAGTACTGACCATTATTATTTTTACTCAACTCTACTTCAATTAGCTCAATTCCTGCTGGAGTCCCCTCGGGTAAACCAAGATTAGGTGAACCAAAAAAGAAATTATTTTCATAGGTCGGATTGACAATATTTAACAGTTCACCTGCATTATTCTCGTCACGACTTTCCGCCACTTTAATAAAATCAGCTTCTCCATCGCCATCAATATTATTTCTGATCAAATTGTTACGGATAGTTGCTGATTTTGGCGGATACCTTTTGGAATTAGAGCCGTAGTGCAAACTTTGTGCAGAGTTGATAACAGTATTGTTGGCAATCGTCACATCACTGACTTCCCAATAACCACTTAATACCCCGTCTTTTAAACTTGAGCTAAGTGCGATCGCGCCGCGCGCGTTACTATTGGATTTTGCACCTTCAATATAATTATTGGTTATAGTATGGCCTTTATCGATAATTCTAATCCCACCACCACTTGTGTTATCAATCAAAAAGTAATTACTGTCTACTACACAATTATTACCATGACGCAGGGTTAACATACCTGAACTAGATTCAAAGGTATTATATTGATAGGTGTTGTGACCTGATTTATTTGAGATAATTTCTATCTCACCGTTAATATCAAAGAAATAATTATATTCTACCGTTGAGTAAGATGATGATTGTGATTGAGCGCTTGTGCCTACGCGAATTGCCTCCCAACCATTTGTGTCGTTATTAACATCATTTATTGGATTATATTGATGATCAGAAAATATGTTGCGATAAATTTTGTGATATTGAGCATTTTCGTTATTTCGCCAAACGACTAATAATGCGCCTTCTGTTTGCTTACCTGTAAATGTGCAGTGGTCAATTTCGCCATAAGTTGCATCATTATTAAATGATATCCACTTGTAATCATTTCCTTCATTATCAAAATGGTCAATTTTACAATTAGTCACCCTATTGCGATGCCCATTGATAATAATGGCGCCCTTATTTTGCTTAGGTTGACCATTAATGAAAGTAAAGCCTTCAAAAATAATATCGTCACCACTCAACTCAATTGTTGATGAACCTTCAATAAAGACAGAACCACTCGTCTCCGCAACCACTATTACGCCATCTTTTGTAATATCCAGCTCAACATCCACGTACGTTCCATTCGCCAAAGCAATAACATCACCTGCTGAAGCAGATGAAATTTCCGATTTCAAATGCTCTATACTGATAGCGGTGACATTGTAATTTGTTGGTTTGTTATAAATACTTGTATCGTTTTGCATGGGTGGCTGTGAGGGAGGCTCTATAGTTGGCGGTATAGGCGTTGGTGCTGGTGTTTCAGGACTGTTAGCGTTGCTGCCTCCGCCACATGCACTGATAAAAAACAGTGCAAATAAAAGATGATAGATTGATTTCATAACGCTTGCCTAGTTGGTGCTCTTTTATGTATGTAGTTTATTATAACCTAAAAATTGTTTAACTAATTAGGGTTACTCGCACTCTGAGCTTGGAAAAAAGTTTGACAACCGGATGCTGTGAGGCGAAAGCGGGAACCTCCTAAACATCCAAGCTCATAATGCAAATAGCAATAATTGGATGCTCACCCGAATCACATAAGCAATACAATGCGTGCAACACGCCCTGTATAATCAGGTCGCAATTATCTGTCAACCTTAATACGCAAGACGCATTGTCATATCATCGTTGCAAAAAAGTAACTGAGTATATTGAAGCGCTTAAGCGATCGTCAGGTGCTTCAGCGTTAACTACACTTAAGTAAATCTTTCGGTTTTGGTTGATCGCGCCAAAATTCAAATTAATACTCACATCATTATACGTTTCTAAACCGTCAGCATAAATAAATTTGCCAGAACTTATGACTTCTCCGGCTGGTTCATCTAATCGCAATTCAAACAGAGCATTTTCGTCAAGCGTATCTTGAAATTTTTGCAAAATGCTAATACCTTTTACTTGCCTTAAATCGTATTCCCCCAGCAAAATGTAGCTATTCGAACCGGTCATAGAGATGGTTGCAATATTGCCCCCAGAAAAACTTATATTGTCACTCTTTTGTTCTTTTGTGTTTATTTGCTTAGCAGTGATAGTGGGTGACCAAAACCTATGAGAGACTTGCTTCTCAATCACAGATAGCCCCGGGGCGCCGCTATCTATATAACTGGCGGTTAAAATATAGTCTGCAGTTTCTTCGACCGTGGGTAATTCACCCTGCATTGCCAAACTCGGCGGTTTAGATTTAAGTTGCATAATATAAGTCGATAGCCCTGCTCGAACGTCATCCGCTAAAAAATCATGGGGGGGCATTTGATGCTCACCCCATTTGCCAGAGCTGCCTTTAGCAATGCTACTGACCAAATAAGCTACCGGATCGTCCAAGTCTTGGTACTTGTCGGCGACTTCTTGAAATGAAGGTCCTACGGATGCAGTTTTTTCCTGATGGCAACCTAAACATAAATGCTTTTTGGCAGACGCTCTACCCGGACCAAGTGGATCGTTTGCTAGGTGACCAAGGGCCTGATCAGCGCTTTCACTTTGTTGTTTGAGCAAACTAATGTATACCCTTTGTTTGGCGTCAGACGCTTCATCAACAACACCATCCTCTAAATCATTTATACTCACTGTGTAGCTAGCATTTTTTGCTTCTGGCCAAATAAAACTGTTGTTTCCGTTTATGGTAATGTTCACTTCAGGTGGAGCATTCCCCACTTCTATAGTATCGAATGCTTGACTAGTTTGCCCCTTATCGTCAGCCACACTTAGCAAGACACCGTAGCGCCCTTTTTCATCAAAGCTAAACTCAGCGTGTTTATCATCGGCACTCATAATCGCCTTGGCATAATCGGCATCTTGCGGGGTTTCTTGTTCGCTCAATTTAACCACTTGCCATGTAAACGTGAGAGGGTCGGTATCTGGGTCACTCGACATTTCGCCAGTCGCTACAACATTCAATGGCGATGCACCCTGTCTCGTAGACAAGTTTACAATAGCCTGTGGTGAACGATTACCATATCCATTAAAAACAACTCTCGATAATCGTGCATCAATATTTCCTGCATGCCACTTTGACCCATATTCAAGAACATATAAGATGCCTTGTTTGCTAAACGTCAAGTCAAGCGGTGCGGCAAATTCTGCATCTGGCATAAACTCTTCAATTTTGTAAATATCACCCTGGTCATCACTAAATACAACTTTAATCCATCTCCGCATAAAGTCTGAAATAAACAAGCCACCTTCGTAATATTCTGGAAAGGCTTGTGTGTTCTGCGCTACTTTTTCTGGGTCATGGCGATAAACACCCGCAACTAAAGCATTTCTGCCGCCTGAACCTAACTCTGGAAAAATATCTGACTGTGCATAAGGATAATACACATAGGCGCCTTGAGCGGGTGGTAGCTTTTCAGTGCCGGTATTACGTGGCGATAAGTTATTGGGCTGTAAAGGATTGTTCCAAGCACCCGCAGTTTGCGTTTGCATATCGTATTGTCTATACGCTTTATTATTGGCGATAAACATAGGCCATCCAAAATTACCCGCTTGACGCACTCTGTTAATTTCATCATGACCTCGAGCGCCATGCTCCGCCTCAAAAGCCGGCGCATCAGGGCCTACATCACCGTAGTATAATGTTTGTTCACTATCATCAAAGGCAATAGTATAAGGATTGCGTGTCCCCATGACATAAATCTCAGCTCTACCATCTGCTGGGTCGCTAAATAAGTTACCTTCAGGAATCGTATAAGAACCATCTTCTTGAGGGGTAATGCGTAAAATTTTTCCACGTAAATCTTGAGTATTAGCGCTTGAGCGGTAAGCATCATGGGCAGCTCTTCCATCCCTAAAATCACCTGGTCCTACTCCAAACGATTCAAAAGGATTAGTATTGTCGCCTATCGCGATGAATAGATTGCCTTGTTGGTCAAACTCAAGATTACCACCGGTATGACAACAAGTATCATCATTAGCAAAATCTAGCATAACCACCCGGCTGCTTAAATCCAGGCGACCATCTTTTAGCGTGTATCGCGACAATCGTTGCAAAGGGCCATTTGCTTCAGGATCAGTTGGCGCTGCGTTATACATTAAATAGAGGTGTTGATTTGTGGTGAAATTGGGATCGAGCGCGACCATTAACAAACCAAACTCACCAAATCCTTCAGCCGAATAAACCTCGATTTGTCCAATTTCACTGACAGAATTTTCGAGGGTATCAAACCACTTAACACTGCCTTTCCGCTCAACAAAAACGACTGCAGCGCCATCATTGCTTACGGCTAAGCTGACTGGTTCAATCAAATTATCGAGCAATACTTCTTTGGTAAAACGATTGGGTTCTGGTCGAGACAAACTATAGTCTCTTTTATTTTCGCCAATCGCATAGTCTATCCCACCCAATAAATGTTGCATAAAAAGTGGGTTGTCGTAGTTGTCTTTATTATGCCCTAAACCTGTGTAGAACGACCTGCCTCCATCAAACTCATGATACCAGGCAATGGGATGATAAACCCCATGAGCACCGCCATTATAAGACTTTTCATCTACACTCAGTAAGTCAATACGTCGCTCAGACAAACTTTTAAAGTCATACCATTCATCTGCAATACTAAAATTGTCAGGTAAAAGACGGGTAGAAGGATGATCCTTACGTAACACATTAATGCGTGCTTTCTGCACATTGGAAGGTACAGATGGATGACCGGCAAATACACCACCTACTAAACGACGATACCAATACCAGTCACCATAGTGCTCAGTGTCACTGGCCGAATGAATCCCTACATAGCCCCCACCGGCTTGTATGTATCGCTCCATCGCGATTTGCTGAGCCTCATTCAATACGTCGCCAGTGGTATTCAAAAATATTAGAGCCGAAAAACTAGCTAAGTCTGAATTATTAAATATAGAAGGATCTTCTGTGCTATGTACTGCTATATTTTTATTGGTCAAACTTTGTTTCAGCTTTTCTGTGCCATGTTCAATAGATTGATGTCGCCAACCACTTGTTTTAGAAAAAATGAGTACACGCTTTATAGTAGTAGCAGAGGAATCAGTGTTGTCTTGTTCGTTGCACGCTATAAGTAAGCTCAGCAATATTGAAATTGATAAACAAGCAAGTATGCCTTTCATTTTGGTGATCCCTTTAAATTTAACTGACAGAAAGACTATATAACTCACAATTATTATTCAACTTGTTAACATTATTTAAACGACTAAGGTAAGTTAGATAGCAAATTTCATTATCATTTGGGTACAAAACCAAAGGGAATTTGTATGTATTTATATCAAATTGCCTAATTTTGAAAAAAATATGGAATAAATACCAAGGGTAAAACGTTATTTAAGTATATCGATTGTTTTTCTTGCTCAGCCAGTAATTTTGGCAAGCCGATTTGACGAAACTCAAGATTGAGGGAATAAACAGTGAAAGAACTAGCTGATTTGGTAAAAGATGCTTTTAAGCTTGCCACTAAAATTGTGGGTGAGCCTGCTGACGCAGAAGACATCCTTCAGGATGCTGCAGCGTTAGCGTTAAGCTACAAAACGGCTCCTAGTCACCAAAGCCCTGATTTTCGCCCTTGGTTTTATAAAGTAGTTCGTAACAAATCCATAGATAAGCTTAGACAAAACAAACGACAAGCAGCAAATAAAATCAGCAACGAAGCTGAACAAGAGGCATTTAATTCGAAGGTATTTAATCCTGAGTCAGGCTTAATAATTGAAGAACAAAAAGCACTGCTAAACCAGGCCTTACAAGACATTGATATTAAATATCGAGAAATAATCATGTTGAAGGACTACCACGATTTTTCCTACCAACAAATTGCTGAAATTCTTGGTATAGCAAAGGGCTCTGTAATGTCGAGATTACACCGAGCGAGAGCTGCACTTGGCAATAAATTAATTACGTTATCATCCTAAAGAGGTGTTGCATGAGTCATCTTAATAAATGTGAACATATAGCCGAGTTACTGTCAGGTTATGCCGACAACGAACTCACTCAACAACAAAGTCAACTGGTGCAAGTGCATATTGAAAATTGCGAATCGTGCAAACAGGCATTGGCCAATATCAACATACTCAAGCAAGCGGTAAAAGGCACTGCAATGCCTGAAATAGAGCAAGACAAAATTGATGCCATGTTAAATGACCCAAAGTCAAAGACACTACAAATTATAGGTTTTAGTGCAATGATAATCGGCGTTTGTATTGCTTTAGCATTTGCTACATTCACATTTATGACTAACCCTAGTATTGGGCTTGGTGAAAAGCTAGTGAATAGTCTGATATGGGGCGGCTTGGTTGGCGTTTTCATTTCAGTTTTAAGGCAACAATTAATCGCTAGAAAAACAGATAAGTACAAAGGAGTAAAACTATGAAAAACATAGCAATTATACCTGGCAATGAATTTGCGGGTAAAACTATCAAACAACACTTGGGATTGGTGAGAGGCAACACCATTAGAGCCCGTCATTTGGGTAAGGATATTTTGGCCGTTTTTAGGAATATTTTAGGTGGAGAGATCAACGAATACACCAAGTTAATGGCTGAAAGCCGGGAACAAGCTATCGATCGAATGTTAGACGACGCCAGAGCATTGGATGCCGATGCAATAATCAATGTTCGTTTTACAACGTCTATGATAGCGCAAGGTGCCGCTGAGTTGCTCGCATATGGAACAGCCGTTAAGTTTGAAGAGTAAAATTATATATGTTTCCAAGTTACTAATATTGTAAAAAATTATAAGCGATCGCCTACACATAGACCTAAGCTTATGATATAACCTGAGGATTGTCAGTGACATAAGGATGTATGCGTGCAGTCTGCCAATATTTTACTCATCGAAGAAGACAAAATTTCACGTGAAGTTTTACAACTCATGCTGGCTCAAAAATTCAGCTTAAAGGTTGTAGAGGATCTACACACAGCTGAGGCTGAAATACTTGCTGATGAATACGACATTATCATTATGGATGTGCAAACAAAGGCGTATGACGGTTTGTCGCTTTGCAAACTTATATCAAGCCAATCAATGTCGTCACCACCGCTTGTTATTGCAATAGGCGAAACATCTAAAGAAGACGATATTCGTGATATTTTTGCGGCCGGCGCATACGACTACTTTGTAAAACCATACAATGTAGTCTTATTTTTCGAAAGTTTACAACGAATAGTTGCCACCTTAAACAACTATCAAGCGCTAGAAAAAAACGACCAAGATTCTCGTGATGTCCTTGGTGTTGCTATGTCTCAAGCATCATATTATGGTTTCGCATTTGATTTATTGTCTGAAATTAATCATTCAAAAAGTATTGAATCCTTAGCACAAACTGTTTTAAACGGACTCTCCAGCCGAGGCATTCACTGCGCACTCCAAATAACCGACACGCAAGGTAATATTAGTACTTTCGAAGAAAACAAAGATGTTGTAGGTGAACGTACCTTACAAGTATTTAGTGTTGTTAGAGATCAAGGCCGGGTTTTTCGATTTGGAAGAAGGCTAGTATTTAATGACGACCATGCATCACTTTTTGTAAAATCGATGAGTGATATGGGAGATACCGCCTACGATTGTGTATTAGATATCGGCGCTAAGCTCATCCCATGTATAGAAGAACAAATATTTTCAATAGGTGAACATTTACTGTTAACTGAGCTGCAAACAGAAACTAAAAATATAGTCCAAGAACTGCATACGGCGCTTACCTTACAAACAGATAAAACTGATAAAATCATCCAAAATGTTGCGGGTAATATCAATACAAGTTTTGATAAATTAGAATTAACTGAAGCCCAAGAACAATTCTTTTTAAAGTTGATCGAAACAGAACTATTGGTCGAGCAATCAGGGGTTGATTTTGAATTGTTGGAACAATCAGCTCAAGCTATTTATGACAAAATAGCGATACTGCAAAATGAATCTGAAAAACAACCTGCTCATAGCAGTCAATTTGGCGATGTGGATTTGTTTTAACAACAATAATTGAAGCGCTTATCAATTCGGTCTTTCATGACAGGCTATGAGCATCCAACTGCATAACATAGCGGGTTACGCTGCGAAGACTCCTCTAGCAAGAGCGACACTACAGAATATGTAATAGGTGAACAAACATTATTAACGCTTTATTGACGTTTTTAGGATTTATATACCACTCAATAATTGCTAGTCTGTGTTATTAGTTCAGGCAGAGGATTGTGAACATGACTTGCAATAAAACAATAATATCACGCAAAAAACACAACATATTTTGCTTTATAAGCCTATTTTTTACCTTTTGTTTTACGCTAAATGCTCAAAACGAAACGACAATTGAAAAACCGATAGAAAGTACCAATAGCTCCCAGATTGACATTAATGCTTTACGCCACTTTATCGATGGTTATGTCGACGCATCCATAAACGACTTTGACCCACCTGGGATGGTGGTATCAGTCGTGTTGGGTGAGCAACAAATTACTAAAGGTTATGGCATCGCAAATGCCGAAACAGGCGCATTAAATACAGACGAAACTTTATTTAGAATAGGGTCTATATCAAAACTATTTGTGTGGTTGTCGGCACATATGCTAGCCGAAGAAGGCAAGTTGGATTTAAATGCGCCGGTTAATAATTACTTCGATGGTTTTGCTATAGAAGATGCTTTTGATCGTCAAATTACCATGCGCGATTTGATGTCACATCGACCTGGTTTTGAAGACAGTTTAAAGGACTTTCTCGATCCTAATCGCAATGTTTCGATTGAAGAAGCAGTCGCCACTGGCATTCCCAACAGAGTTGCTCCAGCAGGAGAACGCACTAGTTATTCAAACTCAGGCACCAATATAGCCGCTTATGTAGTAGAGCAAGTTAGCGGATTGTCATTTTATGAATTTGTAGAACAACGCATATTAGCACCCGTCGGTCTGCAATCTACCACCTTAAGAGACCCTGGTATTGAGCGTAATCCTCTTGCCCTTGAGCAACGCATGGCTAAGCCACACAAAATAGAAAATGGCACTCCTGTAGTGATCAATTATATGGCGGTTCGCCCCCAAGAGCCTGTGGGCGCTGTGGCCATGGATGCAAAAGACGCGGCTATTTTTATGCGTATGTTACTTGATGGTACTCAATATAAAGGCGGGCGATTACTCTCTCAAGAATCTTGGGAGCGGATTAAAAAGCCTGCGTTTGAAGATGCAATAGGCGGCGACGACATGGGATGGGGCTTCATGCTCAATGATGTTGACGGTTTTGCTACCGTGGGCCACGGTGGCGCGACACAGTTTTTAAGCTGGATGTTTATAATACCTGAGCTAGATATGGGTGTGTTTGTCTCCTCAAACATGAATTCGTCTGGTGCTCGTGGCGAAGGCTTAGCGTGGTCAATTGCGCGACAAATAAGCAAAACTGGCACAATCGATAAATTTTTAGCGATTGAAGGAAATCCTGAAGCGGCCAAACTAGTTGCCGGAAACTATTTAAACAATCGAAGAGACTTTACCAGTGGCGCTGCAATGTTTTCTTTAGCTAGCGACATCCAAATTACTGCTACGGACGATGGATATTTGGTATTTCCTGGCACACCAAGCGTCCGCTATGCGCCACTAAACGACCAAATTTGGGTAAGTAAAAGTGGAAGACGCATACGTGTTGTAACAAACGAAGCAGGTGAAGTACTCAGATTACATAGCAGTTTAGGCTCTTCGACGCTTGAACGGATCTCTTTTATTTCAACAAGTGGCGCTTTATTTCTGGGCTTTGGTGGTGTAGTTTTATTATCAATGACGAGTTTACTTGGCATGTACTATCGATATGGAAGAGGATTAACCCTCACTCCGATTGGTAAAAAGTTAGCATGGATAAACATCGCGTCGGTTGTCTCATGGAGTACTTTTTTCGCTAGTTTGGCATTCGCGGCCATGTCACTTTCCGAGTTAGATATTACCACTATAGACGACACATCGTTTCCACCTACAAGTGTTAAAGTCGCTTTTGCGCTAAGCGTTTTGCTTTGCCTTGTTGCCTTGCTCCATATACTGAGCGTAATACCAGCATGGTTTGGTTCACAATGGCCTATTTGGCGACGAATCACCTATACCATGTATGCAATGTTTTCAGTATTTGCAGTATATTTGTTATATCACTGGAATTTGATAGGCGCATCTATCTACGGTTTATAAATTAAAATAGGAAAAGCGATGAAGAAGCTGTTTGTTACTTTTGCCATAACCCTATGTTGTATCTCTAACTTCAGCATAGCTAAAGTGAATGAATTGGTGCTACATAACATTAATATTATTGATGTTAAAACCCTAGCGCTAAAACCAAATATGACGATTGTCATTTCCGACGCTAAAATTTCATCTATTGAAAAAGGTGATTACAAAAGTACAGCAGAAAATGCAATTTATATCGACATGACCGGCAAATATGCGATACCTGGCTTAATAGACGCTCATGTACATCATGCTACCAACCCAGATACGTGGGACAAGTTCTCAACGACTAAGGCGCGTTTACAACACTTATTGCGTGGTGGTGTAACTAGCGTAAGAGATATGGGCGGTGACGGGCGAACGCTAGCAAACCTAAAACGTTTAGCCGAAATTGATCAAATTCAATCGCCAGATATTTATTTTTCTGTAATTATTGGCGGCCAAACATTTTTTGATGACCCACGCACTATAGCGTCGGCTAAAGGCAGGCAGTCAGGTAACACCGTTTGGATGCGGTCAGTTGATAATGAGTCAAACTTTGATGCTATTGTTCTTCAAGCAAAAGGGCTTGGCGCAACTGGTATAAAGGTATATGCGGATTTGCCAGCGGATGTGTTACCTCCATTATACACCAGCGCTAAAGAACACGGTTTAAAGGTTTGGGCACATACTCTTATTTCGCCCGCCACTCCGCTTGAATCTGTGCAAGCTGGTGTCGAAGTGATGTCGCATATCCCTGATTTAGCTGGTCAAGTTATTGCTAATTTCCGTGATTGGCGAATAGGTAAAAAACAATTGTCGGATGATTTATTCGAACGTTCTATGGATGCTGGCAGTTACGATGAACTTTTCGATGCTATTAAAAAGAATGATGTGATACTTGACGCAACCATGTCGGTCTTTGAAAGATCCAAAAGCGCCAACGATGTGAGAAAAAAGAACTATCAACAAGCTAAGTTTTTATTACGTTTAGCTGCCCAAGAAGGCTTAAAAATTGGCGCAGGAACCGATGCTTTTGCAGATTTAGAAAACGATGCTTTGCCACCTTTATTTAAAGAACTTAGCTTATTAGTAAATGAAGGTGGACTGACTCCATTACAAGCTATTCAAAGTGCCACCTTGATTAATGCTCAGGCTTTAGGTATTGAGCAAACTCATGGTTATCTTGCGGCTGGAAAACGAGCAAACTTAGTCATTCTGGATGAAGACCCATCGGCTGACATTGAGAATACAAAGAAGATAAGGCACGTGATTAAAAATGGTCAATTTGTTTTTCGTGGAGACATGCCTGGCCTACCCTTTGTAAATGCAAAACAGGTCGATGGTACGCTATGGATGTCAGGGCAAATCGGCAATTTACCCACCACCATGACTCTAGCTGGCGATACTATTGAGTCGCAAATGCACCAAACCTTAAAGAATATCGGTAGTGTATTAAAAGACTACGATTTGGATTATAACGATGTTGTTAAGTGTACATTGATGCTTGCTGATATCGATGAGTGGGCCAAAGCTAATGTTGTATATAAACAATATTTTACTGACAACTTGCCCACTCGCAGTGCTTTTGGGGCAAATGGCTTGGCGCTTAATGCAAAAGTAGAAGTAGAGTGCATTGCTCAGTTATAAACGTTCAGAATAAGGATAAAAAATGAGAACCTTTTTAGCACTTACTTTTATAGTGATATTTGCAGGTTGCACAGCTACAGATAATGCCTTGCAACCAACAACACAAAGCTCAAATACTGCTTCAGGTGAATTTGGGATAAAAGTGGCCTCATCATTTCAAGATACTGCTGCAACAGAAGGAAGAATTTTTCTATTTTTAAGCAAAAACGACAGCCGCGAACCACGCGAACAATTGTGGCCACTTAGCGAACATAAAAACTATATATTTGCAAGAAATGTTGCGTTTTCCTCTCATTCTAATGGCATGATCTTAAACAATGATTCCGAGCTAATGAGCACGGCATCTTTTGATCTGGATTCCATACCGGTAGGCGAGTACTCACTGCAAGCACTGTGGCATCAAGACACATCTAAACCTTATATAAACTCGCCAGGTAACTTATACAGTGAAGTCAAAACCATCAACATTACTGCCGACTTTGTCGAAAATATAGAACTCTCGAAAAGTATTCAAGCTGAACAATTAGTCGACCATCCTCTAGTCAAAAAAATCACTATTCAAAGTAAAGTATTAAGCGAATTTTGGGGGCGCCCATATTCGATTACTGCCTCTGTCTTATTGCCTCATTCGTACTATGAAAATTCCCAAACCACCTACCCCATTCGTTATAATGTTGCTGGCTATGGCGGCAGATATACAAGAGTGGAGAGGCCAGTTGGTTCCGAAGAGTTTATGCAGTGGTGGGAAAGTGATGGCGCTCCGCAAATTATTACCGTGTATTTAGACAGCGCTGGACCATTTGGTGATAACTATCAATTAGACTCAGCTAACAATGGTCCCTTTGGCCAATCCTTAATTAACGAGTTAATTCCTGCTATAGAATCAGAATTCAGGGCAAAAGGAAGTGGTAAATATCGCTTTACTGATGGCTGTTCAACAGGTGGCTGGGTGTCTTTGGCGCTACAACTGTATTACCCCGATTCATTCAACGGAGTATTTTCATACAGCCCCGATTCGATAGATTTCTCAGCCTATCAATTGGCTAACATCTATGAAGACGAGAATATATTTTACAATAAATGGAATAATTTAAGACCGGTGGCAAGGACTGTTTTTGGCGACCCTATTGTGACCTTACAAGAATTTATAAAAATTGAAAATGTGCAAGGCGTGTCAAATGACTACAGAACCTCTGGCGGCCAATTTAGTGCGCACACCGCTTTGTATAGCCCAAAAGGCGAAGACGGTTTACCCCTTGCACTGTTTGATCCAGAAACTGGAAAAATTAACCCAGAAGTAGCTGAAGCGTGGAAAAAGTATGACTTAAAACTCTACACTGAAGAAAATTGGGCTGAGCTTGGGCCAAAACTACAAGATAAAATCTATATTTGGATGGGCGACATGGACCATTTTTTCCTCAACCCAGCCACAAGAAAATTTTCGCAATTTTTAAAATCAACGGTTAATCCAGTATCTAACGCAGTGGTCGAATTTACGCCCATGGCTGGCCATTGTCAGAATTTTGGAGACAAAGTCGTATTAGAACAAATTCAGAAGCGCTTGATGGCAATAGATTAATTATTCTCTAGCAATACTAAGCATGAATGAAGCAATCTTACTCGGCTGATTTAGTAATACTTAAACCGAAAATGGGACAATTATTTATTGGCCGGTTCTAAATTTCGCTTAGCGATGGCAAAGGTAATGAGCGCTAAAAAAGGAAACGCTCCTTGAATAAAGGCAGCGCGTAGCATGTCTGGCACACTGAAAAACAACACGAGTGCAGCGCACAACATCGATAAACATGCATAGATAGCCAAGGTTTCACCCACGTTTTTTAGCCATTTCCCCGCTAGCATAATGCCAGCAAATGCTGCGATAGCCAAAAACAAATTATACCAACCCTGGTTATAAATGAAGGGGTCCACAAGGGCTGCCTGTTCAGCTGTGGCAAGCTGAAACCGGGTATACACCTTTTCATTGTTAAATAAAACGCTTTCCATCACGAAAAACACTACATGCATTAGGCCCGCTAGTGCAACAAAGGTCTTGGTCAAAATATTCATCGTTGTGTATCCATCAACTGAAAGGTGCCGAGGCTCAATTCTGCGATTAAAACACTCAAACTAATCCACTTCGGTAAAAATGTAAACATCATGTCCATATATCAAGCTGAGTGTTCTTTTCCCGTTTGCTTTTGCGATGTATTAACAAAACGAGCAGAATCAGGCTTCTGGTAACCAACAAAATGTATCTTTTGACAAGGCCTATCAGCGCAAAGCTCTCGAAATTTATCATGAAGTTATTTCTTACCGAACGGCAGCGAGTCACGGGCAAGTTTCATTTTTGGTCGAGGTACGTTTGACAATAAGTTGGGAGTTACCGCGCTAACGACTATTTTTTTAAGACTAAGAGCCGAAGTTTTTGTGCCAACTCGTGACTTGATCATTGCGTTTACTGGAGATGAAGAGTCAGGCATGCGGAGTACCGAGTTATTAGTCAACAAAACCATCTTATGCCAGTTTAATTCGTACCACTTGTGTAGCCACAATGCTATATGTAGGACATGCTGAAAATGCCTTATCACAATCAGTCAGTGCAACGGTTAACTGTAGAATATTTCCGGGTATAGAAGTTGAAATAATTCAGTCGACATCTCAGTCTGTCATGGGTGAAGGGTAATTGATTGGCGTAGCAGAAGTATCTCATCAGTACTATTTCAACTGCCGCAACAATGCTTGTGTTTCTTTGTATTCATGCTGCAATTTACTGACTAGAATCAACACATTTGTGTGCCAAGCTTCCCATGAATGTAGCCATTTTTGTAGTTCGAGATCTTGACAAGCTTTTTCCATTGCTACATTTAGCGCGATGGGGTAGCGAAAAACCTCATAATCTATTCCAAAATATTCACCTGTGTATTTTTCTGCTGATTTAATCGCTAAAGTCGACGAAGGTGCTGGCCTTGTAACAATGGGGTTTGGCTGAAATGGTGTCAAAGTCTCATCAGCAATTTGATGGTAAAAAAGCAAATCAGCAAAACGTGCTCGTACTGTGTTCGATTGTTCAGACAGTAAGATTGGATTTGTGGTCAATTCAGCTAGAGCCGTTGTACGTACGTAAAGTCCACGAACACCTCTAGTTTCACTCATAGCTGCATTGACAGCTTCAATGCTGTCTTGACCTGATGTGCAGGTAATGAGTGCATCTAGACCTGATTGCACAACCATTAACTCCTTATTAATGGTCTTATCTAACACCTCGAGAACCGTTAAGTTGCTCGAAATTTCATTGTCGAGTCTTTCTAATGCTTGAAGGTAGGCGTTGTGATGCGAGTTATTTTCATTCCAGTTGGTAATCTGAAATGCGATGAGTATGCCAATCACCACAATGAGAAAGTCAAGCCCAACAGCAAACCAGTTTTGGTCTTTCACGTGTTGGGTAATACGACGCAGGATCATGGCATAACACCAATTGTCTTGGTCGCAGGAATAATCTCATCGATAAAAGCGTTCACGGCAGGGGTCGCATGGCGACCTCGAATGTCCCACGCATTGAACACGGCAAGTAAGTCCAGATGCGGCACGATAACGAGTCGCTGGCCTCCAAAACCTTTGGCTTCATAGATAGCAGGTTTGCCATCTTGGTGTTTAATTACCCACCATTGATAACCATAAGCGTCATTGATTTGGTCGTTGTCTGGTGCAATATCGGTGACTGTTGGGGCGACTGACCGTTTGACCCAATCTGACGAGATGACTTGCATGCCATTCCACTGACCATCACGCAAGAAAAGGTAGCCAAAACGAGCAAAATCATGGGTACTTAAATATAATCCACCTTCGGTATCCGCTTCGCCGTCGGGTGTGATTTTCCAATGAAAATCATTAATGCCGATAGGCGTGAATAGGTGCTCTTTTGCATAATCATCAATCCTTTTTCCTGTTGCCTCACGGATGATTTTTCCAAGCAGTACGCTGACCCCATCGTTATATTCGAAAACGGTACCAGGCTCTGCGTCCATTGGGCGGCTAAGAGTGTACTGTATCCATTCCTGTGATGACTCCAACGCATTTGTGCTGTGGTTCGGGTCATCATAGCCACCTTCTGTTTGCCAATTGATTCCCGAACGCATGGTTAACAGGTCTTCAATAGTCAACTTTGCTCGCCTGATATCACTTTTATCGAAAATGTAGTCCTTAAAATAGTGCATTGCAGAGGTATCAATGCTGTCGATGAGGGCGTTATCAACGGCAATACCCAAAACTGCAGAGGTCACGCTTTTAGTCGCAGACTGGAGCGTGTGCAGCTCGCTCTGTTGGTAATAGGGGTGAAAATCGGGATGATCATAATTGTATTGTAGGTCGGCATTATTGACACCTACTTGGATCACATCCGGCCCCAGAGTCTTATAAATAGCGGCATAATCATGCTCAAATTGAGCCTCAGCGACCACTCGTCCATGACGGATCAACATGAAATGATCTAGCGGGCCAAAATAGCCAGCACGCATGCGTTCAAGGTAGGTTTTGATCACCTCGTTATCAATCCCTTCGGCGGAAGGCGTCGACTGTTGCCATTTTTCTTCCGGCCATGAAATGGCAGCTTTGACACTTGTCGAAGTAGACTCAATAAGTTTGGTGTTGTTTTGAGCAAGAGCAAAACTCAACAATCCGCTCAGTCCAAAGAGCGTTGTTGTAACAATAGCCTTAATCTTCATTTTGGCGCCTCGTGTTTGTTGTCACGCTCAGCGTTGACAGTGGATAATAAAGCGTTTGCATCGGATTCAATCCTGTTTAGTCTTAGGTATTGCCAATTAGAAAAGAATGCTATCGATTTTACCCTACCTAAGAACCGAGTATCCTTGATGGCAAGCGCTTGCAATGTTTCTAGTGTGGCGCTATCTCCGAGTCCGATACCTAAATCACTAAAATAATTCATAGTGATATTGGTTTGATTGTGTAAGGCTTTTTCATCATTGGTATTCTCTCGCAAGTCTTTGTAAAACTTAGTTAGATCACTAACTAACGTCCTATTAGTCAAAACGCTTATGCTGCCACTCTGAATCAGCTCTTCAAATGTGCTGTTAGTGCTTATTAGGTAAGGACGAGTAACTAAGGCGGAGTAAGGATATGACAGTAAACTTTCTTGCGGTGCCACAACTTCCTCAATCGCCGGCCAAAACGAAGGACGTTTATAACCTGGTGCTGAGATCTCCAATACTAACTCGCTTATCGCCAGACTCGATAAACTTAATTTTTTTGCCGCTTGAATTTCAGCAATATCTGCCTCGAGGTCTCTGGCGAGTTCGGCCAAATAGCGCTGCTCTGCATCTCTATCTTGCCGCGACTCATTCCAACTGGTGATTTGAAATGCAATCAGAATTCCCACGACTACAATGAGGAAATCTAGCACCACTGCAAACCAGTTCTGATCTTTAACGTGTTTTGAAATCGAGCGTAATAACATCAGTAATCACTCTTTAGTAATTCATCTGGGCTCCACCAAATGTCTGGTGGATCGTCGAGTTGAGATTGAATTAAGGAACGGTCGAGATTGGCATAAGTGCCAGCAAATCGATAAACATTACGGCGCCTTAGTTCAGAGATAATGTTGCTCATTATTGCTTCACAAAAATGCGCGAACTTCTTATCCAGCCAATAGAGCCATCTTCATTGCGTATAAATTCGGCTTTAAAGTTACCGCTTTTGTCTACAATGCGATCTGTTTCAAAGAAGTTGAACGCCCGTAATGGCGACGGTGGTGCAATTTCATTGCCCAAGAAGCTTTGTTTTGGAATAGCTTGAATCATTAACTGTCCGTCCACTACCGTAATTTTTAAGTCTCTAAACGGACGGCTATATAATCCTGCGTACTCTACTAATTCTTGATGTGTCCGTGTCTGTAATATAGGTTCAGGGTTTCTGGCATCAAAGTATTGTTCAAGTGCGAAGGCAATCACTTTTTGATGTAACGCTCGTCCATTACCCGCATTCGTTAATACAGTAATTGCGAAGTCTTTTTCTGGGATGAGTAATAAGTATGCCTGTTGGCCATTGGTAGCACCGCCATGTGTTACAACTTTCAGATTTCCGACTGAACTTAAATGCCAAGTAATACCTATTGCGTCTTTTGTACCAACCTTGGCCGCTTGAGTGGCTTGCATAGCCAACAGAGATGCCTGCTGCATGACTTGATCGCCATCGCTATTGGTACCATCACCTAAGTGAAATGCGGCATATTTAAGCATATCACCTGCCGTCATGATGCCACCCCCAGCGGCCCAGGCTGCACGATATAAAGCCCAGCGCTGGGCAACTGATATGCCTTTGGCAGCGTTATTGTGGCCAACAACGTAAGGTTTGGTCATCACGTCACTTGGCACAATGTATGAATCATGCATGCCGATGTCATCAAAGATCATTGATTGCATTACGTTCTGAATAGTGTCTTTAGTCACAACTTCAATGATGTGCGCCGCAACATAAAAAGCACTATTGTTATAAGAATAAACGCTATTCAAGGGCGCCAATTGTTCGAGCTCTGTCATTTCAGCTAAAATGCGCGACAGAGCATCATCGCCTGCTCCTGCTTTAGTGCTGAAATGGTCACCAACCCAGCCGCTCATATGAGTTAATAAATCACGGACTTTCACATTGGCGGAAACCTGTTCATCTTTCACTTTAAAATTAGGCAAATATTGTCTAACGTTGGCATCTAAATCCAGTTTTCCTTGCTCGGCCAACCGCATCATAATGGTTCCGGTCATGGTTTTAGTTATCGAGCCAATCTGAAACAAGGTTTTGTCCGTGACAAGCTGCGGATTGTTAATGTTGGTGATACCAAATGCCCGGGTTCTATGTTCGCCATTAAACAAAACGCCAATAGCAACACCCGGCACTGTTTTTTCAGTCATTTCTTTGTTTACAAAGGCGCTAAGTTGTTCAAACCTTTTGTCAATTTCAGGATCGAGATTAGTGTTGCTCGAATGCTCATGTGCTTGGCTAAATGCTGCGATAAAAGTTACAGATAAGATTAATGAAAATAACGCGATACATCGCAGGGGTATGTGTGTTGTCATGTTCTTTCCTCGACCAAGCTCAGGCTGTTTTTTGTTCACCTTTTGTTGTTAGTAACACTACTAACAACCATCTCTACACGCAACGCCAAACAACAGAATTAACGCTTTATTAACGCTTTTGCGATTGAGAATAGGGTATTTCAACGATAGGATAATGAGTATTTGGGCGGATATTTATCATCCCTATATTTCAGGAATTTCAGAATTAGAATGCTGTTACGTCGGATCACAAAACACGTAAAAGATCAGAACTGGTTTGCCGTTGTGATTGACTTCACGATAGTAGTAGTTGGTGTTTTTATCGGTATTCAGGTCGCAAACTGGAATGATGAGCAAGGTGATCGCCACCGCGAAACGCTTATTCTGCAAAATATTGCGAATGACATACGATCCGACATCGCCAGTTATGAGGTCGCAATAGACGGCGCGTATGCAAAAATTATAGTCATTAACCACATTCTGAAAAATACCTCGCTCTTAGGCACAAACAATTTCATTGCGCACGCTAACATCGATGGTGTGAAATACGAGGAGTTTGTTGACGCGTATTTTGGCGACCTAACAAAAGAGTTTGAGGACAGGGTAGAGAGTCTCGACGGCGAATTA
Source organism: Glaciecola petra (assembly GCF_031846345.1). Taxonomy (NCBI): domain Bacteria; kingdom Pseudomonadati; phylum Pseudomonadota; class Gammaproteobacteria; order Alteromonadales; family Alteromonadaceae; genus Glaciecola; species Glaciecola petra. The sequence goes on along the minus strand of NZ_JAVRHX010000002.1, from coordinate 592,711 downwards.
TGGGGGGTCTCTGTGCTCGTGGGCAATGTTCAACCAAGCACCACCGCGTTTGACGCATTGGCGAGCGGCGGAGAGCTAGGATTGCTTCGGGACGACGGTCTGGTGAAAGATTTACAGAATTACCGCTATCTCACAAAATCATTGGTCAAAGCGCAAGATGTCACCTTTCGACCAGCCAGAGGCACCGCGATAGAAATCGGCTTAGAATACGGCCTTACCCCTTATCATGGCACAGATAAGGCGGAGTTCTTCAGTGTAGTTTCGGATAACCCAAAACTCTTGGCGACCTTGCGAACTCAGCTTGGCTGGGCTCAGGGGCATCTTACCATGCTGGGCGCGGCTCACATCAGCGCGACGTCATTGCTGGAGCAAATTGAGTTGCAATTAGGCATCACGACTACAGCGACGTCTTCAGACTCAGGCACTTCTGTTGATGAGGTTCATAAAGATCAATCTTGTTTCTTATCTACGAACGTCTCAAATAATAATGATTGGGTGTTCTTTGATTTAGGAAACACTTTGGTTGATACAACTCAAGGAGAGAAAAAATTTTCCTATTTACCTGGCGCTTTAAATTACTTAGCTATGCTTAAAAAAAGTGGATATAAATTAGGACTAATATCAAATATCCCTGTTTCTTGGGGAAACAATTTTGATGAACGGTTATTTGTATTGAAGGCAAATGTTAAATCAAACCTTAATTCAAACTTAACGGATTTTCCTTGGCATGACTTTGAACTCATAATTTTGCCAAATACAGCGGAAGACTATAAGCCCAATCCCAGCATGTTTTTAAAAGCCTATAATGCTAGTAAGAAATCAAACAATATTGTCTACTTCCAAGGAGAAAATGAAGCCGAGGTTTTGGCGGCTACAAAAGTTGGATTTGTATCTCATCAAGTAAAGGTTGAAAATGATAAAACCTCTTACATTATTTGCAAGTAAATTCACAATAGAAAAGGCAATAAAAGAAAAGGAAAATACCTGATCTTGGGCAGTGTGCAATACTATTGTACAGACCGATTCAGTTAAGGCTATGGCAGTTATGAACAGCAATGCTATCTTTAGAAGTATTCCCGTATTGCTATTGTTGGTGATTTTCCTAGTTTCGGCGTCCGTTCAAGCAAAGTTATCGGCTGATATTTGGTTCGTAAAAGCCGGTGCCGACGGCGATGGTAGAAGTATTGCGAGTCCAACAGGCTCATTAATTGTTATTGAAAATATCAGTAATATTGGAGATACAATTTTTGTATTACCAAGTGACTCAAGCTTAGACGGTGGAATTGCTCTCAAGAGCCGACAAAGCCTAATAGGCCTAACAGAGGCAGGTCGCAAACCTAGTATAACAAACTCTAATTTGACGCGAAATGCTGGGTGCGGAATCGTACTTGCCGATAATGGCAGTGTTTCAAACCTAAGGATTGAAGAGACCTTTGCTAGCGGTATATACGGATTCAATACTGCTTCAATCAGTATTGATGGTGTTGATATTCATGCTGCGAATCGGTCTGAATCTTTCATAGAAGAAAAGTATGCGACTCTTCCCGGAGCATTACCTCATGGCGCCATGGTTTTTGTCCAGTCTGAGACAGAAACCAAGATCTCTGTGACTTCATCTTTAATCAGTAAGGCCGCTGGGTTCGGCATCGTGTCGGTAACATCTAATTCTGCACGCAGCTCCATTAAAGTGAGCAACACCCAAGTAGAGGGAGGTTCTAAAATTGGATTTTTCGACGCAGGTATTTCTGCACTTGTTCAAGGTTCTAACGCAAACGTAAATTTGGAAGTATTTGATTCTCAAGTTTGGGGAAGATTCAGTCGTTCTGGCAGAAACATTATGATTGTTGCTAGTGGCGGAGCTCGCGCTGTCGCCCGCGTCGAAAAATCTTTCAGCGGCGCTACTGGACAAGACGGAATAGTGGCCGCTGTCATGCAAAGCCCCTCTCAGATAGACCTCTACATTCATGATTCAATAATTGAGGACGCGGGCCAAATGAATATTGAAGGCACTCTAGTTAATCTTGAGCCCGCTGATCCAGCAAGACCCAACCAGGGCAAAATCAGAATCGAAATAGATGGAAGTACAATTCGAAATGCGGGAGCTATTGAAGGTTTTGAGGATGTGGCCGCAAACATTTGGCTAGGAGGTTCACAGTTTCAAGCCGACCTAATGCCTGCTGTAGGCTCTTATGAGCTTAAAATCACCGACAGCAGAATTGAAGGTGCAGGTCGTTCTGGACTAGAGTTTGGCGATCATTCTTTACTAGCTAAGGGTTGGGCTGAAAAAAGTGAATACAATGTTTTATTAAGAGCTAATAGGATTTTGAACAATGGCGATGCTGAAGTGATGATTCACGCACCGATGGCGCGTATAGATGCGCGAAGAAACTGTTGGGGGCAGCCAGAGGGACTGCCGAAAAATCGGGTAGTAGTAGTATCTGAAGCTGAAACTTCCAAATTTGATACGACGGAGCCTGAACCCTGCAATGAACACTAAAGTTACTCTGTTCCATACGCCAATTTTTCGGATCATTTGCTTGGCTTATCGAAGAACTTGTCGTTTGTGTGCAGTACTTTTCTCCGCCGTAAAACGACCTTAATCAATAGGTTTTAAATCAACGCAAATAGTTTCAAGCTCTGCAATAAAGCCCGATGTGAAATTACCACGTGACGTTTGCCAAAAATTTATACCTAGGTCATTGCGTGTAAAACTGTTACAGGCAGATTTTAGATAACCTTGTGTTTCTGCTTCACCAAGTATTCCGGTATCGCGAAACTTCCAAGCAGCCTCTGTCAGATTTATTTGCATAACGTAGTAGGTTGTCAAAATCTCTTCATCCTTAGGTGATATGTCGTCGTCATTGTCGAGTTTGCCATCTCGAAAACGAATCCACAGATCATCTGAAGTAGGCATTTCATACTTCGACATTTCCATCGTGATGGTTAAGCCATTTAAAGAGATTAAGGCCTCTGCCTGCGATAGATTATTTGAATGTCGCAACTCAAGGCCAACAAATACAAGCCCTATAACTACGCCAATAGTGCTCAATGCTTCAAGGGTAATTCGCCCACGCGTCTTCTTAGTCACTGATGATTTATCCTTTTGTTAATCGAACCATGTCAATTATACAAAGTCTTGTGCCCAAAGAGGCGAACCGTAAGTGTTTTACTACGCGCTCTCTTTAGTTAACTAATGTGTAAAATAAGAGTAGTAATTGGCGCAGATAAACACAATAGCGATGGGTCATCAATATGCATTATTAACGATAAATTAACGATCGGTGCATGGTTAACTGTCTGTATTTAGCTTATTATTGTTTACATATGTCAAAGTAAAAAAGTGCACACCATGCGTAATTCAGTCAAGGTTTTATTAAAAAACATTGTCCTTGTTAGGACTACTCTATTACTTACATTTTCTTTTGGTTTAGCGTTTCAATCACAGTCTGCTGAGTTATCGCAACAGGATATAGATGACATTCGAGCCTCATCGAAAGAATGGGTTAACACTTATAACCAAAATGATTGGAAAGAACTCGCCGATTTATTTACATTAAACGCCACATTGATGCCTCCCAACAGCCTTGCCGTAATAGGTAGGCAGAACATTGCTTCATGGCAAGAAAAGTATGAAAGTGGGTTTCGTATAGCGTTTGAGATCCAAGAAATAGCTGGCAGCAACCATATTGCCTATGTCAGGGGGCGTTCTTGCGTCTTTATCCCTGACGATAAAGGTGGTTTTGGGGTAGATGTTGGAAAGTTTCTTGAAATTCGAAAAAAGCAGGAGAGCGGTGAATGGTTAATCGATGCTGATATTTTCAATTCTGATGCTGTGATAGGAAGCGAACTTGTTAATACTTGTCCATTCATAACAATCCTTCCGTAAACTAGCATTTTCAGTCTTGCACCAACAACAAATAATAAAATAACTAAGGCACCCTCATAATGAAAATTGGAATAAGGCCTTACCCCTTATCATGGCACAGATAAGGCAGAGTTCTTCCGTGTAGTATCGGATAACCCAAAACTCTTGGCGACTTACGAACTCAGCTTGGCTGGGCTCAAATGCTGGGCGCGGCTCACATCAGCGCGAAGCCATTGCTGGAACAAATTGAGTTGCAATTAGACATTACGGAGACTAAATAAATTCATGATTATCAGCCGCTTTACCCAAAACGTAAAAAAGCAAAACTGGTTTGCAGTAAGTGTTGATGTATTGGTGGTTATTGTGGGTATATTCCTCGGTCTTCAGGTTACTAATTGGCAAGCTGCTATTACCGAGCAAAAAACGGCTGAAAAGTACCTTGTAAGACTCAGCAGCGACTTGCAAGATGACTTAGATAGAATGCGCCATACAGAAGCCTTTTGGCATACGATTAAAAACTACACTGAACAGTCGTTAAGCTATCTTGAAGAACCTGAACAAAATACTCAAACCTCATGGAACGCAGTCCTTGGCTTTTTTCAGGCCAGTCAAATTGACCCATTTCAGGTAAACGATATTACCTACAACGAATTACAACAAGCGGGTCAATTATCTTTGTTAGAGAATCATGCCCTTCGCCAAAAACTCGCTGAATACTATTCGTTTAATGGTAGTGATATTGGTACAGAATTAATGCGCTACGTTCCTGCATATAGGGAAAGAGTTAGGGGGTTTATGCCATCAATAGTGACAGATTATATTTGGAAGAATTGCTATTCGAATGACAATATCAATAATAACATCAGTACTCAAAAACTGAAAACTTGTGAATCGCCAATAAGCGAAGACCAAAACCGACGTATTCTAGATAGTATTCAATCTGACCAAGAAATTTTATTGACATTGCGGTTTTGGTATTCAACACAAACCAGCGCTTTACAGTTTTTGCCTACCAACATAAAAACGGCTAAAGAACTGAGAGAAAATGTGCAACAAGAACTCGAAAATTTCGAATAATGAAAAGAGTGGGCGGCATGCCTGCAATGTTTTGTGACCAAATCCATTTAACCGAATCTTAAATATCAATGTGCCCTGCTGAGTATTAATTACGCAGATAAACACAATGGTGTTTGATTATCATTTTGCATAATTAACGCTTTATTAACGCTTAAGTGATTGAGAATGGGACGTTTCAACGATAATGTGCTGATTACATCAGCCTAACATGGGTATATATTGATCAAAATGCTGTTACGTCGCATAACAAAACACGTAAAAGAACAGAATTGGTTCGCTGTTAGCATCGATTTTTTCATCGTTGTCATTGGTGTTTTTATCGGTATTCAAGTGGCCAATTGGAATGAGGGGCAGGCTGACCAGCGACGCGCAAATGACTTGGTAGGGCGAATGATTTCTGAGGCTGAAGAAACGCAAGAACAGTTAACAGACTACATAATAGTTCATAAACTTATTAAGAATAACGCAGAACAACTCACACTAGCACTGAAAAACAAAGACACGTGTATTGCGATGAGTGATAAGCTTAAGATCCTGATTGTTAGTATTGCAGATTTCCCACCGCCCCGGTTTTCATTGTCAAACGCTGAACAAGCCGTGAATACAGGAAACTTGTCACTTATTCAGTCTCCCAGCGTTCGCGCTAGCATTCAGACGATAACCAATGAAATGAGATTCATCGATCGACAATGGCAACGGTATGTTCGGGTAAAACAAGATACCAATGAAGCAGCGCACCGAGCATCCGGTGTTGCATTTACTGGCCAAGGTACTATAAATTGGGTTGACTCAGATAGCTACGATCCCAATCAGTATGAGTTACTAACGCCAGCTAAAATTTGTGGCAATACCGAGCTCATTGGTCTCACTTCTAATCTTGCAGTACTACAGAGTATATACGTGAGCTACCTAGGCCAGTTCAAGTCAGCGCTAAACACATATCTTACAGCGCTTAGCCAAGATATTATTTGATGCTATTAAAGGATAGGATATTAAATGTTTAATACTATAAATTTGGAAACAAAATGACTCATACATCCACTAATTTAACCAAAGTAATCGTTTGTTTGATATTGACTATCTTTTTGACTGGATGCGGTAATTCGGTAAATACTGAATCACTGAAAAATGAGGCTGAAACCACGGCTAGCATTGATAGTATAGCGGAGTCATACGTCAAACTAGTGCTAGAAGTAGGACTATACGATAAAGATGTTGTAGATGCTTATTATGGCCCGGAAGAATGGCGCCCAGCTAAGTTAAAAGAAGATGCAGTATTTCCTCATCAACGGCTGTTAACGCGCGTATCTGAGCTGTCAGCACAGATAGCCTTGGTGGATATCTCTGGCAATACGCCTTTGCAACAAGCACGACACAATATGCTAGTTAAACAGCTAACTGCTATTGGCGCCAAAATTAATATTATCGCGGGTAATAACTACAGTTTTGATGAAGAAGCGCTGTTATTATATGACGCAAAACCCCCTTCATTTGAATGGTCTCACTTTGACCAACTATTGGCAGAACTTGACGCGAAGGTGCCCGGTGATGGGCCGTTAACACAACGGTATAATACTTATCGCAAAGCGTTTGAAATTCCAGAAGACAAACTAGAGAAGGTGTTTCAAACAGCAATCAAAGAAGCGCGTGTTCGCACCAAAAAGTATATCGAGCTACCAGCGAATGAAAACTTCGTCTTGGAGTTTGTAAAAGATAAACCTTGGGGAGGTTATAACTATTATCAAGGAAACGCACAAAGCCTAATCCAAGTAAATACTGACTTTCCTATTCCTATTCAGCGCGTCATCGATTTAGCAGCTCACGAAGGTTACCCTGGACATCACGTTTACAATCTTCTATTGGAACAAGACTTAGTCAATGAAAAAGGCTGGATTGAATTTTCTATATTGCCACTATTTTCACCTCAAGCATTCATCGCCGAAGGCACTGCAAACTATGGTATAGATATCGCTTTCCCGGGTGACAAGCGCATCAATTACGAAAAAGACGTATTATTTCCATTAGCCGGATTAAATCCTGAGGATGCTGATTTATATTATGAAATCCTCGCGTTAGTGGGTAAGCTCAATTATGCCAGCAATGAAATTGCCAGAGCCTATTTAAACGGAGTACATACGCGAGAAGAAACAAAGGCTCTTGTAATAAAATATACTATGCGCTCCCCAGAGCATGCTGAGAGCTTTTTTAGTTTTGTCGACAGCTATCGAAGTTATGTAATCAACTACAATATGGGTAAAGATACAGTAGCGGCTTATATGGAAAGACAAGGAGCAATTGCCGACAACCCAGAACGTCGTTGGCAAGTGTTTACAGATTTACTTAACAGCCCAAACACGGCCAGTAGTATTTCGCGATAGTGTTAAAACGCCAATTAATCGAACATTTGAGACAGCCAACTTGAAGAGTCTATAAAACTTATACTCATAATAATCGCGAGACTATTATGAGTTTTTCATCTTAAGGAGAAATACCCCGTGCGAGAGATTAGTTATTCCCTTACTTTCTTTTTATTTTTAGTATCTTTTGCCACATCAAGTGCTTCAAGTCCTCAATGCCACACAAATGAAATAACAGAAAAGATTGTCCAGCAGAGAGATCTTTTCAATAAGGCGATTAAAGAGGCTGATGCTGACGCAATTGCTGCTATCTTGTCTGAGTCAGTGATTTTAGTTACAGGTAGCGACAGTGTGTTGTTTACTGGAAAGCAAGCTCAATTGGATATTTGGCAATCTGATTTTGATAAGGGTGACGAACGAGACATATACCTTAGAACCACTCAGTGTGTGACTATTTCTAACTTAGGCTTTTTAGCAATGGAGTATGGAGAATGGAAAGGAAGCAGAGGCGACAATCTGCTGTTCTCAGGTTCTTACTCGGCTAAATGGCGCTTCAACAATGCAAGTCAATCATGGCTATTGGAAGCCGAAATATATATGACTGACTTTGTAAAATAGCCCAACATTTATAGAAACCGCCAACAAACATAAAATATTGTTAGAAAGGAAGTTGTAAAAATGCATCAATTTTATTCAGTCATCTTATGTGTTTTATTATTACTAAACGCAGGTTGCGTTCAAGACAAGCCGTCTTCTGAGCCAGTTTCTGACTTTTCAGATATTACAAATGATATAGATGCATTATTTGTGGAATGGGATACCCCAAGCCACCCAGGAGGGGCCGTTGGGATATACAAAGAGGGTAAGCTTATTTACAACAAAGCGTTTGGCTTAGCGAGCATAGAATATAATGTGCCAAATACTCTGCAAACTAGGTTCAATATCGCTTCTGTTTCAAAACAGTTTACCGCCTATGCAATTCTCTTATTAGAACAACAAGGCAAATTATCTTTAGATGATGATATACGATTATACCTACCTGAAGTCCCAGATTATGATGCGAATATTACTATAAAACACCTTATTCAGCATACCAATGGCCTAAGAAGTTTGCATGCAATACTTGGTATGGCTGGTTGGCGTGCAGACGATCGACGAACGCATGATGATTTAATGCGTGTTATCACTCAGGGCAATGCGCTAAATTTTGAACCCGGTTCAGAATATATGTATTCAAACACGGGGTTTATTTTCGCTGCAATGATAATCGAAAGGGTAACTGAGACTGCTTTCCGAACTTGGATGCAGGAAAACGTTTTTCAAGTTTTTAATATGCAAAACACATTTGTGTCTGATGATATCGACGAAGTACTGTTAAATGCAGCTTCTTCTTATATTATTGATGACGGCAAAGTTCAACGCGTTGCACCTTACTGGGCATACTATGGTTCAGGCAATATATACACAACTACGACGGACCTACTTAAGTGGGCTCAAAATTTCACGTTAGGTAATTTGAATGACGAAAGCCTGTTTAAGCAAATGAGTCAAAATGGAGTACTGAATTCTGGAGAAAATATCGCTCATGGCTTGGGTGTATTTTCAGAGGATTACCGCGGTCATAAACTAATTCAACATGGAGGTGCAATAGGAGGATTTAGGAGTCGTTTAGATATTTTACCTGAACATGATATTCAAATTGCCGTGCTTACAAACTTTAATCAAAGTATGGTTGTGTCTTTGGCAGATAGCATCAAAGACATATTGCTGAAGCTAGACCCAGAAGAATTAGAAAATCAACAGAAAGAGTCTTCTACAGAGATGCCAATTGCTCAAAGTGTTGAGGAGTTATCTTTACTCCAAGGGCATTATTTTTCATCAGAACTAGACACTTACTATCGTATATATAATCGAGAAAATAAGTTAGTACTTACTCATATTCGTCATGGCGAACATCAAATAACGTTTCTTCAGGGTAATAATTATCAAGTGAATTTTTATCCAATGCGAGATTTAACATTTAGTCGAGATGAGTCTGGGAACATTCTTGGTATGCATGCCAGCAACGCTAGAGTTAGAAACGTGTGGTTCGAAAAAATAGAATAAACATGCCAAAGTGCGAGCATTGTGAAAAGCGCAACATCAAGATTTTTGTTTGTATGATAGATATCCACGCTGTCTTTAAAGAAATACAGGTGTAATAAGCCTTTCACACTCAATATTAACGATAAATTAACGATCGGTGCATGGTTTACATTTTATTTTTAGCTTACTGTAACTTAAGTTAATCAAATCACCACAGATGAATACTATGTGTAATTCAGTCAAGGTCTCAGTTAAAAGTCGTCTTTTTAGTTTCTCCCTTATTGCTTTCATCTCTTTACATTTTGTCTTTGATTAAGGACATCATAGAATGAAGAAAGTAGCCGCCCATTGGCTCGAGCGTTCTAGCCTACCGGCTTTTGCGGATCATCCCAAGCTACGTTTATTGCTTGGAACCCTGCTCTATCTTGCACAAGGTTTTCCACAGGGGATCTTCTTTTTTGCCTTGCCTGCTTGGCTAATCGCTAACGAACAATCGACCGAAGTGGTCGCGATGGCGGTTGCCGCCGCCAGCCTTCCGTGGAGCTTCAAATTTCTTGCTGGATTATTCATGGACCGTTTTTCATGGCTCCCCATGGGACGCCGCCGACCGTGGTTGGTGGGTTCGCAAACCGGGATTTTTGCAATGTTGATCTTAGTTGCGGTCCTCGATCCTTTGCCCAGTCAAACTACGATGATCATCGCAATCATTCTATCGCTTTCAATTCTTACAGCAGTGCAAGATGTCGCGCTCGACGCGCTGGTGGTTGATCTTACCCCGGATGAAGAAATGGGCCGAATGAACGGCTTCATGTTCGGGGGCAAAGTGTTTGGGATTGCCATAGGAATGGCGCTCACCAGCTATCTTCTTGAGCATTATGGCTTGGCCACTGCGATGATCGGCATGGCGGCCTTCTTTATTATTCCTGCCGGCATTGGAGCGTCAATCCGTGAGCGCCAGGGCGAAAAGCTCTTGCCATGGACGCGAGGACGACGGTCCCCTGATCTTGTCATCGAGGCTGAAAATTGGGTGACCATCTTAGCCACAACCTTGCGTAATTTGCTCAAGCCGCAAAGCCTTGTCGTGGTCGCAGTGCTTCTCACCTATGGTATCCATCAAAGCCTTAGCGACACCAGCAATTCGCTGTTTGCTATTCGTCAATTGGGATGGACGCAATCCGAGTTTGCCAATTTTGCGGCCATCTCCAATGTTGTTGCCGGCATTTTTTGCATTATGTTTGGCGGTTGGGCGGTGGATCGCTTTGGCGCAAAACGTATCTCTTTTTGGTCTGGGCTTGTCGCCGCTCCGGCTATGGGTTGGTATCTTATTGACACCACGCTATGGAATGATGACCAACTATTTATCCTTTGGTATGCCTTCAAAAACATACCCTATTACTTATTTTATTTAGCTAATCTTGTGTTGGCCATGCGAGTGACAGCGCAGGAAGTGGCCGCAACCAGTTTTGCAGTGTTCATGGCCGTCTCCACGATTGGCTTTACCATAGCTTCGGCCATTTTACCATTCCTTGAGGATTTCGGCGGCTATCAAGCCATGTTCGGCGCTAGCGCCGCACTGATATTTGTCGCTGGACTGTTTACCCTACTTTTGAAGGCCCATCCAACGAAGTTATCGGTTGACAGGAGTTAACGTTATTTCGCAAAAGCGAGAATAAATCAGTTTTTATGCAAAATCAGACTGTTTCTGTTGATATACTTCCGGCCAACCAAAAGTTTCCCATGCTTTTATCAGGCCTATTTTATCGCAAAATTGTTCAAAATCAGGATGTTCTCTAATTTTGCTGGCGGGTGCATGATGGCCCCAAAGGTAAGGTAAGGCCGCGAAGTTAGCAGGGTTAATATCTTCTTCTAAGGTTTTAAATACCATTTCAGCATAGCCCATCCACACAGCTGGCATCACAATAGATAAATCATACCTATCTGGAATGGTTGCATACATGTGATCAAGCAGTTGGCAATAGGTTTGGCGAGCATCTTCGCGACCGCTGCAGACCCCGTTAGCAGTAACATGCCAATAATTGTCTAGTTCTTCTTCGGTCATGGGCCTTTCGCCAGAAGGTACATTCATGATGGCGTTCATCATTAGTCGAGTTTGCGAATATTGCTTAACCGCTAAATCATGATCGCCTTTTACTGTAGTGGCATAAGCTAAGGTAATTGATGGCATGCCAACCAATGTAGCTTTTTGACCAACGTCAATCGCTTCATCAACTTTGCCAAGATTGAGCAAGGCAGGAACAAGGTGAATTAGATGCCTGCCATCGAGTGGCTCTAAAGCGACCGCTTTTGCGACAAACGGAAAGGCTTTTTCAGTAAGCCCAATATACAACAAAAACGAACCTAGCCTAGATACAACAGCCGCATCATTAGGCGCAACCTCATAGGCTTGGTAGGCAAGTTTAATCGCTTCACATGGATTGTTTTGGTCCCATAAACAAACTCCTTTCATGGTTAAGGCCAGTCCGCATTTAGAATCAATACTTAAAGCTTTTTCAGCACAGTTGGCTAGTCGAGACATGTATGGCGCTTTGTCTAAACAAGGCGTAAACACCATCACATAGGCATTTGCTTCAGCAAGCGCGGCCCAACATTCTGAAAAATTAGCATCTAGTTCTAGGGCTTGTTCAAATAGGCTAATTGCCGACTCTAAAACACCTTCGCCGAATATTCGTTTGGTTAAAGCTCGACCTTGCAAATATAAATCGTAAGCTTTTTGGCTTATCGTCATTTGATTAATTTTTGGAATTATGAGGCTTAGCCCGAGCGCATCCTCTAATTCGTTGGCTAAATTGACAGCAACATTTTCTTGTAAAGAAAAGAGCTTATGAACATCACCTTGATACTGCCCTGACCATTTTTGAAAACCGGTTTTACCATCAATTAACTGAACATCTATCTTAATCGCATCTTTGTTTATCCTAACTGTGCCATCTATCAGATAAGTCACGTTTAAAGTGCTGGCAATTTCTTGGACCGATTTTCCTGAATTTGCGATTAGAAATGACGAGCGACGTCCTATCATTTGTAGCTGTGGAATTTGGCTCAATAGATAAATAATTTCGTCGGTCATGCCTTGACCAATGTAGGCTTGCTCGGCATTGTCAGGCATGAGGCTAAATGGCAATACAGCGATTGGTATTTTGCTGCGCCCAGCAATACGGGCATGCCAAAGCTTCTGCAAGATATGCGCTTTAGCTAAGGTATGCTCATCTTTAGCATTAGTTTTAAGCTGATTAACTGTTGTTTCAATGTTCGCTTCGACTTGCTCTATAGTTTTCGCCACATAAGCATCGAATTGTTGGTTAATGCTAATGTTTTCAATAAAATTGAGGTTTTTATTTTGTTTAGCTAAAGCTAAAGCATTATCCGAGTCACCCTTTGATATCTGATCTAGAAGCGCCTTTAAATCGCTTTCAATCAAGGTATTATTTATACTAATTTCGTCTCTGGAAACGCACAACAAATCGGGGCAAAAAGTTTCGAAAGTTTTACTCAGTTTTAAAATGCATTGGCGTAAGCTTGATTTTGCTTGAGCGGCATAGCGGCCTGGCCAAAGCAATTCCGTTAAGGTTTTTCTATCGAGAGTATGTTGCGGAGAAAGGCACAAAAGGGCAAAAATAGCCTTAGCCTTTTTATCGGCAATATGAACCGTATTTTGAACCTCATCTGTTACATCAAAATGCCCAAAAAGCGTGACGTTTACACCGCTGGAGCCCAACGATTCTTCATCGTTTTTTCGTCGATTAAATTCTGTTTCCACAAAAAATCCAACAAGGTTAATACAACAATAAGATGATTATTATTTTCTTGAAGATTGAGACTAGTGTATTAACCCTGTCATTGCAACAAGGACAAGCTCATTGATAGGTATTGTGCTAGTCAAGCACATAAGCAGTAAAAATTGTTTTATTTAATGAAAAAACTGCCGATTACTTTAAGAATAAAAGAAAAAACTAACAGGTATCGCATGAAAAAACTCATACTTGTGGCTTCTCTATGGTTAATACCTAGTAGCTTATTGTTATTGGCGCAGGACTCCCAATGGTCAATTTGGGGGCTTTTTGCTTGGGGTTCAATCCTAATTTTTGCTCAACTGGCTTTGGCAAATGTTGCGCTACAACACAAAAAAATCAAACATACTGACTCTAATGCAGAAGCTGATAGTCTTTCAATGATAAGAAATATAGAGGAGGCGTCTAGTCGAATTGCAATTGGCAGCGCTAGTGTCTCATTCTTTATCGATAAACTGGCATTGTTTTTTGAACAGCAGTCCGACGCAACAAAACAAATTGCGCAACGAGTAAAGAATTTAGAAACCGCTAATACAGATGTACTCTTTTTAAGCGACAATGTTTTATCTGGAATTACGAATTCACAAAGTTTAGCTGATCAGTCAATAACTGAGTTAAATAATGCGACTGAGCAACAAACTCAGTTAGACATGACAATATCAAATACGAAAGAGCAGTTAGAAGATCTTAAGAAAAATGCTAGCGCGATCGGCACTATTGTTGAAACCATTAACCAACTAGCTGAACAAACTAACATGTTAGCCTTAAACGCCGCTATTGAAGCCGCCAGAGCAGGTGAACAAGGACGTGGTTTTGCCGTTGTGGCTGACGAAGTTAGAAATTTAGCAAAGCGAACAACAGATGCAACTCAAGGTATTGAAGACGTATTAAATCAAATAACAATAAAAAGTGCAGCTTCTGTAAACGCAATTGAAAAAGTCTCTGAAGCTGGCAGTATCATGAGTGGGCTAGTTAACAATACTAGCTTGCGCTTAAACGAGTCTATTGAGTCTGTGAATTTAGCTAAAGAGAATATGGCTAAACTGAACCATAAAATAGATATGATTAAAGAAGATAATACAGGGATTTCATCAATCGCTGATAATTTATATCATGAGATTGATGGACATACTCAACAGCTTAAAGATGTTGCGGTTAAAGCATTTAAAGTAAGTGAACACAGTGAAACAATATTCACAAGCATGGGGTCTCAGCCAACTAACAGTCAACACCAACAAGTGCTTGCACTAGCTCAGCAAGCTGCCAGAGAGATTGGAGATTGTTTACAAGAAGCTATTGAATCAGGAACATTAAGCCAAAGTGCGGTTTTTGATAAAAATTATGTCGAAATTAACAACACCAACCCGCCTAAGTATCATACTCAATACGATACCTTTTCTGATGCTAATTTCCCAACTATTCAAGAACCGGTTTTAAATCAGAATAGTTTTATTATTTACGCTGGAGCGGTTGATACAAATGGGTACTTTCCCACTCATAACAAATGCTTTAGTCACCCGGTTACAGGCGATTATGATATCGACCTGGCTAAGAGTAGAACGAAAAGAATTTTTGATGACCCTACTGGAATAAGATGCGGTAAAAACACTACGCCATTTTTATTGCAAACTTATAAACGTGATACCGGTGAAATTATGCACGATTTATCTGTGCCAATTTATGTAAATGGAGCGCATTGGGGTGGATTTAGAGTAGGCTACGCAGCCGAAGATATGTCCGAAACCTAATTGATTAGGCCCATAACTTTTTTTTCAATATCCCCATAATCGGTAGATTCTGCAAAGCCCAAAGAAAATGTCTGGGGGGTATTGAGAAATTTGTTTTTCTCACTACGACCAAAACCCAAAACTGTCATGTACGGCCTGCTCACGTAATTGTCTGGGTGTTGGTCATTTTCGTGATGCAAAATGTAAATCATACGTGTTGCGTTTGCATCTCCAAATGCAAACCACTCTGGCGCCGGTAAGTCGCCTAAAAAGGATTCATTTATAGGGTGAGCTTTATCATCAATAGATGCATACCAAAAATCAGTATCATCCATGCCCCCACCCGGTACTCCCTCATACTGTACCCAATAATGATAACCGTCACTCACTTGCGTCATGGTAAAGTCCAAGCGATCCGGATAAAAATCATACTGACTTTGCCACTTTCCATTACCTGAGGTCACCATTATTTGCACATGCTGATCAGTTTCAATGGTCACAACAGATGTTGACTTATCGGTGCCAGCATTCATGGCGTGAAAGTAATTACCGTCTTGTTTGTGCACAGCATTAGGAAAGCCTCGATACTCACCTTTCCATCCCGACCCAACTGTGTCATTGAAGCCAAGCCAGTCAACACCATCAGCATCGAGCATACTAGATAAGCCACCGCCTTCTTTTTCAAGATAAAAAGTAGCATTGGATATACTCACTATATAAGAGTCAAGGCCACCTGCTGATTCGTCTATCCCATGACTTAACTCTACTTTATTCGAATCAGGCGTATTACTGCATGCTATACTCAACAGCACAAAGCCTATTATTAAAAATTGTCCGCTTTTTCTTAACAACATATCACCCACCCGATCATCAAATTAGACGCAATAAAGTATTACATTCAAATTTCTAGTTATAAAAACTTTACTTAAGTTTTGCGCTTTTTTTCAGCAAAATGCCCATTGTTAGTATCGCCAACGCACAACAAACAAACACTATTCTCCCCCACATTGGGTTGGGAATAAGCGTCATCATAAAAATACCAGCTCCCATGAAAATGACCATAGACCCTAACTTATGACGTTGCTGCCTGTCGTACTCGTCTTGTTCAAAGTCAGCGACAACGGGGGTAATCAAATCATTAAAGAAGTCTTTGGTCTCTTTTATGTTGTCGTCTCGGTCTTCTCTGTAAAAATAGCTTGTTAAACAAAAAAAGCCGGCTGTAATCAACAAGTGCGAAGCGATTGTTATCATCAACGTTAAATCTATCGATTCACGGCGAGTAAATACTTGTTCCATACCGAACCAGCCTGCTAATACGTCGGGGGTTAATACATTTGCTGTGCACCACGATACCACAAGCCCAATGGCTACCGTGACCCAAGGGGCCCACTGTGGTGTTTTTCTAATGAATAAGCCTAAAATTAAAGGGATGAGCAGCGGGACTTGGATCATCACCGACATATTCATCATTAGCTCGAATAAACTCAACTCTTTTAATGATTTGAAAAACAAAGCAACTAATATAACGAACATCCCACTCACAAAACTAATAACACGACTCACTTTAAGTAAGTGCTTATCGTCTACGCTTTTGTTCTTTTTTAGTAATAAAGGTTGATAAATACTTCGAACAAATATCCCTGCATTTTTATTGAGAGCTGAATCCATAGAAGACATGGTTGCAGCGAACAATCCTGCTAGCAACAAGCCTACTGTGCCCACCGGCATAGCGTTTCGAGTAAATACCAAATATACGGCGTCGGCCGCCTTGTTACCAAGTTCAGGATACGCGGCCGCAGCATCCGGATATAAAATGGCCGCAGCCCAAGGCGGAATGAACCAAATAATACTACCAAAGCCCATTAGTATCATCGCCAAAAAAGCCGCTTTTCGGGCGTTGATAGAGTCTTTTGCATTTAAAAATCGGAAGGCGTCATGCATATTCATTATCGTGATCATTTGCTTTGCTAAAAAGAAAACAAATGTCCCGACTAATATCAGGCCATAATTCATATCTGGACCAACAATAAAATCCGAAGGGAAGTTACTGACCAAGTTAACAGGCCCGCCTACCATGACCAAAGCAACGACTGCACAGGCTATGGAAATAACGGCCACTACCAATGTTTGTACAAAGTCTGATGCCACCACTCCCCACGCACCCGACAGTACTGATACAAATACTACCGTTAGCCCAATTACTATTATTGTTAAAGTGATGTCAGCTTCAAATACCGCACTAGCGAATACCCCTAAGGCATTAAGCCATACGCCTGCATTGATGAAGCTAAATACAATTAACGCCCAAGAAAAAAAGGTTTCATTCTGTTTACCAAAACGGCGTTTAATACCTTCGGTTGGCGTATCAACCCGCATTTGTCGAAAGCGGGCTGAAAAATATAACCAACCACAAAAATAAGCGAATGTATTCGCAAAAAAGACAAGGGTAATGGCAAAACCATCAGTAAAGGCTTTGCCGGCTGCTCCAGTAAACGTCCATGCTGAGAATTGCGCCATGAATGCCGTCGACCCCACCATCCACCATAACATGCGACCACCGCCACGAAAGTAGTCACTAGTGGAGTTTTTTGCCATATTCTTAAAGGCAAACCCTATTCCTATAATTAGCAAGAAATAGCCAGCAATGACTAAATATTCATACAACATGGCGTTACCTTTTACTGTAGATGACTAACGTCAACCCAGCTGTCATTTTCTCTAATAATATCAATTAATTGTTGATACTGAGCGCCTTCTTTGAAGCTTTGGTAAGGAGCTACTTCTTCACCCTTAATATCACTGAGGAAAACCTTGATTAGATTACGCCAGTTTCTTTCTGTATCGCCTTCAACATTTGGAATGCTTTCGGCAATATCCTTAGGTAAAGCTTGTTCAACCCATTCGTTATTCTCGTTATACAGGTATAGCGGGCCACTGGCATAGTGCCCTTTAACATAGATGGCCCCCTTGCTACCGTAAATCACAATATGGTCTTCATTAAATCGTGGATGCAAGCCACCATGTTTAAACATAACAGATACCGGTTTTGGCGTTAATGGGCTTTCTATTTTTGCTAGAACGGTATACGACCATTCCACGTTTGACTCACCCCATTTTAATGAAGGTTCATCGATGTCTTCAGGGATAAAATCACGTCGTGTTTTGAAGTTATGAACACCCTCAACAATGGGGGCTCGTCCTAAATCATCCCTCACATCACCCATAATCGATAAGATTTTTTCACCTAAGATTGAAGTAACGATTGATAATTTATGGGTGAAATTATTATTTAAACGCCCACCACCATCTTCTTTTCTGTGCGACCAACCAAAAGGTATATTTCGTTCTAGGTTAAAGTGCGAAATATATTCTACTTCGAGAGGTTCACCAATCGTATTAGCGGCCACTAGCCGTTTGGCGTGTTGGACTTCAGGCATATACCTAAAACTAGACGCAAAGGCAGTTTTCACATTTTTCTCAATTGCGAGTTCATATAGCTTTTTAGAGGTCTCGCCACTATGAGTAAGGGGTTTGTCGCTAAATACATGACACCCAAATTCAATCGCTTGACGAATGGGCTCTTCATGAACGCCCCCGGGTGTGCCTATTGATACCACGTCTGGCTTACAGTCAATGAGCGCTTGCTTCCAGTCAGTCCCTGCATAGGGAATATCGAGTTCTTTTGCGACTTGTTGAACGACGCTTTCGGTACGGCCCACAATACCCACCACTTCAGCACCCATATCTCTAAACGCTGCTGTATGACCTTGACCAGCAAACCCAGTGCCTTGTACTAATACCCGTATATTCTTACTCATGCGATTTTTCCTGAACCTTCAAATCTAAAATTAGTCATGCCTGCCTACCAATGCCAAACAGTGCCGTCTTCCAAACGGCTCACTGGCAAATAAGAGCGTTTATAAGGATATTCCTTGGCAGCTTCTTCATCAAATTCGATACCTAAGCCAGGTGCATCTGATAAAAACACCATGCCATTTTCAAGTGTAAGGGTATGTTGAAAAATGCGCGCAGAATGCTCATTACCAAAACCCACAAATTCTTGAATACCAAAATTTGGTGCCCAAATATTTAAATGCATATGCGCCGCAAAGCAAACAGGCGATAAATCAGGCGCGCCATGCGGAGCGGTCTTAACATTGTGGATACTGGCGAAATCAGCTATACGACGCAAGGCCGTAATACCTCCGGCATGGGTAGCAGCAACTCTAATATAATCGATGAGTTGATTTTGAATAAGTTCTTTACAGTCCCAAATAGTGTTATATGTCTCACCAATAGCAAGCGGCGTAGTAGTGTGCTGACGTATGACTTTATAACTATCTTGGTTTTCAGCAATAGATGCATCTTCTAAAAATAATAAGTTGTAGGGCTCTAGCAGTTTGCCTAATCGAGCTGACTCAATTGGCATTAAACGGCTATGCACATCGTGCAATAAATGAATATTGTTACCAAACCGCGCTCTCGCCTGTGCAAAAAGATCAACGACCATATTAAAGTACTTTTGGGTAGACCATTCTTCTTCTGGTGGGAGTGGTCGGTTACCTTGAAGCTCAAAATAATCGGCCTTATCCCCTAAAACGCCGTACGTCACATTTAAACCTGGCACAGCGCACTGCAAGCGAATAGCCTTAAAGCCCTGGTCAATAAGCTCTTCAGTTTTATCTAAGGTATTTTCAATAGTGTCACCATTGGCATGGGCGTATAAACCTACCGCTCTTCTACTTTTGCCCCCTAATAATTGGTAAACAGGCATGTTTGCCGCTTTACCTTTTATGTCCCACAATGCCATATCAATGGCAGCAATAGCAGCCATGTTCACAGCACCCTTGCGCCAATAAACACCGCGATAAAGATATTGCCAAATATCTTCAATATCATGCGCATTACGGCCAATCAAGCAAGGAATAAGATGTTCTTCAAGGTAAGTGGCAACTGCTATCTCGCGGCCATTGAGAGTTGCATCACCTAAACCATATATGTCGCTGTCGGTTATCACTTTTACTGTGACAAAGTTTCTGCCGGGGCTGCAAACGAAGACTTTGATTTCTTTAATTTTCAAAAGATGAGTACTCTATCAGTGTTTTTTGATATTTATTACTAAAATACTAAACCGGTTTAGTTGATTAAATTAGCATAATCTTGCAGTATGTCAATATTACAAAACTGACACTATCTACACATATCTAACGATGGCAAAAGTAAAATTAGTGGATGTTGCCCAGCGCGCATCGGTATCTAAAAGTACCGCCTCACAATACATTAATGGCCGTTTTGACTATATGTCAAAACAGACTCAAGAGCGCATTAGACTGGCAATTAAAGACTTAGATTATGTACCAAACCCTATCGCAAGAAACTTAAAATCAGATAAGACTAAGACCATAGGCGTTATCGTTAGAGACATAACAGGCTTTGATACAAGTTATACTATTCGTGGAGTAGATGATTACTGCAAGGCCTTTGGCTATAACGCATTAATTTACAACACCGATTTTGACCCCGAAACTGAAGCAAAGTCTTTAGAAGCGCTGTATCAAATGAGGGTGGATGGCATTATTATCGCTTCTTCAGGCGAAAATAATACACTTATCCGTGATTATATTGATAAAGGCATGCCCATTGTTCATGTTCAGTTAGAACATGATGGCAGTGAAAAAAACCTGATTTTGTCTGATTATCGTAAAGCTGCTTTTGAAGCGACTGAGTATTTAATTAAATTGGGGCATAAAAGAATATGCTTTGTTACCCAAGCCTTTAAAAACGTAAAATCAAGAAACGAACGCTACCTTGGGTATGTGTCAGCCCTCGAAAAACATAATATTCCATTAGATAAAGATCTCATACAATATTGGCAAAGAGAAACGGGCTTTGAGCATGCGCCAAGAAGCGTTTTGGCCTCGAATTCTTCGCCTACTGCTTTTTTCACTCAGCATTTAGCTATCACTACTGAGCTATTAAGACATTTAAACGAAGAGAGTATATCGATACCGGAAGATGTTTCGATCATTGGTTTTGACGATATCCCCATGGCAGAATTTTTCAAGGTGCCGATTACGGTCGTCAAGCAAGAGCCATACAGCATTGGTAAAGAAGCGACAAAGTTACTGCTCGAAAACATTAATGATAAACATAAGCACGCGCAAAAAATTATGATTGCTTGCTCTATTACCGAAAGGCAATCATGCAAGAAATATCTACTAGGATAATCTTATTGGCTAACGCTAATCTTGCTTTTGACACAAACAACGCCATAGCGCTTGTTACATTGCTAGCACTTGGCAATGGCACAATAGTAGTCAAAACAATCCCGTTCTACCGCTATAAAAAACGCCATGTTCAGGGTTTTTATGATAAATAAAGTCGATGGGATAAGAGTTACTAATTTGTCCATTCATATCATTTTAGTCTATAGTCGAACAAACAGTTTTCACATAGGCATACGATGCAGTTAAAACGAGAGATTGGCTTAATAGGAGCATCTTTACTCGTCATCAATGGTGTAATTGGTGCAGGTATTTTTGCTTTACCCGCAAAAATGGACAATATACTAGGAAATGCAAGCCCAATTGCTTTTTTAGTATTTGGTATTTTGCTTTTATCTGTTGTGTGGAGTTTTTCCCAACTTGCCGCTAAGTTTCAAAATACTGGAGGCCCGGTTGTTTATACCGAGAAAGCCTTTGGTAGCGCAGTATCTTTTCAAACAGGCTGGATTTATTATTTGGCTAGAGCTGCAGCACTTGCCGCCAATGCTCACGTGCTATTTAAATATGCAGGTTTTTTGTTGGCAGATGCTACTGCCTACCTAAACGAATCTTTTATGGTCATTGTGTTGTGCGCTTTATTGACCTTTATTAATCTCATCGGTGTTAAAAGAGCCATACGCTTTTTAGATGGCCTCACTCTGCTTAAGTTGTTGCCAATTGTCATACTTATCGGCTTTGCATTGTCTCAAATAGGAAGCGCAAACTTAAAAATGTCTCCAGTTGCGATAAGTGATGTTGGTGCAGCAGCCTTATTAACGTTATACGCTTTTATTGGTTTCGAAACAGTATTAGTTACATCTGGAGAAACCAAAGAAGCAAAGAAAAATGTACCACTAGCACTAATGAGTACTGTCATAGCAACAGCAATTTTATATGCACTAGTACAATTGAGTTATGTGGCATTTGTGAACGAGTCAAATAGTGACAGTACACCTTTAATTGCACTTGCTGATACATTATTAGGTCCATGGGGAGCGTGGATGATAGCGATGGCTGCGGTATTTTCAATTGCTGCTAATTTGCTTGCTGCCATGATAAGCACATCGAGGTTAACCTTTGCGATGGCAGAGTCGCAGGCGCTCCCAAAATGGTTTTCCCACTTGCATAAAAAATATTCTACGCCTGATCATTCTATTATCACACTTGGCGTAATTGCATGTTTATTGAGCTTGTCTGGCGGCTTTATTTGGCTCGCTATGGTCAGCGTGCTTTCTCGATTAGTCGTTTACTTTTTGTGTACCTTAGCGCTTTTGAAACTGCGCTCTGAACAAGATTGGCCGCTCCCCTCTGCTATTTTTAAAAAGCTGATGTGGTTTGCTTTACCCTATATTTCAATTGTCGTATGCATCGCTGCCGCGTTTCAATCATCTTATAAAGCGTGGCTAATGTTAGCTGCCCAAGTCTTCATTGGCTTCATCTTGTATTGGTTGTTGAGCCATCGAAAATTAGCCAATTAAAATGAGTATATTGCATGAAAAAATTAGGCTTAATAGGCGGGACATCTTGGCATTCTACTATTGAGTATTACCGAGAGATTAATCAGTCGGTAAACAATCACTTTGGAGACAATACTAACCCTCCGTTATTAGTCTATACCTTAAATCAGTCCTTGATCCACCGGCTACAACTTGAGTCAAAATGGGAACAAATCGCGGAACTGCTTACAGAGGCAGCATTAAGCCTTCAAAAAGCCGGCGCACAGCAATTGATGTTTTGTGCCAACACACCTCATAAAGTATACGAATTGGTAGCCAAAGAAGTGTCGACGCCCATTCTACATATTTCTGATGCTACGGCATCAGATATAAAATCTAAAGGCATAAAAAAGGTCTGTTTTATTGGCACTAAATATTCAATGTCACAGGATTTTGTTACAAAAAGGATAGTTCAGCAAAACATAGAAGTATTAGTGCCACAAAGTGCAAAGGTGCTAAACGAGTTACACAGGATCATTCAAGAAGAGCTCACTTACGGTAAGATTGTGTTAGATTCTAAGTCATACGTTTTGAGCATTTTAAACGACTTTATTAACGCGGGTGCAAAAGCTGTTGTTTTAGGGTGTACTGAGTTTCCTTTGATGATTAGTCAAAGTGATATTGATGTTCCAATTTTCAATACGACCACCATTCATGCACAAGCAGGTGTAAATTTTATTTTAGGGAAAGGAAATTAGCATGCTTAAACCAGAGAAAAGGATAAACTTATTCAATGTAGTGTGTATATTATTTTGTATCATTATTGGCTTTTCTCATGCTAAAACGAGTGCAGAAACTATCGAAGTTCAACCATCTACTATTTTAGCAAACAACATTCATCAGATTATGATCAAGCCATCAGCCACAGATGCTTCAATAACAAAAGCTGATGTACCTCATCTCGTTTGGTATCAAGCTGAGTCGCCCGCAGAAAAATTTAGGACACAGCGAGTGTTTGGTACGCAGCTTTTACCACTCATTCCAGATCAACCTCAAGACGCGATTATTAATCGTTTTGAAAAACTACTTAGTTATTTAATTCAGTTTGATAAAAAAGGGCACTGGGATAAGTTTCTAGTAAATGGTCGTATAAACTGGAAAAAAATCATAGTTGCAGGTCAATCTCAAGGTGGCGGAATGGCGGCCTTCATCGCCAAAAAAATTGTTGTAAACAAGATCATTACTTTTTCAGGAGGATGGGATTTTTCGGCTCGCCCTGCAATTGCCAATTGGTATCATAATGAAAGTGTAACACCAGCAAAAGATTGGTTTGGTGTATATCACAGTCAAGAACCTATGGCCGACATAATAAACAATACTTATAACGCGATGGCTATTCCTGAAGAACACATATATAGACTCAAAGAAAAAGTACGGGATGGAAAAAAAGCGCATGGTGAAGGAATTAGAAATACCGTTTATAAAAACCTATGGGTGAGTTTTTTAAGTGATTAAATCAGAATTAAAAAATATAATGTATGCTACCCTGCTTTATACCCCGACCGCTCATAAGGCTTAGTTAAGCAGTTGAAAAAATAATAAAATAAAATTTTTGTTGAGAAAACATCGTGATTCACACTAATCCAAAACAAAGTTTAAAATTATTATGACTCATTGTCTGCATAGCCAACAATATAGGCGTAAATTAGATACACATAGCTAACTCGAAGGACGGCTTGTAGCCCAGCCGGTGTGAATTTCAAACTTGATCACATTAAGTCTCAACGCCATTATTCAATCTTTCCATCAAGGTCATAGTCCTTCACAAAGTTCCAAACCTCTTCGGTCGCATTGATATCCATGTTCCCTCTGAAACCTGCCCAATCATGACCGCCACCCGTTATTTTAAGATGATGGACTTCAACACCTTGATCTCCATTCAAATACTCAAGGCGCTCTACCGTGCTTCCATCTTCTGCATCAACATCGGGGATATTGGACGTGACGGGGGTAATTTCTGTATTGTTATGGTTTGTCCAGAAGTCAAGTAAGCCAGCTATACTTGAGTAATCAACTATGTCATCTTCAGTACCATGTATCTGAAGGATGGGCATAGGCTTTGACGGTGAACAATCATTAATAGCATGTTGATACATAGATCCTGTCACTGAAGCGATAGCGGCAATCCTGTCTGAGAGCTTACATGCCAAATGGAAACTGAAAAAGCCGCCCATGGACATACCTGTGGAGTAAATTCGGTTCGAGTCTATGTTGAAGTCTTTCTCCACCTCATCTAGTAGAGCTTGAATAAAATCCACATCAGCATTGTTGTCGGCGGTCAGTGTCCATCTGTTGGAAAGCCCATTTGGGTGAACGGCTATGAAGTTATTGCTCTCTGCCTGCTCATTGAACTTCGTGTTACCGTAATTTAACTCCATATTACCTGTCAGTCCGTGAAATGACATCAGCAACGGCTGTGAGGTATTTCTCGTATAGTTTTCTGGTACGTAAATGATGTACTCCCGAGTAATCCCATTGACTTCTATCTGCTTCGTGATTTTCCCCTTTTGAATGATGGGGGTTGATGGTTCAAAGTAGTAGGCGTATTTATCTAGAATAGATTTGGCAATCTCTTTCAGATTTATGTCATGTCCAGCGCTATATTCGTATGAATCTAAGTCAATGCCATAAATATGGCGTAACCAGATAAATTCTGCTAAGTCGAGCAATAAGCCATTTCCATGTCCATGACCTTTTTCATCTCGAAAGATAGACGTCTCAGGATTACTACCAATAAGTTCTGTCACACCTGGTAATTGTTCTGCTTCAAACATATTCCTCAATTGGATTGCAGCAAAAGCGTAAGGTAAATTGATTATTTCTGTATTAGGGTACAGTAATCTAAGTGCATCTATATCAACTTGGATTTTACTATCAATACCGTCAATAATCGTATTCTCATAGATGGCTGCGTCACTATAATTGGCGGGGAAATCCAACCAAGGTGTGCCTATTACGATTCTGGTATTTGGATTTGTAGACAAGGCATAATCTATCCAAAGCGTATAACCTTGCATGGTCGGGCTAGCAGTCATACCAAATAATTCAACCTCTCCGGTGTCAAGAATAGCTTGAACTGTATTTCTATGACCTTCGTCCTCCCATAGCGCAATTGGCGTACCTGTTTCACCAGGTGAAGATTCTACGTGCTGACTATGATCGCCGTTACCAAGTTGTGTCATATGTACAGGAATTTGTCTGGCAATAGGGGCGAAAAAACTGTGCCCCATAAACAATGTATTACGGCTTAAGGTATGAGGGATAATAGTTTCTTCGACTTGTGCTGCGAACTCGGCAAAGTAATGCATTGTGTGAGCGTCATTAGTCCAACCACCATTATCTCCACGAAAATCTCCCCACATATCAACATGACGAGTTATTTTGTCGCCGATTCCTAGTTCGTCGTAACGAGCTAGCAATGGATCAACATTCACTGGGTTATGGCCGTCATCATCATCAAAATCAGGGCCATAAACCAAATAAGTGACGGGACTATCGATAGTGATCTCATCCACAGGACTCCATGTGCCCACATCCTGCCATGCTGATTGCGGCAGCGCATTATACATATAAATACCTTTAATCGATGGATGATTACTGTGGGCTAACTGCCAGCTAATAATAGAACCACGAGAACGGCCACCAACAACAATGTGGTCAGGATCCAAATTGTATGTATCTGCATTAGCAATGACCCATTCAAACATCACTTGCGCATCGGCAATACCTATCGCGCCTTCATCAGAGTTACTGATTGTTGGTATAGATTCCCAACTTATTGTCGCATAACCTTCGTTGGCGAGAGCATGTAATTCATTTTCACTCACACCATCGGCTGAACCACCATTGCCATGGGCAAGCAGATATATAGGCATTGGCGTAGATTGGTCATAGGCTAAGTGAATGTTGAGCCACTGGCGATTAGGGTCGTCTGTGCCGTAGGGGATGTGAACATGATCCCACTGGTCAGTATTGGTCAGAGAAGTTATTTCAACTTCAACACTAGATGAAACTTGCCCTCCGGCGCCAGAACAAGAAATCGTATAGCCTTTGGTTCCTATTTGCACTTCTGTAATAATTTCGCTGCCAGAACTTGCTTTATCTCCGCTCCAACTTCCAGACGCAGTGCATGTATCTGCATTAATGGTAGACCAAGCCAAATTGAACTCTGTATTCACTTCAACACTTTCGGAGGATACTGACAATGTAACAGTGGGGGTGGGGGGAGTCGGGGGAGGTGCAGAGTCACTATCACTGCTACTGCCACCACCACATGCTGATAATCCTATGAGAAACAACAAACTACAAATCAACAGAAAACGATTGTTACGCATATTAACCATCCTACTACACTACAGATTGAAACCATGGTAGCTCACGCTAGCAAAAGTCGTTTTAGGGTTAAAGGTTATTTACAAAAGCTTTACTCAATCTATCTATAAGGTTTAATCAGTAGCTTTTTACTTTGACACCAGTATTTTCTATAAAGGTTTTTATTCTGTTTTGCTTTTAAACTCAGCAGGTACCGCTGTTAAAAGTTTCTTTTCTACTTCAACTACATTTTTCCCCCTGGCAAATTTGGTGCGGTTAGATATGCGATAAATGCAGATATCAATGGCTATTGTCGGGCAAATGAAAGCGGTATTAAGTGCTGTGTTTATTTTTTACTCGCAACATATGCTGTCAAACTAAATTATTTATGGTCATAACGAAATTGGCATAAATATCTGCTTTCGTATCATAGAATTCATTAAGCTTGGCAGTAAGGTAGGTTTTACTTCCCCACATTTAAAACATAAAAAAAGTATTATTAAATATTGATAAGCAGCCAATAAAAAAGCCTGAATATCACTATTCAGGCTTTCTGTTTAAATGGTTAGAGCGAGGCTAATAGATTTAAAATCTATTACATCATGCCGCCCATTCCACCCATGCCGCCCATATCAGGCATGGCAGGAGCACCGCCTGCGCCTTCTTCGGCTGGAGCATCAGCAATCATCGCTTCGGTAGTGATCATCAAACTTGCAATTGATGCCGCAAACTGAAGGGCTGAGCGTGTCACTTTAGTTGGGTCAAGAATACCCATTTCTATCATGTCACCGTAGCTGTCATTACCTGCGTTGTAACCAAAGTTGCCTTCGCCATTTTTAACTGCGTTTGTCACAACAGAAGCCTCTGCACCTGCATTAGACGCAATTTGACGCAATGGCGCTTCCATTGCTCTTAACGCTAATGTGATACCGTGAGTTTGGTCTTCGTTATCGCCTTTAAGTTCTGCTACTTTAGAAGCTGCTCGGACTAGTGCAACACCACCACCAGCTACAACACCTTCTTCAACTGCTGCGCGTGTTGCATGTAATGCATCTTCAACACGGGCTTTTTTCTCTTTCATTTCAACTTCAGTCGCTGCGCCAACTTTGATGACTGCAACACCACCAGCTAATTTAGCTAAGCGCTCTTGAAGCTTTTCTTTGTCGTAGTCAGAAGAGGACTCTTCAACTTGTGCACGAATTTGGTTGCAACGGCCTTCTATGGCATCTTGCTCGCCAGCTCCATCAACAACGGTCGTATTGTCTTTAGTAATCACAACACGCTTAGCCGTACCTAAGTCTTCAAGTTGAACTTTTTCTAGTTCAAGACCAATTTCTTCAGAAATAACCGTACCACCGGTTAAAGTAGCGATATCTTGTAGCATTGCTTTGCGACGGTCACCAAAACCAGGTGCTTTAACAGCAGCAACTTTAACAATGCCGCGCATGTTGTTTACTACAAGTGTTGCTAGAGCTTCACCTTCAACATCTTCTGCGATTATAAGCAAAGGCTTAGAAGATTTTGCTACCGCTTCTAGTGTAGGAAGCAACTCACGAATGTTTGATACTTTTTTGTCAACCAACAAAATAAATGGTGTTTCTAATTCAACAGTTCCATTTTCTTGGCTGTTGATAAAGTACGGAGACAAATAACCGCGGTCAAACTGCATACCCTCAACGACGTCAAGTTCATTTTGAAGAGCTTGACCTTCTTCAACAGTAATAACACCTTCTTTACCCACTTTTTCCATTGCTTCGGCAATGATTTCACCAACAACAGTGTCAGAATTAGCAGAGATAGTGCCTACTTGTGCAATAGACTTGCTGTCGGCACATTCAGTAGAAAGGGATTTTAATTCTTCAACAGCAGCGACAACCGCTTTGTCGATACCGCGCTTAAGATCCATTGGATTCATGCCAGCTGCAACCGATTTTAAACCTTCAGTCACAATTGCTTGTGCAAGTACGGTAGCAGTAGTGGTGCCGTCACCGGCTTCGTCGTTCGCTTTAGACGCCACTTCTTTTACCATTTGAGCGCCCATGTTTTCGAACTTATCTTCTAGTTCGATTTCTTTCGCTACAGATACACCGTCTTTAGTGATAGTAGGTGCGCCAAATGATTTTTCTAATACTACATTACGGCCTTTTGGCCCCAAAGTTACACGTACCGCATTTGCTAATACGTTAACACCTTTAAGCATTTTTGCGCGAGCGTCGTCGCCAAAATAAACTTCTTTAGCTGCCATTGTTATTTTCCTCTAATAATTGATTTTCAAACAAGTTTGCTGAGTAACTATTTGCTGAGTGACTATCAGCTAGCTCATATGGATTATTTTTTTGGGCTTATTCTACAACCGCAAGAATATCGCTCTCGCTAAGGATGAGCACTTCTTCACCGTCTAACTTTTCAGTTTTAACGCCATAACCTTCACTAAAAATTACGCTATCACCAACTTTAACGTCGAGTGCTTTCACGTCGCCATTTTCTAAAACGCGACCGTTACCCACAGCAATTATTTTGCCGCGAGTCGATTTTTCAGCAGCCGAACCAGTGAGCACAATACCACCGGCAGACTTACTTTCTACTTCTTCGCGTTTAATGATGACGCGGTCATGTAAAGGACGAATTGCCATTTTCAAATCTCCTGAAAATTCATGTAAACATTCTTATTAACATAAGGGTTTAAGTTAAGTTGTTATTGGCTTTAAAGCTTAAGTCAACAACACCTGCTATGCGCTTTGAATAATGTCTATCTCAAGGGGCACAAATCTAAGTTGGTAGATAGTTGGGGGCTAGGCAATCAATCTCAAGACCTAAAGCAAAAAAAAATTCAATTTAGGCGGTTTTTTTCGTCATTTGCCCTATCAGCGTCGGTTTTGTCTTCGTATTCACCATCAATAATGTCACCCTTACTTTGGTGGTGGTTTTGTTCAGTGCCTTGCTGATCTCTAAATTGCTGATGTGCTGCACCGCCCATCGTTTGGAAGTTAATTCTGCTCATTAAAAAGCGAGCGATCGGCTCTCGGCTAAATGGTAGCGTAAATAAAAACCCGAGGGCATCAGTAATAAACCCGGGCGTAATGAGCAGCACACCAGCAACCAGTAGCAACAAACCTTGAGCCATTTCAGAACTGGGTGCCTGCCCACTCGCCATTTTAGTCTGCATGGTATTAAGAAGAGAAAACCCCTGCTGACGCACAAAATAAGCACCAAAAAATGCAGTCACAATAACAATAAAAAACGTATTCCAGCCACCAATACTGGCCGACACATTAATTAGTAACATGATTTCGGCTATAGGCAGTATGACGAACAACAAAAATAATGGCAGCATACAATTTTCCTTCTCTTCATGGGCTTAAGTATAAGTTGGGACACCCATGAATTAATCAATCTAAAAATGCGGAATAATAGTATGTTAACCTATGCGCTTGTTTGTTGGCTAAAGACTTCCAGGTTTAAACCCAGCAAATGTGAAAGTTTTTATGTGGTTTCATGGTCTATTCGCCGACACTCTATTTTTTGCTAGGATTAATTCATGCATAACGCTTGGTCAAAAGTTACTTTTTTTCTCGGGTTTTTATCTTTATTTGTTGCGAGTAATATTGGTTTTGCTCAGCAGACCCCAGACTCATTATTTAACGATTCACCCAAGTATTTGAAAGTAGATGAGGCATTCGGCTTTGATTTTGAGCAACGTGGTGATCAACTTATCATTAAATGGGATATTGCCGACGGTTATTACCTATACAAAAAACAATTTAAAACTAGCACCAAAAATGCGACGCTTGGCGCAGCCACTTACCCCCAGCACGAGCAAATAGAAGACGAATTTTTTGGCCTTTCTGACGTGTTTTTTGTCGATATGGAAATGTCATATCCTATCATTAGGGCCAAACAAGACAGTTCAGTCAAAATTAGATTCCAAGGTTGTGCTAAAGCTGGCTTGTGCTATCCACCCACTACAAAAGTGGTATTTTTGTCGGAGTTTGATAGCGGTCTTCCCACTCCAGAAGAAGTGTTTTCAGCCAACATTGAGAAAATCCAAGACAACATTGTTGTGACAGTTGCGAGTGATATAGGTTTTCAGTTTAATCAAAACGCTTTTGTCATCGATGCCTTTTTCAGAGAGTTAGGTGCTCCGAATATAACCAATAATGGGCAACAAACCACCTTAAGTTACCCTATTTTAAGCACTGAAAACGATATTCTAGCTAATGGCGCTGATGACACAGTGGAATTTAGTTATCAGGGTTGTGCCGACAGCGGTTTGTGTTACCAAACGACTACGATTAAACAAAATTTATCAGCCTCCAATAGTGCTAGTAGTGCAAACCCTTCATTGGCAAACAATAGCCAAAGCGATACAAGTAGCGCGGTTTCTTCGCAGTTTACGCTGGCTGAAAAACTGCTGTCTGACCAAAGTGTTTTTATTAGCTTAGGTCTGTTGGCTTTGCTGGGCTTAGGTCTAGCATTTACCCCATGTGTGTATCCAATGTACCCAATTTTATCGAGCATTGTAATTGGCAAAGGCAAAAAAGATATTAAAGCATCACATGCATTTACGCTGTCTTTTGTTTATGTGCAAGGTATGGCTATTACTTATTCTATATTAGGCCTTATTGTTGCTTCAGCGGGCGTGCAGTTTCAAGCCGCATTACAACATCCTATTCTATTAGGGGTGTTTATTATTCTGTTTGTAGCATTGGCATTAGCTATGTTTGGTTTATACGAAATTCAAATGCCTGCTAAATGGCAAGAAAAACTTAATGGCTTAAGTGGCGAACAAAAACAAGGTAATTATTGGGGTGTCTTTATTATGGGTGTGGTCTCGGGCTTAGTCGCCTCGCCATGCACAACGGCGCCACTTACCGCAGTATTGATCGTGGTTGCACAAAGCGATAGTTTAATTTTCGGGTTTTCTGCACTTTATGCGCTCAGTATCGGTATGGGTATTCCATTGATACTATTTGGTGTTACCGGTGGCAAATTATTACCCAAAGCAGGCAGTTGGATGAATGTTATTAAAGTGACATTTGGATTCATGATGCTAACGGTAGCGATTTTATTTGTTGAACGCTTTATTATCGCAGACTGGACTGATTTACTCTGGGCTGCCTTAGGTTTAGGTCTATTTACATACTGGTACACCGTCAATCAAGCAACACAGACCACTTTCATGAAAGGTGTTAGGACACTTATTGCTGCATCGGGTTTAATGATTAGTATTTTGTTCACAATAGTAGCCTTACAAAAAATGAATTGGATACCTACTCTTTTGGGCACAACAAGCAACAATCTTGCTCATGAACAAGGTCATCCAGAGTTTATGGTCGTTCGTGATCTTACAGATTTTGAGCAAAAACTTGCTGATGCGAATGCCTCAGGTAAAACCGTTATGTTAGACCTCTACGCCACATGGTGTAAGGCTTGTGAAGAGTTTGAAAAATACACGTTTCCAGACCCTCAAGTGGTTGATGCATTATCAGAAGTAGTTTGGATGCAAATTGATTTAACTGAAAATACACCAAGCAACTTAGAGTTTCAGGAAAAATTTAATATTATCGGCTTGCCAACGATTATGTTTTTCAACTTAAATGGGCAAGAGCTCGAGCGTGCTAGAGTGACAGGTTTTATGAAAGCGGAACCTTTTGCCACGCATGCCAAAAACACCTTACCTAAATCCAATTAGTTACTAAACTTTTCCCATTTTCATACGATACCCTTACTAGGCATTAATCTTAACGTATTTTGCTCAGTGAGGACTATTGTGCGCAATGTATGATGCGCATAGGCAAATTGTGCATCTAATGTGCAAGGCTCAAACGTCCAATCTTGGGAATGCGTTGCGTCATCAAGAGAAAAGAATGAACAAGGTATCGCTTTATACATTGGTCGCTAGCAGTCTTACTATATTGCTGGCAGTAGGTCTTATGTTTTTCGGGTTTCATACTATCAGTCTTGGCATTGCCATTTTCGGTTTGTCAGGATGTATCTTGTATACCCATCTATTGCATCTCGGCACAAGCAATGACCAAACCGCAATTGCGGTTGATATCGTAAACGAAGCGCCCCTCATAAACAGTAAGGCCGAACAATTCGATCAACTACGATCTGAAGCACTACTTGCAATGAAAGAATGCGAAAATAACATGAGTGACATAAAAAGTACTCAAGATGATGCCGTTACTACCCTCAGTACTAGCTTTGATAGGTTACAATCATTAGTAACGCAACAAATGGAAACCATCCAATCACTTATCACATCCGATGATGACTCAGAGATCATGCATAGTGAAAAAATGCGTACCTTTGCTGGGAGTACCGGCGAAACACTAGACAAATTCATCAAATCAACAGTAGATATGTCAGCATCGAGCATGGCATTACTAGACCAGGTTACTGAGATTTACGATTCAGTGCCCGAGGTTCTCAAAGCTGTCAAAGACATTGACAGCATTTCAGACCAAACAAACTTATTAGCACTAAACGCTGCTATCGAAGCCGCCCGTGCAGGTGAACATGGCAGAGGCTTTGCGGTTGTTGCTGACGAAGTAAGGTCGCTCTCAAACCGGTCTTCACAATTCAGCGAAGCAATACAAAAACAACTTAAAGCAATGTCTGAACAAATAGAAGGGTTGACCAAAGATGTAGGTGAACTCGCTAGTTATGATGTGAGCTATGTTATTGATGCAAAAAAAGAAATTAACGAAGCTTTGCTTAGTATTATTGCTAAAGCTGAGCAAGACTCATCAATTACTGAAGGTTTACAAGCGGTGTCAGCACAACTTGATGAAGCCTTGCATAATTCGATCAGGGGTCTCCAGTTTGGCGACATTAATGGACAAAATTTAGCATTTACTATCGGTTCTCTTCAGTTCATTCAAGACCAAGTAAATCACATTCAATTAGACAACCTAAACGAAACAATGAATCGATTGCACTCCCATGTGGAAGAGCTCCAAGCTCGCAATCTCCAAGCTCACAACCCAGTATCAGCAAATAGCATGGATTCTGGCGATATCGACCTATTTTAAACCGAATACCTAGCAATGCGAACCGAAAGGAAGAACTAGCAATGAGTGAAAAAACAATACAAGTACCTGAGCGTTTTGATTTCAGTTATCACAAGCAATTTACTGACCAATATCAAGCCGTTCTTAACGACAGTGGCATTAAGGAAATCGCGCTCGATTTTAGTAAAGTCGGATACTTAGATAGTTCGGCGCTTGGCATGATGGTACTTTTTCAAAAGAAAGCGAAGCAAATGAATATCAAAGTGCGTATTCGAGGTGCTAGAGAAAGTGCTAAAGAAATCTTGCAAATTGCAAATTTCGACCGTTTATTTGAAATAGCCTAATACAAGGCCGAGCTGCCAATATGCGTATATTAGTTGTTGAAGACGATAATCTATTTGGTGAAATCATCGACACATTCTTAAGTTCCAATGAATGTGTCGTAGATCTTGCACAAACATTAGCCGTTGCAAAAAGTCAAATCAAAGATACCGAATACGATTTTATTCTGTTGGACAATAACCTACCGGATGGAAGCGGCATAACAGCGATAAAACATTTTAAACAACACGCCAAAATTGATACGCCAATCATGATGATAACTGCAGACGAAAATCAAAATGTGATGGTAGAAGCCTTCGAAAGTGGTATTGATGATTTTCTAGTAAAACCCCTCTCTTTAGACTTATTGTGGCAAAAGTTGTTACGCGTTCACAGCAACTTTCAAAAAGCAAAAAAATTGAGTGAACAAACCAAACGTCTAGAAGCAATGGTCAATCAGCAAAAGCGAGAAGAAGCATTGGCGAGATATATGTATGAACATTTATCTGCTAACTTGCAACAAGACAGCGACCACATAACCACTTATTTACAATCTTCAAGCGCCTTTAATGGCGATTTTTTCATTAGCGACACTGCCCCCAATGGCAACAAATTGATTTTTTTAGCAGATGCAACTGGGCATGGATTGTCGGCGGCCATTAGTATTATCCCATTAATCAATACGATGCGAGCTATGCTGCGCAAGAGTTTACCGCTTGCGCATATTATTCATGAAGCAAATAAAAAAATGTGTAGCGATTTACCCGACGACAAATTTGTCGCGGTAATTGGTTTAGAAATCAATCCCCATGACCAAAGCATCGATATTTTTAATGGTGGCATGCCCGATATCATTGCCCTAAATGAAGATAAAAGTTTAGTTCATTACCCAAGTACATCGATGTCATTAGGCATAATGGAGCCGGAAGATTTTGATCCGGGTATTAGCTCTATTTCGGCGAAAAATATCCGTAATTTGTTCTTTTTTAGTGATGGCTTAATTGAACAAGAAAATAACAATGGTGAAGCTTTTGGTATGTCTAGGTTACTTGATATTTTAAGCAACTGGGATTACCAAGAACATTTAGTGAGCAGAGTAGTTAATTATTTTACTGTGTTTAACGAATTATTGGAATTGCAAGACGACTTATCACTTTGCGATGTGCAAGTTGCAGACATACTCAGTAGCCGTGAAAAAAATCAAAATTCTAATGCTGTGAAGAAAACTGGCAGTATTATTGCATCGTTAACTTTGCAGGGCGAGGTGATTGCCGCTACCGATGTTATTGGTGTGTTCGATGCATTGATGCATTCGGCTGATATGGTAGGTGACTTAAGACAACGAGCTTTCACTGTATTTGCAGAACTTATTAGCAATGCGTTAGACCATGGCATATTGGATCTTGATTCTGATTTGAAAAATGATGTCGCCGGTTTTGCGGATTACATAGAGTTAAAAGAAAAACGCTTGGCAAATATGGAAGACACAGACAAATTGGAAATGACCTTGGAATATCAACCTGAAACAGAAGAAATTGCATTTTCAATTAAAGATTCTGGCAAAGGCTACGATGCAAAGTCATCTTCAAGTAAAAACGAATTAGCTCTTTCAGGGCGGGGTATGCCCTTGATTAACAAATTATGTAAACAAGTTGAAGTAATTGCTCCTGGCAACTTTACTTCCGTCACTATAAAGCGAGAAATGTAAGCGATGAATAAGCATATATTGGTTGTAGACGACTCACCTTCTATTCGACAAATGGTGCAAGTAACACTGAAATCAGCTCGGTATCAAGTAACAACTGCTGAAGACGGACAAGCTGCTTTGGACATGTGTAAACGTGCACAGTACGACTTTGTGCTGACTGACCAAAACATGCCACGCATGGATGGTCTGACACTAATTAAGTCTTTGCGCGGGATGGGCAGTTATAGAAACACGCCTATTGTTGTGCTAACGACAGAAGCAAGTGATGGCATGAAGTCAAAAGGCCGAGCAGCCGGGGCTACCGGTTGGATGGTAAAACCTTTTGACCCACAAAAATTATTGACTGTTGCTGCCAAAGTACTTCAATAAATTTGTGTTAACGAGTCTTGCAAAAATAAGCTGATACTTTGCCAAACTTAGGGGAAATATAATGTCGGTTGATATGAGTCAATTCTATGGCGTTTTCTTTGAAGAAAGCCAAGAGCATCTTGACGATATGGAACACCTATTGATGGATTTGTCTCTTGACGAGCCTGATATAGAAGAACTCAATAGCATCTTTAGGGCTGCCCATTCGATAAAAGGCGGTAGTGGTGTTTTTGGTTTTGACGCCCTAACTGGTTTGACGCATGTCATGGAGAATATACTTGACTTAGCTCGCCAAAACGAACTAGTCGTGACAAAAACAATCGTAGACCAATTACTTATTACGGTAGACACATTAAAAAATATTTTGGAGTGTTACCAGAATGAAGATGAAATTGATTGGGACGAAATAAACAAAGGTACTCAAGCTCTAGAAGCTTTATTAAAAGACGAAGGCGTCGAAGAAACACCAACTTCTGAAGACGAAGGTTTTGGCTTTTTCGAAGAAACAGTAACCAGCGAAAATTCAAGCTCTGAAACCAATACAGAAGATGGCTTTGGCTTTTTCGACGAGATTCAGACAGATGAAGAAACAACTGCCGAATCTTCAAATGAAGATGGCTTTGGTTTTTTTGAAGATTCTGAATCTCCCACAGCTGAAAAAATGGCGGCCAAAGAAAAAGACGAAGCAGAAGATGGCTTTGGCTTTTTTGAAACCATCGAAAACGAACCTGCCGCTCAAAATAAACCAAACAACTCAAATAAAAGCGGCAATAACGCGCCGGCAGTGGCAAAAGACTCAACAACAGGCCAGCCTAAAGTCACCAAACCTATAAAAACTAACGCGACAAAAAAACCAAGTGCTGCTAAGAAATCTAAAGCTGATACAAAAGAATCTGGTTCGATAAGAGTGGACACACTAAAAATTGATTCTTTAGTCAACCTTGTGGGTGAGCTCGTTATTACACAATCTATGATTAAGATTGTAGGC
Source organism: Glaciecola petra (assembly GCF_031846345.1). Lineage (NCBI taxonomy): Bacteria > Pseudomonadati > Pseudomonadota > Gammaproteobacteria > Alteromonadales > Alteromonadaceae > Glaciecola > Glaciecola petra. The sequence continues at coordinate 555,319 of NZ_JAVRHX010000002.1, read as the reverse complement.
CGAGACGTACATGGCGAGGTGGAAGAAAAGTTAGACGGCGCCATCAGTGAATTATCTAGAAACATCAGAGAAATACAAGAAGCTGTTATGTCTATGCGTATGCTGCCTATGTCATTTGCCTTCAATCGTTTTCCTCGCGTCATACGGGATCTAGCAGACAAACTCGATAAAGAAGTCGAGCTCATTATTGAGGGTGGTAATACAGAAATAGATAAGGGCCTCATCGAAAAATTAGTCGACCCACTTACCCATTTAATCCGCAACAGCATTGACCATGGCATAGAGATGCCCGACGCGCGTGAAGCAAAAGGTAAAATGAGAAAAGGCACGGTAATTTTAGCTGCTGAGCAACGAGGCGGTAATATTATTATTTCAATTACCGATGATGGTGCTGGCCTCAATCGTGACAAAATTTTGGAAAAAGCCATGGCAAATGGCCTAGATGTCAGTGAAGACATGCCTGACGAAAAAGTTTGGCCATTAATATTTGAAGCCGGATTTTCAACCGCTGAAGCTGTTACGGATGTATCAGGACGCGGCGTTGGAATGGATGTGGTGAGACGTAATATTGAATCCATTGGTGGATTAGTAGAAATTGAAAGTCATGAAGGCACTGGTAGCGTGTTTAAAATTCGTTTGCCGTTGACTTTAGCGATTGTCGATGGAATGTGTGTTTCTGTTGCCGAGCAAACTTTCGTTATTCCTTTAACCAATATTGTTGAGTCGATGCAACCCGCCGCTGAACAAATTAAGACACTTAAAAATGACCATTTACTTTGGGTCAGAGATGAATATTGGCCGTTAATTGCCCTACATGATTTCATGTCGCTCGACAACGCTATAAGCGAACCGACAGAAGCAATAGTAGTGCTGGTAGAAACCAGTCGAAAACGATTTGGTATTCTAGTAGATGGCTTAGAAGGACAACAACAAGTGGTCATAAAAAGCTTAGAACAACATTACAAAAAAGTCCCTGGCGTTGCAGGCGCAACCATTATGGGCGATGGCAGTGTTGCTATGATTTTGGACGTAGAGTCAATTGCCACAGAAATCAATACAGTTACCCCTCAGGAGGTGTCCATTGCAAGCTAGTCAAACCACTCCCAAACAAACACAAAATATTGAGCATCATTTAAGCAATGAAGCTCATCAGGAATTTCTAACCTTTGTTTTAGGTGAAGAAAACTACGCTCTAGACATCATGACGGTAAAAGAAATTAGGGGCTATGAAGAAGTCACTAAAATTGCCAATGCGCCTGATTACATTAAAGGAGTCATCAACTTAAGGGGTGATATCGTGCCTATTGTTGACCTTCGCCTCAAATTTAATGTAGGAGAAGCCACTTATAACGAATTCACCATTGTCATCATGTTGATGGTTGGCGAGCGTATTGTCGGCATAGTGGTAGACGAAGTTAGCGACGTTATTAAAGTAGGTGAGTCTGAAGTGAAATCCCCACCAGAATTTGGCGTCGCCTTCGACAGTGCTTATTTGCATGGACTCACCTCAATTAATGAGCAAATGATAATTTTAGTCAACATACAAAAGCTAATTTCGAGTGATGAATTAGGGTTGTTAGATTCAAGCTTAAAAGTGGAGCAAGAATAAAATGAAAGTGTTAAGTATTTTTGATAATTTTAAATTGTCTTTGAAAATGTCAGTGATAGGTTTGTTAGCGCTTTTAGGCTTAGCCTTACCTACCTACTATTACACTAGCCTTTCAGTTGAATCACAAGCGTCTACAGTTATTGAGCAAAATGGTGTACAGCCAGCCTCACATGTTGTGATGTTAAACAAAGTGATAGCTGAACATCGCGGCTTGTCAGCCAGTTATTTAAACGGGGATTCATCTAAGCTTTCGTCAATCAATCAAAAAGCGATTGATGTTGAACAGCAAATTAAGAAAGTCGAAGCCTCTTTAAAACAAAGCGAAGCTAGCAGAAATTTGCTTGAGCGTTTAGATAATATCAGACAAACTTGGAATAATATTAAAAGTGGTGTTGCCAGCAACAGAGTGAGTCCAAGTGAGTCATTTAGTATCCATTCTGGCATAATTACATCTGGTGATATGCTCATCTCGGAAATTTCTAAGTTTTACCTATTGAGTTATGACCCAGCCGCAGCTTCTTATCATGCAATTATCGCTAATTTTCAGAATCTGCCACGACTTTCAGATTCACTTGGCCGTGTAAGAGGTGCCGGCGCAGGCGCGTTATCTGCAGCCCAAATTAGCCCCGTGCAAAAGGCCGCTATCAATGGCTATTTGAATAACATTGAGTCACCTTTGCTTGACCTGCTCTATAACATGGAATCTGCGGCGGAGTCAGACGAACGTTTTAGCAAGCTTGCTCAAGAAACCAAAAGTTTAAAATCAAATCTAGATCAACTATCGCAACTTACTCAGCGTGAAATATTGCAGAAAAGTGCTGGAACTTATAGTTCTACTAATTTCTTTAATGATTATAGTGCTGCTATTAATTCGCTATATACCATTCATAACGGTAGTATCGGAATACTAGAAACGCTTTTAGAAGAGCGTATTTCAACCATTTCTAGCAGCAGAACCACTACCCTTATCATAATCACTGCGATGCTATTTATCAGTTCAATTATTGGTTTTACAATTGTGCGTTCGTTAAATAAATCAGCAAACAAATTGATTGGTAATTTTAGTGAGATTGCCAAAGGAAATTATGAAATCCCCTTTAATACCAGCCGTAAAGATGAGATGGGGATATTAGAAAAGAGACTGTCTGAACTCACCGAACAGTTAAAAGCAGCCGCTGTTACTGCGCTCGAATCGCAAAAAATCAAACAGGCCTTAGACAACAGTTCTACCTGTTTCATGATGTCTGATGAAAATCGTAAAATTGTTTATATGAATGATGCAGTTTATACCTTACTTAAAAAAGCCGAAAGCGACATTCGTAAAAACTTACCACAATTTAACGTGGAAACGCTTATTGGTACCAGCATCGATGGCTTCCATAAAAACCCTGCACACCAACATTCAGTGCTCGACAAGTTAACTAACGTGCATGAGGCTCGGTTAGACTTGGGAACATATAGCTTTAAGCTAATGATTAACCCAATCAAGGATAACGAAGGTAAAAATATCGGTAACTCTGTTGAGTGGCACGACATGACTGAAGTATACGAGGAAGAGAGACGTGTTGCTCGCATTCTAGAGTCCTTAGATAGTGCGTCAGTCAATGTCATGATTGCTAATGCCGACCGTGAAATAATTTATCTAAATCGCTCTGTAAAAGTCATGTTAAAAGAATGCGAAGCGGATTTAAAGAAAGTGCTTCCACACTTTGATGCCGACAACATAATCGGAAAAAATATAGATTTGTTCCATAAAGATCCTAGTCACCAAAAAGCCATGCTTGAACGCATGACCAGTAAGCATGTGGTTCAGATTACCATAGGGCCTCGTCATTTCAGATTAACTGCCAGCCCAATACTGGGTGCGGACGGTTCTCGCATCGGTACGGTAGTAGAGTGGTTAGAGCGCACTGACGAAATTAATGCCGAAAGTGAAATAGCAGAAATTGTTGAAGCGAGTTTGGCGGGTGATTTTACCAAACGTATCGACGAAGACGGTAAAAAAGACTTTTTATTAACCTTAGCGCAAGGCCTAAATCAGTTAATGAAGACTACTGAGTCAGGACTCAATGAAGTGAGTAATGTATTGCTTGGTTTAAGCGAAGGTGATTTAACAAAACGTGTTACAAGTGATTATCAAGGTACTTTCCAAGACTTGAAAGACTATTGCAACACAACATCGTCCAATTTAGCAGGAATGATCAGTAAAATTCGAGAAGCCAGTGAGACCATTAATAACGCTTCTACTGAAATTGCCAAAGGTAACTCTGACTTGTCGGTGCGAACCGAACAACAAGCTTCGAGTTTACAAGAAACTGCCTCTAGTATGGAAGAAATAACCAGCACTGTTAGATTGAATGCAGAAAATGCCAACCAAGCTAATGGTTTAGCTTCGCAAGCTGCGGAAGTTGCAGGAAGTGGTGGAGAATTAATTGGCCAAGTGGTCGATACTATGTCGTCAATTAATGAATCTTCTCAAAAAATCGCAGATATTATTGGCGTTATTGACGGGATTGCTTTCCAAACCAACATACTTGCACTAAACGCTGCAGTTGAAGCCGCGCGAGCAGGAGAGCAAGGTAGAGGTTTTGCAGTGGTAGCGTCTGAAGTACGTACACTTGCGCAGCGCTCTGCCAATGCTGCCAAAGACATTAAAGACCTTATTTCAGATTCGGTTTCTAAAGTCGAAAGTGGGAATACTTTAGTGAATAAATCGGGTGACACAATGCAAGAAATTGTAGTGTCTATCCAGCGCGTTAACGACATTATGAGTGAAATTGCTGCCGCCTCTGCTGAGCAAGCCAGCGGTATCGATGAAGTCAGTAAAGCTGTAACCCAAATGGATGAGATGACCCAGCAAAATGCTGCCTTAGTAGAGGAATCAGCAGCTGCTGCTGAAAGCATGAGCACTCAAGCTGGCGATTTAACCAAAAGAGTAGGCACATTCAAATTAAACGAGGGTGACACCACTACTGAACTGACACCATCTCAAGGTGATGTTTTGAGTCAACAATTCGAAGAACTGCCATCTGCGTCGGTTTCACCAGTAATAGCAAAACCAAGCAAGTCGAGCTCGAGCCGTAAATTGTTACCTGTAGCATCTGAAGAAGATGAGTGGGAAAGCTTTTAAGCATGTTGGCCGAGAGTGAGTCAAAAAATAAAGAGTTCCCCTATACGCCGGCCAATTTTGAGGCCGTGCGTAAGCGCCTTAAAGCACTTACGGGTATTAATTTAGCCGATAGTAAAGACTCAATGGTATATAGCCGTATAAGCCGGCGAGTTCGACAACTAAAGCTAGGGGGCTTTGAGGCTTATTTGAAATTTGTTGATGCCAATACAAGCGAGCATCAAGAGTTTATAAATGCGCTCACAACAAACCTTACTTCGTTTTTTCGAGAAAAACATCATTTTGATGAGCTACGCGACATACTTTCGCAGAATAGATTTACTGGTCAAGGGCGCAGCGTCAGTATATGGTGCGCCGCATCCTCTACTGGTGAAGAACCTTACTCCATCGCTATGACCGCGGTTGAAGCGTTTAAATCCTTTGATATACCGGTGAAAATTATTGCCTCAGATATCGATTCGAACGTTTTGGACAAAGCAAAAGCAGGTGTATTTAAAATAGAACAACTCGATGCTTTTGATAAAAGCTTCAAAAAACGTTTTTTTTATCGTGGCAAAGGTGCGCAAGCAGGTTTGGTAAAAGTTGTACCTGAACTTCAACGGTTAATTTCTTTTCAGCGTCTTAACTTAATGGATGCTAGCTGGGACTTACCCAAGAATATTGATATCGTGTTTTGCCGCAATGTAATGATTTATTTCGATAAAAGTACACAACTTAATATTCTAGAAAAAATAACAAAACATATGCATGATAAAAGTTTATATTTTGCTGGCCACTCAGAAAATTTCTCGCATGCTAAAAATATTATTAAGCCGCTAGGAAAAACGATTTATCAATTAAATGGAGGTAGGCAATTTTGAGTGAATTTTTCAGTGATGACCTAGCTCCTAATCGATACTTCGACAAAAATTTTAATATTGATGCCGTTAAAATATTGCCCGGCGAGTATTTTGCCACTCAAGATTCTACGCTCATTGTGACTGTGTTAGGTTCATGTGTTTCTGTTTGCCTACGCGACCCAATAACACGCGTTGCAGGTATGAATCACTTTTTATTGCCCGCGAATAAAGATGACGTTAATTTTAATTCAGAGTCAGCTCGTTATGGCAGTTATGCCATGGAAGTTCTTATTAACCACTTGATGAAATTAGGCGCTGGAAAACAACGGCTTGAAGCAAAAGTATTTGGTGGCGCCAATGTATTACAGCAGCTCAGAACCAACAGTGTAGGTGAGCAAAATGTTTCCTTTATTCGAGACTTTTTAGCCACAGAGAACATAAAAGTTCAAGCCGAAGACTTGCTTGGAGAATACCCTCGAAAAGTGTATTTTTTTCCACTGACGGGTGAAGTAAAAGTCCGCAAACTTAAATCGCTACACAATACTACGATACTTGAAAGAGAAAGCGAGTATCGCAAAAAAGTCAATACCGCTCCAGCTTCTGGCGATGTTGATTTATTCTAAATGATAGAGGTTTTGTAATGACAATAAGAGTTCTTGTTGTAGATGACTCCGCACTTATTAGAAGCTTGCTAAGTGAAATAATTCGCCAAACACCCGACTTTGAATTGGTCGGAGCTGCGCCAGATGCTTTTGTCGCAAAAGAAATGGTAGTGCAACATAAGCCCGACGTAATTACCTTAGACATAGAGATGCCTAAAGTAGACGGCTTGACTTTTTTAGACAAACTAATGAAAGCACAACCCACTCCGGTGGTAATGATTTCAACCTTAACCGAACGCGGTGCTGAAGCCACCTTACGCTCCTTAGAGCTAGGTGCCATTGATTTTATCGCCAAACCTAAGCTTGATGTGGTTAATGGCATTGGTCAATATCAACAAGAAATTGTTGAAAAGATTCGAGCTGCAGCTAACACTACACCAAAAGCCAGTCCTCCTGCGTCAACAAGTGCTAAAGCGATTCCATTGCAATACTCTGGAACCGAAACGATTGTCGGTATTGGTGCTTCAACTGGCGGGACTGAGGCAATTAAACAAGTATTGATTAACTTATCACCAGCATTTCCTGCTACGGTGATTACTCAGCATATGCCCCCTAATTTCACCAAGTCTTTTGCTAACCGACTCAATTCCTTGTGTAAAATAAATGTACAAGAAGCTAAAGATAATGAACGTTTGCTGGCAGGTAACGCTTATATTGCGCCTGGCGATAAGCACCTAGAAGTTTTTAAACACGGGGCAGATTACAGAATAAAGCTGTCTGACGGCCCTTTGGTATCTGGTCATAGACCTTCTGTTGATACAATGTTTGCAAGTTTAGCAAGTGTAGTAGGCAAAAATGCTATTTCTTGTATCTTAACTGGCATGGGTAAAGACGGCGCAAATGGCATGTTGCAGATGTATCAAGCAGGCGCAATTACCATGGCCCAAGATAAACAGTCTTGCGTTGTATTTGGTATGCCAAGAGTTGCTATTGAGTTGGGGGCCACAAAAAATATTATTGCGCTAAACGATATGGGTAAAGCACTATCAAAAGCTGTCGAACAACTTGGTGGCGGTACTCGGCTATAATGCAGAGTGTAAGAGCTTTAAAGGATTGTTAATCGCGGGTTAGCTTTACTTAAGGCGATATTTTATAACTTTGTTGCGTCCTTGTTCTTTCGCTTTATATAAGGCTTTATCTGCACTGCCAATCGCTTCTTGAATATTATCAAATGCCAGTAAGTCGACCACGCCGGCAGAAAAACTCACCGAAAATTGCTCTTTAGTGCCCTCGCTATTAAACTTCATACGATTAAATGTATCTTTGATATATTGGACTTTCCTTGCCGCATGGTCTAGTTCGCAATCGACAAACACAATCACAAATTCTTCTCCGCCGTAGCGACCAACATGGTCTGTTTCACGCACGGAAGCCGACAAAAGCTGGCCTAATACGCACAATACTTTATCACCCATAAGATGACCGTAGTGGTCATTGACTAACTTAAATCGATCTACATCAATTACGGCAATAGCTGTGGATGTTTTGCGACGATTGGATAGGCGTATGGTTTGATTCGCTGTTTCAACTATTTGGCCATGATTTAACACACCCGTTAGCTGATCAGTAGCAACAAACGCTTTGAGTTCTGAAGCCCGCATTAAACGATGATTAATTTGACGTGTAATTTGCTGAATCGGCAAAGATTTTGTAATTATGTCGTCTGCACCTGCCTCTAGGGCCAACAAATGCTCTTCTTTATTTTCTTCTGCAGTGATAAAAATAATAGGCACAAATTCAAATTTTTGTTCTTGTCGCAACATTTTTGCTATTTCTACGCCATTTACATCAGGCATATTCATATCTAACAAAAATATATCAGGGCTTAAGTCTTCTAATGAATTAAATAGCAACGCCGCAGACTTAAAAAATTTCACGTTACAGCCGGCTTGTTCTAACATAGTTTTATAAAACTCGCCCATAGTCTGTTGATCATCAACAATAACTACATTAAATTTTGCGCGTTTTTGCCATTCTAAAACACGGCTTATTTTTTCTACTAGCACATAAGTATTAATCGGTTTTACAATATAGTCTGATACTTCTGCCCTTACAGCGAGTAACCTTGTTTCAAGGGTAAAAGTAGCAGAGCAGCTAATCACCTTGATATCTTTTTTTACTAACTCATTTGCAAATTCAAATACTTGCTCTTGAGTCACATTGGGCATCATAATATCGAGCAACACTAGATCTACGGCAATATCCTTCATTACCTCTTTAAATGCTTCTATCGATTCAAAGAACTGGGCATTCAAAGAAAAATCTTCTAGTGTCATTGTTAGCGCTTTGCCGATAGAGACCTGGTCATCAATAACAACAATATTGGTCTTTTGTCTCGACAAATTGCGACTGGATATAAGTTCAGCGTCGTCAACTAAAACCTCTGGTTCGACTTGTTCGTCCAAAGTGCCGCTGGCTTTGTCATTTGTATACTTAAGCGCATTAGCCGACTTTATAAACGGGGAAACATTGTCAGAACTACTTCTTAGTAATTGGTTAAGTAACCATTCAATTTCTTTAGCGGCGTTTTTGTCATTTCGATTTGTTTGCTTAATGCTGTTACACACTGTCAATACTTTCGACAGTAGTGAATTTAATGCTGAAAAATCATGTGCTTTACTAAAGGTATACAATGCATCGCAAGACGCAATGAAGTTATCTAGTGAGGCTAGTTCATCCCGACGGCATACCGCCCAAGCTCGCGTTAAGCGGCTTAGCAGTTGGCTATATTTTGAAGATAAATCATCAGTGTTTGGTATTGCCACGTTAAACAAATACTTTTTTGTTATCCAACATAAATATGTTATCGGTCATCAACTGAAAATTGATAGATAAATATTGAGTTTTTAAGACAATAATATTAAAGGCATCATTTGTAACGCTTGCATTCGAGAAGATAAGATCTTAATTCAAAAATATTGTTCATAATTTACGCAAAATAGTCGACAACTTCGCTGATAAGACCAGTAAAAAGCTGAAAATCACTCACAATCTGTGTTATTTTACAAAATATTGATTTCGGACGTCGATTTTTTTCAGACAGCAGTGTAATTTTTCCGTTTTTTAACGATGTCTGCAGAATTTGCTTAAATAAGTCCAATAACGAGTATTTTAATGCATATTTTACTATTAAATGGCCCCAACCTTAATTTACTAGGTACTCGCCAACCCGATTTATACGGACAAATTCGTTTAGAGGATATCGAAAACTCGTTAAAAGACTTAGCGCAACAAAAAAATGTGGCAGTTTCTTGTTGCCAATCAAATGCTGAACACGAAATTATCGAGCGTATACATAAGTCTAAAGGCGTTATAGACGGCATCATTATTAACCCAGCGGCATATACTCACACGAGTGTTGCGATAAGAGATGCATTGGCTGGGGTCGCCATTCCTTTTGTTGAGGTACACATTTCTAATGTGCACCAACGTGAAAATTTTCGACATCATTCTTATTTTTCTGACATCGCCATAGGCACAATTGTTGGATTAGGTGCAAAGGGCTACGATTACGCTTTCGACGCTTTGGTCACCACTTTACAGAAATAAATTACGACACAACAGTAACCATATAATAACGATTAATAAGGCTAAAACATGGACATTAGAAAGATTAAAAAGCTTATCGAATTAGTTGAAGAGTCTGGCATTGCCGAACTTGAGATTACAGAGGGCGAGGAGTCTGTTCGTATACATAGAGGTGGCTCTACCCAACCCGCTCCTATTTATGCGCCACAACCTGTAGCACCAATGCCAGCAGCTGCACCCGCAGTAGAAACAGCGCCGGCTGCTGAGCCTGCAAAGGCCACCGGACATGTTGTTAAATCACCAATGGTAGGTACTTTTTACCGTTCATCTTCACCAGAAGCTAAACCTTTTGCTGAAGTAGGCCAAAAAGTGAGTAAGGGTGATACCCTTTGCATTATTGAAGCCATGAAAATGATGAACCAAATTGAGTCTGATACCGACGGCATCATAAAAGATATCCTTGTTGCTAACCAAGAAGCTGTTGAGTTTGAACAAGCTCTTTTCATCATTGAATAAAGGGCAACATTATGTTGGATAAAGTCTTAATTGCTAATCGTGGCGAAATTGCGCTACGTATATTGCGTGCCTGCAAAGAACTGGGCATCAAAACGGTGGCTGCGCACTCTACGGCTGATCGTAATCTAAAACACGTATTACTTGCTGACGAATCAATCTGTATTGGTAATGCTCCAGCAATGGAAAGTTACTTAAATATCCCGCGCCTTATTGCGGCTGCAGAAGTTACTAACGCAATTGCAATACACCCTGGCTATGGTTTTTTATCAGAAAGCGCTGATTTTGCGGAAGCCGTCGAAAAAAGCGGTTTTGTATTTATTGGCCCAACGGCCGACACAATTAATTTAATGGGCGATAAAGTTTCTGCAATCAGTGCGATGCGAAAAGCCGGTGTGCCTTGCGTACCTGGATCTGATGGCCCACTTGGTGATGATCTCGAAAAGAACAAAGCAATAGCGAAACGCATTGGCTATCCAATGATAGTTAAAGCGGCTGGCGGTGGTGGTGGTCGCGGAATGCGCGTTGTTAGAAGCGAAGCTGAACTCGATGAGTCGGTGCGCGCCACGAAACAAGAAGCCGGTGCTGCATTTAATAACGACATTGTGTACATGGAAAAGTACCTCGAAAATCCACGGCATATAGAAATACAGGTACTTTCTGATGGTCAAGGTAACGCTATTCATTTAGGTGAACGTGACTGTTCAATGCAGCGCCGTCACCAAAAAGTGGTAGAAGAAGCACCCGCACCAGGAATTTCTGAGTCAATGCGCGAAAAAATAGGTGATCGTTGCCGCAGAGCGTGCATTGAAATTGGCTATCGCGGCGCAGGTACTTTTGAGTTTTTATACGAAAACGGCGAATTTTACTTCATTGAAATGAATACTCGTATTCAAGTTGAACACCCTGTCACTGAGATGGTTACTGGTGTTGACCTCATTAAAGAACAATTGCGAATTGCCGCAGGACAACCATTATCGATAGAACAATCACAAATTAAAGTTCGGGGTCATGCAATAGAATGCCGTATCAATGCTGAAGATCCAGAAAGCTTCATTCCTAGTCCCGGAAAAATAAAGATGTTCCATGCACCAGGTGGACTTGGCGTAAGATGGGAGTCGCACATTTATTCGGGTTACACCGTTCCGCCTTACTATGATTCGATGATTGGTAAACTAATTACCTTCGGTGAAAGCCGTGACGAAGCAATCGCCAGAATGCGTCATTCTTTAGACGAATTAGTAATAGACGGTATTAAGACCAATGTGCCTCTACAACAACGTATTATGCTAGACGAAAACTTCTTTAATGGTGGCACAAACATTCACTATTTAGAGAAAAAGCTAGATCGCGAAAAGTAAATACACACTAAGATGTCCTTGCTAAGGTAAGGACATTCTAACTTTTCGGCAGTGTTATTGCGAAGCTGAAATACTTACCTCATCACCCATGTTCATTAACACTAAATGTGTTTTATTGATTCTTCCTTGTTGTTCTGATTTTTGTAGCCAGTTCGCAAGCAATTCGATTTCTAAACTGAAATCACCAAAAATAGCGCGAGCAGGATAAAGGGTTTCACTTGAACTACGGGTGAAATCATCCCAATGCACAGGGACAATATATTTTGCACGTGCAGGCGCAACTGTGTGTGCAAAATAGTCATTTACATAATCTTCTTTGATATTAGCGACACCCAAAAATAGCCAATCAATCCGCTTATCTTGTAACTCGGAAAGTAATACATCGGGCAAAAAGCCAGCACTAGCATGTACTAGCACATTGCCTTTGTCGTGTTCAATCAAAATAGAATAACTTTGCCCTTCAGCATAAGCCCTTATGCCCAATGGTGGCGTAATCAAGCTATGAATAGGTTGACCAATACCAAGGAGCTCTGCTGCAGCGCCTTCAGTGGGAGAGTGTTTAGACTTTATAAATGTGAGTGTATAGTTACCAAAAACTTGCGTCATCGAGGTTTCTGTTGAATCACGAAAATCAACCACAAACTGTTCTTTTACCACCTCTCCTTTACAACTAATATTCATCGTTGACGGTGAACCTGCTAAAATGGCGCCTTGACTATTGGCGATACAAGTAGAATCCATAGCGTGGTCATGATGAGAATGAACAACTGCAACTGTCTGTAAATCAGAAATACCTGCATCACTTAATATTGCGTCAATATCTGAAGTAGGCAAAGGTTCAAAGTCTCTAAAGAGAATTGTTGACAAACTAGGGCGTGAAAAAAAGCCATCAATTAAGATAGATTGAGCACCATCATTAAATAAAATCGTGCTAGTCCCAAAATATTTGGCCCTTAACGAGCTTGTATTTTGTCCATCGTTTGGAGGCAATGGATGTTTTTCGGTAAAAAGAGCTTTGCTTTCTGAATCAAAATTACGTTCCGACACCAAAATATAAATACCAATCGATAATACAAAAATCATGAAAACTACCATCACTGAAAACCATTTAAGCAGTTTCATAAAACTTTCTACCTTGTTGAGTTGAAGCAAACACCGTTAGTGACCTCATAATACCTTTTCTACTTACGAGTAAATATGCAAGTGCATGAATTATTGAAATAAATTTCATATTTGGCATTCAATGCGACTATTAGTAAACAATTAAGCATGTTTATCGTATAAGAATAGAATACAAACTCAAAGAGAAAACTATGTTCGGCTTATTTAAATCAAACCCTAGCAAAAAACTCAGAAAAACTTATGATATAAAACTTGAACAGGCTATGCTTGCGCAACGTAAAGGCGATATCAAAACTTATTCAATGTTAACTGCCGAGGCAGAAGGAATTTGGAAAGAAATTGAAGCCTTAGAATCACAACAAAAGTAAAAAATAAATGGCGTGGCAACAAATAAAAATAAGCCTCAAAGGGGCATATGCTGAAACTATAAGCGATATTCTTGAAACACATGGTGCCCAAGCGGTGACCTTTGTCGACGCCAAAGATACTCCCGTTTACGAACCTAAACCTGGCGAAGTATTGTTGTGGCCCGATACTCAGGTAATTGGCTTATACGACGCGAGTGAAGATCTCATTGCCCTTAAAGAGCAAATAATTCAAGCAATGGCAGGTCATAGCGATTGCTTTGTTGAGTTTGATCAACTCGAAGAAAAAAACTGGGAACGCGAGTGGATGAAAGACTTCCATCCCATGCAATTTGGTGACCGCTTATGGATATGCCCAAGTTGGCAAACACCCCCCGACCCAAACGCTGTCAATATTAAACTAGACCCTGGCCTTGCATTTGGTACAGGCACTCACCCTACCACATCCTTATGTTTGCAATGGCTAGACGCTACCGACTTAGCTGGGAAAACTGTGGTGGATTTCGGGTGTGGGTCTGGTGTACTGTCATTAGCGGCTTTAATGCTCGGCGCCAGTAAGGTGATTGGTATCGATATTGATCCACAAGCGCTTATTGCTAGCAAAGACAATGCACAGCGCAATGGGGTCGACGACAGACTCTCACTTTATTTAACTGAGCACCAACCCTCAATACAAGCCGACGTAGTATTGGCAAATATTTTAGCAGCACCCTTAAAGTCTTTGTCGAATACTATCTCTGACTTTTGTCGACCCGGCGGTAAATTGCTGATGTCTGGTATCTTGTTAGAACAGCAAAAAGCTGTAGAAGCGCATTACTCCGATAGTTTTGTTTTTGCGGCGCCTGCGATAGAAGGTGAGTGGCTGCGTCTAAACGCCGTTAAAAATTCCTAAGTCAAGCATATTTTTGTCAAATTGATTAAAAAATAGCCTTTAAAAAGCCTGCAAAAACGATTAACATACGCGCCCAATTTGAGGGTTGCCTTAGCATATGCAAATAGGTCCGTATAAACTGCGAAATAATCTTATTCTAGCGCCAATGGCGGGGGTCACAGACAGACCTTTCCGACGTTTGTGCATGAAAATGGGTGCTGGATTGGTGGTTTCTGAAATGCTCTCGTCTAATCCGAGAGTATGGAACACTGAAAAATCCCTAGCGCGCATGAATCATGATGGTGAAGTGGGTATTAGGTCAGTACAAATCGCTGGAAGCGAACCTATATTAATGGCACAAGCGGCACAATTTAATGTAGAACGCGGGGCACAAATTGTTGATATCAACATGGGTTGCCCAGCAAAAAAGGTGAATAAGAAATTGGCGGGGTCTGCTCTGTTACAGCAACCTAAACTAGTAGAAGAAATTTTATTAGCGGTGGTAGATGCAGTAAAAGTACCTGTAACCCTGAAAATTCGTACTGGCTGGGATCAAGAAAATAAAAACGGCGTTGAAATAGCCAAAATTGCTGAAGGTAGCGGCATTAAATCGTTGGCTGTACATGGAAGAACAAAAGCCTGCATGTTTAAAGGTAATGCAGAATACGACACCATTAAAGCAATTAAACAGTCGGTAAATATTCCCATTGTAGCAAATGGAGATGTGGTTAGCGCAGAGCAAGCAAAACAGGTTCTCGACTATACCGGTGCCGATGGGTTAATGATTGGCCGAGCTGCACAAGGTAAACCTTGGATTTTTAAGCAAATTGCAGCTTATTTAGAAAGTGGTGCGCAGGTACCCAACCCAAGTTTTGAGGAACTTGCTCAAATTTCTGTTGATCATGTGCGTGAAATTCATCAGTTATATGGGGTGAAAAAAGGGTCTCAAATAGCAAGAAAACACGTCGGATGGTATATCGCTTCGTACGATCCAAATCGTGAATTTAGGCGTTCCTTTAATGCAATCGAAGACGCCGAAGAACAATTAGAAGCATTAACATACTATTTTTCATCGTTACACAGCAATGCCCTTAGCAGCAATTGCGATGTAGCCTAATTTAGACTAATAAAAGAGAGCTGTCACATACAATGTTCGATCAAAACCTTACTTCTCCGTTTACTACGACGGTCACAACACCTACCCAAACACAAGCCCAAAAACCTTTACGTTCTTCGGTTAAACAGGCTGTCAATAAGTACTTAAAAGAATTGAATAACCAAGATATAGACAACTTGTATGAACTCGTTCTTGCTGAAATAGAAGCGCCTTTGCTAGAAGAAGTAATGACTTATACACGCGGCAACCAAACCAGAGCAGCAAATCTAATGGGCATCAACCGTGGCACATTGCGTAAAAAGCTTAAGCAATGCGGTTTAGGCTAAGCATAAAAATCCATAAAGAGCGTCTGTTTGCGCTCTTTTTTTTATCAAAATTCCAGATAAGAGCACCACATGCAAAACACTAGCAAAATATCACGGGCACTATTGAGCGTATCAGACAAAACAGGCATTGTTGAGTTCGCAAAAACCCTTCACGACATGGGCGTAGAAATCCTTTCTACCGGCGGCACAGCGTTTTTATTACGACAAGAAAATATTGACGTAAAAGATGTGAGCGAACATACCGGGCACCCAGAAATTATGGACGGGCGTGTTAAAACACTCCATCCTAAAATACATGGTGGTATTTTGGGACGACGCGATGTAGACGCAAACACCATGTCTAAGCATGAAATTACCCCTATTGATATTGTAGTTGTTAATCTTTATCCCTTTGCCGCAACCGTTGCAAACCCAGACTGTACTTTTGAAGATGCCATAGAAAACATCGATATAGGCGGGCCAGCGATGGTTCGTGCATCCGCTAAAAATCATAAAGACGTGACCATTTTGGTTGACCCAAATGACTATGCCGAGGTGCTGGAGCAAATAAAGAGTACTAATAGTGTATCTGATGCAACACGCTTTTCTCTTGCAGTAAAAGCCTTTGAACACACTGCTCGTTACGATGGAATGGTCGCTAATTATTTTGGTGGCTTAGTAGAAGATAAAAATTCCCCTCTTGAGTTTCCTCGCACTTACAGTATGCAAATGCTGAAAAAACAGGACTTACGTTACGGCGAAAACAGCCATCAAAATGCAGCGTTTTATGTTGAACACAATATCGAAGAAGCATCAGTTTCTACCGCAACACAACTACAAGGAAAAGCACTTTCCTTTAACAATATTGCCGATACCGATGCTGCTTTGGAATGCGTTAAAGAATTTGATCAACCTGCATGTGTTATAGTCAAACATGCTAATCCATGTGGTGTAGCAGTTTGCTCAAACATTGAAAGTGCATATCAAAAAGCATTTAAAACCGATCCAACGTCAGCCTTTGGTGGCATTATTGCTTTTAATAAAGCACTCGATGCGGCAACAGCCAAAGCGATTATTGCTCAACAGTTTGTTGAAGTGATTATTGCTCCAAGTGTTAATGATGATGCCCAAGAAATACTTGCTGCTAAAGCTAATGTTCGCGTATTGGCATGCGGCGATTGGCATGGTCAATTAACCCAAGAAAAAACCTTAAAACGGGTTAATGGCGGTTTGTTAGTGCAAGACCGTGATTTTGGCATGGTCGAGCTGGACGATTTAAAAGTTGTTACAAAATTGGCGCCGAGCGAAGCGCAATTAAGTGATCTATTGTTTACTTGGAAAGTGGCTAAATACGTTAAATCCAATGCCATCGTTTATGCATCATCTCAAGCCACGGTAGGTGTGGGCGCGGGCCAAATGAGCAGAGTATATTCAGCCAAAATAGCCGGTATAAAAGCAGCTGACGAAGGCTTAGAAGTAGCAGGATGTGTGATGGCGTCAGATGCGTTTTTTCCGTTCAGAGACGGCATTGATGCTGCAGCTGAAGCCGGTATAGCCGCTATTATCCAACCAGGTGGCTCAATGCGCGACCAAGAAGTCATTGATGCAGCCAATGAACATGGCATTGCCATGGTGTTCACAGGTATGCGCCATTTTAATCATTAGAAACAACTAATTTTTGCATAATAAGTCTTTTATAAAAACGAGTATCAAGCGAGAACAAAAATGAAAGTATTAGTCATTGGTGGCGGTGGCAGAGAGCATGCATTGGCATACAAAGCAGCGCAATCTGAGCAAGTCGAGCATGTGTTTGTGGCGCCGGGTAATGCAGGTACCCAAACAGAAAATAACATGAGTAATGTTGATATTGCTGCAGACGACATTGACAATCTTTTAGCTTTTGCAAAAGAGAATAGTATTGGTCTTACCATTGTAGGTCCAGAACAACCGCTAGTGCTCGGAGTAGTCGACATCTTCGAAGCAAATGGCCTTAATATTTTTGGCCCTTCAAAAGCCGCAGCGCAATTAGAAGGCTCAAAATCCTTCAGTAAAGATTTTTTGGCTAAACATAATATTCCAACTGCTGAATACGCCACGTTTGAAGAGATTGACCAAGCGATTGCTTATGTTAAAAAGCAAGGTGCACCCATTGTTATAAAAGCCGATGGACTTGCCGCTGGGAAAGGCGTCATTGTTGCCATGACCGAACAAGAAGCCATCGACGCAATTAATGACATGCTTGCCGACAATAAATTTGGCGACGCGGGTAGTCGCGTAGTCATTGAAGAATTTTTAGAAGGCGAAGAAGCCAGTTTTATTGTGATGGTTGACGGCAAAAATGTTGCTGCATTTGCTACCAGTCAAGATCATAAACGTGCATATAATGAAGACAAAGGACCTAATACCGGTGGCATGGGGGCGTACTCACCAGCACCAGTTGTAAGCGATGAAGTCCACAAAAAAATTATGGCTGAAGTTATAATGCCAACGGTGAATGGCATGCTTAGTGATGGAGTTCCTTACAAAGGCTTTTTATATGCTGGGCTGATGATAGACCAGCAAGGCCAGCCCAAGGTTATCGAGTTTAACTGCCGTTTTGGTGACCCCGAAACCCAGCCTATTATGTTGCGCTTAAAAACAGATATTGTCGATTTATGTGTAAAAGCATGTGAAGGTAAACTTGCAGGTACCCATATTGAGTTTGACCCTCGTCCTGCTATTGGTGTGGTTATGGCGGCTGGTGGTTATCCTGAAGCCTATGCCAAAGGTAAAGTCATTAGCGGATTAGACAAAATCTATCCCAACACCAAAGTATTTCATGCTGGCACTAAGCAAGCTGACAATAAGGTAATTACAAATGGCGGTAGAGTGCTGTGTGTAACCAGTTTAGGCGATTCAATTTCTTCTGCTAAAGATACCGCCTACGCTGCGCTTGCGCAGATTCACTGGGACGAGGTTTTCTTCAGAACAGACATCGCTTACCGTGCAATTAAACGCGAAAATTAAGCCTTTTTGTTTGTATTGATGGGGTATTTTTTACCCCGTCGCGCTCGCTTAATTTCGAAAAGAACTTGACGCCCCGCCCGTCCATGCATAAAAATGGGGTATACAATTCAAGAAAATTATCATGTCTATTAAACATCCAATTATTGCCATAACCGGTTCGTCTGGCGCTGGCACGACCACAACAACCAATGCTATTAGGCACATTTTCAGAAATCTGGACATTAATGCAGCCTCTGTTGGCGGCGATAGTTTTCATCGTTTTACCCGCCCAGAAATGGAAGTCGAAATTCGTAAAGCCCAAGAGCAAGGTAAACATATTAGTTATTTCGGTCCAAAGGCGAATGACTTTGAATTGCTGGAGCAATTATTCACTCAATACAGCGAAGTAGGTAAGGGGCAATTTCGGCAATATTTGCATACTTTTGATGAAGCCGTACCCTTTAATCAAATGCCAGGGACTTTTACACCTTGGCAAGATTTACCCGAAAAAACCGACCTACTCTTTTATGAAGGCTTGCATGGTGGTGTAAAAACCGACGATTGTGACGTCGCGTCGTATGTTGATTTACTTGTAGGCATGGTGCCTATAGTAAACCTAGAATGGATTCAGAAAATTGTACGTGATACTTCAGACAGGGGTCACTCTCGAGATGCGGTAATGAGCAGCATTGTACGAAGTCTTGATGACTATTTTCATTTTATTACACCGCAGTTTTCGCGAACTCATATCAATTTTCAACGAGTCCCTACAGTTGACACATCTAACCCCTTTAGTGCGCGCGAGATACCGTCGCAAGATGAGTCCTTTGTGGTTGTTCGCTTTCGACGAGATATGACTAAAATGGATTTTCCATTTTTACTCAAAATGATTGATGGCTCCTTTATGTCAAGAGTGAATACATTAGTGGTACCTGGCGGTAAGATGGGGCTTGCGATGGAATTGATCCTTACACCTCTTATTGATGAACTGATGGAAAAGAAACGAAGAGCCGGTGTGCAAGTTGACTGGGTGGCAGACGACTAGCCAAATAGCTAGTCAAGTAGCCTTTAAGTAAATATATAGGCAGTTGAAACAATATGAAACATAAGCGTTGTTGGCTTATGCGTGAGTTTTCGTTATATTTTAAGCATAGGTGTTGATTCGGCAAGTCAATTCAAACATAGGCACGTTTTAATGGGTCAAGAATAATGGGTCAAGAAACAACTAAAATTCTGGTAGTCGACGATGACATGAGACTTCGTTCTCTATTAGAGCGTTACTTACTTGAACAAGGTTATCAAGTTCGCAGTGCGGCCAATGGCGAACAAATGGATAGGCTACTAGAACGCGAAAATTTCCATTTAATGGTGCTTGACCTTATGCTGCCTGACGAAGACGGCTTATCAATTTGTCGGCGTCTTAGACAACAAGAAAACGAAATTCCTATCATTATGCTTACGGCAAAGGGTGACGAAGTTGACCGTATTATTGGCCTTGAAATGGGTGCTGATGATTACTTGCCTAAGCCTTTTAATCCACGTGAACTCTTAGCGAGAGCGAAAGCTGTATTGAGGCGAAAAACCAATGAAGCTCCTGGTGCCCCCTCGCAATCAGAACAACTGGTTACATTTGGTCCTTTTAAACTTAATCTGGGTACCCGAGAAATGAGTGAAGATGGCAAACCCATGACCTTAACCAGTGGTGAGTTTGCAGTACTTAAGTCATTAGTCCAACATCCAAGGGAGCCCCTCTCACGCGACAAACTTATGAACTTGGCCAGAGGCAGAGACTACAGTGCCTTAGAAAGAAGTATCGACGTACAAGTGTCACGTTTGCGTCGCATGCTAGAGCAAGACCCTGCCAACCCGCGGTATATACAAACCGTATGGGGACTAGGCTACGTATTTGTGCCTGATGGCCAAACCAGCGTTTAGCCAACTTTTTACACGGTTCATCCCCAGCAGCACCTTCGCGCAAACGGCGCTGTTAATTGGCGGCTTATTATTTATTAATCAATTAGTGTCTTACCTGTCGGTGACCCATTACTTCATTAGTCCCAGCTATAAGCAAATCAATAAACTCATATCAAACCAAATAAACACCTTTTTTGTTCATGATATTAATGACTTGACTGAGGAGCAAAAGTGGAAATTAAGACAAACCACGGGCATGCGTTTTCATGATGAAGTTTCAGCCCTGCACGCAGGCTTAGGAAACGCAACTTATTACGATTTTATGTCTCAGCAAGTCAGTGAACAATTACAGGCATTTACCGAAATAAGAATTAAATCGGGCGAAGACTACGTGGTGTGGATAAAACCACCTCAAAATACTGATATATGGATTTCGATTCCTTTAGCAGGCGCAAATGAAAAATCACTGTCTCCACTTACCATGTATTTTATAGTGATTGGTGCCTTGAGTGTGACAGGTGGTTGGCTATTTGTAAGGCGGCTAAATAGGCCCCTGCAGGCATTGCAAACCGCAGCCAGAAAAGTAGGTAAAGGACATTTTCCCGAACCACTGCCGCTCGTAGGCAGTACCGAAGTAGTTGCTGTAACCGAGGCTTTTAATAAGATGTCGCAAGGCATTAAACAACTTGAGAGTGACCGGATAATCATGACTGCCGGTATTTCTCATGATTTACGCACCCCACTCACCCGAATTAGACTTGCCAGCGAGATGCTGCCGCAAGAACAAGAATGGGTCAAAGACGGGATTGACCACGATATCGGTGATTTAAATTCTATCATTGATCAATTTATTGATTACGCCCGACAAGATCAACAAGAAGCAATGGAAACTGCCAATTTAAACGACCTTATCAGTGAATCAGTAGATGCCCGAAGCATTGAAGCCAATCACAATATAGAGCTCGACTTAAAACCATTACCTCCAATTAAATTGAGAATAATTGGTATAAAACGAGTTATCGAAAATTTGATCGAAAACGCATTCCGATATGGTAGCGATAAGATCAAAATTAAATCTGGACTAGTTGAAAACAATAAATATATATTTTGCGCCATTCGTGACTTTGGCGACGGCATAGACGAAAGCAAGTTAGACGACCTTTTCACACCTTTTATGCAGGGCGATGCTGCGCGTGGGAGCTCAGGGTCTGGATTAGGTTTAGCCATAGTGAAGCGTATTATTGAAAGCCATGG
Source organism: Glaciecola petra (assembly GCF_031846345.1). NCBI lineage: Bacteria > Pseudomonadati > Pseudomonadota > Gammaproteobacteria > Alteromonadales > Alteromonadaceae > Glaciecola > Glaciecola petra. The sequence goes on along the minus strand of NZ_JAVRHX010000002.1, from coordinate 533,747 downwards.
TGGCAAAATGCAGTTCAAAAATCATCCTGATGGCGGCTTAAACGCAGGTTTCGCACTACCAATAATGGCTAGTGATAGAATCATCTTGGCTGCGAAAAGCAAAAATCGCTAAGCTTGCCCTACATCAAAGTTCTGGCCATGAATGTTTTCTACGTCAATTTTGTCAAAACTATACTTGGCGAGACAAAATTGGCAATCCATTTGTATTTCGCCGTCTTGTTCGATGATAGAAAGTAGCTCCTCCTTACTCACATTTTTCAAGGCATTTGCGCTGCGCTCCTTTGAACAATCACAATGAAAAATCACTATTTGAGGTTCAAACATTCTGATGTCGTCTTCGTGATATAAACGTTTCACAATATCTTGATGCGGCAAATTTAAGACTTCTTGTTGTGAAAGCGTTTCAGCCATAATACTGACATGTTCAAAGTCTGGTGTTTTAACCACGTTGCTTGTTTCACTGGTAGTAGGCACAATTTGCAAAAGCATGCCACCAGCTTTTGCTTGATCAGTGACATCAGCAAACAACATAACTTTCGTCAGCAGTTGTTCTGATTGTAAAAAGTAGTCCTCTAAACATTCTGCTAAGTTTTCTTTGTCTAAAGCAACAACTCCTTGATAGCGCTGACCTTTCAAAGGGCTTAGAGTAATCGCTAAATAACCTTTTTCGAACCACTGAGAAAAGGTGTCAGGGAATTCATTAACACTTTCATCCCAACGCGCTACACCCCTCAATTTTTGCTCATGCGTGCCGGTAATAACCGCATATTTGATCAGGCCTTCACTTTGAATTTGCAGGCCTATCTCGCCTTCAAACTTGAGTGTTGCGCATAGCAAGCTAGTGGCTGCCATTAATTCGCCTAAAAGTTTTTGCACCGCAACTGGATACTCTGTTCCCCGCAGCGTCTCTTGAAAGCTCTTTTCTAAAGTGACTAATTCGCCTCTGATAGGCCTGTTTGCAAACAAAAATCTGTTGAGTGTATCTGTCATGTTGTATGGGTCTACTTTTGCTTAAATTGTATAATTTGACGCCGCTGCTTTTTGTCCGGTCGCGAATCTGGCCGAGGGCTATGAAAAGCACTTAGCTTGCGTGCCTGTTGATTCTTTTCTCTTTGCTCAGCACTCTCTTGCGTTTCTGTATAAAGTGTCTGAGCAATCTGTGCACCCTGCCGCTTATCCAATATGGCGTTTACAATGACTATTTTTTCATCGTAGCCTGTTGGAATCTTTATCTGCGCACCTACTTCAACCGCTTTACTCGGCTTGCACTGTTGTCCGTTATACTTAATTTTGCCACTTTGGACCGCAGACCGAGCTAAAGATCGTGTTTTAAAAAACCTTGCAGCCCAAAGCCACTTGTCGATTCGAACCGGTTCTGTTGATGCAATTTTTTGTGGTTTCATGCTTAGTAGTTTAACAGATTACAAAACATTTCATATAATCTTGCCAAAATCTAAAGTACACAAATGATTCAATTGGAGATGAATCATTACGCCGAAAAAAGTGCAGTGCCACTATCATAAATAGGCTTGGTGTCGATAACACACCACGGCAATACCGAAGCAAAGTGAATCTGGCAACAAAAAGTTGCACTTATTCCATTTTAGACAGTCTATATATGTAACTTTTTAACTAAGTTTTCGTCACAACGGTTGTAGCTAGCACGCGTACTAGCTATCATTGACCTTTATGAGCCAACAAAACATCAAATTTAATTGAATGAGCACTTTAACGCTTTCTACAGTCACTGATTTTTATCATCGCCACGAGAACAAATTAATATTTGTCATTGTGTTATTGTTGAGCCTGTATTTAGTTGCTTTTGCTGCAAAAATGACCTGGCAATTAATGCCGCAAAAAGAACAAACTTCACAAAACGCAATGCTAGTGCAGAATGCTCAGAACAATACATCACAAACTCGTACCGCCGATATTTCCAATATTCTTGCGCTTAACTTGTTTGGCGATGCAGAAGCTGTTGAGGTGGAGCCCAGCAATGAAGCAATAACCGATGTGCCTGAAACGAAGCTAAATTTGGTGCTGTCGGGTGTTGTGTTAAGTAGCGACCCAAAACTTGGTGCCGCGGTTGTGGCTTATCGAAACACACAAGGGACATATGGTGTTGGTGATAAGATTGACGGTACTAATGTTACACTTGACGAAATATATGCCGACAGAGTTATTATAAAAAACAGAGTTACACGCGAAACGTTGATGCTTGAAGGGATCGACTTTGATGAAGCCAACCGAAATAGAAACCGAGCGTTACAAAATAGTCGTCAACAATCTACGGTTGGACCAAGCCAAGAGCAAACAGTTGCCACTGAGAACCAAAAAGCCGTACAAGAAGCACGGCAAAAATTACAGCAATCGCCACAAAATTTTGCTGAACTAATATCACTGAGACCCCACCGTTCGAATGGTGAGTTTATTGGGTTTAGAGTTTCTCCCGGTCCCAAACCAGCTCTTTTCAATACGCTGGGTTTGAAAAATGGAGACGTGGCAACCGAATTAAACGGCATCGATTTAAGCGATGTCAGCAGAATACAAGAAGCCGTAGTACAACTGCGGCAAGCAGATTATTTGCAGTTAGAAATAATTCGCGATGGGGAGCCTATGTCATTAAGCATAGATATCCCAAGTGAAAACACACCCTAACTGCTCAGTAGATAAAAAGGTAAACCTTATATGATGCTGAAACAGCACAAACAAAAGTTAAAAGGATTTTTTCTTAGCCTTGCCGCCACCGGCTTTTTAGTGGCGCATAGTTTTCAAGCACTATCGCAAGGTGCGGAGTACCAGCCAAATTTCAAGAATACTGAAATCACTGAATTTATTAATATTGTTGGTAAAAATTTAAAACGCACCATCATTGTCGATCCTAACGTGCGAGGCAAAATCAGTGTCCGTAGTTATGACTTAATGACCGAAGAACAATACTACCAGTTTTTTCTGAACGTACTTCAAGTCTATGACTTTGCAGTTGTTGAAATGCCTAATGGCATATTGAAAGTAGTACGTTCGAAAGATGCCAAGTCATCTAATATTCCAGTAGTAGAGGCAACTAGTTTTAACGGCGACGAGATGATCACACGGGTCATCCCAGTATATAACGTGCCAGTGCGTGATTTGGCGCCAATACTTCGTCAATTAAACGACCAAGCAGGCGGGGGACAGGTGGTTGCTCATGACCCTTCTAATGTGATGATGGTTACAGGCCGAGCAGCGGTTGTTAATCGTTTAGCTGAAATTATAGAACGCGTGGACCAAGCCGGCGACGAAGAAGTCGAAGTGATTAAATTAAAATATGCGTCGGCATCGGAAATGGTCAGAATTGTTGAAAGCATAAATAGTAACCAGGGCAAGCAAACCGCCAACGCTCGCTCGGGCCCTCGTATAGTGGCAGATGATCGTACAAATAGCGTCATTGTAAGTGGTGATAACAAATCCCGAAAGCGCTTGATTAATTTAATTGAACGCATGGACCAAGAGTTAGAGTCTACTGGTAACACTCGTGTGATATTTCTCAACTATGCTAAAGCTGAAGACTTGGTCAAAGTGTTACAAGGGGCGAGTGCGTCTTTGCAATCTGAATCTCAAGGCAATTCTCAGCAGCGACGTTCGAACAACAATCGTGATATCAGTATTGATGCCCATGAAGATAGTAACTCATTGGTCATCACTGCCGAGCCCGACATGATGCGTTCTTTAGAGGGTATCATTAGACAACTCGATGTGCGTCGTGCACAAGTGCAAGTCGAAGCGATTATTGTTGAGGTGTTTGAAGGCGATGGCGTAACCTTAGGTGTGCAACTTGTTTCAGAAGAAGGTGGCGGTACACAATTTACCAACGGTGTTGTGGGTGTGGGTTCTTTAGGCGTTGCATTGAGAGAAGCAGAAGATAGAACTACTACCGTTACAAACTTATCGACTGATGGTACACCTGTGCAAACTACTAATGAAACCCTCGGCAACTTGACGCCACTCGCACAGCTTTTAGGCGGTGCAAATGGCCTTATCGCAGGTGTTGTGCGCAATGGCTGGGGTGCTGTGGTGCAGGCGGTAAGCACAGACACTAATTCAAACATTTTGGCTACACCGCACTTAACCACAATGGACAATGAAGAAGCCTTTTTTATTGTGGGGCAGGATGTACCCATTATCACTGGCACGAGCACAGGCTCAAACAACTCTAACCCTTTTCAAACGGTCGACCGGCAAGAAGTGGGCATTAAATTAAAAGTAACCCCGCAAATAAACGAGGGTGACGCTGTACAATTGACCATTGAGCAAGAAGTATCGAGCGTAAGTGGTGCTACCAGCGTGGACATTTCAATTAACAAACGAGAAATCAAAACCACGGTGATAGTGGACGACGGCGGCACTATAGTGTTAGGCGGCCTCATTGATGAAGATGTACAAGAAAGTGTATCGAAAGTGCCTTTGCTTGGTGACATCCCAATTATAGGGCACTTATTTAAAACCACTACAACCAGTAAACGTAAGCGTAATTTGATGGTGTTTTTACGCCCTACCATTGTTCGTGATGGCATGACCATGAACGAAATCAGTCATCGTAAATACCAGTACATTCGAGCGCAACAACTAGACCATCAATCAAAAGGTATACCGCTTATGCCAAGCGTCAGCAGTCCGAGTTTGCCGGCTTGGGATGATAAACTTACTTTACCGCCATCTTTTGAGGAATATTTGATGGATAAAAAGAAGCAGGAAGATCAGTAATGGCTAGCGGTATTGAAAACGAACACGCTGAGGTCGAAGACTTATTAAGTGATGCTGGCATCGTTGAAGTCTCAACTGAAGCTGATGCCTATTCTAATGATTCACAGAATGACGAATTTGATGCCCAAGACAGTGCAAACGGCGAGCATGAAAGTAAACAGCTACCTTTTAGTTTTGCTAAACGCTTTAGTGTATTGCTAGATACAAATACACAACCTTACGACCTTTATTATACAACAGAAACACCTATGTCGGCCTTTGCCGAAATCCGACGATTTTCCGGTGAAGGTTTTGTTCTTAAAAAAACACCTCAAGACGATTTTGAAGCGCTACTCACCGATTCATTCCAACGCGACTCGTCTGAAGCCAAACAGTTAATGGAAGACTTAGGTAACGAGAGCGACTTATTCTCACTTGCCGAAGAAATGCCCGATACTGAAGACTTGCTCGACAATGAAGACGACGCACCCATCATCAAGTTGATTAATGCTATGCTTGGTGAAGCAATTAAAGAAGGCGCTTCTGATATTCATATCGAAACCTTTGAAAATCAGCTAGTAGTGCGCTTTAGAGTTGATGGTGTATTACGCGAAATTTTGCGCCCTAATCGTAAAATGTCATCGATGCTAGTGTCACGTATTAAGGTCATGTCAAAAATGGATATTGCCGAAAAACGTGTTCCGCAAGACGGCAGAATCAGCTTAAAAATTGGTGGCCGCGCAGTTGATGTGCGAGTGTCAACCATGCCTTCAAGTCATGGTGAGCGTGTTGTATTACGTTTGCTAGATAAAAACAACGCGCGTTTGAATTTAGAAGATTTAGGCATGACCTCACATAACCGCGATTACTTCTCGGAGCTGATCAGAAAGCCTCACGGCATAATGCTGGTGACGGGCCCTACTGGCTCAGGTAAAAGTACGACCTTGTATGCCGGTTTAAGTGAAATAAACTCTAAAGACCGCAACATTTTGACCGTTGAAGACCCTATCGAGTTTGACCTAGCAGGTATTGGACAAACTCAAGTAAACCCTAAAGTCGACATGACCTTTGCGCGTGGTTTGCGTGCTATTTTACGCCAAGACCCCGACGTAGTCATGGTGGGCGAAATACGCGATTTAGAAACGGCACAAATAGCGGTACAAGCGAGTTTAACCGGTCACTTAGTACTATCAACACTGCATACAAATACTGCCGCTGGCGCCATTACTCGTCTACAAGATATGGGCATAGAGCCCTTTTTGTTATCGTCTAGTTTGCTCTCGGTGCTGTCACAGCGTTTGGTGCGAACATTATGCAACGATTGTAAAAAGCCCCATTCACCCAGCGCTGGCGAAAAAGAAATACTTAGCTTAGCACCCGACGACAATACCCAAATATTCACACCAACAGGATGCATTAGCTGTAATCATACTGGGTATAGGGGGCGAACTGGTATTCATGAACAGCTTATTGTTGACGAGAAAATTAGAGAAATGATGCACGAAGGCAAAGGCGAACAAGCTATTGAAAAATATGTTCGCAAAACAACACCTTCTATACGTCAAGACGGCTGCGATAAAGTGTTAAGCGGTATTACTGCGCTTGAAGAAGTGCTACGGGTAACCAGAGAAGAGTAATGCCAGCATTTGCATACAAGGCCCTAAACGGCAAAGGTAAAAACACCAGCGGTGTATTGGAAGGCGATAATTCTCGCCAAATACGTCAGCAGTTGCGCGATAAAAACCTAATCCCTTTAGAAGTTGAGCAAGTTGCCGAAGATAAAGCCAGCAAAAAGTCATTTAAGTCCTTTTTTAGCCCCAAAATTTCAGTTAGCGACCTCGCTTTATTAACTCGTCAATTAGCCACACTTATCGAAGCCTCTTTACCTATTGAAGAAGCCTTGTTAGCAGTGGCCGAACAATCAGAAAAACCCCGCACCAAAAACATGATGATGGCGGTGCGCAGTAAAGTGGTGGCAGGCTATGGTTTAGCCGAGGCATTAGCAGAATATCCAAAAGCCTTTGATCGCCTATACACGGCGATGGTTGCTGCAGGTGAAAAATCGGGGCATTTAGACTCGGTACTTGTCAGGCTAGCTGATTATTCAGAACGACGCCAACAGACAAAAAGCCAAACCACTCAAGCAATGGTTTACCCCATTATTATGATGACGGTAGCCTTGGCAGTAGTAGTGATGTTGCTCACGATTGTGGTGCCAAAAATAGTCGGACAATTTGACACTATGGGGCAAGAGCTGCCTACCATTACCAAAATATTGATTGCCATGAGCGAGGGCACGCAAGACTACGGCATTATTGCCGCAATAGTGTTATCTGTTGTGATACTGATATTGAGCCGTTTGTTACGAAATCCCGCTATGGAATTAAAATGGCATAAAACAATTTTAAATCTACCCTTTGTTGGCAAACTTGCTAGGGGAACTAACACGGCTCGCTTTGCTCAAACCCTGAGTATATTAACTGCAAGTTCTGTCCCTTTGCTGGAGTCAATGAAAATTGGAGGCAGAGTGCTTGAAAATAAGCACCTACAAAATTTAGTACAAACAGCGGCTGAAAGGGTCAAAGAAGGCAGTAGTTTGCGCGCAGCTTTAGACGAAACAAAAGTGTTTCCGCCTATGATGATGCACATGATTGCCTCGGGTGAGCGTTCAGGTGAATTGCAGCAAATGCTCAAACGCGCTGCAGACAATCAAGAGCGAGAGTTTGAAAGCACCGTTAGTATGTCACTTAAAATACTCGAGCCTGCCTTAATCGTTACCATGGCAGCCGTCGTATTATTTATAGTCATGGCAATTATGTTGCCAATTTTAGCATTAAATAACCTAACCGGAATTTAACGCTAACAGGTTTAATTTAAACAATAATCAAAGAGAGTTGTTATGAATGTATATGCTCAAGGTAAACAAACCAAGTCTCAAAAAGGCTTTACCTTAATCGAAATAATGGTCGTACTATTTATTATTGGCCTAATGGCAGCGGTTGTTGCGCCAGCTTTATTCGACAATACAGAAGAAGCCCGTCTGAAAAAAGCAGCCATTGATATTCAGCAATTAGAAGGTGCATTGCAGCGTTACAATTTGCGTACTAACGCTTTCCCTACCACAGAACAAGGTTTGGAAGCTCTAGTCAGCGCGCCGACCACCGGCGATATCCCTCGTTCCTACCCTGAAGGCGGGTTCATTACTCGCTTACCAAAAGATCCTTGGGATAACGACTACGTACTCTTATACCCGGGAGAAGTTGGCCGCTATGATCTTTATTCCCTTGGCCCCGATGGTCAAGAGGGCACCGACGACGACATCGGCACCTGGAATTTGAACGATTACCTGTAACTTAAATCATGTTAAAACCTGGCGTATTGCGCACACCTGAAGGCGGGTTCACCTTATTAGAAGTAATACTGGTGATGGCTATTATCGGCTTGGTTATGGCCACCGTGCAATTCACCATTTTCTCAAAAGATATAAGCAGAGAAATTGAAAAAGAAACCCAACGCTTGCAAGCCTTATTCAGTTTAGCCAGCGATTATGCCGTAATAAATCAACTAGAAATGGGCCTTCGTATTGACGACGAAGAGCAGACTTACGAATTTGTTAAACTCAGCGATGATGAAAAATGGCTCGCAATGGATGACCAAGAGCACTTTGCTTTATACCAACTACCTGAAGGCCTTAGCCTAGAACTCACATTAGAAGGTTTGTCGTGGCAAGAAGATGAAGGTTTGTTCGATAATCGCATTTTTGACGAAGAGTTAAGCGTTAGCAGCGATGGCGTGCAAATTGGCAACGAAGAAGATGAAGAACCTGACCCACCGCAAATATTTATTCTATCAAGCGGTGAAATCACACCTTTTGAATTGCGCTTAGACTACCAAGGCCAAGATTTTGATGAAGAATCTTTCTCTTTCTTATTAAAAGGGATAGATACGGTGCCCTTAGTTCGAGAGGGTCCAATCTAATGCTCACATATAATAAGCGAAACAAAGGATTTACTTTAATCGAGGTTTTGGTTGCTTTAGCTGTTATGGCCATAACTGGGGTGGCTATTCTGAAAGTCACCCAAGAACATATTATGACCCTTACCAGCGTGCAAGAGTTAAGTATTGCCAGTTGGGTCGCCAATAACCAAATGACCGAAAGCACATTAAGAGCACAAGTTAAGTGGCCGCTCAAAAATAATGACAAAGGTGAAGTAGAGATGGCTGGCAAAAAGTGGTTTTGGCAACAAACCGTGTCTAAAACACCCGACGACTCATTATTTCAACTCACTATTGTCGTAGCTACCGACGAAGAAATGAACGACCGAGTAACCGATATCAGCACCTTTATTAGCAGGCCGCTAACATGACTTGCATGGGGTGTAAGATTGACACCATAGGCATAAATAAGAAACAAACTGGCTTTACCTTTATCGAAGTTATTATTGCTATTGCTATTTTTGCCATAGTTGCCCTTGGGGCAAACGCGATATTTGTAGAAATTTTTGAGCGCAGTAAATTAGTTGATGAACGCTCACAAGAATTAGAATCCTTACAACGCACAATGCTCATTATGGAAAGGGATTTTCTGCAAATGCAAGAGCGTATTCCTCGCACCCAAGGCCTTGAAAACCAACTAGTCATCAACGGTGGTGAATTTGAACTCGACAGCGACGCCTATGCTATTGGCTTTGTGCGTGGCGGTTGGCAAAACCCACAATTACGCCTAAAGCGCAGCAACTTGCAAAATGTCGCTTATCGCGTACAAGAAAACCGTTTAGAGCGACTACACACTATATATGTAGATTCAGTTATTGGCACCGAACCCAAAGTCAGAGTACTACTTGAACAAGTCAGCGACTTTAAAATTGAGGTTTTGCAAACCGTTAAAGAGGAATTTGAATGGGAAGAAACTGTCGAAAATACGACTTTGCCGGCTGCTATTGCGGTTACCATCACAACAGAGAACTTTGGTGAAATACGGCGCGTATTTAAGGTGCGTGCCTAATGATACTGAAACACACATTTAAAAGTTCCATTGAGCAGCAGCGCGGTGTCGCTCTTATAGTGGTGTTACTAATTATGGCATTGGTAACTGTATTGGCGGTTGAAATGAGTGCCCGGCAGCAAATAAACATTGCGCGAGCGGTCAATATCAAAACCAACAATCAAGCCTATTGGTATGCCCTGGGTGCAGAAGAATTTGCTAAAAGCTCATTAGCGACCTTGAAATCTTTAACTGGCGATAATATCAATCTGAGTCAACCTTGGGCACAAGAGTTTGAGTACCCTATTGAAGGCGGCTTTATAGAAGCTAAGTTGAGCGACTTACAGGCCTGTTTTAATCTTAATGCAATTGGCTCAGAGTATACGCCTAATGCTAGTGGCGGAGGTTCTGGCGGTAACGGAGGTACCGGCAACAATGGCGCTACTGCCAACAACGGCGGTACCGGCAACAGTGGCGGCGGAAACGGAAACCCTAGTGGGGGCTCGAGTGGCACTGGTACCAAAGGCGAAGCCGCACAAAAAGCATTCGAAACATTGTTAAACAAATTCACCGAAGATACCTATCTTGCAGAAGTGATAAAAGATTCATTAATTGATTGGATAGACGAAGACGATCGGGCCGCCCAGTTAGGCGCAGAAGACGCAGATTATGAGTCTTTAGTGACACCCTATTTACCTGCCAATAATGCCATGTCACATATCTCAGAATTACGCTTAGTCAATGGCGTAGACCAAGGCGCACAAGCTGGCTGGCTAAACGATTTACAAAAAGTGGTTTGCGTGATTCCAGAAACTAACATTAAAATCAATGTAAACACCATTACGGAAGAAAGCGCCATTGTATTAGATGCTCTTTTAGGCGAAACTGCCGATATCGCCAATGGGATCATTAGCACGCGCCCAGAAGAAGGTTTTACTGAAATAGCAGAATTTTTTGAACTTAACGAAGTACAAAGTATACAGTTGAGCGCTGAGCAAAGAGATTGGTTTGATATTACTACACAATATTTTAAACTAAACACTAAAGCGAAATTTCAAGATTCGCAATTTAAGATGTCGACCGTTTTTAGAGTCAATGAAGACGGTATTACCATCATTAGCAGAGAGTTTGGAGGCGCATTTTAAATGCAGCAGTTAATAATACGCTTGGGCGCTAACGCCGCAGACCCAATACATTGGTTAGTGTATAGCAAGCAAGAACAAGAAATCATTGCTTCGGGTGTACTGCAAAATGCAGACGAGCTGAGCTCTTTGCAAGAACGCGCCAGTAGTGCAAAAATCATAGCACTTGCGCCGTCTAGTGAATTATATTTTGCCCAGGTAGCATTGCCTGAAAACGCCAGTCGAAAAGTGCTTTCAGCCATTCCATTTATGATTGAAGAAGAGTTATGTGGTGACATCAATAACTTATTTTTTGCATTGGGTGAACGACACGGTGATACTCAAGAAGTTGCCGTTATCGACAAACAAAAGTTAAATAATTGGCAACAAGCATTTGCCGACGCTAACTTGTTTTGCGATACACTTATCCCTGATGCATATTGCTTACCAAGAGAGGGCTTACCGCAAGAAGCACAAACAAAAGCGCAAACAACTACCCTACTACAATTGGGTTCAGAGCTCTTAGTAAAATCATCTAATGGCAACATTATGCAAGGTGAGGCAAGCTGGCTATTACCGCTTGTTAGTCAAGGCCACATGCAAAACAAGAGTGATTCTGAGCTAAGCTTTAACTGTTACAGCGAAATCGACAACTGGCCTAGCGATATTGAAGCAACTTACCACTTTGACCTACTTCCCATGCAACTTCTACTGGAAGGCGCTGAAGCAGCCAAGCTCAATTTGTACCAAGGCGATTTTGTGGTTAAGCACAAATCTAATGCGGCCTGGGACAAATGGAAGTTGGTCGCAACGCTAGCCGCGGTTGCACTGAGTATTAATTTAGTGTTCAAAGCGACAGAACTAAACAGTTTAAAAAGTGAACGCTCGCAACTCACCCAGCAAATTGATGCCAGTATTAAACAAAACTTTCCGTCTTTGGCTTCGGTTAGGCTGAATAAACGCAAGGCTATTCAAAATGAAGTACGACGCTTAGAGCAAGGTGGTGGAAACGCCAGTATGTTAGTGATGTTAAGTAAGTTAGGTACTGCCTTTGAAAGCTCAGGGGTAAAGCCTCGTAGTATTCGATTTGACAGCAAACGTGCCGAACTTCGTATGCAGTCGGTAGCGGCAAACTTTGAGGCGCTCGAAAAATTTTCACGCGACGTAGGCAACCTAGGCTTTGAAATAGAACAAGGCGCTTTTAATAACCAAGGTGACCAAGTTGTTGGCACCATTACGGTAAAAGGGTAGTTTGCATACAATGAATGCCTTAAAAATATGGTTTAAGCAACAAACAGAACGTGAACAAAAGCTGATAGTCATCGCTGGTATAGCGGCGGTAATCGCAATCTTTTATTTTGCAATTTGGTCACCACTAAACTCTGCAATTGAAAATGAAAAACGTGAGCTTGAAGGTCAAAAGTCAACCTTAACATGGGTTCAGCAACAAGCGAATCGCGCAGCATTATTACGCCAGTCAGGCACAGCTCCTAAATTTAATGGTTCGCTAACCCAGTTTGTGAATCAAACCACACGTAACTTAGGTATATCTGTTTCTAGGATGCAGCCGCAAGGCGAAAACCTACAAATTTGGATAGACGAAGTGCCATTTAATGGATTAATGACTTGGTTAGAAACCGTTGAAGAACGCGGTATAGTTATTGTTAGTTCTGATTTTAGCGAAGTCGATACGCAAGGCTTTGTGCAGGTTAGACGCTTAGTATTAGGAAGCTCTTAAGTTGAAAACATGGCAGTGGATAGTATTAATTCTCGTAAGCTATATCATCTTTTTAATTGCTTACATTCCGGCTTCTTTTGTTACGGGGCAAATACAAGAAAATAGTCAACAACAAATACGCTTTGTCGGCGTCTCAGGAACCTTATTTAGTGGCGCAGCCCAAGCACTAGATTATAAGGGTTTACGCGTAAACGATATAGAGTGGGAGCTGTCACCACTGTACCTGTTTATGCTTAAAGCAAAACTCAATATAGACAGCGGAAACATTCGTGATGTCGACGCTATTTCCTTAAAAGGGTCAGTTACCGCTTCTCTATTAAATACGCAAGCCCTTAGTGCGCAAAATGCGCAATTGTTTATTCCTGCTAAAACTGCTCTGTCGCAAATGCAATTGCCGGTGCCAGTAATTGCGTCTGGCCGACTACGAGTCGATGTCGAAAATTTTGAATTTGACCAAGCTTGTGTTGCCCTAAAGGGCAAAGGTTCATGGTTAAATGCTTCTATTGATTTTGAACAGCAGCAAACCAAACTTGGCCTATTTGAAGCTAATTTAAGCTGTCAATCACCAGATTTTGTTTTACAGATTCTGCCCGATAATATTTTATCATTAGATGCCAATGTCCGTTTACAACTAGACGGTAAGTTCTTCCCCGAAGGTACTTATAAAATGCCAAGTGATTTTCCACCTGCTCTAAAAGCAGGCGCTTCGTTATTTGGAGTAGAAACTAGTTCGGGCACTTATCGGATAGATTTTTGAGCAATACTCTCTCTTTTTGAAACACTAGCCATTAAAATAAGTGAGCGTTTACAAACCTGCTTAGTGCTAGTTTCGTTGCCGAAGCATAAATACTCTTACGCGTTTCGGCTTCATTTGTAAGTTGCCCTATTGCACCGCCCTTTTGTTTAATATTATGCGTATTAAATAGCGCGTCCATGGCTGTCCCCAGTTCAATACCCTTAAGTAACTGATTGTATATACCGATAGGAATTGGCAAAGTGGCCGTTTGCCCAAACACCTTATCTTCGCCATTTGATATGCATAATATCGCAAATGTCTTGGGGCCATCCTCAAAAACATCGACGCCACCTTCATAAGCAATGTAATAGTCGGCCTCAATTGCCTTTATGGCATTATCAACTCGATTCTCTGCACCTAAACGAGTTTCTTCAGAATGCATAGGTTGATCAGGCACTCCCGATGCCACATCGACTGAAACTACTTTTACTTCGGTGTTCAACATGACTTCAAAAGCTTCTTTGGCGGCATTTACTTTTACTGGATTGGCTGAGGCCACGGCTATCTTAGTAGACATTTATTTACAGGACTCAGCAGAAAAATTGTCTTCGATAATCGAAGATAGTAAATCATGATAGTTATTGGTATGCGGATGTCCCACTATTTCGTTTTCAGGCATTTGACTATCGGGATTAGTGATACCAAGGGTATAAGCTATGCCAAACTCCTTTGCTGCGTCCAATATGCGTTCACTGTCGTCAACAAAAAGCGTTGTTGCTGGATTAAAGCCGAGTTCAGCCTGCAACTGTTGCCACAAAGACTGGAACTCCTTCGATACACCAAATTGATGAGTCGAAATTAATCGGTTGATATGTTCATCGAGCTGGGTCATTTCTACTTTGAGGCTTAAGCTACCAGGATGCGCATTGGTTACTAATACCACTTCACGTTGACTCGCCTTGAGGGCATCCAAAAATGGGATGCAGTCTTCACGCATTTTAATTAAGTGCACCAGCTCACGCTTTGCCTGCATTATATCTAAGTCGAGTTTTTCGGCCCAGTAGTCGAGGCAATACCATTCCAATTGACCATACACTTCGGCATAAGCGTCTTTTATTTCTTGCTGGCATTGAGCAAAAGGTTTTCCGCTTCTGTCTGCAAGTTTCTGCGGAATATGATGCAACCAAAAACGATTATCAAAGTGCAAATCGAGTAATGTGCCGTCCATATCGAGTAAAACAGTTTCTATCTTATGCCATGGTAACAGTGCCAAGCGTTTATCCTTATGCTAAGGTTTAGGTATTGCAATAGTGTATCCTGTGAAGGCAACGTGAGTAAAACAAACAACGAAAAAAACTTACCCAAAATACATGCTCGAAAAATAGTCGCACAAAGCCGTCTTTTTAGAGTGGAGCAGATTGATTTGGAGTTCAGTAATGGCGCAAAACGCGAATTTGAGCGCATTGCTGGTAATGGCCGAGGTGGTGTAATGGTCTTGCCATTGACCCAAGATAACCACCTTTTGTTGATAAGGGAATATGCAGCGGGTCCACATTCTTATCAATTAGGTTTTCCAAAAGGTTTAATCGATCCGGGTGAAACGCCAGCAGAGGCCGGTAATAGAGAGTTACAAGAAGAAGTTGGCTTTGCGGCTGAGCAATTTGACGAACTAAAATCACTGGCAATGGCACCGACCTTTTTTAAAGCACATATGCATGTTTTTATAGCTCAAGTGTTAACCGAATCACGCTTAGATGGCGATGAACCGGAGCCGTTAGAAGTGGTTAAGTGGCCGATAGATAAAATAGATGAATTATTAGCACAACCAGACTTTACTGAAGCGCGCAGCATTGCTGCTTTATTATTGTTTGAGCGTTGGAGAAATCAAAAATGATGTCAAAATCCATCAGCGAATTACTCGAGATCGCGAAGGATGCTGCCCTTGAGGCTGGCGCAGAAATACTGCAAATATACGATAAAGGTGACTTTGAAGAGTTTGAAAAAGAAGACGACAGTCCTGTTACCTCGGCTGACTATCGTGCTAATGAAATCATTATGGAAAGATTAACAACACTCACCCCTAATATTCCTATAATGTCAGAAGAAACGGCTATCGCCCCACTTAAAGAACGATCAAATTGGACGCGTTATTGGTTAATCGATCCCATTGATGGCACCCAAGAATTTATCGCACGTTCGGGTGATTTTGCGGTAAACATAGCCTTGATTGAAAATAACCAACCGGTAATAGGTGTTATTTATTGGCCTTGCGGAGATTCTTTGTACTTTGCGAGTAAGGATCATGGGGCGTACAAACGCTGCCCAATTGAAACAAAGCCAATAAATGTAAGAGCTTTCGATGTACCTAGCGAAGATGTGATCATGATTGCGATTAGTCGTCGTCAGTCGCGTGAAAAGGTAATGTCGCGCATGAGCAATAAACGAAAGTATCAAAGTTTACCAACCGGTAGCTGTTCGTTAAAAGCCTGTTTTATTGCTGAGGGTAAAGCTGATGTGTTTATGCGGATTGGCGTTACTGGCGAATGGGACACAGGCGCTTCTGAATGCATTATTAACGAAGCAGGTGGTAAAATCAAAGCAGCAACATTTGACCCTATTTCATACAACGAACGCGAAATTGTGACAAACCCAGATTTTATCGTGATAGGTGATCAACGAGTCGATTGGAACAGTATAATTCAATACAAATAATAACCAATGCTACGCTGCTACAGCGTGACAAATTTAAAAATGAGTAAAATATTATGCGAAGCGCTTTTTCATCAATTCCTGTTTTAACACTGTTTTCCTTTAAAAAGGCCAGCGCATATTTATTATGTTTAAGCCTATTAGCGTTGAGCACTCAAGGCTTAGCAACGCACACACTCAACCAAGAAAAAAGCGCCCTAAATTTCATTTCTATTAAAAATGAGCATATTGCTGAAAGCCATACCTTTGACCGTTATAGCGGTACTTTGTCTGCAGATGGGCAACTGAGCATTAGCATCGATTTGAGCTCGGTAAATACTATCATCCCTATTCGAAATGAACGCATGCAAAAAATGTTGTTTGATGTTGCAAATTTCAGCAAAGCAACGCTAAGTGCTAAGATTGACAAAGAATTCCTCTCTTTATCGCAAGGCGAGACTGCAACAGGCTCAGTGGCGGGGACCTTAATCATTAAAGACCAAGCAGTACCAGTAAGCTTTGAGGTGTCCGTAGTGGGTCTAACAAACGGAGGCTTACGTGCTAGTACAATTAAACCGACATTGCTCAACACATCTAGCCTAGGTTTGGATGAAGGTGTCGCTGCATTGCAGGCCATCGCAAAGTTAAATAGTATTTCAAAAACCGTCCCGTTATCCTTTGATGTGGTATTTGAAAAGTAAGCACTACGATTTCAAATATGCAGAATCTAATTTAAAATCCACGAAGCGATTTTATTTATTTGATAATTGTGCATGTAGGGCATTTCTGTAGGCCTCGATTCCAGGATAGATAGATACCACCAATGTGGCGATAAAAATGAATCCTGTGATAGTGAACAAAGGTGCAGAAAAGACATCAGCGGTTAAAAATAAGCCAAACTCAGAAGCCAACCATGCCGCTGAAAAGGACAAACCTAGAGAAAGTAAAACAAAGGAAAACACGATTGCCAGTGCAACCAATATCAGCGCCTCTAATACGATTAAAACAAGAATGGTTGTTGGCCCTGCTCCTAAAACTCTGAAAACCGCAATTTCGGAACGCCGCTCATTCATCGACGCCAATAACATAGTAGACAAACCAAACAGCGACGATATTAAAACCAATACAGATATCACCCGCAGCACATTTTCGACGGTTGACATTAAAGTCCATAATTCAGCCATCGCGACGCCTGGTAACACAGCCATTAACCTATCATCCTGATAATTATTGATATTTCTTTGTAAGCCAAATATAGAAAACTTACTTTTTAAACCTAACATCACTGAGGTGACAGTGTCTGGTTGAGGGCGATACTTTTTAGGGTTGTCGATAACAAGTTGCAATTCTGATGGCGATAAATGAATGGCCTCAATAGCAGACAGACTTAGGTGCAAAGATTTATCTATGGGTGTGCCTGTAGGATTAAGAATACCGCTAATTACGAAAGGAGCGTGATCATGATGTTTAAAACTCGTTGAACCAATACCATGAGCGATTACTATTTTATCACCTAATTTATAACCTAGAGCTTTGGCAACATCTGCGCCCAAAACGGTTTCAAACATACCCTCGAAAGCACGCCCTTCAGAAAAACTGAGCGATTGTTGATTTCCAAATCGATAAAACGAAAAATATTGACTGTCGGTCCCAATAACACGGAAACCCTTATGCGAGTCACCTAAAGAAATAGGAATAGCCCAATCTACGAGTTCACTTTCATTTAGCATTTGAAAGCTCTCATATTTGATATTATTGGTTGGGCTGCCCATCCTAAATACAGAGTATAAAAGCAAGTTTAATTGGCCACTGGGGGCGCCTACAATTAGGTCAACACCTGATATTGTTCTATTAAAACTTTCTTTCGCTTGCAAACGAATATGTTCAACGGTCAATAATACAATAATGCTAATTAAGAGAGACAAAAACGTGAGAACAACGGTTTTTTTGCGACTTCTTAAGCTTGACCATGCGACCGATACCAGCGTTCTCATTTGGCCTCCTTGAAACTGCTAGTATCAGAAGTTTTGGCATGTATAGCTTCAGAGCCGTTAAATTTTTCATTCAAAGACATCAAATCTACTTTGCGGTCAAAATGCTTTCCTAAGCTAGTATCATGACTGACAAAAACTAAACTTGTGTTTTGTTGATTACACATTTCTAACAACACATCCATAAATGCATCACGTGCAGATGCGTCTAAGGCAGACGTGGGTTCGTCCACTAATAAAATTTTGGGGGCATTAATCAGAGCTCTGGCGATGGCCACCCTTTGTTGTTGCCCAACACTTAGTTGACTGACATGTCTAGTTAACACGTCATCTGGCAGGCCTAATGAATCAGTTAGCGTCCGGGCCCGATTTATAAACTGTTTGTTGTTAATTCCATTTGATGAAAACGAATTCAAAAAACGATTCGCAAAATAAGTAGCCAGATGAATGTTATTCAAAACGCTTAGGTAGTTTATTAAATTAAGCCTTTGAAAAACCACCCCAATATTCTGAGCTCGAAAACTATCTCGTTTGGAATTGCTTAGCGCGCTGATATTCTCACCGAGCAAATTGATAGCACCTTCATTGGGTAACAATATGCCACAAAGTAAGTTAAGCAATGTTGTTTTACCAGAACCCGAATCACCGTATAGGAATATTCGTTCACCTTGCTCGATTTGCCACGCTTTTATCTCCAAAATGTTACTGCTTTTCATGGCAGATTTTTGGCTTTTGGTATAGGAGTAACTAATATTTTTAACATCAATGGCTAAATTTTGCATTTGCTCTTATATCTACGCTAACGAGAATCGTTTTATCTAACAAAGTTATCTGTTATGTTATAGCATATTTTGGCGCCGTTTAGTACGCATTCAAACTGATGCTATTTGCCATTGTATTGATATGCCTAAATCATCATTGTTGCAAAAGAAACAATTTCGATGATTGTGCCCAATTGACAAAACCTTTATGGTCTAATCTCAGTAAGTAATCTCACTAGCAATGACCCTTCTTCTCTTAGTGGGTAGGTTGCAATTGCAACAACTATACCGTTAGATGGAGCTTTATAATTGGCAATTTCTCTGCCCAAAGGGTCATTTAAAGTTGCCAATATTTGACCCTTTTCAACCTTATCAAGTAGACCCACCTTTAAAAATGCAATCCCCCCTATATCAGCAGAAATATTACTTATATTTTTACCAACGTAGGTTTTAGATGATAAATTTTCATATTCACCGTCAAGCATCTTCCAAGCGCGCATAACATTTTTGATACCCTTAACTGATCGATAAATCATATCCGCCTGAAAACGCCGCGGTTCGCCTAATTCTAATGTAATCGCAGGTATCCCTTTTTGCATAAAGGTCGTCTCTAGCGTGCCATTTACGCCTTCATCCTCTTTAATCACATCGGGGCCCATAAGCATTGCAATTTTTTCGGCCTTTTTGTTACGAACATCTGCAAAAGCGTAATAAGTGTAAGCAGTTCCTGTAGTCTGTGTATGTAAATCTACCGCAAGGTCACTATCCTCCATCATTAAGCCTTGCCAAATTCTGGCCATATATGCTTGAGCGCCACCTTTAGAGATATCACCAGGAGCAATACGATTAAGATTAGTTTTGTTCCCTGAACCATTTGATGTGACATAATGCCTTGTATTAGTGTTCAAGGCGGGCTGATTTAGCCCAGGTACCGCGACCACAATACCCGATAAAGCTTGATAATCTATCTCTTTGATTAACTCATGGATTGTAGCAATGCCATTAAGTTCGTCACCATGAACTGCCGCAGTTAGGGTTAATCTAGGGCCATTAGCCGTACCCTTTATAATTATAACGGGAACATAAATAGGCATGCCTGAATTGCGCCAACCCGCCTGTAGATAAAACCGGTGTAATCCTGGTGCTAAGCTCTCTGGATTGAGGTGATAGACAGTTTGAGTACCTTGGATTTTGTCTCCACTATAAATCGTATCCTTTGCATGTACACAAGAGCACCATACACCCACTAAGACAAAGGTAATTAACAAAAAGACAGTTTTTAATATCGACATTTGAGCGCTTAATTAACGGTAGAATATGAACAAATAATAACGACAACTTTAGGGATACACAATCCTACAAATTACTTAATTGACCTTAGCGCCAGTTACACGCCTAATATAATTATTGAAAAGTTATATTTATCTTAACTGTTCTCAAATTGTCATAATTAAATGTTAAATATACTAGATATGCGACAAAACAACTTTTACATATAGGTATCAATATGCTTAACCGGCGACAATTTAACAAAGGCTTATTAACGCTAGCATTAAGTGGCCTAGCCACACATTTGCATGCTAAGGACCTCTTAACACTTAATTTACTAATGGGGCCCAACCGCGCGTACGGACCACTATTAGCAGACCCAAAAGGCATACTAGACCTGCCAGCTGGTTTTAGCTATACCGTTATTTCAAAACTAAATGATGTGATGGACGATGGTTTACCCGTGCCAGATAGAGCAGATGGCATGGGATGTATCCCAATCGATGAGGACACCGTAGTGCTAGTACGGAATCATGAGATATCACTACCCAAAAATCCTAAGTCTGATGCTTTAGCCGATGATACACTCCTAATAAATAAGCCCTCAGTAGCTAAACATGCTTTTGACAGTACTGTTGATGGCCGCCCATTACCAGGTGGCACCAGTAACCTAATTTACAATGTTAAAACTGGCAAGCTTGAAAAACAATTTATGTCATTAATCGGCACGATTCGAAATTGTTCAGGCGGCACAACTCCTTGGGGGTCTTGGCTCACCTGTGAAGAATCGGTAGAGAAAGCGTCTGATTATATTGGCAAAGACCATGGATATATATTCGAAATACCCTCATCAGCAAACGGCTTAATTGAAGCTATTCCCCTCAAAGAAATGGGCAGATTTAATCATGAAGCCGCTTGCGTCGACCCTAAAACAGGGATTGTATATTTAACTGAGGATAGAAATGATAGTTTGTTCTACCGTTTTATTCCAAATCATAAAGGCGAGTTAAACAAAGGCGGTAAACTGCAAGCGCTTGCTATTCAAAATACTAAACAGTTCGACACCCGTAATTGGGAAAAGTCTTCATGGCCTCTTAACACAGAGTTAGCTTGTACCTGGATAGATTTAGAAAATGTAGAAAGCCCTAAAGATGATTTACGTATTCAAGGTTTTGAAAAAGGTGCTGCCTTATTTGCTCGTGGAGAAGGGATACATTTTGAAAATGGCGAAATGTATTTTTGTTGTACCAATGGCGGTAAACAAAAACTTGGGCAGATAATGCGCTATCGTCCCGAAGCATCTGAAAAAGGCGGATCTGAACAACAACATGGTCGCCTAAGCTTATTTTTAGAAAGTGGGAATAAAGCCTCATTTAACTATGGTGACAACATCACAATAGCTCCAAATGGCCATTTGTTGGTATGCGAAGACCAATATTCTGATACCGTTAATAATAATCTAAAAGGCGTTACACCTAGTGGTGAAATTTATGACTTTGCTAAAGTGCGCTGGCAAACTGAACCCGCTGGCGCGTGTTTTTCGCCCGATGGAAGTACGCTGTTTGTCAATCTATATTCCCCTACAGCTACCTTAGCCATTAAAGGCCCTTGGTCAGCTTTTAAGGCTTAAGCTCCCAAAAAAAATCCCCGCTAATAGCGGGGATTTTTATCAACTATTCCTAATATCAGATATTAGTCCTCAACGCCTACAGTAACTGAGAACGAATTACTGTTGTATTCACTAGGAAGTAATGGAGATGGCGTTTGGCCAGGGATTGTAAAGTCACCTGCGTCATCAGCATTTGGATCAAGCGAATCACCCGCTGTATATGCTTCAAAATCATCCTCAAATGCTACCGATTCAGTGCCATCTATCGTTTCATATACAACTAAATCGTCGATTCTAAAGTCTGCTCTGGTAATATCATCATTATCAGCAACTCTAAATTGAATATATCTCACACCGTTTTGTGCTTCTTCTAAGTTAGTACTACCAGATGCACCTGAGAATAACGGAGCACCATCAATCGTGATAGCGATAGTGGGTGCAACTTCAGTGGTTGCGGCAGATGCGTCCCAAGATATCTCTACTTCATAGATAGTATCGGTATTATAGGTACTAAGACCTGTTTCGCCGTTTCTTATGTCGTAGTGATCGCCTGATTGGTCGAGTCGTAAATCTAGCAAGGCTTCGTTACTACCCGTATCGACACCGCCTATTAAGATAAATCCATCAACGCCGGTATTAACTTCAGTACCTTTTAACATTGAGAAGGTCATGCGGCCTACTTCGATAGTGTTATCACTGCCTAAGTCGATTCTCATTTCACCAGTATCATTGGCAGAGATTAGCGCTGTTATCTGTGTGCCACCAGCATCATCCATTGCGTCTGAACTAGTTCCCGCTACATCAGTAACATTTGCAAATTGGTTACCACTCGTACCTAAACCGCCAGAACCAACATCTTCACCCACAGTTACTGAGAACGAATTATTGTTATATTGACTTGGAATTAATGGTGAAGGCGTTTGTGTCACAATCGAAAGGTCACCGGCATCATTAACGTTTGAATCAAGTGAATCGCCCGTAGCATATGCTTCAAAATCATCTTCAAATGCAACTGACTCTGTACCATCAACTGTTTCATACACAACCAATTCATCAATTCTAAAGTCTGCTCTGGTAATATCATCATTATCGGCAACTCTAAACTGAATATATCTAACACCGTTTTGAGCTTCTTCTAAGTTAGTACTGCCAGATGAACCTGAGAACAGCGGTACACCATCGATAGTTATAGCAATGGTTGGAGCAACTTCAGTAGTTGCCGCTGACGCATCCCACGATATCTCTACGTCATAAATAGTGTCAGTGTTATAAGTACTTAAACCTGTTTCACCGTTACGTATGTCATAATGATTACCCGATTGGTCAAGGCGTAAATCAAGCAAAGCTTCGTTACTACCCGTGTCGACACCGCCAATTAAGACGAAGCCATCAACGCCAGTATTCACCTCAGTACCTTTGAACATTTGGAAAGTCATACGCCCAACTTCGATAGTATTATCACTACCTAAGTCTATGCGTAGTTCACCGGTATCATTTGCGTTAATAAGCGCTGTTATTTGTGTTCCACCTGCGTCATCCATTGCATCTGCGCTGGTACCCGCGACGTCAGTAATGTTTGCATATTTATTACCTGCTACACCCAAGCCGCCACTTGGTGCTGATTCAATAACACCTAATATTGTTACGACAAATTCAGCAGTGGTCCCGTCAAACGATTCAATCGTAATTGTATCCGTCTCAAACTGACCTTTTTCTAATACGGAAATAGTAGCGTTGTTTGTATCAAGAGTGTAGGTCCATGAACCATCTTGTAAAATAGTAAAGTCACCAAAAGTTGCCGTGGTGGTTTGTTCTATAATAGACGCTTCACCTTCATTTGCATCGATTACACTAACCGCGCCTGTTAATGGCGTTGCTTCGTCACTGTCGATAGTTGCAGTCAAATCAAAGAATACTGCTGGGATTGGCTCTTCCTCACCATCACCCACATCAAATACAACAATTTCAGAATAAACTACTTGGCTATAAGGACTTGAAGCAGCTTCTAGGGTACCTATATCGTAGCTTTCAAAATCATCTGAAAACACGCTGACTGTGCCAGCAGTATCAGAAAACACTTCAATATTATCAACAAAATAATTACCAAACGGTATGGTTCTGTCGTTGTCACCAAATCTAAACTGGATGGTTTTAACACCTTCTGCAAACCATTGGTCTAAGTTTTGGAAATCAGAATCAACAACTGCAGCAGTTGAGAATGCTCCACCACCTATAACTTCTCCGTCAATGGTAATAGTAATTTGGTTTGTTGCATCCAAATCCCACGCAATTTCGACGTCGTAAAATTGTTCTTCTACAAACGGCGCTACAACTATATCGCCAGGATAGGCGTCACTGTCGGTGTTACGCACAAAGAAACGTGGGTCTATAGTATTGCCTTCGGCATCAGTTTGAGTACCTTGGATACGCACATCAACTAAAGACTCTGCTGAACTACCTGATGAACCGTAAAGCGCAATATAGGCGTCTTTACGATTACCATCGCTGCCCAGAGCATCTGTCTTAGAGAAAGACACATTTAATTTACCTTGGCGTAAATCATCTACACTAAATCTAATTTCACCTGTGTCGTTACCAATATCAGATATTTGAACTACTTGAGTCAATGCCGCTACACGAAGCGCTAGTTCAGCTGTTGTGCCGTCTATTGAAGCAATAGTCACGGTATCAGTAACAGAGTTGCCCACGTCAAGGTTAGCAACAGTTTCGTTTGTTGTATCAACAGTGTAACTCCAATCACCACCAGCGGTAATACTAAAAGTACCATAATCAAGGACAACATCAGTCTGTGCTACTATGGCGTCTTCTTCGAAGTTTGGGTCATCTACCGTAACAGAGCCTGTTAAAGGATCAGTTAAAGTATTTTGGATTGTACCACCAAGGTCACCTTCGATAATGGCTGCCACAGGCGTGTTGTTATAACCCACAGCTGAACCAACATTATCCAAAATATCTTGGTCCACATCATCAGCCACATTAGACGTTGTCTGCAAGTTAGTTTGTGCCATTTCAAATGCATCTAAATTAGCCGTTGAAAACACACCGTCATCGTCGAGATCAGCCACTATGTCAGCTAAAACAGTAGCCATATCGGCATCAGCATTATCAGCATCAAACTGAGACAATAGCGCCAAAACAGAACCGTATCTGTCTGCGTCTTCTGCACCATCTGCACCAAGTGCAACCACACCAACGGCTGTTGGTACGACTTGCGTGGTATCAAAACGAATACCAAAACGACGATTGATTGTTTCAGCTTCATCAGCAAAAGTATTTAAGTCAGCACCAGCCGCTTGCACCGCCATTTCAGTCAAGGGAGAAACGACATAGCTAGGAGCAGGGTTTTCAGCATCACCCTCAACAACGTCAACAACCGATCTTAAGCCTGGCGCGTCGAGAGTATCACCTGTAGATTCGTCGACGTAGGTTCCGCCGGTACAAGATATAAGGCCTGTTCCCTCAAAATTAATGTCTGCAAAGGTAACACTACCTGTATCACTAGTAACACCTGTAGCTTGAGCAGGTTGCACCGCTGCACCGCTGTCATCAACCGCATAAATGTCACAACTTGCGCCACTTACTGGGCCTTTTACGATATTAGCGGTTACATCTAAAGTAGGAAGCACGATAGTTGTCGATGCCCCTACTCCTTCATTAAAACCCTTGTTATCAGTATATTGTGCCGAAACCGAAATAACCGAGCCTTCGTCGGCTTCTGTAATCGTATAATTTGGGCCAGTGGCGCCTGTTGACCAAGCTATTTTAACTGTATTTTGGTCTATACCGTCTCCGTCGGTAAGGGTGGTCGACAAGGTAGTACCCGCGATAAAGTCGCTACCAATAATGTCAATTCTCCCGCGCTTATTATCATCTAGCTCAGCGTCATCGCTGCCACAACCTGCTAGGGCTGAGCCAATAACGACAAGTATCAGTGATTTTTTAAACATGCTTTCTACTCCTGAAAGTTTTTCTGCTAAACGTTTCTTATTTACCGTTTCAGTTAGGTAAATATAAAAATTGTGTAATTACTATGCGTCTTAGTACTTAAAGCTCACACCTGCGAACAACCTAGGACCGTAGTCGCTAAGTTGACCAAAGTTGCCAAGAACATAGAAATCATCAGAACGAGGCTCACTGAATAAGTTAATTGCAGAAACCTTCACACGGATGTTTTTATTGATTTTGTAAGACGCTCGCGCTTCCCACACACCAACATCATTAACAAAACGTAATCTCGTTCCGTTACTTGTGTAGGGTTGCAAGTATTCGCTACGATATTTATAAATAAGTGCAGTATCGAAATCACCCACTTGGTAATACACTTGGCCACTAAATACATGCTCTGAGAAACCAGGAACTGCACCTGGAGGTACAATACCCTCAGTTAATTGAGTGGTTACGCCATCCAAATCAGTGACAAAAGTATCACCATAGTTACTGTCTTCAAATTCAAAGTCAGTATCAGCAAAGTTATAACCCACTTTCACACCAATACCGTTGTCCCAACGATAGGCTAATGACACTTCTAGACCTAATAGGTCACTTTCTTCGTCTGTTGTGACCGAGTTAGTAATAGGTAAACTTACGTCAACACCTTCGACATTAAAGTTTTCTAGTACTGTTCGTTGTTGGAATCCACCATTAAATTGTTTGTAGTACAAACCAAATGCAACTATTGAGTCTTCATTTGGATACCACTCAAACGCTACATCATAGTTCCAAGACATAAGCGGCTGTGTATCTGGATTACCAGAACCATTTACGCCAACCAATAAATCACTAATCGATACAGGCGCAACTTCATCATCGGTTTGGAAAGTACGACTAAAGCCCAAATCTGATGGATCGACACGTGACATGCCTCTATAAATACCAGCACGAAGTAATATATCGTCACTGTAATCAACCACTAAGTTAAAGCTTGGTAATACTTCAGTGTAATCACCGCCACCCACAATGCGCTCAATTGAATCATTCGTCACAAGTGACAAAGCTCCAAGCTCGTCAGTCACCACATCGAAGCCTTGTCTAAAGCCAATGGAGGTTACTTCAGTATTAACAACACGAACACCTACATTACCTCGAATAAACTTATCAAACATTTCGGTATCAAAGCTTACCATTGCATAAGCTGCGGTCGTTTCTTCGGTAACGTCGACTGTTCCTGCATTCTCGTATTCGACTTCAGGATAGCCAAATTCGGCACCTTGTGAGGCCACAACAGCTTGTGAAAAACATACATTGTCGTATGTAGCCCATGAAGAACCACTGCTAACCACTTGTCCGTCACTATCTACTTGTGTGAGGATGTCGCCGTCAGAAACACTTGATAAAAAGTTTGTTTCTGGGAATGCAATTTGACACCCTTGAAGAACGTCAATGGCAGAAGTGACACCTTCGTCTAAAGTAAATTGATTTCTAGAACCATTCCCGTTGGTGCCACCAAATTGCACGTAAGTTAATTCAGAAAAACGCACACCGGCTTGAACACTACTGAAGGTATCTCCTTCTAAAAGGTATTCAGCATCTATTCGTGTTGATACTATTTCGCTGTCACGCACGTTTTCTCGATCCAAACGAGTTCGAAGGTCTGAAGTAAAGTTAGAAATATCATTCACGTCAAAATCAGTGATGGTGTAATGAGGAATGTTTTCACCCATTCTCCATGAAAAGTAAGGACGGAAGCCTGTACGACCACGGTTTGAAATCTGAAGCTCTTCACGTTTGGTTTGTGAATAAGCGAAATCAGCACTGACAGTCAGTCTGTCGGTGGCAAAATGCTCTATATTTAACCCATAGCCACGATAGTTTTCTTCACGTGAGTATTGTTCACCAGCCGATTCTATACGTTCAAAACCAGCCCATTGTAAAATACCGCCGACATCGTTTGTAACTAAGCTTTCACCCGTAATACCTGGGGTGACACGCTTTTGCAAAAAGAGTAAATCGTGTCGAGCTTCGGCCTGTGTCCGATCTGAAATTTGTGCATCAAAGTTTATATCCCACGCATCAGATGGACGAAATTGCAGTCCTAAGAAGAGAGCATCACGTTCGTCAGATGTTTCATTTTGACGGAAACTACGACTTGAACCTGTCCACGCGTATGGCGTTCCAGCATCGACAGCACGCCCTGTTGCTGGATCGATCTCTGTTTCATAGCCCTGATTGTTGCCACCGACTAGTTGGTCTTCACAATCACCATCACTACCTCTGAAAAATCCTGTGTTAGTGTTGGTTGGATCATTTAAACATGCCCACAAAGAAGAACCCGTTGGACTTGAACTACGAACCTCTGCTTCAGGCTGAGAAATATCTTGTCGTTGTAAACCAAAGCTGATGCCTAGTTCTTGACCACCGTCAAATTCGAATTGGTCAACATAACTAATAGTGCCTCGATAACCTAAATCACCTTGCAAGGAGTTTTCTACGTTTTTCTGATCTGGATTATAGTTTAATTTTATTTCACTTTGAAAACGCTGCTTTCCGTAATCTAGAGGCTTAAGCGTTTCTAATGTAATAAGACCTGCTACACCACCTTCAATCATTGAGGCGTCTTGTGTTTTATAAATCGCAACCTTTTTCATTAACTCTGATGGAAATTGGGAAAAGTTAACAGAGCGGTCACCACTACCATTTGTCGCTTCACGACCATTAATATGAGTTGCACTCAAGAAAGGGCCTAAACCACGAATGGTGATTTCAGTCGCACCGCCATTTTCACGGTGAGACGCCGCGCCAGTGATTGATTCTAGAGCTTCACCAATCGATAAAGCCGGTAAATCACCAATATCTTCTGCTGATAAGCCGTCAACTACGGTTGTAGCTTCACGTTTTATTGCAATTTGATCTTGGATTGTTTTACGTGTGCCGACTACATCAATAATTTCTGTAGTGTCTTGTTCTGCGTTATTTTCATCTTGAGACTGTGTTTCTTGCGCAGAAGTAGCGAACGATAATGAGCTGGCGACTGATGCGAAAACCGCAACTTTGACCCATTTTGCAACAGGACTAAGCGTAAATCGCCCTTCCTGAATAGATGATCTTGTGTATTTCCCTGATATCAACGACATAATATCTAGTTCTCCGTTGTAGTTGCGAGCAGACAATTGCGAATCGCTTGTTAGGTTTATGTTAATTACTTGTTTTCGTAAATATACGCAAACATAACCAATAGATCAACCAATCATTTACATTTATATTACCAATATCCCAATAAGTGTTATTACCAATAAAGGAAAATTAGTTATTACCAATCAAACTTGCCAATTTTCACCATTTTAAACTGCTTTATTTTTAGACATACTCACCTTCGAGATCACGAAGAGTAATCTGAGCGAGTAGCGATATACCTTGGCAAGGTATACAAGAAATTAAACTGAAATAATATTAACTGACTGGTGTACTTCTGAATACTCAATTAGTGCTTCACCGCTTTCTAATTGTAACCGCACTAAAGCGACTTTTTCATCGAGTGAGAGTTCTTCATCACCATAATCGGTTCCTTCTCGTAGGACCACGCTTTCAATAAGATTGGTTAACACCTCTGGATCAATTGATGTGTATGGGATCAACATAACTGCTCCTCAACAAAATCACTTACTCGTTGAGGTAAATATAGTTTGTTAGGTCCAAACACATTATTCATAAATCCAACATGACCGCCGTGCTCGCTCAGTTCGTAAGCGATATTTTGTGAAATTAGCTTTTTGTCCGGAATAACATTTTCATTCATAAAGGGGTCATCTGCAGCATGAATAATAAGCGTCGGTGTTGTAATTTCAGGTAAATCATAAATAGCGCTGCAGCAAGTATAATAGTCATCAGCCCCCTTAAATCCATGCAATGGCGCAGTGATATGTTGATCAAACTCGCGGAAGGTTTGCATCTTGGTAATGTCGCTTGCATCTACTGAGAGCGCGCCTGAAAAATCAACCTTATTTATTTTTTCAAGCAAATTACGCTTCATACTCTTCATTAAATGGGCTTGATACACCTTAGAAAATCCATCATTGATGGCTTTTGCTGAAGCGCTCAAATTGAGTGGTGCGGATACGCAAACACTCCCCTCAACAATGTCTGCTTGAGCTTTATATTCGGCGCTCGCTAATAGCTTCATGAGCATGTTACCACCCAACGAAAAACCCACCGCAAAAAGCTTAAGTGCTGGATAACGTTGCTTTACTAGGGGCAAAAAGAATAGGGGATCAAAAGTAGCACCTGAATGATAGGCTCTAGTGGTAAGGTTGGTCTCTCCACTGCATCCGCGAAAGTGCATGACCACGGCGGCAATTTCTCTTTTTTTTAATTCTGCCAACAAATGTTGAATATAATGTGAATTTGAGGAGCCTTCTAAACCATGAAAAAGCACAACCATTGCCTTAGGAGAACCAGGTAACATCCAATCAACATCTATAAAATCGTTATCCGGTGTGGTAATTCGTTCTCTCACTAACGATAATTTCACAGTTTTGATTGTATACTTAGGGAAAATCGTTTGCACGTGAGGGTGCCTGAATAAAACCGCAGGCTTGAAGTTCGATTGTATAATGCTTCCAAACTGCGTTTTAAAGGTCATTGTTTGTATTTTTTTGAGTGGCTTTATGCAAATAGGCGTACATCAAATATTTTTGTTCATGACTGATTACTCGTTCAATAAGTACCGACAGTAATTCATTATAGCCTTGTTTATTTTGATGGCTTGTTTGACTATTTACCGCCGCAGAATGAGTATAAATACTACATAAACTATCTAGCAAACTTACTTCCATTGAAGCCCTGTTTAAAGGTCGACTTAGATTCAAAGGTAAAGCTCGATCTTGCGGCGTATTTTGGTATATTTGCTGGAGCTTTTGCATGAGAAAAACTTGTTGCTCTTTTTCACTTTCAATTTCTTTTTGAAGTGCTTGTTTATATTCTTCGTTTTCTTTTATGTCACAATCAAAGCGCTGATTTTCTGAAATATTTCTTCGTTTTTGGCGCAATATTTGCGTTGCCGAGTCTAAGGGTGCTAGGCTTTTCTTCACAAGATCAAGCTCTTGATAATTTAATACTTTACCTTGTAAAGCCGAAAATATAGCGGCCAAAATAAGGTTTACGTTGTAGGTATAATTGTCTTGTAAATTCAGTAAAATATCTTTGTTGATTGTAGTTTGGTTTTCGCCATGTTTTTCCTCATATAAAGGAATTTTGATTGCGTCGCTTGTAATCACTTGCTCTTTACATAAGTAATGTCTAAGCGAAAATCGCCAAAAGTCTTGTATATTGAAATTACCGAGCGCTTTGTTTTGTACCATTATTTAGCCTTCGATAATTCGTCGTCAAACTGTTGCTCTGCAGCTTCAAGTGATTCTTGTGCGTCTAGCCACACCATCTCAAGGTCTTCAAGCTCAGATTTTGCTTCTGCTTGTTCACTAATGATAGCGGTAAGCCGCGCTTTATTGGCTTCCTCATATAAACTGGTATCTAGCATACTTTCTTCGATATTTTTTAAGCTTGCATGTAATTGCGTCAGTTTTTTTTCGCTTTTTTTGATAATGTCCCTAAAACCTTTAGTTTTTTGTCTAAATTCAGCTTCTAGCCTCTTTTTTACTTTTTTATCGATGTTTGACTCTGAAGTCTTTGGCTGGCCATTTTGAAGCTCATTTTGTTCTGCAATAAGGTCTTTTTTGCTACTTAGCATCCACTTTTGATAGTCATTCAAATCGCCTTTAAACGCCGCTACAATACCTGCATCAACTAAGTAAAAATCATCGCATACAGCCTCTAATAAAAAACGGTCGTGCGATACAATAATCATAGCGCCTTCAAATGACTGAAGCGCATATGCTATGGCTTCACGCATCTGCATGTCGAGGTGGTTGGTGGGCTCATCGAGCAATAGCAAATTCGGTTTTGTATAAACAACTAGTGCTAACACCAAGCGCGCTTTTTCGCCACCAGACATAGGCTCCACTTTCTTTAATGCCTCGTCACCATGAAAGCCAAAACCACCTAAATAATCTCTTATTTGCTGATCGCTCAAGCTCCTGTCTAGGGCCAATAGATGGTCAAAAGCAGAGTTTTGTAGATTTAATGCGCTCACTTGATGCTGAGCAAAATAACCAATTTGTAAACCCGAGGATGTTGTATAAATCCCATCAAGGGGTTTTAGCTCCTCAGCCAACAGTTTAATAAAGGTAGATTTCCCTGCACCATTTCGGCCCAGTAAACCAATACGACTACCTGGGACTAAATTAAATTGCACCTGCGACAAAATAACTTTCTCACCGTAGCCAATTTTGATTTCTTCCATGTGAACTAAAGGGTTTGGTAGCTTATCGGGTTGCCTAAACTCAAATGAAAAACCACTCGCTTGATGTATAGGCAGTAAATCTTCCATTTTTTCAAGCTGTTTTACACGACTTTGAGCTTGTTTTGCTTTGCTTGCTTTGGCTTTAAATCGACGAATAAAGTCATTTAAATGGGCTTTTTTCTGTTCTTGTTTTTCGTATTGCTTTTGGGCTAACAACAAGCGTTCAGCTCGCTGTTTTTGAAAGCTTGAAAAATTCCCTGTGTAGGAAAACAAAGTTTTATTTTCGAAGCTAACAATAATGTTGGCACAGGCATCAATAAACGCTTGGTCATGGGAAATGAGCAACAAAGTGCCTTTGTAGCTTTGTAAATAATCTTGCAGCCAGAGCACGGCGTCTAAATCAAGGTGGTTGGTAGGTTCGTCCAACAGTAATAAGTCAGACGGACACAATAAGGCTCGCGCTAAATTCAATCGCATTTGCCAACCACCCGAAAAATCTGCAACTTTGCGTCGTAAATCAGCCTCACTGAAGCTCAAACCAGCTAAAATTGTAGCTGCTCTTGCGCGCACATCATAAGCACCTAATTCATTTAATTTAGTATGCAGATTAGCAATCTCATTCCCATTGTCACTTTTCTCAGCTTCAACTAATGCTTGCTCTACCGCGCGTAACTCAACATCGCCATCAATCACGTAGTCAAGGGTTGTTCTATCGGTATTATCGATATACTGGGATATAGACACTGTTTTCCAGTGTTTGGTAATTGAAAATTCGCCCACGTCGGGGCTTAGGTCGCCATTGAACATGGCAAACATGCTAGATTTACCACAGCCATTAGGCCCAATGATCGCCACTTTCTGACCGGCAAAAATTTCTAAATTGGCATTCTCACATAAGACTTTTATGCCTCTATGTAGACTAATACCACGTAATTTAATCATGCTAACTTCCAAACCTTACGGGCGTGCAAAATAAGAATAGAACAATTTGCGCTCTAGCCAATCATTTTGGCAATAAGTGAAGAGCTTGTCACTAAAGTACTCGTTAAAGTGAAAAGCCTTGAATTTGAGATACATTGTATTGGCCAGCAGATCTGCGGTAAAAAGTTAATGATTTAAAACTTTCTCCCTCGTCGATCGAACATCCAGCCGAAAACTTAGACAAGCCTTGTGTTCTCGATGTTATTGTAAATTCATAAAATTCTTTGTTTTCGCACACCTCGTTAGCAACTACTTTTGCTACTTCTTGGCTAGGTATTACCCCTTCATAAAAATAACCTTCTATCGACATGAAATCGACAACAACCGTAATTTCATTTTTTGACTCGGGTGGCTTTAATTGAGTGTTTGTAACACAAGAAAATAAAAAGAAGGGCAGAGATAACAAGACGAGAATTCTAAAACTAGTTGTTATTGTTGTTTGTTTCATGAAATTTGATGTGCTACTTGACGATAATCTTGTCGCACAATATACCCTTAAACCAAGAAGCAGTAAAAAGATTCTGCTGAGTCCTTTTACCTACAACTTGGTTTAAATTTTTGTGGGTCTTGATTTTTTAGCTATGCGTCACTGTTTCTTGTGGCGTATCTTCATACCAATCAGACATATCATCGTACATTTCACCTTTAGCCCAAAAATAAGGCGCTTTATGAT
This sequence comes from Glaciecola petra, assembly GCF_031846345.1. Lineage (NCBI taxonomy): Bacteria > Pseudomonadati > Pseudomonadota > Gammaproteobacteria > Alteromonadales > Alteromonadaceae > Glaciecola > Glaciecola petra. Next base: position 500,162 of record NZ_JAVRHX010000002.1, on the reverse strand, counting down.
AAATTTTAATGTCATGAAAAGGGTCGGTTAGTATTTTAGTCGCCCAAACTAAACCAGACTGAATACCCATAATAAAAAATAAATGAATAGTCCTAAATAGCACGGCCCCAATACCAACTAACAACCAAACAATGGCGACATTATTGATGATACCGTAGAAATCTTGATGTGCGGTCAATAAGCCGAAAAAATCAGGCGAAATGATTAACAACGCGGGCATACCGACAAAAAAAGCATACAGCACTACCTTACGAAACAGATTGTAACCAACCTTAACACTCTCTTTATAGTCGTGAGTGGCTTGATTGACTTCATCATAAGTTTGCGGTTCAAAAAAGAAATGACCAGTTTGACGCAAGGTCATGGCCAATAGCCAACCAACTAAAACAGCAATGACAGGATTAATAAAAACCAGCACATAGCTCAATACAAAGCAGCATGCACTCAGTAAATGTAATGTCTGATTTATTCTGTTGTGATGATAATAACGATGATCATCCCATCTCTGTTGTTGTAACTCTTGTAAAAACGTCATGATAAACTCTCCATTTTCGATAGATTATTGTCAAACATAAATAAGGGCACACCCATATTGATGCGGGCACCACTTTTAACTTGTGAAGTGAATTGATATTCCTTGCTAGCAAAGATAATGATGGTTGAACCATGTTGAAAATACCCCATTTCGTCGCCTTTTTTATAATGATGATTACAGCTAAATTCATTTGGACCTTTATGCCGCATATCCAAAGCCTGACTTAGACAATTAAACTTCATACTAGCTACTAAAATCGCTGCGATTGGTACTAAAGTGATGCTCCCCCTGCCGGGTGTTAGCTGCAAAGGCACTACCGCCCTTTCGTTTAAACAAAATAGTCCAGGAATTTTTTTAAGTGCAATGGGGTTCACGTTCCAAGTATCGCCAGAAATATAGCTAAGCTTATTCACTTTCGCATCAGTGGGGGCATGAAAACGATGATACATGCTAGATTTTAATCTCAGCGTAATGTACACACCATCTCTGAATTTTTGCGATTCCAACTGCTCAGGTATTAGATCTTTTAACAGATACGGAAAGCCCTTGGCTTGAAACAACTGGCCATTTTTTACTTTACCAAATTCGCCAATAATGGCGTCACAAGGGCTAGTGACTATGTCTGGGTCAGGATCGCACTCGCGAGCCCCATCTACTAACTCTCTAATAAAACAGGCTCTTAGACTGGTAAACTTATTCTCTTTTGCTTCATCAAAATTTAAATCGGGTGCAAACTGCTTCCATAAGTAAATTAACATCGAGGCCAAATAGCGATTTTCAATTTGGCTTATGAATCCAACAAATCGCGTTAGAAATTGACGCGGTATACGGTTAGTCAAAATAAAATTTAACTGTTCAGAGAAGGTTAATTGTTCAACTGGTTTATTCAGAGTCGTGGTTTTATTCAAAACAGCTTATCCTACTTCAGCCGCAATGGGCTCTACTTCAAGCCCCATATCGCTCAGAAACTTTTTCATTATGGGCTCTGCTTGATATTCATCAGCGCGCGCTTTTGCGGCCAATTTCATAACTTGTTTGGTTTCAACGGAAGAAAAATACTCAACAATTTTGTCGGCCATTTGTTCGGGTGAATCGACCAAATATCCACTGATATTGTTTTGGATAATATCTTTAGGTCCTTTGCAGTTATATGAGATTGCAGGCATGCCATTTACAAAAGATTCCAAAATGACATTCCCAAAGGTGTCAAACTGAGAAGGAAAAACAAACAAATCTAGGCCCGCATACATACTGGCTAAGGTTTGTTTATCCAACCATCCTAAAAATTTTGCTTCAGGCATAACTTGTTTAAGTTCTTCCTCTGCAGGCCCTTGTCCCGCAATCACTAACTTAATATCTGGAATATGTTTTTTTACTCGTGCCAATAAGTCTGGCAGCTCAAACAAACCTTTTTCCCGACTGACTCTGCAAGCAACAAACAAAATGGGCGTGTGTTGGGTCGCATCGGCAAAAAGTGCCTGTTTATTTACCGGGATAACGTTTGACGTTGCTGGCTGGGCGTGATGAGCAGTCATGAATATCTTATTTGGGTCCAATTCCATTTCATAACCACTCAGCCATGCTTTATGGTCACTATTTAAAGTGAAAATACCATCGAATTGCTGATATAGCGCTCTGAAAATTCTGCGAATACGGTCTCTTTGATACTTGTTGAGGTCAGTGGTTTCTTTAATAAAATCCATCCAGTCTGTATGCATAAAGAAATACGAGGGCACATTAAATTTGAATTTAATCAATAAAGAGACAACCGCCATAGGACCTTCTGTAGAACAAACAATTCTGTCATACCCACCTTCGTAAAAAATCTTACATATCTCTAATAAATCCGGCACCCTTATTTCTTGCTCACCGTAGTCTGGGGCACAAAATGAGGTAATAGGTTTGACAACGTGTAAATGTGGTTCAGACTTGGCTGATTCATGACAAATCAAAAAATCTACCGGATAGTCGTACTTTTGTATTTCTTTCAATTTGCCTGATAACGAATTAGACACACCATTTTTATCACAGAGCGTATCGGTAAGGTAAAGCGCTCTTTTTTGGTGGCATCCTTTTCCTATATAGTCAGAAAAACGGTTCAAAAAACGACGGTTGGCATATAAGACTCTGGTACTGGCTACCATAGTTGATAAAATAACCAACAGTATAAGTAGTGGAAATGCCAAATTATCAATGAGTGACCCTATATCACCTTCAGAATTACTGTCTTTTTTGTGATTACCATAAAACAATACTGACAGTTGACTAGGCATTTCGATTTGCCCAGCAAAATCTTCAGTAAATAAGCCTTTAATTAAAGTTTGGTTGGTTTGGGGACTCGCTTTTCTTAGCCTTTGCACCACTAGCAAACACAACTCGTTAAACATTTTGTGGATAGACTCATTCACTTTACCAGCAAACTCTCTTTGTGGTAGTTGGTTGGCGTCAGCAATTTGCTCAAGGTAATCGATGCAAAATCTATAATCTTTATGAACCTGCCATTTGACGAGTTTGCCCGGCTTTTTGCCGCGTAATGTATCACTTACAAAATTAAGAAATTTGTTTATATTCTTGCGCTTTTGCAACTCCAAAAATACATTTGCGATAACAAAGCACGATACTTTGTCTTTTAGTTCGCCTCTATGAAACATAAGCCGAAACAAACCCGGGTCTTTCATTTTTGTTGCGACTTGTGCAAAGTAATCAAGCAGGGCAATTTGTAATTTTTCGTTTTCTAGCACTACGCCAAAAGGTGAAACATTTCCTTTTTTTATCGCTTCTAAGGCTAATTCAGAGGGTTTTTGCGTCTCTAAGCGCTGCTTCAAATTTTCGACATACAACCATGAGCCGCAGTCGCCAACAAAAATACCCATATGGTCATCAGAACCACCCGTCAATACTTTAGCTTGGTCTGGGTCAACACCAAAATCAGCAGGATTGAGATTGTGTTTTTTCCCATATGCTCTTATCTTTTCTGGGGTCAAGCTTTGAGTCCAATTTAGGGTCAATACACTTTGCCATAAATCTCTTTGCCCATTCAGCACTTCAAAGCGTTGAAACATTACTGCTAATTTTTCAAACAACTCAAAATCTATGTTTTCATTTTCAGTATAAAAATAAAGTGGGTGTGGCAAAATAACTGGTATATCTTTTTCGGTGGCGTACCTAAGAAAATCATAAATATCCTGCCTTTTTTTATTTAGTACCTTTTCCTGTTCACGATCAAAGCCATAAGTTAATACATGCAGGTATAAGTTATATTCATCGAAATAGCAGGTAAATTCGGCGGCAGGTAGCACGTCAATACCCTTATCTTGTAGGTCCCAGCATGAACGTGCATTATTATGATTAGTGACTGTATTTACTGTACAGCCCGTTTTTTCCAGGCGTTTTACTAATTTTTTTGTTTTTAGCCACGTCTCCGGCACACGCAATATTCGACCCCAAAGTTCATCGGGTACATCGCTGTTTTCATCATGGCAATGCAGGTCAATTTTCAAACAGTTGTCTTTATCAAAACGAGTGCTTTCTTGTGCTAGATAGTGCTTAAATTCATCGGCAATTTTTTTTCTAAAATTGCCATCTAAGGGTATCAAATCATCTCTAGCCATAACTAAATGCTCCTACAGTGATACAGCTTGGTCGTTAATATCTTCTTCGGGATTTGCTTTGTTTCCGACCAGACCCGCCAATTTAGGGAACTTAGCAGACAACATATCGTTCAAAAACATGCGTTTTAGCTGTTTGTTGGTAGTTTGACCGTCGTGCCACCACCAGCCTGCAGCATCCATTTTATGGGCTGCAGCAATCAATTTTTCGCTTACCTCTGCAAAATCATCATCGCTGTAGTCAAGACTCATAATAAATCTACCGGTGCCAATCCAACCCGGCTCAAGACCCTCAGCTCTGAGATAAAATTGAAACATCCAGTTGTATCGAGAGGGCTTTTTGTACAACACACTAATAATTGAATGCATATTGCTTAACTTAAGAGGCAAATTTTCCTGCTCTAGCTGGGTATTTAGAGATTGTACTCTTTTGTTCCATACAGACTCTGCATTACGATATATGCACTGAATATCATCTTCAGCAATACGTTTAAGAAAAACATTCATCGCGCCAATAACCGCAGGATGAGAATTAAATGTTCCGCGTGCAAAAGACAAATCCGCAGGTGCATTATCTCGATAGCGCTTCATTAAATGACTCAATCCGCAAACGGCGCCGATGGGATAGCCTCCTCCCAGTGTTTTTCCATAAGTCACCAAATCAGCTTTTACACCAAAATAGCCTTGAGCGCCTTGATAGCTCAGCCTGAAACCAGTAAATACCTCGTCAAAAATTAAGACTATTCCACGTTCACTGCATATATTTCTTATTTTCTGTAACCATTTTGTATAAACCGCTTTGTCAAAATTAGTCTGACGATCGCTGACAATTAAGGTAGCGTCGCTAGGAGAATCAGAATTGGGATGAAAAGCTTGCATGGGGTTAATCAATACACAGGCAATATCGTTGCGCGTTGATAACACTCGGATTGTTTTCTCGCTAAGATCAGCTAGGGTGTAAACATCATTAGTTTTGCGTTGGTTACCTATCCCAGGTTGAACACCATCCCACCAACCATGATAAGCGCCACAAAATCTGACTAAATGTGTTTTACCCGTGTGGTAACGTGCCAATCTCACTGCTTGCATGACGGCTTCAGTGCCTGACATATGAAAAGAGACTTCATCTAGACCCGAAATTTCTTTTAATCTTTCTACATTGTCCTTTATTAAAGGATGATAAGGCCCAAGCACAGGACCAAGCTTTTCGACCAACTGACTGCCTTCTCGCATGCAAGCTTTATAAAAATCGTAACCAAAAACATTCACTCCATAAGAGGCAAATAAATCATGTCGCCAGTTGCCATCAATGTCTTTAATTTTAGTACCGGATGATTCATCAGCCACTGGCGTTGCTTTTAATGCAAGTGGCAACTGCTCTCGGTAAGGAAAAGGTACTCTGTAGTTATTTGTAAATCTCACATCAGATATACACTCAGTCAACGACCGTGTGTAATCCATTGTTTTGCCGTACTTCATTTCAATAGAATTTGTTAACTCCACCAAAGCCTTCGCTCGCTGAGAAGCGACACGATTCGGTGCCATATCACTGGCAAAAAAAGTATGCTTGTTGTAGCTAAAATAAGGAACTAACTTTGCAAATCGGCGTGACATTTTTGCATGACCACGGAGCGAGGGATGCTTAGCGACAGACAACTGCAACCTAATAAAAACTCTGCGTAAACACCAAATGCCTACGACACCTAAAACCAAATATAAGAATAAATGTTCAGTCATATTACATTGCTTATTCGGACTATACTGAGCAAACGATAACAGTGAATTGTGACACTGTTCTTATTTTTTTATGACAGAAATAATGTGTTTTTATGACAAATATATGTACCTCTCACAAACGCGTCACAAGACTAATAAAGGAAGGTGTTTGCGTCACAAACAGAGCATTGTCATCAAAATGTCTCATATATGTAACTTAAGATTAAGAAACCCTTTATATACTCGTCGCAAATTTTTAAAGGAAAGCGTTATGTCTAAGGTTACTATTTTAAGTGCCGCTATTGCGGCTGCATTGTCTTGTTCAGCATATGCACAAGAAGAGGTCAAAACAAACCAAGAAGAAGTTGAAACAATTAAAGTGGTTGGTCAACGTGGGATGCTGATGTCTGCTTTAGAACAACAGCGCGAAGCGGATACTATTTCAAGCATTGTGACTAACGCGACGATTGGATTACTGCCAGACCAAAATGTTGCTGAGGCAGTGCGTCGTCTTGCAGGTGTAAATGTATTGGATGACCAAGGTGAAGGGAGATTTATTTCAGTAAGAGGCTTAGACCCGGAGCTAAACTCTGCAAATGTAAATGGCGTTCGTCTACCCGCGCCTGAAGGCGATACCCGAGCCGTCGCTTTAGACGTTATCCCTTCTGAGTTAGTCGAATCTATCGAAGTCATCAAAACCTTAATACCGGAAATGGATGCCGACACAATCGGTGCCACCATTCGCATAAACACGATATCCGCAAACAATCGAGAAGACTTTGTCAAAGTCCAAGCCTTGGCAAGTTATAATGATCTAAACGGCGAAACATCTCCAGAATTTGGTATTGATTTCTCACGTAAAATTAATGACAAGTTGGGGGTTGCGGGTGGGTTTAAACATTCTTCTCGCAAAACGTCCACTGACAATCTAGAAATGGACGGCTGGAGCGAAACTGACGATGGTGTTGTTTATGCAGAAGCCGTTGAATACCGAGATTACGACGTTACTCGTGACCGTACTGGCGTTTCACTTACTTTTGACTACGCTGCAACTGACAATACTGAACTATATTTGCGTACCTTGTATTCAAAGTTTGACGATTTAGAATCCCGTCGTCGTTTAGTATTTGAAATGGACGAGGAACCGTCTACTAGTTCCGGCGATAGCGTGACATTTTTATCACAAGACGGCGAAATTTCAGTACGCAGAGGCGCAAAAGATCGCTACGAATCGCAAATCATTAAAACGTTTGAGTTTGGTGGTGAAACTGAACTAAAAGACGACTGGGAAATGGACTATGCTATAAGTTATGCTGAAGCATCTGAGCACGAATATCGCACCCAAGATCCTACGCGTTTTAGACGTGATTTTGATGATACAGATGAGCTATCGGTCAGTTTTGATTATAGTAACCTCGAGTTTACACCTTTTGTTGCCAACTCGCCTAATGTAGACTTTAATGACGGCTCAATATACGAACTCGATAAGCTAGAGATCGTAAATGGTTTAGCCGATAAACAAGAAACTACTTTGCAATTTAATGCTGAAAAAGAATTCGAGTTAGCAGGTGACGCTGAGGCTGAATTTCAGTTTGGCGCTAAATACCGCCAAAACGAAATTGATACCGATGTAGAAATTATCGAGTATTCTGATTTTGATGCTTACACACTTAATTTAGTCAGCGAAGCAGCTAGTTATGATTTGTTCGATATTGGTCCTGTGCCCGCAATTGCAGCAACCCGAAGTTTTAACAATCAGAATTTGAGCAGTTTTGGCGACGTTGAACGTTTAGTAGTGGATTCTGCACTTGATGACTTTAACATCGAAGAAAACATATTAGCGTTGTATGTACAAGGTGAATATGAAACCGACTTACTCAAAGTGATAGGCGGTTTTCGTTATGAACAAACTGACAATAAAATGACTGGTAATAGTGTTGACGGCGATGCAGAAACTGTTAGCACAAGTTCATTTGAAAATGACTATTCTAATTTGTTGGCTTCTGTTGCGTTAACATATCATCTACAAGAAGACGTGTTGCTTCGTGCAGGTTTTTATCAATCAATAGTGCGCCCAAAACTAAGTAACCTGGCGCCACGGTTGGAAACAAACGAAGACTTTGAAGTCGAAGCAGGTAATCCAGAGCTTAAACCGTATGAGGCCAATAACCTCGACCTAAGTATCGAATATTACTTCTCTGATACTGGTGTTGTGCAAGCTGGTCTTTTCTATAAAGATATTGATAATTTTATTTTTGAAAGAGAATTTGGCCCTGATGACGCGCCATATAACGGCGTATACAATGGTTTTAATTTTGAAGAGGCTGTCATCCCACAAAATGGTGAAAGCGCAACTGTTGCTGGTTTCGAATTTGCTTACAACCAAATTTTTGATTCTGGCTTAATTGTTGGTTTTAACTACACATACACCGACACCGAAGGTGACATAGGTGAACGAACTATCGTATTACCATCAACCTCTGAAAGTACTTATAACGCGACATTAGGGTATGAAGTAGGCGACTTTTCTACACGTTTGACCTATTCATACCGCGATGATTATTTAGATGAGTTAGGCGGTAGTGCCGACGAGGACCGTTGGGTGCAAGATCAAGTGAAAATTGATTTGTCAGCAAACTATAACGTATCAGAAGACATACAAGTATTCGCTAAAATCGCTAACTTAAACGATACCGATTATGTTGCCTATCAAAGAGGTCCTGACCGAAATAGACTACTGCAATATGAAACATATTCATGGACAGGTCGAATTGGCGTTTCGGTCAACTTTTAAAAGGTAACTAATGCATATGTATTTTACAAAACGTTCATTAGGCAATTTTTTCTTGATATCAACTGCTGTAGCGACTTTGGGATGCAGTGAAAGTGTCGATCGCAATAAAATCGAATATGCTGATACTGCAAATGTATTGGCGTACCCCGCAAAAGTTGAAACTACACCGGTAGTATCAAGCGATGATGCCGCTGATGATCCAACTATATGGATTCATCCCAATGACAAAAGTAAAAGCTTAATCGTTGGTACCGACAAACAAAAAGGCTTAGGTGTTTATGATCTGCAGGGCCAGCTTGTGCAGTTTGTCGAGCATGGTCGACCAAATAATGTAGATTTACGTCAGAGGGTTAGTTTGGATGGAGAAAGCGTCGACCTAGTCGCCTTTTCAGACCGTTCTGACAATACAGTTGGTCTTGCCACTATCGATGAAAGCGGCATAACAATCGTTGGTAGCTTCGGCGTAAAAGAAGAGCCTTATGGTTTTTGTTTAGGGCAACACACTGATCAATTATTTGCGATTGTGACATATAAAGATGGACTACTCGAACAATACAAATTTGGTGAGTACATCAAAGATACGCCCTCGCTTGTCTTTTCTTATCAATTTGATTCACAACTTGAAGGTTGCGTCATGGATGATACAAACGGCAGACTTTTTGTTGGGGAAGAAAATCACGGTGTCTGGGCCTTGAACCCTAGCACCGGACAAGTTGACTTAGTGGATGTAATAGACGGTCAAAACGGCATTGTTGCAGACGTAGAAGGCATGGATATATATCATGCAAGGGCCGGTAATAGTGGCTTACTGTTTGTTTCTTCACAGGGTAATGACAGTTTTGCAACTTATGCATTAGAGCCTCCTTATCGCTTCGTCGATCGCTTTAGAGTCAATGCAACTGATGCAATAGATGGTGCGCAAGAAACCGATGGTTTAGCCGTTACGTCAACCCCATTGCCAGGTTTCCCCTCGGGACTTCTTGTCGTACAGGACGGTTTTAATGACGATGGTATGCAAAACTTTAAGTATGTAGACGCTCGTACTAAGTAAATCTAGCGCAGGTATTGATTGAAGCTTAAACTCAGGGCTGAGTGATCATTTATGAAGACAATTAGGTATAAAAACTGACTAAAATACTTAATTTAAATGATAGAGATGAGCAAGAAAACTAAAAAACGTTTTATCGCTGGTGCAAAATGCCCTGAGTGCGGCGCTATGGATACTTTGATGTTGTATTTCGAAAACAATGTAGAAAAGCTTGCTTGCGTCAAATGTGACTACGCCGAAACACAAACTAATGACGAAGTAAAAGCCGCAAATAAATCTAACGCTAATGTGATTGGAGTGTTTAAGCCCGAATAGTTAGCTGGTTTCACTTTTTAACTAAGTTCAACAAAATAATGATACTTATCACTAAGGCACTTGCTGACGCGGTACTCGATAATCTTATCGTCAATCGTTTGGGTAACGCGCTGTACCTCAAGTAAAGGATCACCTTCTGCAATATCTAAAAACCTTGCTGTCTCTGCATCGGCTAACACTGCCTTTATGCTATCTTGGGTTTTTTGCACTGTCAGATTAAAGCTCTGCTGATAATAATGATAAAGGGTATGAGGAAGCTCTGTTTCGTTCATTAACGATTCAAAGTATTTATAGGGTAAAAAGATAGATTCGTGAATACAAACTTGACTATCTAGCAGTCGTTGGCGAACTAAATGTATTACTTTGTCTTTTTCTGATAAACCAAGTTGCTTCAAAACAATCGGCGAGACTTTTTCTATTGCCAATGAAACAAGCGTTGCAGCGGGTAACTCTGGATGCTTACCGTCAGCGATAAGCGGGAAAAAACGATATAAACTCTGTTGCGTATTATGTTCAGAGACAAATGTGCCCACACCTTGCTGGCGAGTAAGAATTTTTGCCGCTGTCAATCCATTAAGGGCTTTACGCACAGTGCCTTGGCTCACGCCCAGTTCTTCAGCTAATTGAAACTCATTCGGTAGGGCTTCACCTGGGTTCCATCGGCGCTCAATTATCAGCTGCTTTACGTGCTCTTCTACTTGTTTGTATAGTGGTTGAAAAGCCAAGCTTGGCTTATTCAATTTATCGTCAAATTCGATTTTTTTCATGACTTTCCATATTTGTATTAAGCTATAGACTAATATTAAGCCGCACTGGAATTCAAGTAATACATGCAACACACACTAATTTAATTTGTAAAAGAGGATAGAGACAAAAATGTATTATCAATTGACAAAGTTTTTGTACGGATATAACTTATATCTTATATAAGAATAAATCGCGGATATTAATGTGTTAAAAGCGAGTGCGCCAAATTGGGATAATATACAGCAGTGTGCTGTTAAAAATGTGAGCGTTTTAGGCGATGGTTCAGTCTCACTTGATACCACACAAGGCCAATTAACTTTATCGTTAAGTTCATTGGGGTTGCGTTTGCAATCCTCATCCAAAAAAATGTCTGACAATTTTGACTATGGCATTATTATTTCTCCTGTTAAAAATGACGCCACAAAATCAATTCAAGAAACTCCCAGTCATTTCATTATTGCTACCAAACATGACACTGTCAAAATACAAAAACAACCTTTTGCCTTTGAATGGAAGCGAGCAGACAAGCTTGTTCAAAAGACACCAAACGATGGGCACTTTGTAAGGCAATACCGATTACCACCACTGGCAAAAACCAGCGAAGGGTGGCTAATCAGCTTGGATTTAGGACCCGAAGAAGCCGTTTTTGGCTTAGGTGAAAAATGGTCTTCGCTAAATAAACGAGGGCAATTGATTCGTTCATATAACCACGATGCGCTCGGCGTAAACGCAGAAATATCGTATAAGAACACACCGTTTGCATGGAGTCCTGAAGGTTGGGGAGTATTTGTGCATACTCCTGCAGCGGTCACTCACTCGGTAGGTCATGCCGCTTGGTCTCAGCGCGCATACAGTTTGTTGGTTGAAGATGAAGATTTGGACTTGTTTTTGTTTGCTGGAAAAGACGGTAAACACATTATAAATTCCTATACATCGCTAACTGGCAAGGCGCCTGTACCACCATTGTGGAGCTTGGGTGTGATTTTATCGAAAGCATACTACAAAGATGTACCCGAATTGTTAGCAACAGCAAAAGATGTGCGGCAAAAACATATGCCATGCGATGTGATTACGCTTGACGGACGAGCTTGGCAAGACACCGATACTCGTTTTGCTTTTGAATGGGATCCAAAACGTTATGACAACCCCGCCTCCGTCATCAATGAACTAAAGGCGCAGCACTTTAAAGTATGCGTATGGGAATATCCATTAGTGTCGGTCGAAAACAAGCTCTTTGATAAAATGGCTAAAAACGGCTGGTTAATTAAGGATAAGCGCACCAACGAAGCATATCGATATCAATGGGACCAAAGTGCCTTTGCAGAAGTTTTAACACCTTTACCTGAATCAGGCATTGTAGACTTCACTCACCCCGGTGCTTTTCAATTCTGGTTAGAATCTCACAAGCCTTTATTCGACCTAGGCGTTGATATGATCAAAGCAGATTTTGGCGAGCAATTAGAAGACGAGAACATGCTGGCTCACAATGGTGACTCGGGTATACGCTTACATAATGCCTATAGCATGCTCTACAACCGCTGCGTGTATCAAGCAGCAGAAAAGTATTGTCAGTCTGGACCGTTTTTATTCAGCCGTTCTGCTTGGGCCGGCTCTCAGCGATACCCTAGCCAATGGGGTGGGGACCCGCAAGCGGATTGGGGTGGCCTAATTGGGAGTATTCGTGGTGCGTTGTCTTGGGGAATGTCAGGAGCGCCATACTATGCAACCGATATAGGTGGCTTTTACAAAGACACTAGAGACCCTATTTTATTTGTGCGCTGGGCACAGGCGGCTGTATTTTCAGCACACATGCGTTTACACGGTATTGGTCAACGTGAGCCATGGAGTTATGGTAAAGCTGCCGAAACTGCAGTTAATAAAGCCATAGCATTGCGCTATCAACTGCTGCCATATTTATATGAGTGTACGCAACAAGCGAATGCAACGGGTCTTCCGGTTATGCGAGCCATGCCAATTGCTTTTCCTCAAGATCGTATTGCGCATTCTTTTGAAATGCAATTTATGTTAGGCGAAGATATTCTTTTTGCACCGTGTACGAATGAGCATAATGAGGTTGACGTGTATTTCCCCGACGGCGAATGGTTGCATTATCCGAGTGGCAAAAACTATAAAGCTTGTCAGCATGTAAAATTAACACTAGCCTTAGACGACATGGCTGTGTTTGTAAAAAGTGGCAAACACATACCTTTAGGCCCTATTATTGAACATGTAGAAGCATTAAAAAATAATATCCAGCCAGAAGTAGAAAGCTACTGGCCACAAAAACCGTAAAGATTTAGCCCAATTGCAACAATAGATTGCCGCTCAACTGGAGCAAAATAACAATGCTAAGTACTATTACAAAAGTGTTGAAAACTATCAATAAACCTCTGGGGCAATTGAATAATATCAATGCCACAATAGGGAAAAACTCCGCAGGAATATTATTAGCGATGATGGTTCTCATGATCATTGCGCAAGTAGGTTTTCGTTATATTCTGAATGATTCCTTAACCTGGACTGAAGAACTATCAAAATTTGCAATGGTATGGATTGCTTGTCTTGTAGCCCCTTGGGCTTATTTGCATCATTTGAATGTATCCATAGACATGTTTCACGAAGCATTACCAAAAGGCATGCAAAGAATTGCTGAAATTATTATTACGCTGTTGGTTTTGATTATTACTTTCCAGTTTTTTAAGTATAGTGTGGGTTTTGTTAGTAATGGCATGTCAATAAATGCTGCCTCTGTGCCAATTTCTCTGTTTTACATCTATTTATGCATGCCTTATGTGTTTGCCTCGTTATTTTTAGTGGGAATAGAAAAACTCATTCACTACTGCACTGTTCCTTTAAATAATGATATGAATAGTACTGAGGGAGTAGTCTAATGTCTCTTAGCTATATTTGGATTTTTATATTATTGCTCATTGCGGGTACTCCGGTTGTATTTGCGTTGTTGTTAGGCCCCGGTGTCAGCTTAATGATTGACGGGCAACAAGTTTATTTGTCTGCCCTGGTCAACCGTTTATTTTCAGGTATGAATTCGTTTCCGCTAATGGCGGTGCCGTTTTTTATCTTAGCTGGCGAAATCATGAACCAAGGCGGTATCACTCAATCTATTGTGCGTTTTAGCCAAACCCTCATAGGCCATTATCGCGGCGGTCTAGCCCAAGTAAATATCTTATCATCGGTATTATTTGCAGGCTTGTCTGGCTCTGCAGTTGCTGATACATCAGCGTTAGGGAAAATGCTGATACCGGCAATGGAAGAAAACGGTTATAGCCGCAGATTTGCGGCAGCAATTACTGCCGCATCGTCGGTGATTGGGCCTATTATTCCACCTTCAGGGATCATGATACTGTATGCATTTATTATGAATGTATCCGTCGCAGGCATGTTCTTGGCTGGCATTGTGCCTGGATTACTAATATGTGCTGGTTTGATGATAGTGACAAATCGAATTGCCAAAAAACGAAACTACCCAGTTGCTAACGAAAAAGCCACGTGGACACAACGCGGAAGTGCATTCAAAGGTTCTTTTTTACCATTAATGACACCCGTGATATTGTTGGGCGGCATCTTATTGGGAGTATTCACTCCCACAGAAGCAGCCGCCATAGCAGTAGGCTATGCGCTTATTGTTACACTTTATATCACGCGCACGTTAAGCTACAAAAAACTGCCTTCAGTGCTTATTAGCGCTGCTGTTCAATCGGGTACCATTTTACTGTTAGTGGGTTCAGCAGTGACCTTTGCGTGGATTATTACGGTATCGGGCATGGCCGATACCTTAGCCAGTGAAATCATTCAAATTACCTCAAACGTTTTACTATTACTGCTTATTATCAACTTATTCTTATTCGCTATTGGTATGTTCTTGGATGCCGGTCCTGCGATATTAATTCTCGGGCCGGTTCTGGCGCCTATTTTTATATCACTGGGAATCGACCCTTTACACTTTGCCGTTATTATGTGCGTCAATTTGACCGTCGGTTTAGCGACCCCTCCTATGGGTTTAGTCCTGTTTGTATCAGCATCAGTCTCGGGTGAGAAGACCGAAAATATCGCCTATGAAATGCTACCGTTTTTGGCGGTCGAAGCCGCGGTAATATTTATTATCACTTACTTCCCCTCAGTGACGATGACTTTACCTCGCATGTTTGGATTTGCATAATGATAACTAAAAAGCGCGTTCTCCTTAGTATTTACGCATGTGTATTTGTTATTTGTATTATTGGCCTATGGCGAGCGAGTAGCTCACAAGCCGAATTTACTATTAAAGCAGCTATTCAGGCGTCGACACAAGATGAAGACTATGTTGGTTTAATGGCATTTAAGGAGCACGTTGAAACCGCTAGTAATGGGCGGGTGGAGGTCATTATTTATCCATCCGGTCAATTTTGTGCCAGCGTACCGGAGTGCATAAGTAATTTACAGCAAGGTGTGTTAGAAATGTTTCCCAGTACTGCTGGTGGCACCGGCAATTTTTTTGGGCCCGCACAGGTGTTGGATTTACCGTATTTATTTACTTCAGATAAACAAGCGGTTTGCGTGTTAGATGGACCCATATTGCACAAAATGCGTGAGACCGTTTTAAAAAAGGGGCTAAATCTGCGGTTAATCGGTGTGTCTAATACCGGCGGTTGGCGTAACTTTGCTACTACCAATAAACCCATTCGACATCCTGATGATCTTGTTGGTCAAAAGATTAGGACCACGCCCGCAGAAATTCAACAGGAGCTCGTTAGGGCATTGGGTGCTAACCCTACTCCGATTTCTTGGAGTGAGCTCTATACCGCATTAGCCACAGGAGTGGTCGAGGGTAGTAAAAATGGTATTCAAGATATCATTGGAGCGAAACTAGAAGAGCACCTTAAATATATTGTATTGGACGGGCACTCTTACATGGCAACGTTATGGTGGTTTTCAGAGCCTGTTTGGGAAACTTTACCGCCTGATATCCAACAGATAGTGCAAGCTGGTTTTATCAAACAACAAGTCGCTGCCAATAATTTGGTAGCGAATGAGGAAGCAAAATCCTACCAAAAATTTGAAGACGCTGGGGGGACTATTTATCGCCCTAACGCCGATGAAAAACAGGCATTCAAAGATGCGTCTTCCGAGATACGACAATGGTTTATCGATAAGTTCGGTGATGAATGGTTGATGGTACTCGAAAATTCTGTGAAAGCCTGCCCTGCCGAATAATTAGCCTCATGTTTACAATTAATTTGCAAATAGTTTACTTTTCAGTTAAATTTTATTTATCTTCTATCTTATATAAGACATCTTAGTGAAGATTAGCCACGTTAACCAGTGGCATGAGAAAAACTAAGATGCATATAAAAGAAGTTAAAAAATAATAATCAGTACACACTATATCCATATCGCTTATGCGTTTTATGGCATAAAACAATCAATCACTTGGAGAACAAGATGGAATTCAAACCAAGCAAATTACACAAATGTGTTGCTAGTGCGTTAGCACTTGCCACATGCATGAGCTTTAGTATTTCGGCTAGCGCACAAGAACAAGCGGCAGAAGAAGAAGAAGGTTTTGAAGTCATACAAATTACTTCGCAAAAACGAGTCGAAAATCTTAATGAAGTACCCGTTGCAGTAAGTGTTTTAAGAGAAGATCAGATTAATTCAACTTTTTCAGCCAACATAGAAGGCCTACAAGCTTTAGTGCCTTCTGTGAGCTTTAGAAAGGGGAATACAACACGTAACTCTGCAATCACAATCAGAGGCGTTGGTACCATCTCGTTTAGTGTCGCAGCCGAGCCAAGTGTATCAACGGTTGTTGACAACGTTGTATTGGGTCGTTCGGGCCAAGCCTTCGTCGATTTATACGATTTAGAACGCATTGAAGTGTTAAGAGGCCCGCAAGGCACCTTATTTGGTAAAAATGCATCTGCGGGTGTGGTTAACATGGTTTCAAAACGCCCGAGTGACGATTTTGAAGGGATGTTTGAAGCAACCCTAATGGAAGATAACGAATACAGACTCAAAGGACGTGTTTCAGGCGCACTTAATGACAACGTAAACGGTAGTTTAACCTTCTTAAAAAGTCAGTTCGATGGATACATTAAAAATGTATTTACGAATGAACAAACCAATGGCTACGACAAAGAAGGCGTTAGAGCCATGCTTGATGTCAGCACTTCAGACGATACTGAAATTTTATTCATATTTGAAAATGTTAAGTCTAATGATAATTGTTGTGCCGACTTAGAACTTGCTCCGAGCGGACGCCATCAATCTGAAGCTTCACCAAACAGTTCCGGCCCTGGTGACTTAGACTTGGACCAGCGCCAAGTTGATCACGACTTTGAAACTCGTACGTTAGATGAACATACTGCATTTTCTATCCAAGTCGACAAAGAAATTGGCGACCATACTTTAACCTCAATTACTGCTTATCGTAGTTGGAATAATACAGAATTTCGTGAAGGCGATTTCACCTCAACAGCGGGTGACTCAACTCTACCGGTATTCGGTGTACCCTTTCAATTGCACGATATTGGCCCGCAAGAATGGAATCAATTATCTCAAGAACTAAGAATTGCCTCACCTGTGGGCGGTGCTTTTGACTATCAAGCTGGATTTTTCTGGTGGAATCAAGAATCAGAGCGTAACTTTACGCGAGATGCTTCTTGCCAAAACAACAATGGACAATTCCCTGCGGCAATAAGCGCCTATCTCGAAAACGAATTAGGTGTAGCAAGTCCAACCGATCAGCAAGTTACCGATTTTATTGCATCCGAGGGCTTAAGCTGTAATGCAAACGATATTGTAAGTGCCACTGCATTTATGGAAACCGAGTTTAAAAACTGGGCCGTTTTTGCTGATGCAAAATATCATATAAGTGATGATTTACGTTTACTATTTGGTGCCCGTTACACCCAAGATGACGTTAGCTTTTCACACAACCGCCGTAGTAATGATCAATATAGCCGCACAGGCGTTGGCGTTAGAGCTTTTAGTACCGATTTTGATGGCGAAACAGACGAAAGTAATGTGTCGATTAAGTTTGGTGGTCAATACGATATTAATGACAACAGCATGATGTATGCAACTTATTCGCAAGGTTATAAAGGCCCTGCGTTTAACGTGTTTTATAACATGTCTGAAAAAGATACCTTACCCATCGGTCCGGAAGAATCAGACGCTTACGAAATTGGTTACAAATACGCTACGAATGATTTAATTGTCAATGTTGCGGCATTTAGAACTGATATCGATGGTTTTCAAGCCAACAACCCCGAAATACTTGATGGTGTATTTATTACTCGTTTAACAAACGCTGGCTCGATTACAACTGAAGGTATCGAAGTTGATTTTATGTGGCAAGCCACTGAGAACTTCCTATTAATTGGTGGATTGTCTAGTGTTGATGCAGTGGTTGATGAATTCAGATGCCCTGTAGGATTGACCACTTGTGATGGTAATTCTGGTGCTGATTTGCCATTCTCGCCTGATTTAAAATATTCATTGAGCGGCGAATATGTCATGGAACTTGAAGATATGGACGTATATTTTAACGGCTCATATGTTTACACCGACGACATAAATGCTGGTGGCCCGGGCACGTCTGCAAGCCCAGGTGATGTTACGTTTTTACCTGACTATGCATTGTTAAATGCGAGTGTCGCCTTTTCGTTCGATGATGACGCATATCGTATATCGGTGTTTGCTAAAAACCTGACTGACGAAAAGTTTGTAACCACATACAGTGGTGATAACTTCCGTTATCAAATACCTCGCGATGCAGACCGTCACTTTGGCGTTCAGCTAAGAGTTAATTTCTAAAAAAAACTAAAGCAGCTTTTGTTGTTTATCAACATCAGCTGCTTCTTTCATTTGCTTATTTATTTGTTTATTTAATATTTCCGCATACTCACTCGACAATACAATCTATCTAATCACACCATTTTTGTCACATTTGTACTTATTAAATCATGTACAAAGCCGATAACGCTTTATGATGTAAACTCGATTAAATATTAATATTCTTTGAAAATTAACTTCACTATTTGATTTCTGTTTTTTTAACTGTAAAGTGATTTAATCTCTACCAAGACGCACAGCTAATGCAACAAAACAACAAAAGTTGGCTAAATGCAGAAACCGAAGCCTTAAGCGGGCTTCGACGCCATCGCTTAATGCAAATTTGTGTTGCTACGGCTATTGGTTTGTTAGTGTCATTTTTAGTATCCAGAGGTATCACAAAAGTAATTTTTGCTGCTGGCGTTGTTTCTTTGCTAATAGCGCTGTATATGGCAAACAAACATCGAGTTATTCCTTCAGCTACTATTTTACTTTCATCTATGTCGGCAATGTTATTCGCGTTGTCTCTCTCAGGGGCTGGTCTATTTGATTTAGCCATTTTAGGTTACCCAGGTATATTAATTTTCGCTGCTATATTGGGCGGAGTTGGTTTATTTGCCTTTGTCCTTGTGCTTGTAATCACTCAATGTTTAATTATTGTCTGTTTAACTCTAGAAGGCATAATTACGCCTAATGTACCCATTCTAAGTTGGTTGCACTTAGTTTTTGTTTTGGTCATCTTTATTGTTACCGGGTTTAGCGTTTATATCTTAGTGAAAGACATTAAACGTTTGATGCTCTCTTTACATGAAGAAAATTTAAAAGTTGAGGAAAGTCATGCTCAAATTGAGTATCTTGCTCATCACGACACGCTAACCAAATTGGCCAATAGACTATACGGCGAAACAATATTCAATAGATGTCTTAAAGTGTGTCAGCAAAAGCAACAATCGTTAGCGGTATTGTTTATAGATTTGGATAATTTCAAACCTGTTAATGATGCTTTGGGACATGCCGCGGGAGACGAATTACTGGTAAAACTTACACAACGAATACAACAAACACTTAGCAAAGAACAATACTTGATACGCTTTGGTGGAGATGAATTTTTGGTATTCTCACCCATCTCAAATCAAAAGGACGAGTTAAACACGCTAGCTCAAACGACAATTGAGCAATGCTCTTCGATATTTGAAGTCTTAGAAACTCAGGTAGTAGTGTCTGCCTCTATTGGTATTGCCCAGTCGCCAGACCATGGTATAGACTTCAAAGAGCTTTGCCGAAAAGCAGATATTGCAATGTATAAGGCAAAAGAAGATGGCCGAAACACCTTCCATCATTATCATCCTCAATTAGACAAAGCCAGCGATGAAAAATTTAAACTCCTTCAGTTGATGCGGCCTGCCATTAGGGCAAACAAATTCATCCTCAATTATCAGCCAATGATTGACTTAACCACGGGTGACCAATGTGTTGTAGAAGCTTTGCTTAGATGGCCGCAAGAGGACGGAAGTTTTGTTGGACCAGATCAGTTTATCCCAATTGCAGAACAAGGTGGTTTAATAAATGAATTAGGTGCATGGGTGTTGCAAGAGGCTTGTTTGTTTTGTGCTCAACAAAGACAGACGGGACTAGAGAATCTGAGGATAGCGGTTAACTTATCGGTGATGCAATTTAAAGATGGTTGCCTTCAGTCTGTTATTGAACATGCGTTAAGCTCAGCAAATCTGCCTGCGGAAGCCCTTGAGCTTGAGTTAACCGAGTCATTGCTGATTGACGATACTGAGCACATTCAAAAACAATTATTAGCAATTAGTCAATTAGGTATAACCATCGCTATTGATGATTTTGGGACCGGTTATTCAAACCTTGGTTATTTGCGAAACTTCAATGCTAGTAAGCTTAAAATCGACAGGTCTTTTGTTAGGTCAATATGTACTTCAAAAGATGATGAGAATCTAGTCTCTGCAATTATTGGTATGGCAGGTAACCTTGGTTTACTAACGGTAGCCGAAGGTATAGAAGACAAAGCTTCATTAGAAAAATTAACCACCCTAGGGTGTGATATAGGGCAAGGTTATTACTGGTCTAAACCGGTTGCTGGCGACGAGTTAATTAGCTTAATATCAAAAGAAAGTTAAGATTAAGTATTTTAGGTATAAGCCGATATAACTAAATGTAGATGAAAACTATTTTGGTTGTTTGGTGACCAGTTTATTAAGCAAAATTAAAGATAAAACAATTTCTGAGCGGGTTTTACTTGCACTCAGCTTTTTGTTGTTTGTATTCGTCACGCCGCCCACTATTATTCGTTTTGTTGAGCAAAACTGGACGATGGTCTTTGTCGACAGCTTTATATTGAGTAATGCCGCCTTCATTTTTTATAACACCCTTCGCGATCGCTTTATCTCATTCCTTAAATATTACATGTGTACCATCGTCTGTGTCGGCGTCTCAATGTCGGTAATGTTTGGTGGCATGGAAGTCATATATTGGATTTATCCAACCATATTAACAGCGTTTCTTTTAGTGAAGGCTAAATATGCATTTATGTATCTATTGTTCATTTGTATCTGCATTGCACCAACCGTCATTTCATCTGTTCCAGCGATGGAAGGACTAACCATTTATTTTGCGCTTTTTGGAAGCGCAGGGTTTATCAATGTATTTTCTAGTGAGCTTTCATCAGAAAATAGATCACTAAATGAATTAGCGAGCATTGACCCGCTAACAGGCATAAAAAATAGACGCGAATTTGAACTAGAAGCAGATAGAGTAATTGCAGATTTCAGCGGCAATGTATCAAACGCGCTGATTATTATTGATATAGATGATTTTAAGAAACTTAACGACAGTTTTGGCCATGTGATTGGCGACAAAGTCCTGCAACAGTTTAGTCAAATAATAAATAGCATTTTACCGAAAGACGCCGCAGTTTTTCGACTAGGTGGTGAAGAGTTCGCCATTATGATGAATAATACTGAGCTCGAGTCCGCCATTAGCTTAGGAGAGCGAGTCAAATCAGCCATTGATATCGACTCCGACGATAAGCTACCTAAGTATACTGTTTCAATGGGTGTTGCCGTGCTTAAGGCTACGGAAAAACTGCATGAATGGACTGAACGAGCAGACCAAGCGATGTACTACTCAAAACGAAACGGAAAAAACCAAGTCTCCGCTGAAATGCCTGATATAAAAATCCGTCGAAGTGATGCTAGTGGTTTAGGACAGGAATAAACGACAAAATCGCTCGATTACAAGGTATTTATGCTTCAAACAATCATTTTAGCGTGTTTTGTTTCACATGAATTTAATAAACGCTAATACCAAGGCAGCAATCCACAAAGTTTCTAGCACTAAAATGATAATAGGTTTTACGCCTACTTCGGTAATTTGAGCAAAGTTTGATTTCATACCGATTGCAGCAATAGCAATGACCAAAGCAAAACGTGAAATATCAGTCGCATACTGCGTAACTTGTTGCGGAATATCAATCAGACTGTTGAGAGTCATTAGGCAGATAAAGGCTATAAGAAAGCCAGGTATACCTGGTGGTTTGGAGTCTTTTGTAGTATCAAAATTGAGTCGTAATACCAATAAAATGCACAGTACCACCGGCATCAATAAGGCCACTCTCACTAGTTTTGTTAGGGTCGCCAAATCACCTGCTTGCTCAGATACCGAATATCCCGCACCCACTACTTGTGCTACATCGTGAATGGTTGCACCTAAAAAAAGACTTATTTGCCTTTCGTCTAATCCAAGTGTTGTAGCCAAAATCGGGTATAACACCATGGCTATCGTCGAAAGGCTCGTCACGCCAATAATCGTTAAGAGTGTATCTCGGTCTTTGTCTTTTCCGTCTGGCAAAACTGCTGAAATAGCCATTGCCGCTGATGCTCCACATATGCCAACAGAGCCCCCCGTCAATACGCCAAAACGTTTTGTTAAACCTAATACTTTCGCTAAGCCAATACCTACAAATATGGTCGAGGCAATCGCTACAACAAGTAAAATACCTGTCTTCCAACCCATGGTAATAAGGTCGTTAAAAGCAATGCGTAAACCTAATAAAGCAACGCCAATACGAAGTATATGACACGCTGTAAAGTCGATACCCAATTTACATTTTGGATCGTTATAAATGAACGACATAGCAATCCCTAAAAGTAGGGCAAAAAGCATCGCAGGTGCACCATAGTGCTCGCTCAAAAATAATGCCGCCAATCCTACAACAACAGACATTGCTATGCCTGGCAACATACTTTTAGCTTGTGTTAGCAACATTTAGTCCATCGCCAGAGCAACAAGCACTTGTCGTTTACGTTCTCCAGCAAAAGGTTTACGACCATGCATTGTCATATAATTGTCGACTAATGCTAAATCGCCATCTTGCCATGGTAAATCGAAGGTAAACTGCGCGGCCAAAGAAGCCACCATCTCAAGACCACTTGCAGGTATATGAGAGCCATCACCAAAAGTAATCGCACTTGAAGGATCTTCTTTAACGCCTTTCCAACCCATATAAGCTGCGATTAATTGATTATAAAATACCTTTTTCTGATTGCTTAACTTAACGACGGCCGGTAAACATGGCGTTGTTGCACGCAAGCTATCATCGTCTTTCCACTCCCAAGAATAACCCAGTTCAAGCAATTTGGATTCTGCTTGCATTTTTGTTTCAACACTTAGGGTGCTTTTCCAACTGCGACCCTGCCCGCTGTCATGATCATCTAACAAAGGCATTTGTGTCGTATATTTTAAACCTTTATTTTCAAAATCAGCGGCTAAGGCTGGTGACCTCTCTTGCAAGGCTTCAAATAATTTGTCAGAGCGACATAAAGGGGTAGCGCCACCCTCATCGGCACTACTTTTACAAAAGAAAAATATTTTAGAAGGTGATATTGGCGTTTGTGCCATTTCGTGATGTAAATATATTTCTACATCTTTAGGCGCTTCGTTTGCGGTAAACACACGTTTAGTGAAGTTGATTCGCACCGCATTTGACAACGATTCTTTATAGGTAAAATTAGGGTAATCAAACGCGTTCGAAAACTGGTCAAATGTCTCAGCGGAATTTAACGGAAAACCTCTAAATAAAATAGCACCTGACTCTTTGAGTTTATCTTCTAATTGCTGTTTATTTTCTCGTATCCACTGTTCACATTGTTCTAGGGTACTTAGCTGTTGCTCGTTACAAATAACCGCCGGAAATACAGAATCTCCACAATCTAACTGATGTGCGACTTCAACAAACTTTAGGGCCGAATTGCTCATATTAATTCCTAATCATATATCGGGTTAAAAGTATTAAATGCGGCTTCGCAAAAGTCGCCCGGATCATTAAATCGTCGATTGATATTTAAAGCGTCAATAGCTGACATTTCGTCATCACTCAAAACAAAATCCGCAATATCAAGATTCTCTTTTAAGCGCTCTGGCTTAGTGGTTTTTGGAATAATCGCATTGCCACGTTGAATGCCCCATCTCAAGACAATTTGCGCGGGTGTTTTGCCCAAGCGATCAGCGGCAGCTACAACAACACTTTGTTCAAGCACTGATTCGTTCGCACCTGCCATATCCAATTCCAGGTATGAAAGCGCTCCTAATGGCGAAAACGCCGTTACCTGCAAGCCATAGTCTTTCGCTAATCTAATTAGCTTTTGCTGGGTCAAATATGGATGGCTTTCAATTTGTAGCATACTCGGTTTTACCTTTGCGTATGACATTAAATCGTGAAGCAAGCCTGTATTGTAGTTGCATATACCAATCTGTTTACTCAAGCCTTTATGATAAAGCGCTTCCATCGCCTGCCATGTTTCACTTAAGGGTACTTGCGCCCTTTCTAATCTGGGCGCAGCGCCGCTCGGATCAAATAACCATTCTGGAGGGTAACGTTCTTCAAAAGGTACAAATTTTTGTGCAATAGGGAAATGAATAAGATAGAGGTCAACATAATCGAGCTGCAAATCGTTTAAGGTTTTTTGTAAGGCAAGTTCAACATGTTCTTTAGCATGATAGGTATTCCAAAGCTTTGAGGTCACCCATAATTCTTCACGCGTACATAGCCCGTCATCTATTGCGCGCTTTATGCCATTTCCTACCTCAACCTCGTTTCCGTAATCACACGCGCTGTCTAAATGTCGGTAACCAACCTTGATAGCATTGTATACCGCATCAGCACATACTGCTTTGTCAATTTTCCATAAACCAAAGCCTACGGCCGGAATTGTCTTGTATTGTTGGGTCATTTTGTTACTCTGTTTCTTTAATATTATGTCTTATATAAGACTTACAATAAATTATGTTCCATGTATTGTCAATTGATAGCCTTTGACAAGTGCATTTAGGATACCAAATGAATACTTATTTTTGCATTAGAGCACTTATTATTTCTATTCAAAGTTCATTATTGCTTATAAGTAGTTTTGTTCATGCCAACAACCACATTGATTTCATTCGCCCTGATGCGCCAGAATTAGCCGCCTATGGCGAGCACAAAATAGGCGTAAAAACACTTCACTTTATTAATCCGAACCAAATTGATGTCTTAAATATAGATACAAATAACAATACCCTACCAACATACGATCGCCCTTTAACCATTGAACTTTGGTATCCAGCGGCTGAAACTGCAAAAGGCGATACGATACTGAAAGTCTATATGCGCGATGGAAAAAAAGTTATCAACTTGCATGGGAAAGCAATACGAGATGCCGAAAGTCTTAGCACAGAAGTAGCATTTCCGTTAGTTATTATCTCTCATGGCTATCCGGGTAATCGGTTTCTAATGGCCCACTTAGCAGAAAATATTGCCTCAAAAGGCTTTGTGGTAGCTTCTATTGACCATACTGATTCTACCTACCGTCATGTTTTACCACAAAATCAAATGTCGGATAAGGGAAATCCTCGCGCTCATTTCGCTTCTACCCTGCTAAATAGAAGCCTTGATCAAGAAGCAACATTAAATTTTTTAGCGAATGAGTCAAGCAATGCTAACTCTTTCTTACATAACAAAATTGATACAAATAATGTTGCTGTTGTTGGCTACTCTATGGGAGGTTATGGCGCTTTGATAACAGCAGGAGCAAGCGTTAACCCTGCGTTAGTGTCATCTCCAATTGCGCCTCCACAAAAGCTACTTTCGATTTTTACTGAGTCTAGTCCTAAGCAAGCTCAGCGCCCAGACACCAGAATTAAAACCATAATTACATTTGCGCCATGGGGTAAAAATCATCAGGTTTGGGAAGATAGTTCATTGGCAAAGGTTAGCTTACCCTCGCTAATTATTGGTGGTTCGCTGGACGACGTGTCTGGCTATGAAAATGGTATACGCGCAATATGGGAACAAATGACTTCAAGCACACGTGCACTGTTAACCTTTGAAAATGCTAACCATAGTGCCGGTGCTCCTATGCCAGCCCCTGAAGAGTCTTACGTGTATGATAATGATTTAGGGATTTATATTAGCGACCATTACACCGACCCCGTTTGGGACAGTGCTCGCATGAACAATATATCGCAACATTTTGTAAGCGCATGGTTAGCAGTCTATTTAAAGGGAGATGAAGGCGCTAAAGCATACTTAGCACTAACACCTGAATCCAAAGATGGGGTTTGGTCGAAAAACTCAAATGGAGAAACTACTCCAAATCATACTTATTGGCAGGGTTTCAAAAACAGAACTGCTGCTGGTTTGCGCTTTGAAACCTTAGTACCAAAGTAGTAGAAACAAGCTTAAGTAATTTTTACAAAAAAAAGGCTCGTATACCGTACGAGCCTTACATTAACCTATTAATGTTTACTTACGTCTGTGAGCAAACCCTAAACCTACTATGCCTAAACCTAACAAGACAAGTATTGAAGGTGAAGAAGCTGTTACAGTGCCAGTGCCGCCAGACAATGACATATTTAAATCCCAGTGTTGACCGCCTAAATAAGCAGGTGACCCGTTTGTGTTATAAATATCTAGCCAAGCTGAAGCGCCAAAACCAGAAGATTTATCGTTAGCCCCATCACCCACTTGCAAAACTGGCTTGCCAGTTGGATCTGTTGGGTTAAGTGGATCAGCGCCAACTAAGAGAATATTGAACATATCGCCATTTGAAAACGAAATAGTCCCTTGAGTGACTCGCGTGTAAAAATCCCAATCAATACCATTGCCACCGCCATTATAATCGGGCGTACCACCATTTTTGTAATGGGCGTAATTGTCAGCAAAGCCGCCAAAGGTGATTTCGATGGTTGCAAGCAAACCGCCGCTATTCAACGCAGTAGCGCTTAATATTGCCTGAGTATTATCAACGGTTAAGGTTGACCCGTCTTGGAAATCAAAATATTCACCACAACCCGCGTTATTGTATCTATTAGTCCATAAGCCGTGGGGGGCGCTACCACAATTTACCGTTGGTGTGCTTGATACATCGTATATCATTCCGGCATTTGAGAATGCACTGGCAAGCAATACGCTCGCTATTGTTAAAACTTTAATACTTCTAAACATTGTTCTTCCTTTAATGTATTTTCATAATTAGATGATGAAACTTCCCCCTGTAGAGGCGATAAGCATAATCTATGCCAATGGAAAATATTGTTTACATATAATGAGTTATATCTAGAGTGAAAATATTTTTATTGATAATGTAAAATATGCTGACACTAAAAAACGACATGATTTTTTGATTTTCCGGTGAGCTCTTAATCAATAATGAAGGGTAATATTACGCAAGCCAATAAAAAATTTCCCTAAAACTATCGCAAGCAAACAACACGCGTCTGCTCGTAAAAGCATAAGGTTGCTTTTACAATTGTTAGTGAACCTAAGCGATAAAATATAGCTGTATGGCTACGAACGCTAAAATAAGACCAATCACGGTATCAAATGCTCGCCAGCGAGCAACAGAAGTCAGCATAATATTTAGTTTTGGCGCAAAAAAAGATAAACAACTAAACCAAAGGACTGATCCGACACAAGCCCCCGCTGCAAACCATTTGGGCTCTGCTTGCATCGCGCCAATATTTCCTAACAAGATGACGGTGTCTAAATAGACATGTGGATTCAATAAACTGATTGCTAGGGCGGTTAAGAATGTCTTTTGCCATGCTTGCTTTGTGGCACCCGACGCATGCAAACCTGAACTTCCATCCCATGCTCTTTTGAATGCACCTATTGCTAAGTAAGACAACAATAAAATACCGCCCCATTTTAAAAATGGTTCAATACTTGGTATCGCTGCATTAATTCGTTGTGCTGCAAATACACCAATTACAATTAAAAACACATCACATAACATACAGGTGCCCGCAACAATTAGCCTATTAGCGCCTGCCATACTTTGACTTAACACCCAGATATTCTGTGCACCAATAGCCACAATTAGACTTAAACCAAGTCCGATACCGGATAAAAAAGACATATTTATTTCCATCAATTGCGCAGACTCAATAATGCGGTGGTAATTCAGTTTGATTAGGATCCGCTTGCTCTGACGGTGATAAAGCATTTAGCTTTTCTATAATCGCAGCCACTTTGGCCTCAAGCGACAACACTTTTTCAGACTGGCTTATAATCACCTTATTCAAAGACTCTATGGTATCTTCCTGGTACGCCACTTTTACCTCTAAAGATTCAATAATGTCGTTCAAAGCATTGACTTGCGCCTGAGATACGTCCTGACTCACTCCTTTAACTCCCACTTTTCTATATTTCCACTACTTGAGACAGACACCGCCTCATCATCAACAAAATTAACCGCATATACTACCGCTGATTGCGGGCCGGGGCCATCACTCGCAGCAACTCGCCATTTTTGCAAGAGTTTACCACTTTGCGTATCCCATAAGCTCATTTTCTTAGAAGGCCCTCCAGTTAATAAATAATTACTGTCTTTTGAAAAACTAGCACTGGTGAATATCAGTTGGCGCTCTATAAAGTGTAAGCGTGATACTTCGTCACCGCTTTGTGCATCCCAAATTTGCGCTTTGTCTTGCGTATCGGAGGTAAACAAGTACTTAGCATTTTGATCAATCAACACTTTAGAAACTCGATGTGGGTGATCAAACACATGTATAATTTGCGCGCTGTCGGTATCCCATAAATACGCTTTGTAATCGTTGCCGCCAGTCAGGGCGTATTTGCCATTTGCCGACAAATCAACCGTATTTATTTTTTCTGTATGCGCCAGAAACTCTAAACGACGTTCAGTGCTGGGTTCAAAAAACATAACACTGCCATCTGCTTTCCCTATCAGCACCGCACGGCCATTGTTAGCAACAGCAATATCACGGATTGTGGATTCTTCAACTCGCCAAAATCCCACTGGCTCGCCCGTTGCGATTTCCCAAAGTGCAAAAGCTTCATTGTCAGAAGTGATGACATAATCGCCATCTCTTGAAAATTTTACATTATCAACAAGATTGAGTCCCTCACCCTGGTGTCGCCAAGAATAAAGTATTTCACGGCTGATTAAATCGTAAACTTTAATTGCTCCACTCACTTGTGAAACAACCGCTAGTTGTTTTTCTGCATGTATATCAGCAGCATAAGCTCCATCTTCCGATAAATTTTCGCGACTAATTGGGGTAGATTCGGGTATTGAGCATGCACTCAGCATTAAGACTGATATAATAAGACAGCCAAACTGGTAAAATAATTTGCAAGTATTATGCGTCAAGGCTTTCACTTTATGGTTAAGGGCATTAACATAGCGCAAGTATAAACGATGATATATTAAAAACACTATTTAAGCTGAAAGATGTTTAGGAGACAGTACATGAAAAAGGCTTCACTAGCCCTAGTTATTGGCGCAACTTTATTGGTTAGCGCTTGTGGCAGCGATGATAAAACAGAAAAAGAAGCGCAAGCTGAAACGCCTGCAACTCAAAGTGAATATGCCACTGAAGCGCAGCAAAACTCATATGCAATGGGTGCTGCTATGGCAAACTTTGCTAAGGATCGATTTGAACAAGCCGAAGAAGCAGGGATAGAAGTCGACTATACTGCGCTGGAAGCAGGTTTTACCGACATTCTTGCCGGTACATCAGCGTTTAGCGAAGAAGAAATTAAAAACTTAAACATAGCGGCTGACCAAAAATTCAGAGCGGCACAAGAAGCAAAACTTGCAGCTGCTTCGGCAACATCGAAAGCCGATGGAGAGGCGTTTTTAGCAGCAAATAAAGACAAAGAAGGCGTAGTCACTACCGAATCAGGCTTACAATATATGGTAATTCAAGAAGGTAATGGCGCAAGCCCTGCAGCAGCCGACACGGTGAGTGTGCACTATGAAGGAACATTGACTGACGGCACGGTATTTGATTCGTCAATAGAACGTGGAACCCCTGCTAGTTTCCCTCTAAACCGAGTTATTAGCGGGTGGACAGAAGGCTTACAGCTTATGCAAGTAGGTGCCAAGTATCGTTTCTTTATCCCTAGCGAATTAGGATATGGATCACGTGCTGCAGGCAAAATACCTGCACATTCTGCGCTAATATTTGATGTTGAGCTACTTGAAGTTACACCGGCGACTCCTGCAGAATAAACATTGCAAAAATACACTGTTAAAAATGCTAGCCATGTTGGCTGGCATTTTGTCGTTTTGTATTAAGCTTATTGTATGAGAACACCGCTTTTAACTGTAAAAGGTGCGACCCGTCTTAGAGAAGAACTAGACCACTTATGGCGTGTCGATAGACCTGAAACAACTAGAAAAGTCACTTGGGCCGCTAGCTTGGGTGATCGTAGTGAAAATGCAGATTATCAATATAATAAAAAACGCCTTCGTGAAATAGACAGACGTGTACGCTATATTCGCAAGTCACTCGAAAATTGCAAAATTGTGGAATACTCTCAGCAACAAGAAGGATTTGTATTTTTTGGTGCCAGTGTCTGTGTTGAAAATGAATTTGGCGAAAAAAAACAGTTTCAAATAGTAGGCTATGATGAAATTTTTGGCCGCAAAAATGCTATTTCTATCGACAGTCCAATGGCAAGAGCCTTATTAAAGAAGAAGGTCGGGGACGTTACCGAAGTAAAAACACCCGCGGGATCCATAGAATGGGAAATCCTCTCCATAGACTATACAGTAGTAAAAAATTAGATATCGGAACACAACAAATATGATTATAAATACCATTGCCACAGAGTTAGGCGCAAAAAATGCTCAAGTAGAAGCAGCCGTAAAACTCTTGGACGAAGGTGCAACCGTACCATTTATCGCGCGTTATAGAAAAGAAGTCACCCAGGGCTTAGACGACAATCAATTACGGATATTGTCACAGCGCTTAACCTATTTACGCGAGTTAAACGACCGTCGACAAGTGATCATAAAGTCAGTTAAGGAACAAGATAAACTAAGCGCCGAGCTTGAGCAAAAACTCCTAGCCGCCGACAATAAAACTGAACTCGAAGACTTATATTTACCCTACAAACCAAGACGACGCACCAAAGGGCAAATTGCCATAGAAGCCGGTTTATTGCCCTTAGCCGAGCAATTATTGGAAGATTTAAATGCTAACCCTGATGCCCTAGCAGCTAGTTTCGTTCATAAAGATAAAGCGATAGATGACACGAAAGCAGCCTTAGATGGAGCCAAATTTATTCTAATGGAGCGTTTTGCTGAAAACGCGAGTGTACTGCAAGCCGTTAGAAAACATTTGCTCGGGCAAGCTCATGTAGTCTGTGAAGTTATAAAAGGTATGGAAAAACAAGGTGAAAAATTTACTGACTATTTCGCATACTCTGAAAAGTTTTCAAGCATCCCATCGCATAGAGCTTTAGCCGTATTTAGAGGGCGCAACGAGGGCATACTGCAAGTTAGTATTGATCCTGAACCTGCCAACGCAGAGGCGAAGGGCGAAGTATGCGAACGTTTAATAAAACAAGCATTAGGCCTTCAACTGGCTACAAGTGCTCGCGACGCATGGTTACATACAGTTGTACAATGGACATGGCGCGTAAAAATAAAACAACATTTAGAAACAGAATTGTTTGCGAAGTTGCGAGAACAAGCTGAAACCGAAGCTATTGATGTTTTTGCTAAAAATTTAAAAGATTTATTAATGGCCGCACCTGCTGGGCCCAAAGTAACCTTAGGTTTAGACCCGGGTTTGCGCACAGGCGTGAAAGTAGCGGTATTAGACGAAACCGGAAAGGTATTAGCCACAACAACCATATTCCCGCATGTTCCACAAAATGCGTGGGACAAATCACTGCGTACTTTAGCTAATTTATGCAAACAACATAAAGTGCAATTGATCAGTATTGGTAATGGCACAGGTTCGCGTGAAACAGACAAATTAGTAGCCGAAATGATGAAAGCGAATAGTGACTTAGGCTTACAAAAACTGATCGTGAGCGAAGCCGGTGCATCGGTTTATTCGGCTTCTGAATTAGCCTCTAATGAGCTACCAAATATGGACGTCTCTTTGCGAGGTGCCGTGTCGATTGGTCGGCGTTTACAAGATCCATTAGCAGAACTTGTCAAAATTGAAGCCAAAGCAATTGGCGTAGGTCAGTATCAACACGACGTTAATCAGAGCCAATTGGCTCTATCGCTCGACAATGTTATTGAAGATTGCGTAAACGCGGTTGGCGTAGATTTGAATACCGCCTCACCTGCATTACTATCTTATGTGTCGGGGCTAAATAAAACCTTAGCCAACAATATTGTGCAATACAGAGACGCTGAGGGTGCATTTTCAAACCGAAAAGCATTGAAAAAAGTTGAACGCCTAGGGCCTAAAGCCTTTGAACAGGCTGCTGGTTTTCTGCGCATAATGAATGGCGATAATCCAATCGACAGGTCAGCCGTCCACCCTGAGGCCTATGAAGTCGTTGAAACCATCGTGCAAAAAGTTGGTGTGGCGGTAAATGATGTTATTGGCAACAAAGCACACTTACAACAAGTTAAACCGCAAGACCTAGTTAGCGATAAGTTTGGTTTGCCTACGGTAACAGATATTCTTAAAGAACTAGAAAAGCCTGGCCGCGATCCGCGTCCCGAATTCAAAACCGCTAAGTTTAACGAATCAGTTTCTAGCATGGACGACTTAAAGCCTGGTTTGGTGCTCGAAGGCGTTGTGAGTAATGTGGCTAATTTTGGTGCTTTTGTTGATATTGGTGTGCATCAAGATGGCTTAGTGCATATTTCGGCTTTGACGAATAAGTTTATCAAAGACCCGCGTGAAGTGGTTAAAACAGGCGATGTAGTGAAAGTAAAAGTAATGGAAGTTGATGTAAAAAGGAAGCGTATTTCTCTGACCATGCGTTTAGATGAGGACGCTGCAACTGTACCAGCAAAAAATCGCTCTACTTCGCAAAAAACACCTCATCAAAAACCGAAACATGCTCGCCAGCAAAATAATACGCATGCAGCAAAAATCAAACCCGACAATAGCAATGCTGCTATGGGCAACGCCTTTGCCGCCGCTTTTGCAAAAGCCAAAAAATAATAGGTCACCCCTTCGAATCGCCCGTCACCCCTTCGAATCGCCCGTCACCCCTTCGAATCGCCCGTCACCCCTTCGAAAGAAGGGGCCTCCAAACCCCCAATCCACATGCAAACCTTAACGGCGCGCAATCGACAATATAACCGGCTCTAGCCTTCTACCCACGAATAAGTCCACCTCATTTATATTGGCAAATAAATTCCAGCGTAATAACACAAATTGGTTCTCTTGTTCTATTATAAATTACACCACTAAAGGTAGTAATATTAGTCATTACTATGTTTTGTACTAATATTTGGTTCTGTTACCATATAAATGAATGAGTAAATACTTATTCGGACTAAAATTCGTAGTAAACCTTAATAATAAAAAGAGCATTGGAGCCAAAAATATGAGCGCAACCCACATACAAATGCCAAACGATAAACTTAATTATTGGCTTGAAAAAAGTGCAGACCGAGAAGTCTTATTTCAACCCATTAATGGCGAAGTCCGCACCTATACATGGTCGGATATCAAATCCCAAGCCGAAAAGATTGCTAGCTTTCTGCGTTCTAAAGGGTATGTTCAGGGAGACAAAATTGCGATTTTATCTAAAAATACTGCCGAGTGGTTTATTGCCGATCTTGCTTTAATTTTAGGGGGTTATATCAGTGTACCCATTTACCCAACTGCAAACAGCGATACTATAAAATATGTATTAGAACATAGTGAATGCAAAGCCATTTTTATTGGTAAACTCGATGATTATGCCTCACAAATTGGCGGCATGGTCGAAGGTGTATTACGAATTGATATGGGCTATACAACCATGGAAGTCGACACCACATGGGAAGATGCATTAAAAACCGAACCTGTTGACTTAAACACGTCAGTGGGGCCAGATGATGTAATGACCATTTTGTATACCTCTGGTAGCACCGGTCAGCCCAAAGGCGCTTTGCATTCTTATCAAAATTTCGTCAATTGCGGCATGCATTTAGGCAAACGAACTAGTTTAAGCAGTGATGATAGAAGCTTGTCGTATCTACCACTTGCGCATTGTACCGAGCGAGCCTATGTTGAATCCTGTTTCCTCAATTATGGAAACCAAATCTATTTTGTAGAAGAGCTCACAACATTCAAAGCCGACCTAAACCGTTGCTCCCCGACCATCTTCGGTTCTGTACCAAGGCTATGGACGCTGTTCCAAAAAGGCGTATTAGAAAATATGCCGCAGAAGAAACTCGATTTTATGCTTAAAGTGCCAATTTTGAGTGGCATGGTAAAAAAGAAAATTAGACAAGCACTTGGGTTTGCAGATGCGCGGATTTTCTTGAGCGGATCAGCTCCCTTGTCTGAAAGTATTTTAGAATGGTATAAAAAACTTGATATCAACATTGGTGAAGCATGGGGCATGACCGAAACTCTTGCTGCAGGCTCCACACCAAGACCAGATAGACCCATTAAATTTGGAACTATTTCTATTCCCACTGAAGGTACCGAAGTTAAAATTGCTGAAGATGGTGAGATTCTTATAAAAACTGACTCGACCATGCTTGGATACTACAAAGACGACGAAAAAACCGCCGAAACACTTATAGATGGATATGTCCACACAGGTGATTTAGGCGAATTAGATAGCGATGGCTACCTAAAGATTACTGGTCGTAAGAAAGATATTTTTAAAACGGAAAAAGGTAAATATGTTGCGCCGGTTCCAATTGAAAAAAGTTTTGCTCAAAACGAATATATTGAACAAATGTGTTTAATGGGCACTACATTAATTCAGCCAGTGCTAGTGGTTAGTCTTAGCCCTCACGCAAAAACCCAAGATCAAGAAACGGTTAATCTCTCTCTTAGCGAAACCTTAGATACAGTGAATGAAAGTCTAGAAAGCCACGCTCGAATTAGTCATATTATGGTTTGTACTAAAGAATGGACACCTGAAGACGGTGAATTAACGCCAACACTAAAAGTTAAACGACACGTGATCGAAAAACAATTTATCGAAATAGCCAAAGAAAAGTGTAAAAGCCCGGTTCGATGGTTAGACTAACTGTCGAAGTTAATTAAACACCGCCTGTAAGTTTCAGGCCACAACAGCAAAACAATCTAAAGTATCCAGCCTATCTGTTATAGCACTTTTACAAATTCGGTTAGGTATCACTGCGCCGAATTTTAATTTTAATGGTTGAGTAAGTGGACTAGATTTGCCCTAGCACGCAAAGGCTGTTTTATTATTGAGTTTAAAGGAGATTAGCTAAGCGGAAGCCGTAAATGTTTGGCTAACTATATCTTGTGACACTTTGTTATATTGGTTGATGCTATTTTGAGTTTTCAGTGCTGTATTTTGTTCCGCAGGCGCTTCTGTTTTATTAGGTTGAATCTGTGCTTGTCCAACCTCGGCTCGCGCTTTCATCTCCTTTTGCGACGCTTCGGCGGCAACCTTTAAATCTTGTGTACTGGGCTCAGCAGGCGCTAATGCAGCAGCTCTTACGATTTGCATTTTTTGGATAGTATCTTCTGGCTTTTCTTCTTCCGCTACATCAATAGATACTTCACCACCCACCGCATAACGTTTTCCGTCTGGGCCCGTTTCAAATGTATACGAAGGTGAGCCTGCATATTGACCACCAACGGCAGCGTGAGCTTGCTCGTGTATTCTTACTTCGCGATCACGGTCTTTTAGTTGTTGAACTTGTTTTTCTTCGTCTTCGCTGAGCTCCGTAGAATTAGTTTTTTCTTGGCTCTGAGATTGCTTTAATGCCTCTGGGGAAAGGCTTACTTTGTCGTTTGTAGATTTATTTTCAAAACTGTTTGCAGATGCCTTAGAACTGCTCGCTTGCTGCGGCCCTTCAATGATATTTTTAGCATTATTATCAATTTTAGCCTCAGCAGTACCTCTTGCCTCTTGTTGGGGCAATATTGTATGGGCATCAAAAGGCAAAATGACATTCATATAATGGCTCAAATACTCTGCTACACAAAAATATCGATAATAGAACCAAGCATGCTATCAGACCGTGAAATAACCTCGGCAGATGCTTTTGCTTGGATTTCTGCCGACTTCAAAGTGACAACGTTGTTGTTTAAGGTATTACTGGCTTGATGACCCGCAGCAGATTCAGCAAAGGATTTAGCCACTGCATTAGTGCTCATCTGAGCATTTTGCAAAGCATTTACCCCCGCTTCGAAAGCGGCACTTCTGTTTGTCGATACCTTATCGTAGATCATCTTTATACCAAGAAAAATTAAACTCTATTATCCGTAATCGGGTTATCGGCATGCGATCATTTTACTTTAGGCTAGGAATGACTTTTTTTATAATAAACTCAAAAATTAATAATGCTGTTTCTTTTGGATGGCTAATAAAAGGGGCATGCGCCGCTTTTTTAATGATGACTGATTCATTCTGTTCATTGCATTCACATATTAATTTAATTGCTCTAGTGGGCACCAAGCTATCCAAACGGCCAAATATACGTAAACAAGGTAAATTCGATGTTTTTACTAGGGGCCGTAAATCTGATTCAATTAACAAATCGAGAGTTTTGGCTAAACTATCATGACTACTCAATGGGTATTGATGTAGCAACTCTGTAAATTCCCTTATAGTTTCTTTTGCGTTTGCAAGGCCCATACATTGTATAGCGATAAATCGCTTGATTAAGGCACGCTGGTCTTTATTTAGCTGAGTATGAAAGTCGTTAAGCACGGAGTCGCTAATACCAGGCCAATCTGCTGTTGCAACAAACTTGGGGGTACTTGCAATTTGTACATGACTAATCACTTTCGGAAAATAACCATCAGCCAGGCACTGGGCAACTAAACCACCAAAAGACCATCCTATTACAATTGTTGCTTGTGATAACTGAGAATAAACTGCCTCTGCAAAATCGTGTAAAGAATTGTCTTGTATGTTGTCGTTTGCACGCTCACCAAAACCCGGCAAATCGAAAGCAGTAAAAACCAAGTTTACCTGAGAGTTGGCATAATTTTTTGAATACTGTTCTCGACATTGTTCAATAAAGTGAGACCAAATACCTTTGTTCATGCCCCAGCCGTGTAAAAAAACCAACTCGACTGTTTGTATCGTTGTTGATTTATTTTCTGTCCCCATAGACAGGCTCAATGGCTTTTTATGTTTGTTATGCTGAATAGACGTCATTATGATTTCAAAAAATATGCTTACTGATTTATTCACCTTCAAAAAACATCTTGCGAGACTTGTTGGGCATAAACAGTGTTATTTATGCCACCAGACAAGCCAAGAACTAGTCTGCCATTATTGCATGCGCGACGCTGTTTTACCCCTCTTTCCGTCTCCCGGGCATAATTTATTAGAATATAAAAAGGTCTCTGAACATCTTTTACGTCCTCACTATGAAAACCTGCAGGCATTAGGCACATACGATGGAATATTGATAGGCCTCATTAATCAGTTAAAATTTGCAAATAAACCCATTGCTGCTGATGTTCTCACAAAACTATTTACCCAATACCTTGCCCAACGACTGATTTTCTTCAATGTTATACCTGAAGCATTTGTTCCCATTCCTTTAAGCAATTTTAGGTATGTAAAGCGTCAATACAATCAATCACGTTTACTCGCTAAAAATCTAGCCGACTATTTTTCTTGTGATTGTGCCGACTTATTGGAACGAGTAAAGCATACAAAACAACAATCTCAATTGAATCAAGAGCAACGTAAATCAAACCTTGCCGATGCATTTATAGTTCGGCGAAACTTTCCATATAAACGTGTCGTGCTAGTGGATGACGTGATAACCACCGGCGCTACCATTAATGAGGCTTGTAAAATTCTGCGGCAGCACAAACCAGAGCTTAGTATCGGTGTGTGGGTGATGGCAGTGACCCTTTCTTCTGAGGAAATAGCTACTGAGGAAATATCTCCTTAGGAATAACGTCTATTTGTATTTTGAGGTTGGAAGTTCCAATAAATATGTCTATGTACCCTACATCCGTTTTTTGCAAAAGATGGTAAATTAAGCTGAGCTTTGTAGTTTT
Source organism: Glaciecola petra (assembly GCF_031846345.1). Classification (NCBI taxonomy): domain Bacteria; kingdom Pseudomonadati; phylum Pseudomonadota; class Gammaproteobacteria; order Alteromonadales; family Alteromonadaceae; genus Glaciecola; species Glaciecola petra. The sequence goes on along the minus strand of NZ_JAVRHX010000002.1, from coordinate 462,111 downwards.
TTCTATTTAAATGACTGGCAAAAACATCCCAAAGTCGCCATTGCTATATACATCTTTATTAAACTATATTGAAACAAGGTTTGAAACTCTCGCTAGTAATGCAGAACACCCAACAGTTAAAGATCGAAGCGAGATAAGAAAAGGATGTTTCTCCTCAAATATTAATGAGCATATTATTGTTTTCTGTAAAACTAAGTATGGCGTTAAGATATTGCGAGTTTTTTAAAAAAAATGGATTTTTTTCATCATCTTTAACGGGCTTGTGCCATCCGATTCCGGCCGTTCGAAGTTACTACAAAAGTATCTTCAAAAATTTTGATAGGTCGCATGGACGTCTTTTTATAGGCTGCCATGCGCAGAAAGAGACCTGATTAACATTTTAAAATACGTCGAATGGCACTTCTATTATGAGACAGGAAAATTCACATTGCTTATTCTGAGGCTTCTGAAACTTATCAGTCACTAACTTTACCTGCCAGATATTCCAATTTACTGTGCAAGTATTGTAGCTACGTTATCATAATATTCTTGGCTAAGAACCTCAGTCCAAACAGTGGGTGTGGCGGTACTATATATCGCTAAGTACGTAACATCGCTGTATTTGGTTGATGAATGCCAATGCTCCGTATCTGCCCCACATTTAATTACATCTCCCGCTTTAAGGATTATCGGCGCTTTTCCTCGTTCTTGGTAATACCCTGCGCCGTCAAGATAAATTAGAACTTGTGGTGTTGAATGTTTGTGCCAGTCCAAGGTAGAGTTTGCTTTAAATTTGGCTTTTGTCACATTGAAACCATTCTCTTCGTTGGCTTCCACTATGCCTCTTAACCAAGCATCACCGATGTAATGTGTATTTGGTGCTCTACTCCCCTTTTCTTGAAATGAAGAAATATTGTATTTGTTATTTTGAGCTGTTGTGGATAAAGAAAATAAACACAACATTACCGTTAATAAAGTTTTCATCGCCGCCTTCCTATCAGTACAATTTTTAGCAAGTATCTTGGGAATAAGACATCAAGCTTTCTTTAAATATTCGTTAGAACATAGCTTAGTAAGCGTGAAAAACTAGCATAAAATGACTCGATATACTGAACTATTCTGTAACGAGATTGATCTTGCCGGTCTCTTGATGGTCAGTCTCAAATTATATCTATATGCAAAATAGCTCGTTAATTTGCCAAAAGAAATTTATTCCTTCTAGATACTAGACGTTAAATAAAACCTGAGCTAACAGCGACACCCAATTTTTCCGAAGGATTTTGATTAACCTCTAAAAAGCAAAGCGCACGCCTACGTTAAACGTTGTGATTTTTCCTAACTCGTAGCCTGTTACCAGCGCCATGTTGGGACGGAAGTTCCAACGTGCGTTCACGCCGAGCAAGATATCGGTTTCGAAGGGGTCAGAACCACCAGAGGCGACATCCCCAACTGCGGTATAACGCGCATGACCCTGAAGATGAAATGTCGGAGTTGCTGCCCAGATAACACCAACCTCTGACCCGATGCCGCTATCGTCAGCGTCGACATCAAGATTGAAACCTTCAACATTCGCATCCTTTAGCTCTAGTTGGTCAAGACTCAGGCGACCATAGTAAGCCAACGTTTCCGAGACATTATATTGATAACCAACGCCAATGCGCCAACGCACCACATCATACTCTCCTGTAGCGGTGTTGATGTCGGTGCGAATTTCTAGTTCTTGACCGAGAGAAGCATACTCACCAAACAGGTGCATTTGATTACTAAACTGCCATGCACCGCCAATAAATCCTCCACCGTCTGCATCACTCTCTACATCTAGAGGGTCACTTCCCATGACCGCTCCGGATGTCTCTATATCGTTGACAAAGCCACCGATAATTCCTCCCTCTATGTAGGTGAAGCCGATATCGTCTGCTTGTGCCATCGCATTGTTAGATAGGATGGTAAATATAGTCAAAGCAAATACCAAGACTGCGTTATTTTTCATTTTATAGTCTCTATGGTTTATATGAGCATAAAAGGGTTTTGCTCTTCTCTTGCCTTAAATATAGGTTAGTTCTTGCAGAAAAGCTCAGTTAACGGCTGTTAATTTTTTTTAATCTCTGCAGTTGCAGTATTTTACCGCTGATTGAAAATAAGCATAATATGGAAAAACTCAAATCTAATAGAAGCCGCCAAAGAGTAACGCGCTTACTCAATCAAAAGAATAATTCGCTTGCCCATTTTCTCCAGATACAAAACTACCACCAGTATATTTATTAAAATCTGCATTATCACTATCAATAATTATGAACTTGCTCGAAGCTTGGCCATTTTCAAATTTTCCATCGTGTTTAAGTACTAATTTACATGGTGTTTTATTTAAACTTCCGTTTATATATTCAAGGCCAACAAAAGAAGCATTTCCATTAGCAAAGTAATGCATTGTATAGTGCACCGTACTTTCTCCAATTAGAGAATCATTATCAGTTGATTCAGTCTCTATATAGCTTTGCGACACTGTTGCGTTTGTGAGTTTAGTCTTATCAATTAATGTGTCGGCTTTGTCGTCGGTACTCTCTTCCCAGTTTGTAATTTGAAAAGTGCCTTTTAATGCCATTTGCAGATTCCTATTATTGTGATTTTGTTTAGACTACCATGGTGTGAAAATAAGTATTATAAAAACCCTACATTTTTTATTTACACGGCATGTAATCTGAAACCTAATCAGAAAAAAATTAAATAGGTAGCTTGAGCGCTCGGAAAAGACTATTACTTTGTTCATGTAGCAGGATCTTCAGCCATCTAAACAGCTGCGATTTACCGTGTATTTGTGCTTATTTAAAAAACTAGTTAAGATTCAGCCTACCTCCACAAAAAAGGACTTACCATGAAACACTCTTTCGTTAATCGTATTATTATATTATTTTTATTGTTTGTTGCTGCTAGTGCACAAAGTCAAAGTTTGTCGCAGTCAACACTTGAAAAATATATTAAATCGATCGATATGTTTGTGAATACCGACAACAAAGAAATTAAGGCTATAGAAGAATCCTTTAAAAATAATCAGAATTTTAATTTTGATACTGATTCCAATGGTAACATCAGCATAATGAGTCAAATGCTTGGTCAATTGGACAGTTCACAAATGGATGCTATAAGCGAAGTAGCCGAAGATGCAGGATTCGACTCTATTAAAGAGTGGGCATCAATAGGAGACAGAGTTTCAGCGGCGATGATGGCCATTGAAATGGAAAAAGAGCCTGTAGACATGTCTGAATTGACACCTGAAATGATGGCTATGGTACCAGAGTCTATGCGACAGCAAATGGAAGGTGCAATAAGAGTCATGAAGGCAATAGAAAAAGTGCCTGCAGCAGATATAGCCATAGTAAAAGCGAATTACGAAGAGCTTAAAAAACATATGGACGGCAACGCTAACTAAACATCAAAACAAAGAGAGCAAACCTTTTTTAGGTTTGCTCTATGTATCAGCGCTAGTATTTCTCTATAGTTTATATTCTCTATAGTTAATATTCTCTATAACAATGGCGACAAATAAAGCGCATTAGCCGTTAGTTTGTTGGTTCCATCCCAATAGCCTCTAAAGTGAACGTTGTCGACAAAACCTATCACGTGACCACGTTGCAAAGGTGTTACAACAATCGCTGTTGTTTCTTTAATCAAATCTTGCATTTCGTCAGCTGAATACCCAGCAAGAAGCGGCTTTTCGGTATATTTAGCAATTTCTTGGAATGGATTATCAGATGTTTTCAAAACCATATTGTTGGTTTTAAATAGTGGCAACAGATCATTTTCGAAGCCAAAAAACAGAGGATGAGTTAAATCAATTTTTGCCTGATATGCGGCACCAGCAACCAATTTTTTGGCGGCAAGCGCCCTCTGGTCACCATATTGTAAATCTTTAGTGGGGAAAGCCGCCTTAACCGCATCGCTCGATAAAGGCTCATTATCAATCCAAGCGTTTTCAGAGAACCAATTCAAAGCTGTTTTTTGGCCAATCAACACCCCGCCATCTTTTACCCATTCTTCAATGCTATTGACGCCACGCTCATTGATCATAGAGTAGCGACCAGACGCAAAAATAATATGTGTATAACGGTCTAAAGCTCTGGTATTTAAATGCCGTGCATCCCAAAGTGTTGCTGGTACGCCTAGTCTAATATCAAGATAATGCCAAATTTCTCCCACCTCATAGCTAGACGTACCTACTCCACCTATCAGCAATACTTCCGGCTTATCGACTTTGGCCATTTGTCTCGATCCCAAATCGATACCTGTTGGCGTAAGCCCACTATTAATGCTGTGAACTTTAATATTTAAGTAAGCGGCTTCAGATGAAATGATATCTACAAGATTATCAGGTTGCGATAGTGCTGAGGGGATTAAAACGGTGCCTTTAGCAAAGGACGTAACACCAGCACTAGTTTTTGCACTAAAAGCATCACCAGCAACCCTCACTTGCACATTTTTTTCAAGCAGCGTTTGCAACAAGCTAGGTGCTTGATGATCAAACCACTCAAAAGCATAGGCATAAGCGTTATCAGGCAAATTTACTACAGCGGGCATGACTTCAGCCCAGTCAGTTAATGATAGTTTTCGCCCCACTGAGGACTTGACTTCGCTGTACTGCAAATTGAAGGCTAGACCTATATTCCAATTAGAGACGTCATAAAAAGTATTATCTGCAAAGCGCTGACGCTCACTGAACAGTGAACGTATTAACCGGTATTGGTTTTGATCAAGTGGAATATATAATGCTTCGTTTGCCTTAAAATTTTTATCACCAACTTCGACATCTTTTGTAATGAGGCTAAACTCAATTTTATGTGCTTTCAAAATATTCAGCATTCTTATAAATCTTGAAGGGTCTTTACCCTGTGCAATAAGGTATCCAGCCGTTTTGTCCTTATCGATTAAAGCTTGAGTGTCGCGGTAAAAATCTCGCTGATAAGATAGTAAAGGGGATTTATTTGCGAGCGCGCCAGCAAAAGTAGACAACGAGGTCGTAACTTGATTTTTGATACTAGCTGGAAAAGTAAGCACACCATTTATAGATTCTTGTGCATGTCCGCGGCTGCTAGCCTGTTCAAATAAAATACCAATACTACCGTGAGCATCAGGATAAGTAGAGCCTTTGCCGTAGTAGAAATCGTCAAAGGATTCTTGCGTAAAATAAAGTTGTTTGTCAGCATCCAATGCTTTTGCATGAAACTCGCCCAATGCATTGGTGAGCGTTACGTTTTGGTCAGGTGTCCATGGGTTTTTGCGCGAAGGGACCCCCGGTTGGAAAAAGTATGTACTGTTTGTGCCCATTTCATGAAAATCTGTCAAAACATGAGGTCGCCACTCATGGAATTTTGCTATTCGCGCTTTTGATTCAGGGTGAGTTAACAATAACCAATCTCGATTTAAATCAAACCAATAATGATTAGTTCTGCCACTAGGCCAAGCTTCGGTATGTTCCCGATGCAATGGATCAGTCACTACGTTCTTTCCTTTGTGTGTATTAGCCCATTGTGCAAACCTTGATAAACCATCAGGATTAAGTGATGGGTCGAGCAAAACCACATTTTCATTAAGTAAAGTTAACACTTCGGGGCTATTGGAAGCAGCCAAATGGTAAGCAATTAATAATGACGCATTTGCCCCAGATGGCTCATTGCCATGTACGCTATATCCCATATAAATAATGAGAGGATCTGTTTCTTTTGCAGCTTCACCGCTATTAATACGAGCAATATGTTCTTTTTGGATGGTATCTATATTTTGATGATTTTTTGGAGCCGTTACAGTCATCAACAAAAGGGGTCGTTGCTCGTGAGTATAACCGGTGGTTTCGATGCTAATTCGATCTGATTTTTCAGCCAGTAAACGCATATAATTAACTAATTGGTCATGTCGAACATGCCATGTTCCAACGGGATAACCCAATACATCAGCAGGAAGAGGAATATCTGGATCGTAATTTTGATTACTCGGCAAATATTCGATATCACTAGATTGTGCGTTAGCACCCGTGGCTATTATAAAAGATGTTGATATATAAAGGATACAGATAAAGAAAACTTGATTGAAACGACTGACTTTCCGCATATTGGCTCTCATTATTATTAGGCACTTAATCCCTTAATTGTCGCTCAAAAATAACTAAAAGTATAACTTCGATGAAAAAAACAATGAAAATCGATGATTTTTGCTAATACTTGAGTGTTTTACTCAAGTAATATTTGTTATTATACCGAAATAGTGAATACGATGAGGTTATCATGATTAACATTTCTGAAAGTGCACAAGTCCACTTTGGCAAATTACTTTCTCAGCAAGAGGAAGGTACAAATATACGTGTGTTTGTAATTAACCCGGGGACATCAAAAGCAGAATGTGGCGTTTCGTATTGCCCGCCAGATGCTGTTGAAGCACAAGATATTAGGCTCAATTTTAATGGTTTTGATGCGGTTGTTGACGAAGAAAGTGCGCCCTTTTTGGACGAAGCTGAAATTGATTTTGTTACTGATCAGATGGGTTCTCAGCTTACCTTAAAAGCACCTAACGCCAAAGCACGTAAAATTGCTGACGATGCACCCTTGGTAGAAAGAATCAACTATATGATTGAATCTGAAATCAACCCACAACTTGCCAGTCATGGCGGACAAGTGAGCTTGGTTGAAGTTACCGAAGAAGGTATTGCTCTATTGCAATTTGGTGGCGGTTGCAACGGTTGCTCAATGGTTGATGTAACTTTAAAAGACGGCATAGAAAAACAAATGCTTGAACAGTTTGCGGGCGAAATAACACAAGTTAAAGACGCTACCGAACACGAAGCAGGTGAGCATTCTTACTACTAATTCTTTCATTAAGCTTTTTACGAACAACATGGCCTTAGGTTGCGTGTCAATCTTTGGCTTCTTTTCATCTGCGGATGACTCTGATTTTGATCATCTATATTTTACTAGGTGAACATTTATATTGGTTAGGTACACTAGTTAATCAAACTTAGCGCTTCAGCTATTAATCTGTAGGCCGATACCTGCCTATGGCCTTAGTTCAAATAGCAATGTATCGAGTGAAAACCTCATCCTTTATTAAATCATATATTAACAGCCAAGCATTCAATAAGGTGCTTGGTGAATCATACTATGAGCACATCGGTTTGACTGAGGGCTTGCTTAAATGAGCGGTAATATTGACAAAATGAAGCGGACCTTGAACTCACCTGATGAATTTCAAGTAGATATTGAAAAGACATTTGATGCAATACTAAATATTACCAGCAATCCAATCTTCGTTAAAGATAGCGAATTTCGACTGATACTTGTTAACGATGCATTTTGTAAACTTTTTGGCTTAGTTAGAGATGATATTATTGGCAAGACTCTGGCTGAAAAAGTTCCATCTTCCGAATACGAACATTTTTTATCAAGCGACAAGAAAGTGCTAGAAAAAGGCGAAGAAATTGTCTGCCAAGAAAATTTAACAACTAACGGTAAACAAACAAGGATACTTCGTACTAAAAAGACCCGGTTTATCGACGTTAATGGAAAGCCACACATTGTTGGTGTTATCCACGATATTACCGATAGCACGCAATCTGAATTACGTGAAAAAACACGGACACGCGTATTGGAATTAATCACCAGAGGCGAACCTCTTTCGATCATTCTGCACGCAATCGTTGCTGCTGTTGAACAAGAAAATCCAAACATGATGTGTAGTATTTTATTGTTAGATGATGAGGGAAAACATCTAGTAGATGGTGTTGCACCGAGCCTTCCATGCTTCTACACAGAGGCGGTAAATGGCGTCGCTATTGGAAAGGCGGTAGGATCTTGCGGAACAGCTGCGCACACCAACAAAAGGGTTATTGTTGATGATATTCAAACCCATCCATATTGGGCTGCATATAAAGAATTAGCTAGCGAAGCTGGATTGGCTTCATGCTGGTCTGAACCAATCCGTTCGACCTCTGGCAAAGTACTGGGTACATTCGCGATCTATCACAGTAAAGTAAATCATCCAACTCCAAATGACCTGGCGGTAATCGACAGAACGGCTGGACTCGCTAGCATTGCGATAGAGAAAAAACAAACAGAAGAAAATTTGAAACGTGCTGCAAGTGTTTTTACTCATGCAAACGAAGGTATAATTATTACCGATGCCAACGCTAACATCATAGAAATTAACGACACTTTTAGCAGTATCACCGGTTATTCTCTAGAAGATGTATTAGGAAAAAATCCACGCATTTTACAATCAGACCGGCATTCTTCTGAATTTTATATCGAAATGTGGGACAACATTATTAAGCATGGCCATTGGCAAGGCGAGATTTGGAACCGTCGCAGTAATGGTGAAATATATCCAGAAATGCTGACCATTAGCGCCGTTACTAATTCAGACGGCCTTGTGCAACACTATATTTCTGTGTCTACTGATATTACCGCAATAAAAGAAAACCAAAGTCAGTTAGAACGAATAGCTCACTATGATTTACTGACCAACTTGCCAAACCGAGTGCTATTAGTCGAGCGCATTAATCAGGCAATGATTCAACAGCATAAAGATAAAAAATCTGTCGCTGTTGCGTTTATGGATTTAGATGGTTTCATGGCGATAAATGATGCGTACGGCCACGATATAGGAGATGAACTCCTTGTTGTTATTTCACAAAATATGACAGCAGCACTTAGAGAAAACGATACACTTGCCCGTATAGGTGGCGACGAATTTATTGCTATGATGGGCGATTTAGAATCGTTTGAAGAATGCGAAATTGTATTGAAACGCCTGTTAGAGGCAGTGTCTCAACCTATTAGTATTTCTATCGGTATTGTCCAAGTGACCGTTAGTATTGGCGTGACTATGTATCCGCTCGATGATGTCAATGCGGAGCAACTCATTCGGCATGCAGACCAAGCAATGTATATTGCAAAGCAGACTGGCAAAAACAACTACCATTTATTTGATATTGCACAAGGAACCGCGATTTATACGCAACGTAAGTGTATAGACGATATAAAAACGGCCTTAAATGAAAACGAATTCGTATTGCATTATCAACCCAAAGTTAATATGCGCAGTGGTGAAATTATAGGCGCTGAAGCACTTATACGCTGGGAACATCCAACTAAAGGTAGAATTCCCCCTTTGGATTTTTTACCCGCTATTGAGGGGCATGTTATTAGCTTGGATATAGGTGAGTGGGTAATTGAATCGGCATTGAAACAAATTCTAGAGTGGAGAAAAGTTGGCGTAAATCTCTCTGTTAGTGTCAATATAAGCGCATATCAATTACAACAAAATAATTTCTCCGACTGTTTAGCGGCTTTGTTAGCGGCTTATCCCGACATAGACCCAAGTTGTTTAGAGCTAGAAATACTTGAAACAAGTGCCTTACAAGACACTGCGCAAGTCTCTCAAACTATGAAGACCTGCCAAGACTTAGGTGTCAATTTTGCTTTAGATGACTTTGGTACTGGCTATTCATCTTTGACTTACCTAAAACAACTTCCTGCGCATATGATCAAAATTGACCAGAGTTTTGTTCGCGATATGCTAGAAGATAAAGATGATTTGGCAATTGTCTCGGGTGTAGTTGGTTTAGCAAAAACCTTCCAAAGGGAGGTAATCGCTGAAGGAGTAGAAACCCCCGAGCATGGTCTTGCTTTATTAGAACTTGGTTGCGAACTGGCACAAGGATATGGCATCGCTCGTCCTATGGAAGCTAATGATATTCCAAAGTGGATAGTAAATTGGAAATCTAGCGAGAAATGGCTGAAGCCTTAACGACCAATCCGTAATAATTTGTTGGGATCCTGTCGGTAAATAAACACATAATATCCTCCTAAGACCAAACCTCGGCAAGCTAAAAATACCAACATTGCGATCCAAAGCGACATATTGTTTAAGCCATTTAGTACCCACCAAGTGGGTAAAAATGCGAAAAGTGTGCTCACAAGCATACTATTTCGCATTAGTTTTCCTGCACTTAATCCAACAAAGACACCGTCTAATAAAAAGCACCAGTGTGCAGCTAATGGCAAGAGTAAAATAACCATTCCGTAAGGAACAAGAGCGCTTTTCACTTCGTCATGATGTGTAAGAAAACCCACGATGGTGTCGTCTAAAAAATAGAAAAAGACAGCATATACTAGTGCAAACATGCTAGACCAAAACAATCCAACTTTGACATGCTGATGCAAGGCCTGTGCATTTTGACGACCCTTTTCTTCACCGACTAAAGCTTCTACCGCATTCGCAATGCCATCTAAGCCCAGTGCGATTAATGCGAAGAACTGCAGGATAATAGCGTTTACTGCAGCAAAAGAAGCCCCATATTGAACCCCTTTTAGGGTGATAAAAGCGAGAGTGAATTGTAATGCGAGATTACGGATAAAAATATGACTGTTCAAGTGCAACATAGGTTTCAGTTGCGACATCTTAAGCCATTCGCTTATTTTTGTTATTAGCTGCTGAATTGAGCCTATATCTGCATTTTCTTTCGACCATATATTTACAAGAGCAAGTGCACATAAGAGCATAAAATATTCTGCAAAAACGGTTGCAGCCGCTACGCCCTTCACGCCCCACCCAAATACATAAACAAATAGCAAACTTGCTAAAATATTACATAGATTTATGAGCACTTGTAGCAGCAATACCTTACGTGTTTTTTGTTGCCCGATTAACCATCCAATGAATACCAAATTAGCTAGTGCTGCTGGAGCACCAAAAATTCGGGTTGAAAAATAGTCACTAATGCTGCTTGTTACTTCAGGGCTAGCTTGGGCAAAAAATAGTCCCCCAGACAATATGAAACCCTGACTTAGCAGTAAAAAAAATGCTAGTACTAAGGCTACAAATACGCCTTGAACGAGCACTTTTAAAGAGGATAAATGGTTTTTGCCTTTGGCTTGTGCGCTTAATCCGGTGATGGACATCTTAATAAATCCGCATACCCAATATACCTGTGTCACTATAAGGCTGCCAACAGCAGCACCAGCTAAATAATGCACCTGTTCCATGCGTCCTAAAATAGCCGTATCGACTAAGCCCAAAATAGGAGTAGTAATATTGGCAATAATAAGAGGAAAAGCGAGTGTTAATAAACGGTGATGGGAATACTTGGCAAAAATGATAGATACCTTTGAGCTTAAAAGCTAAGTGCAAAACAAGAATTAGTAGTATAGTTGAAAAAATAAGATGGGGGTATTGAACCGATACCGCTGACACCCTATTTTTTAGCGCTAAGAGTTACTCTTCATTAAAGGTGTAAATAGAAATATGGCAAGAGTGTTATTACTGTACTTTATAATGCTGGTGAATTCAGTGCTAGCAGATGCTAGTGAAAATAGGGATGCGATTATTCCGATTAACGAACGTAACTTTGTGATCTTGCAATATCATCATGTAGCCACAAACACACCAAGTATTACGAGTATTTCACCCTCAGTATTTAGCGAGCATATGAGGTATTTAAAAGAGCATCATCAAGTCATCGATTTAGATACCGCGCTGAGTAAATTGAAAAATAAACAGCCATTGCCAGATAAATCGGTTGTTATTACCTTCGACGATGGTTACAAAAATATATTTGAAAACGCAACGCCAATACTAGAAAAATATGACTTTCCATATACTGTATTCATAAACCCTGACGAAATCGGAAACTCGAATGCCCAAATGACGTGGCAAGATATAAAATCTATGATGCCCTTGGCTACTTTTGCTAATCACACACTAGATCATTTGCACCTACTTGAACGCCTAGCTGGAGAATCTGAAAGCGCATGGCTTATTAGAGTGATGGACAATATCAATAGAGCTGAAAATGCTATTAGAAAACAACTTTCGTATAGCAAAAAGTGGTTAGCTTATCCTTTTGGTGAATTTAATCAGGACTTGAGATTACGTTTACAACAACAAGGTTACATTGGTTTTGGACAGCAGTCTGGTGCTGTTAGTAACTTTAGTGATACGGGTGCTCTTCCTAGGTTTCCCGCTGCCGGAATATACGCGAATATAAAAACGCTAAAAACCAAGTTAAATAGCTTGGCGATGCCTGTCATCGCTCAAAATCCTAAACGTGTTGAATACATGCCCAAAGAAAGCATCAAATCGCTAAGCCTAACAATAGAAGACCACGACCTGAATATGGCTAACTTTGCTTGTTATTTTAAGGGAGAATCGATCGCCATAGAGCGAAGTAATAATAGCGTTAATGCAAGGCTAAATCATCTTACTGCGCCAGGTAGACAAAGAATAAATTGCACCGCACCTAGTTTGTCGCAAAAAGGGCGTTTTTACTGGTATTCTTACCCTATTTTTACGTCTACGCAAGACGGTAAATTTTTAGACTAATGCAGTCTGAACTCCATTCGTACGAATGTTTGCGCGGTTGGGGAAAACTTAGTTTCCGTGATTTCTATAAAACCACAAGCGTGATAAAAACTTATTGCTTGCTCATTACTGTCTTCTACGTCTAAAACAATCGAGTTTAATAAGCTCTGCTTTGCCAACTTAATCGCGTGGGCAATAAGTTTTCTGCCAATACCTTGACCCTGATGTTCTGCGGATACAGACAAATGCCCAATACATAATTGATCATGTTTGGGTGCTAAAAAGACTTCCTCTAACAAAGGGTTTATGCGTATTAAATGTGAAAGAACCGATGGTTCGAGAAACTTTGTAAGACTTGCTAAAGTGCCGGCCCTAAAAGACTCTGGCATATTTGCATGCCATACTGTCATGCATGCAATGGGTAAGTTGGAGTTCGTTGCAATAATATGTCTTGTACTACTGTATTGTCCATCTATCTGCTTAGCTGCGTGTTCAATAAAGCGTTTTGCAACATCTCTTGAACCAAAGAGAAATTGCAAAAGTACAGGCGCCGAAGCTAAGATTAAAGGGGCAAGCGAAGACGAATCTTCTGCTGTACCTTTCTTTAGCTCAATCATGCTTAGTTAGTGACCTAAAAGTACGGGTACGTCGTCTAAAAGTTGTTGTACATCGCTGGTAGCAAGTTTGCCAGGTACATGCTTGGGTTTAAATCGACCAACCACATTACCATCTGGGTTAATCACTACAATAGAAGCACTATGGTCGACTAAATAGTCAGGTTGGTCGGTACTTTCACTTAAAGAATACATCATGCCCATGCTACGTACTAAGGGGAAAAGTTCAGTATGCGGCCCAGTTGCGGCAACAAATTCTGGGTTAAAATAATTAATATATTCGTTCAAACGTTCAATACTGTCTCTTTTTGGATCAACCGACAAAAACCAAATTTGTAATGGTTTATCAACAGCATTTTCTGTCAGTTGTGGATAAACTTTATTTATCTCGGACAAAGTAACTGGGCAAATGTCTGGGCAATATGTATATCCGACAAAGGCCAACGTCCATTTATTTACTAAGTTTTGTTTTGTGAACGAACTACCGTCGTGTTGTGTAATTGAAAAATCGGAAAGCGCACGAGCTTGCGGATACCAGACCATATGTTGGGTTTGTGCAGTAAGATCTTCACTTTCTGAATCATCAAAGCCAGGTGGTGCAATAACTAATGCGAGGTAAATACCTAAAACAAACACAAGCACCAATACAACACCAAGGATTTTATTATTCATAACTGCGTTATCTCTGCTTGCTAAATTGGCAAATAATGATCAATCAGTAAAACAACAAATAGCACCATTAAATGCAATATCGAAAATTTAAAGGTTGTCATGGCGGTGGTAGGACTTGCCCTATATTTAAGTTTTAGGGCTAAATACATAAAGTAAGCGTTTAACATGCTTGAACCAACTAAGTAGAACATGCCGCTCATGCCTGTTAAGTAAGGTAACAAACAGATCAAACATAACAACAGAGTGTATAAGACAATGCATGTTTTAGTAAAATCTACGCCATGTGTATTGGGAAGCATGGGAATTTTCGCCTTAGCGTAGTCTTTTTCACGATGTATGGCTAAGGCCCAAAAATGGGGGGGAGTCCAGGTAAACACTATCAATACTAATAGCAAACCATAAGCGTGAATTTCACCAGTCACTGCGGTCCAACCTAACAAAGGAGGTGCTGCGCCAGCCAAACCGCCTATCACAATATTTTGAGGTGTTGCGCGCTTAAGGTACATAGTATAAATGACGGCGTAACCAACCAAACTTAACAGCGTTAACCACGCTGTGAGCATATTGACAAATACTGCTAATGCCACAAACCCCACAAGGCCTAAAGCAAGTGCAAAGATAAGGGCATTGCGAATTGACACTTTTCCTTTTGCAACCGGGCGATTGAATGTACGTGCCATTACTGAATCAATTTTGTGATCAACAACATGGTTTATTACAGCAGCCGCAGAAGACAATAAACCAATCCCCAACATTCCTGCCACCAATATTACCGGTTCAACCCAAGTAGACGTTGCTAAACACATACCCACCAAGGCGGTAAGTAAGAGCAGCATGACAACGCGAGGTTTAGTCAATTCATAATAATCACGCCAACTGGCTCGCATATGCTCAGTCGCATTAACTACTTGAGCCGTTTGCGTACTATTTGTATGTGCCTGCTGATGGTTGGACTTAAGCTCTGCTGCCCGACTCATTCCCTACTCCTTGATACCTTTATTCTTTTTTGTACAACTTTTGCGTAAATATTTAAGCAATAATCAATACTTTCTGTACATAGTATAACTCAATAAAACCATTACGAGTAACAAACATGCCGCTACTGCATTATGCATGACTGCCACTGTAAGCGGCAACATATACACAACATTACTAATACCTAGTGCCACTTGGATACCCAGAACAATCACCAGTAATATAGATAAACGTTTCACCATGCTAGAACTGGACTTTTTAAAGAGTGCAATGGCAAACCAGCACAAATACAAAAATACTACAATCGCACCAAAGCGATGCATTACATGCATAGTGGTACGCTCATCATTATTGTGCACCCCAAATTCGTAATTCTGTGCGTCGGGAACTGAAAATGCACCTGCAAAATCGAGTTTGTTTATCCAAGCTCCTTCGCAAATTGGTAATTCGGTACAGACTAAAGAGGCGTAGTTAGCTGATGTCCAACCGCCAAGAGCTATCTGAGCAACAAGTAATACAATCCCAATCACACCAAATTTTGCCATTGATCGAATGTAAGAATCACCACCAGGTATTCGATAAGGAGTGAGTCGTAAATACAGAAGGAATAAGCAAGACAACACCGTAAAACCACCTAGCAAATGAGCCATCACAACAACTGGTAATAAGTTTAGTGTGACAGTCCACATGCCCAATGCTCCTTGAAAGCACACTAAAATTAACAACAAAAGGGGAAGTTTTACCGGACCAGCTGTACCTTTAAAATGTTTAACTGCAGCCCAAATAGCAATAACTAAAATAAAGAAGCCCAACGCGCTTGCAAAGTAACGATGTATCATTTCGTTCCAAGCTTTCTCAGCCTCAACTGGCCTCTCTGGAAACGCTTCGTTTGCTGCGTCTATGTGAGCCTCAGTTTGTGGGACACCTAAATGGCCATAACAACCAGGCCAATCGGGACAACCTAAGCCAGCATCCGTTAAACGCGTGTATGCGCCTAATATAATCACAACTAGTGCTAAAAATATGCTGGCAAGTACTAACTTCTTCATTTTTCTAATATCCTAGTTCTAACCAATTCGTGAAAGTTTTAGTAACTTTTTTAAATCAGCAAGAATGTTTCTACTATCCATAATGGCATCGTCTTTATTTGCGGTAACGGGGTATCGAAGAACTACGTTGTGCAAGGTATCGGAAATGAAAATAGCATTTATATCGGTGCTTTTAAACACATCATTAACATTTTCCTGGCTTTGCTGTAACAAATACGTACCGTTTTTTTCGTTCACCTTTGCTATTGCCGCTGATGCAGAGTTTTCAGTTTGTAAAAACAACATAGATACACGGTCAGATTCCTTTCCTGTAGCCGTATATATTTGCTCAATACTATAAATCGCATTTTCGCAGGCTTGATCACAAACATTAGGTAACACATATACTAAATGCCATTTTGTATCACTACTATCTAGCACTGTTGCTGCTTCAATAACTGGCTGAAGTAATTCACCTCTATTGGTTGCCGCCTTGTTAAACCAATCAAATTGAAGAGCCATATAGGCAAGCAATACAGGCAATACAAAAACCAAAATCATCATGATCAAAGCGCGTTTGTTATTTTTTTGGGTGCTCATGCTTGTTTATAATTCCTTTAAAATATCTGGTGTTATGATGCTATTTAAAACAATTTAATCTTGTTCTGTTTGTTCTAGGCGATGCTGAGGACCATTCATCCATTTTAGCATTGTTAATAAAAAAACGGTTAATGCAGCTATCGCCAAACCAAACCATTGAATAGCATAGCCTAAGTGTTTTTCAGGGCTCATTGTAACAACTTGCCAATCGCGTATAAAGTTTGACTCGCTTTGCGGTGCCGATTCAGTCAATCGTAAAACAAAGGGTAGAAGAGGTTTTCCTATGTGTTTTTTAATCTCTTCAAGATCAACTTGTTGCAATAAAACGGGAAACTGCCCATAACGCGAATTAGTTTCTGTAATAATCTTGTTGAGAGTAGGAATATAAAGCACACCTTGAATCTCAGACAGCATGGGTATTTTCACTTTAGGTAACACTTCTCGAGAACCTGTAGAAGATACCCACCCAAGATTTAACATCACCATGCCTTGATTAGTTTGTAAAGGCACTAAAACATGGTACCCAGGTTTTCCACTCACAATTTTATTGTCTATAAAAAATATTTGATTATTCGCATTTCCCTTAGCAGATACAATAAAGTCTTCGTATAAGTACGGTTCTTCAGCGACCTTCGCAATATCAACATTATCTTGAGCTTGTGCTTGTTGGATTTGGTCCAAGCGTGCGTCTTTTTCCGCCTTGCGGTCTAACTGCCATATACCCAAACCGATCATAATGGCAATCGCAATGAACGCCAGCACACAAGCGATGTAAGGGAATGTTTGGCTATTTTTACTGCTTGGCATTACAATTACCTAGGGTTTAAAGTATATCTGAACTAAAAAGGGATAAAGCTGTGGTCATCAAAATAGTCTTGATTGTATTGCTAATTTTTATGGTGTTTAACTTGTTTAAAGCAATGATGATCATGTTGAAGGGAAAATCTACCGAGCCAATGAGCAAGTTTCTTGGCCGACGCGTTATCGCCTCAGCCACAATCATGATTTTATTATTGATTGCTATGGCCACCGGTCTAATAGAACTAAACCAGCGACCATACTAAATTAAAATACATATACCAAGAAGAAAACGAGAATCCATACAACGTCTACAAAGTGCCAATACCAGCTGCCAGCTTGAAACGCAAAATGCTCATCGGGTGTAAAATGGCCTTTCAGTACTCTACCTAAAAGAACAATCAAAATAATGGTTCCCAGAGTTACATGCATACCGTGGAAACCTGTTAGCAAGAAGAAAGTATTCCCATAAACACCAGAATCAAGTTTAAGCCCTAATTCTTGATAAGCGTGAACATACTCATAACCTTGCAAACCTAGGAATATTATACCTAGAATAATAGTAACCGATAGCCACACCGTTAATTGCGTGCGCTTAACTTGTTCAAGACCAACATGCGCAAAATGCAAGGTAACTGACGACACAACCAATATGGCGGTATTGATTGCTGGTAAACCCCATGGCATTGCTTGTGTGGTACTGCCATCTGGAGTAGTAACCAAAGGCCAAATAGCTTCAAATGTAGGCCAAAGCACTTCGTTAGTCATTGCGTTGTTAGACGCTCCAGCTAACCATGGCACTGAGATAGCACGTGCATAAAATAATGCGCCAAAGAAAGCGGCAAAGAACATAACTTCAGAAAAAATAAACCAAGACATCCCTTGTCGATAAGAGCGGCTAAGTTGTGCGCTGTACATACCACTCATGGATTCGTCAATTTGATTTTTAAACCAACCAACAAGCATGATTAACAGTAAGGCTAAACCTGCGATTAAGGTATAAGCACCAATGCCAGTTTTATCGCTGGTAGATTCAATAACAAAGTTACCCGCTCCTACCGCTATTAGGAATAAAGCTACCGCACCAACGATTGGCCAAATGCTTTGTTCGGGCACATAGTACTTTTCATATTGTTCTTGAGCCATGTTTTTCTCCGTTATCTTTAATTCATCGCCACTACGTCTGCAGGTTGAGCAGATTCAGTAATGTCGTACAAAGTGTATTGTAATGTGAAAAATGTGATGTCTTCTGGAAGTTGAGGGTCGATGTAAAATACCATCGGCATAATTGCTTCTTCACCAGCTTTTAAAGGTTGATGCTGAAAACAAAAACATTCCGTTTTGTTCATATAAAGTGAAGCAGTTCCCGGTGACACAGATGGCACAGCTTGTGCGATTATGTCTCGTTTTGTCGGATTACGCACATAAAAAGCAACTTCACTCATTTTACCAGGATGGACTTTCACTTGCTGAGTTTGAGCTTCAAACTCCCAAGGCATGCCCGAATTTGTTCTGGTTATAAAGTCTACCGTTATCATTCGACTGGTATCGACTTCTACTGCTTCATAAACTGCAGCTTCGTTACTCGTTTTGCCGTTTATGCCAGTAATATCGCAAAAAACATCGTACAAGGGGACTAACGCAAAACCAAAACCAAACATACCCACTACTGCCAGCAGTATTTTGCCAACTGTTTTACTGTGGTTAGGCTGCTCTCGAACAAGAGTTTGATTATTTAAACCAGACTCTTGCTCGTTAGCGCTACTAATATCGATTTTTTGATTAGTCATAGAAACTACTGTTAACTCGTTAACTATTCTTACTTAACCACTGGTGGCGTTTCAAAAGTATGATAAGGCGCAGGAGAAGGAATTTCCCACTCAAGACCTTCGGCTCCTTCCCAAACTTGACTCGAGACAGGTTCACCTTGCTTTCTACATGCTTTAATCAGTAACCATAAGAAGATTAATTGAGATAAACCAAATGCAAAACCACCCACCGATATCCACTTATTGAAATCGGCAAATTGCAATGCGTAATCGGGTATACGGCGAGGCATACCAGCTAAACCTACAAAGTGCATTGGGAAGAACAACACGTTGACCGACACTAAAGAACACCAAAAATGAGCCTTAGCCAAACCTATATCAAACATTTTACCCGTCCATTTTGGTAACCAGTAATACGCAGCTGCCATAATCGAGAATATTGCGCCCGTTACCAATACATAATGGAAGTGAGCAACAACGAAATAAGTATCATGATATTGGAAGTCAACAGGTGTTATTGCAAGCATTAAGCCCGACAGTCCACCAATGGTAAATAGAACAATGAATGCAATGGCGAATAGCATGGGTACTTCAAAACTAATAGAGCCGCGCCACATAGTCGCTACCCAGTTAAATACTTTAACACCAGTCGGCACCGAAATAAGCATAGTCGCTATCATAAAGAACATTTCAGCAAACACTGGCATTCCAGTAGTAAACATGTGATGCGCCCATACAATAAATGAAAGTAAGGCAATAGAGACCGTAGCGTAAACCATCGATGCATAACCAAACAGTTTTTTACGCGAGAAGGTTGGTACGATATGCGAGATGATTCCAAAAGCTGGCAAAATCATAATATATACTTCTGGGTGTCCGAAGAACCAGAATATATGCTGGAACATTACCGGATCACCACCACCAGCAGCATCAAAGAAACTGGTACCGAAGAACTTATCGGTAAGCACCATTGTTACCGCAGCTGCTAAAACTGGCATAACCGCAATTAACAAGAAAGCCGTGATTAGCCAAGTCCAAACAAACATCGGTAGTTTCATATATGTCATGCCAGGAGCACGCATATTGAAAATGGTCACAATAACGTTAATCGCGCCCATAATTGAACTAATACCCATGATATGCACTGAAAAAACAAACAATGCAGTACTGTCACCACTATAAGTAGTAGACAGAGGTGCGTAAAAAGTCCAACCAAATGCCGGACCGCCGCCTTCCATAAACAAAGATGCAAGTAATATTAGGAAAGCGAATGGTAGTATCCAAAAACTCCAGTTGTTCATGCGAGGAAGCGCCATATCTGGCGCACCAATCATCATCGGTACTAACCAGTTTGCCAATCCTGTAAAGGCTGGCATAACCGCACCAAATACCATGATCAATCCATGCACAGTGGTCATTTGATTGAAGAAGTTGGGTTCTACTATTTGTAAACCAGGTTGAAATAACTCAGCACGAATCACCATTGCCATGGCTCCGCCTACCAAGAACATGATAAAAGCAAACCACAAATAGAGAGTGCCTATATCTTTATGGTTAGTGGTAAATAACCAACGAGTTATGCCTTTTGGAATATGATGATGGTGGTCATCATGATGGTCGGCAGCACCATGGTCAGTGCTAGGTGTATCTTGAACATTTTCAGTGGCAGTTGACATACTCTACTCCTCGC
This sequence comes from Glaciecola petra, assembly GCF_031846345.1. NCBI lineage: Bacteria > Pseudomonadati > Pseudomonadota > Gammaproteobacteria > Alteromonadales > Alteromonadaceae > Glaciecola > Glaciecola petra. The sequence goes on along the minus strand of NZ_JAVRHX010000002.1, from coordinate 441,644 downwards.
CATTCATAATTGCGTTGACATCTTTGGCTTGAACCATATCGCCAGTGTTGTTACCCCAAGCATTTCGCTCGTATGTTGTCACTGCGGCTATTTCCGACATCGTTAATTGACGCGCGAAAGAAGCCATCGACGTACCCGGGCTACCGTTCACGATAATATCGATGTGACCATCGATATCTTCAAGCGCCATTTTGGAGCCTTTCAAAGCTGGGAACACACCGGGTAAACCTTCACCGTTGACTTGGTGACATGCCGCGCAAACCGCTTTGTAAACTCGCTCACCTGTGGTCATTAATTCTTCCATGCTCATATTCATCGCAAGCAAGCGTTGCTCTTCTTCTCTTGCTCTACGCGCAATAGCTTCTTGTTCGTTTACCCATGCTTCATATTCAGCGGGTTCTTTAGCAATAACTACAACCGGCATAAACCCATGGTCTTTGCCGCATAATTCGGCGCATTGACCGCGGTAAATACCCGGTTCGTTTACATTAGTCCAAGCTTCGTTGATAAAACCAGGATTCGCATCTTTTTTGACAGCGAAATCTGGTACCCACCAACTGTGGATAACATCGTCAGAGGTAATTAAAAAACGGACTTTTTTCCCAGTTGGTATAACTAAGGGACGATCAACCTCTAAAAGATAATTTTCGCCTTTGTCGAATTTATTGGCTATTTGCTCGGGCTGAGTTGCTAGCACAGAAAAGAAATCTATATCGTTTTCACGATATTCATAATGCCATTTCCATTGGGAACCAGTGACCAAAATTGTTATATCTGCTTCACTGACGTCTTCCATATCAATTAGGGTATTCGCTGCCGGAACCGCCATAAAAATAAGAATTAGAAATGGAATGACAGTCCACGCGATTTCGACTTTCACACTTTCATGGAAATTAGCCGGTTTCGCTCCTGTAGATTTGCGGTGAGCGAACATGGAATAAAACATGACACCAAACACGACCACAGCGATTACTACACAGATGTAGAACATCAACATATGTAAATCATAAACTTGATGACTAATATCAGACACACCTTTGCGTAAGTTAAGATCGGATCTTCCGGTCTCGACTGCAATTGCTGAAAAGCCGACTGTTGCCAAAGACAACCACGAAATGAATTTTACAAGCTTCACACTAGGACTCCCATTTATGCATTACAACTCTAATACCATAAAAAGCGGCAGTGCTTTCATGGTATTTTTTCGACTTTAGATTAATAACTAGTAATGCAATTGTTTTGATTATGTAAATACCTATATAATCATCGGACAAATCAGGTTAAGAGTCTAGTTTTTTGTTACTTTTTTCTTCTGTTTTGCTCGAGTTTTTCGTGGTGAAGGAAACTTTTATGTACAAAAAAGGCAACTTTTAATCGTTGCCTTGTGATCTAATAATATTTTTAACACTCAATAGTATGTTTTATAATCCTGCGTGATCTCTAATAACGCCTACTGCAAGACCTTCAATCGTGAAAAATTGAGAAGCAAGATCTACCCGTATTGGCGCAAATTCTTCGTTTTCTGCATGCAGTAAAATTTCGCTACCCTTTCGCTCAAAACGTTTGACTGTAACATCTTCATCAACTCGGGCTACCACAACCTGACCGTTATTAACTTGGTCAGTTTTGTGAACAGCCAACAAGTCGCCATCCATTATGCCAATATTTTTCATACTCTCGCCTTTTACTCTAAGCAAAAAGTCGGCGCGAGGATGAAACATGGCTGGATCGAGTTTGAAACGATTTTCGACATGTTCTTGTGCCAATATTGGCTCACCTGCGGCTACTTGACCGATCAATGGTAAACCTTCTTCAACTTCATCTTCCAAATCAACATTTAATTTAATGCCCCTAGATGTACCAGGCAAAATTTCAATCACACCTTTTTTTGCTAGGGCTTTTAGATGCTCTTCTGCTGCGTTAGCAGATTTAAAACCTAATTGCCGCGCAATTTCAGCTCGAGTAGGCGGCATACCTGTGTCAATCATTGTTGTTTTGACTAAATCTAGAACTTCTTGTTGTCGTGGTGTTAGTGGACGCATAAACAGCCTGTTTTTCTATACAGTTGTTGCTAGTATATCCAGTATTGCTTTAGAAGCAACTTTATTTTTCCACCCAAAATAAAGCAACGAACATCAAATCATGCGCTGAATAGCAAAAATATGTTTAACCCATGGTATTCTATTTTGTTAACTTGGCCCCATATAACTAGGCAGATGGCGGCTTTGCCTGTTAATATATCGGGCATAAATGGCCTGTACAAAGGCGACAATGGAGTAGTTATGAATTCGATAGGTCTCTTTTTCAAAAAACTGATCGCCGCCCCCATCGGCTGGATGGTGTCAGTAAAAAGCGTGCCAAACGATTTATCAAACGAACTGGGGATAGACAAAACTCGCCCTATTGTATACTTGTTACAAACCAAATCTTTTACTGATGCTATAGCACTGCAAAAGTCAACCGAAGCGCTAGGTTTACCCGCTCCTAACAAACCACTAACCCTAGTCAACCAAGAGCATAATCGTAGTTATTATTTAGATCGTCCCCAAAGTCTTCTTACTAAACGTATTAAGCCAACCACGATCGAAGAAAATTTCACCAAAATGTTTAACTTGCATAGAGAATTCGAAGACCTTGATGCCCAAGTCGTACCGGTTTTTATTTCTTGGGGTCGCTCAGCAGGAAAGGAAAAATCTGGATTTGCACAGCTTTTAGCCATAAAAGCTTCTCCAAATTGGTTGCGTAAGGCATTTATCGTTTTATTTTTTGGTCGTGACAACTTTGTTAGTTATTCAAAACCGGTTTCAACTCGGGAAATGGCTTCTTTAAAAGGCAGTGACCAACAAATAGCACACAAATTAATAAGAGTGGCACGCACTCATTTCCAGCGTAAACGACAAACATTAAGTGGCCCAACATTATTAGAACGAGAAACACTACATAACTCGTTACTTGGCGCAAAAGCGGTCAAACAAGCGATAGAAGAAGAAAGTCGACAGAAAAAACTCAGCCCAGAAAAAGCCCGGCAGAAAGCAATTAAATATGTGGACGAAATAGCTGCCGATTATCGCGAAGGTCTAATACGGCTTGCCGACCGATTATTAACGCGTATTTGGAACAAGATATATGACGGTATCGATGTATCGCATGCAGAAAGAGTGCGCGAATTAGCAGCCAATGGACATGAAATTATTTATGTACCTTGTCATAAAAGTCATATGGATTATTTATTGCTGACTTATGTGATTTATCATGAAGGATTGGTCACGCCACATATCGCTGCCGGTATTAACTTAAATTTTTGGCCAGCTGGCCCAATTTTTAGGCGCTGCGGGGCGTTTTTCTTACGTCGCAGTTTTGCAGGCAATAAGCTATACAGTTCAATATTTAGAGAATATCTAGAATTACTGTTTAATAAAGGTTACTCCGTTAAGTATTTCCCTGAAGGCGGTCGTAGCAGAACAGGTCGTTTACTACCTCCCAAAACTGGCATGCTAGCCATGACCATACAAGCTGTAACCAAAGGCGTAAAAAGGCCCGTATCTATCGTGCCCGTTTACCTTGGGTATGAGCACGTTATGGAAGTTAAGAGTTACCAAAAAGAACTCAAAGGAAAATCCAAGAAGAAAGAGTCACCTACTCAAGTTTTCTCTGCTATCAGAAAATTAAAAAACTATGGGCATGGCTATGTCAATTTTGGCGAACCTATCGCCTTGCATACATACTTAGATGAACAAGTATCTGACTGGCGTGAACAAATTCCTGAAGGCGACAAAAAGCCCAAATGGCTAACACCTACCGTGAATAATCTTGCCACCAAAATAATGACCACAATTAATAAAAATGCGGCATTAAATGGGACTGCACTATTAGCCTTTTGCTTATTGTCATCTAAAACACAAATTATGAGTAAAGACGAATTAGTCACCGCCGTCACTGACTTTTTGGCAATATTCAAAGCTAATCCATATAGTGATGATGCTACTTTCCCTAGTGCAGAGGCAAGCGAAATTGTTAATCGCACCTTAGCCTTAAATCGCTTTCAACAAACCCAAGATAAGTATGGTGAAATGGTTTCTCCCAAACCAGACAATGCTCTACTACTTACCTTTTACCGCAATAACATTATGCATATGTTTGCGCTTCCTAGCTTGGTAATGGCAGCTGTATTCGCCCATAAGAAATTAAGCAAATCGGCATTGTTAGGGTTAGTTCAAGATCTATATCCAATGCTAAAGCGTGAGTTTTTTATGCATATGAACATAGAACAAGCCATTGCATACGTTGATTCTTTATTACCTTACTTACTTCAACAAGGCTTTTTGCAGCAGTCTGACGAATTAATTAGCATACCTGAAACAAGCTCGAAGGGATTTCACAGTGCTTGGTTAATGAGTCGGAGTATGCAAGAGACTTGGCAGCGGTATGCCGTTGTATTAAGGGTCTTAGAAACCGAAAAAAATATTGGCCGCTCACAATTAGAACGCCAATCAACTACTGTTGCAGAAAGACTGTCTATTTTATTTGGAATGCACTCGCCTGAGTTTTATGACAAGAATGTATTGGGTACTTTTGTAAATGCTTTACGCGAAAACAAGCTTGTTGAAAGCCACGAAGACGGTAGCTTAGGTTTTTCTGATGCGAGTAAGACTTTGAAAGATGCAATTGAACCTCTTGTTTGGCCAGAAATTATTCAACATTTGGAACGCATTTAAACTCATATTTTTTTGCGAAATACACTAAGTTGTAGTGATTTTACTCAACAGAATGAATCCCAAAAAACATAGGTCATTGTTTTTAAATCATTTTATTTTTGGCACGCGCTATGCTTTTAAATGGACTCATGGCTGAAATAACCCCCTAAAATCGCCAATAGAATTAAAGGACATAAAAATGACTGTAAAGTTAGAAGATCGCCCAAGAGAACAGGTAAAAGAAGAAGTTATCGATACCCTCATTCATAACTACAGTCATGGTTTTATCTCAAATGAAGCGTTTGAGCGCAGGCTCGATAAAGTCATTGCGGCGACTAGTAATCAGGCAATGCTAGATGAAATCGAAGATTTATCAGACGCTCCTGATGACACAATAAAACAACATAAGCAAAAACAATTCTCGGTCAATTATGCCAACAATGAAGTTGAAGAAAGCGAAAACATGATAAGTGTTCTTTCTGAAACTGACCGTAGCGGTGTATGGGAAGTACCCAAATTAATCAAAGTGTACTCTATTCTTGGTAGCGCAAAAATAGATTTCACTGATGCTCGGTTTTCCTCACCCAATGTGCGTATTAAAATAATTAGCTTCATGGGTAGCGAGCGAATTTTTGTGCCCGAAAACGTTAATATTGTTTCTAAGGCGGTTTGCGTATTGGGCAGTGTAAAAAACCGCGCTGCGTCTATAGCCCCTTCTCAAGCGCCAACAATCACTGTGGAAGGCGTAATAATTTTAAGTGACTTGACGATTAAAATTCGCACTACTGTGAAAGAAAAATTTATTGCATTTGCTAATCAAATGAAAGAAATGTTTGATCCAAACAAGATGTAAATGCCTCTACTGGGGCTAACTAGCGAGCGGATAAAAAGAACTCATAAGCTGGATCATTAACATGTTCTCGGACGTCAAAATCGAGTTCGTCCAAATAGCGCTGGAAACTAGCTCTTTGTTCATGACTCAGTTCAAAACCAACTAATACCATGCCTTGAGCGGCGCCGTGATTACGATAATGAAACAAGGTAATATTCCAAGATTCACCCAAAGTATTTAAAAAGTGCATCAATGCCCCAGGATACTCAGGAAAAGAAAAACTAAAAACACTTTCTTCAAATTGTACTTTTGGGCGGCCACCTACCATGTGTCTAACATGCAATTTCGCAAGTTCATTTTGTGACATATCAAAACAATCATACCCTTTGGAAGTCAGTTTACTCATCAAAGCTGCAAATTCTTCAGCGCCATTTCGTAGCTTTACGCCCACAAAAATATGTGCTTCTTCGGTACCGCTAAAACGATAATTAAATTCGGTAATTACTATTCCACCTAGTAGCGTACAAAAAGCTTTGAACGCACCTTTAGTTTCAGGGATTTTTACTGCGAATACTGCTTCTTTCTGTTCACCTAGCTCGCACCGCTCCGACACATAACGCAAAGTATGGAAATTGATATTAGCGCCGCATAACACTCCGGCCATGCTTTTACCTACTGTCTCATGCTCTCGACAATATTTTCGGATAGCGGCAATCGACAGCGCACCAGCAGGTTCTGCAATCACTCGGGTGTCATCAAAAATATCTTTAATAGCGGTACATATTTCATCATTTGATACTGTCATCACATCATCGACAAATTGCTTGCATATCTCAAATGGTTCCTCACCAATTATTTTCACTGCAACACCGTCAGCAAAAATACCAACATGATCAAGCATGACAGGTTTACCTGCTTCGAGCGCAGCTTTTAAGCAAGCGGATTCTTCTGACTCCACAGCAATAATTTTAATTTCAGGTTTTATTTGTTTTATAAACACTGCCATACCAGCAGCTAATCCCCCTCCACCAACAGCAACAAATAAAATATCAATATGGTTCAATTGTTCTAGGAGTTCTTTGGCAATAGTCCCTTGACCAGCAATGACGTCAGGGTGGTCAAAAGGAGGGATCATAGACAAAGATTTTTCTGTACATAATTGACTAGCATATGCGCTCGCTTGATCAAAACTGGTGCCATGCTGAATGACAGTCGCAAAATCCCCACCAAAGTGTTTGACTGCATTTACTTTTATATCGGGGGTGGTTTCAGGCATCACGATAGTCGCTTTAATGCCCATCGCATTCGCTGCGTATGCAACACCTTGTGCATGATTTCCAGCAGAAGCAGCGATAACGCCAGCGGCTTTTTGCTCATTGCTTAACTGAGCCATGCAGTTGTAAGCTCCGCGTAATTTGAAGGACTTAACCGGCTGTTGGTCTTCTCGTTTTAAGAAAATATGGTTACCCAGCTGTTTTGATAAGCTTTCGAGCTTGCTTGTATCGCTTACTTTAACAGCATCGTAAATTGGGGCTTTAAGTATGTTTACCAAATATTCAGAAACAGTTCTCATCATCTAATTCTGCTCACGTATCAAGTTGCGGATATATACTACTACTGAACCCAAATTTGGCATCAGTCTCTCCTTTTTATATTTATAAGATATTGTAAACATTAAATGTGGGTAACGCTTGTTGTTTTTAATTTTAATTTCCAGGCTTAGATACTTGAACATAATTCGTCAATAATGAAAAAAGCCCAACATAAATAGGGTTTTAGAAAAGAAATCTCTTACTTAGCGAAGCCCCAACAGTGTCCTGAAACACAAAATTATTCTAAAATAGTTAAAAACCTTAGAATGTAAAACATCTTTGAAATTATTGAAAAAAATTTTAGATCTAAAGCTTGTCAAGTATCGTAAATTATTCCTAGATATAAAAAAGTATACCTTATTAAAAAAATATCGTAGAATAGGTTCCATAAAGTAGACTTTTGTAGTGAAAAGAGTCTCAAAATAATAAGTAAAAAGCATTCGGGGACGGATATGCTTACATACGGGATAGAAGAAGAATTTATGTGGTTAAGTAGGGATGGCAGACAATCTGCCCTCCCTCCTTTTGATGTCTGGGATTCGCCAACTGAAAATTTTTCGCTAAGCAAAGAGACACATTTGGGTGTCGTTGAGATTTCAAGCCATATACTCACTTCATTTCGAGATGTAGCACGCCATTGCTCAAATAGTCGAGCATGGCTTCACGCCCAGGCAAACATTCACGACGCCACTGTTTTTGCTGGTGGTACGCATCCTACACTTAAATGGCAAAACGAACCTTTAGTTGACACTGAATATCATGGAAAGACCTTAGAGCGTTACGGTGAAGTACTAAAACGCGGATTAGTGTTTGGCATGCATGGTCACATTGGTGGTATTACTGAAGAAGATATGCCCAGAGTCTTCAATACCTTGCGTTCTTATTTGCCTATTTTTTTAGCGATGAGTGCAAACTCACGTGAATTTGCTGGCAGAGATACCGGAATGGAATGCTACCGCATGACTGCATTTTCTAGCTTACCTCGCACCGGCATACCTGACGTTATTAGCAGTGCGAAAAGTGAAATAGCGAAGCTGAATCATTTGGTTAATCAAAAAGTCCTTGAACGAACTACCGAGCTTTGGTTTGATGCGCGATACCACCCAGTTTATCGTACTATCGAAGTGCGCAATATGGATATGCAGGCTAACAGTCAGCTAGCCAGTGCAATGCTAACGCTTATGTTTGCAGTTGTTGAACAAATTCATCGAAAAAACACAGTATTAGAAAATTGGAAAGCACCTACTAGCCTTATCAACGAAAATCGGTGGATTGCAATGCGTGATGGCAAAAATGCCTGCTTATTCAATGACCAGTATGAGCAAGTAGAGATGAGCACAATTATGCATACCTTGATCGCTAAAACTAAAAAACGCCTTCCCGAGGCAGCATTGCAAACGCTTTGTGAACACTTTAACGTGAACGTAGAAGAAACAACAGTTGTATGACAATTTTTGCATGGCGTACTCACGCCAAGCGCTAATAAATTCAAAACGCATAGCTAAACGATGGCCACACCCATCAACAGAGATTTTTTTGCATCATCCGATATTTTTTGCGCAAAAAAAACTGGATGCTTGGGCAAAAAAAGCCTGCCAAATTGCAGATTTGCTTACCAACAATAAAGTTTACTCTCCAGGCATTGAAGCACTCAATAAAACTCTTAAAACTGATACACCCGACTGCTTTAGCGTTGATTTCGCAATAGTAGAAACAAATGGTGACCTCGACATCAAGCTTATTGAGGCACAAGCTTTCCCTTCAGCTATGAGTCTAATGTTAGATTTAGAAGACCTCTATGCACCTGATTCTACACTTTGCCAAACAAGTACACATACTAGGCGCAAGCTCGTCGAAGACACTATTACGCATGGTTTGCCTGCCCACCATCTAGTAATGTTAGATCAAAATATTATTCGCCAAGGCACAGCAGACGATTTCATGAGCAGCTTACACATCGCTTCGCCTCGTTCTATATTGGACATATACCCGTACAAAAGAAAATGGATGCATTGGTGCGATAATGGTGTGCAAAGTATCAAACGCTGCTATCACCGCTCAATTTTTCATACTCTAAACGACGACGAACAGACCCTTTTGCTGAATTTACTAAAACATAAAAACATAAGCCATTTCAACCATCCAGCTTGGTATTACAAGGTCGATAAAGCCTCTTTAAGTCGAATATCTCATGATACTCTCCCAAAAACCTTTGCCTTAGATAATGCCAAAGAGTTTGATTTAAACAACATGGTGCTTAAGCATCCTAATGGCTTTGGAGGAAAAGAAGTATTCCTGTCTCCTAGCTTAGAGGAGGTAGAGCAAGCACCTAAAAATTCTATTCTGCAAGAAAGAATTGAATATGCGGCATTTCATCCAACATTAAAAAGTGACAACAAGTTGCGTGTTGAGCTAAGATTTATGTTGTTATGGAACGAGCAGGGTTACACGCCCGTTACCTCTTTGGCACGCGCAACTTACGATGGAAATTTAATGCGACACAAACAAAAACAATACCCAGGTGAAGGCTATACCTGTGCTATGGGATACCGAGAAGACGAATGTTCCGAATAGCTCTATTGGTTATAACCCTGATTATTGGTGTATCTGTTACGTTTATTGACTGGCGAATATACACCAAACCTAAAACCGATATCGCTTTTGTCGATGGCCAACAATATAGGCCTGCAAGTGTTCTCAATGCTTTGGTAGTTGAACAGACGGTCAAAGAAGGTGAATTGGTTACACTAGGCCAAGAATTATTTGTATTAGATACAAAGAAACATGAAAATGTAACATTGAGTTTGACTGCCTCATTGCTAACACTTACTAACGAACTCAACAATACTGAAATCGATTTACCCGGATTAAGAGCAAGAGCTGAGCGAGTAGAAAAATCAGTAAACGACACCTCCAGTATGATTGAATACACTCAATCGCGTTTATCTCAATTTAGAACATTAGGCGAAAACGCCTCGCAAACGGTAGTAGACAACACCACATTTGCGCTAAACACACAGCAGCAACAACTTGCTACTCATCAGAAGTTAGAAATAGATTTGCTTAATCAAATCGCTTCATTAACTCAACGTCAAAGAGACATAAAAGACGAAATAGCCCTGTTAAATAGACAAATAGACTTACATAAAAAAATAAAAAATGACCATGTTATCGTGTCGCCTATTAGCGGTGTAGTTAATAAAATTATGGTCAAAAAAGGTGAGGTTGCGACTGCTGGCAATGCCATGATAGATATCATCGACAACCAAAATCTCTACATTACTGCGTATTTTATTGAATCGTATTTAAGTCAGATACAAATAGGCGACGAGGCTGATATCTTATTCGACGCTTATCCCGACCCAGTGGTTGGCACGGTGCTTCAAATAGAGCCCATTGCTGGAGCAAAAGTATCAGGAGTTTCCCCTAATTATTCCTCGGGAAGTTATACCCGGTTAACGCAAAAAATTCCGGTGCGCATAGCCTTTGAAACTCCCTCAGAAACACATATTGCACTGGGAATGTCGGCTAAAGTTTCGATAAAATGAAAATGTCATTGCCGTTTTCGGTTTATGCGGCTTTTTTAGGCGCTTTTGCCGCTATATTTGCGCTTAATGCAGTGAGCGCTAGCACTGCTTTGTTATCTAACTTTTATGCTGCCACCTTACCAGAAATGTCTAAGGCAACTTCAATATACTTAGTTGCTGAAATTACTTTTATGTCAACCATTCCCATTTGGTTGCGATTTTTCAGCCCTGAGCGTTTGTTAAATTTGGCTGGTGCCGGTTTTTTGTTGAGTTCATTAGCAGCTTTCTCAGTAGTTCAAATAGATAGCTTTGTTTTGGTCAGAGCGTTACAGGGAGCTTTTGGTGGTTTACTGTTACCTTTACCATACATTCTGATTAAAACCCAAGTGGATAATGAACAGCAAAAAAGCGCGATAACTGCGTTTACTGCACTCACCATTACCGCCCCTATTTTAGGCCCGCTGGTCGGTTTATCATTGCCGGTAGAGCTAATTTCTTATATGTTTATCTTTATTGCGTTTATTGCCCTGCCTTGCTTATTCGTAAAATCCAACGCGCTTAAAAACACACAAGTCTCGTCTGCACCCGATAAATTATCGTATCCAAATCTAGCAGGATTTATTTGTTTGTGTCTTGGTTTTGGTTTGATTGTATGGGCTTTAGAACATTTTTATTTATGGGACGGTCTTAGCGATAAACACATAAGGGCTCTCGTTTTTGCCGGACTTACTTTCACAATTGCGGGGCTAATATGGCAAAGCCTGCAAAAGCAACCGTTGTTTGACTTACGATTGTTTAAGTATGTAGAAAGTGCGACTGTGTTGATGATGTCGGCTTTAATGGGCGTGATTGTTTATGGCTTGTTGTATTTAGTACCGTATTATTTAATTACTGTGCACAATGCAACACCGCAAACCATTTTTAAAGTAATATTATTTGCTGCAGTACCACAAATTATATTACTGCCGATTTTTATCAAAGTCCGCGACAAGTTTCCTGCCTATTCACTTATTTCTTTGGCTTTTGTTGTGCTGGGCGCTATGAGTGTAGTGCTTTCCAGTATGGGAGTCGATTTTGGACCCGATCAATTCTTGACTGTTCAGTTGTTACGATCCTTAGGCTTACTGCTGTTAGTGTTACCTTTATCAATGATAATGTTAAGCGCCGCGCCAGCTGAATTAAGTTCAAGCATGGGAACACAATATAGCTTTTTCCGTACTCTAGGTGGTGCTTTTAGCATAGCTGGCATAACCGCTTACATCAACACGCGTGCTAACACCTATCGTTTAGACAACTTGGCATATGGCGAACCAAATGAAAACCTAAACTCCTTAAGTTATGTGTATGCATTTAATGATGCTTTTGGTTATTTAAGCTATGCACTCTTCGCATGCGCTGCATTGTCTGGATACTTTTACTTCTTTCATAAAAAATCTAAAAATAGTGTTGAGATAAGCACATCCTAGTCTCATTCGCTTTATGCTGTTGGATTATCATTTATATACAGACATTATCGTAGTCGCTTAAACTGGCTGAAATATCAAATACTTGTATACTGTGTTTTAACGTTGTTTGTATAAAACAGGGTCTGTTCATTTTGTAGAATGATTTAGACAACAAAACGGAATCTTCGAAATAGGAAAAATAATATGAAGAAATTTCTCCATGCGGCGCTAACTGCGTCTCTCATGCTATCTTGCAATTTTTCTCTAGCTGACAAATCTGATGATAAAAAAGACAAAGCCTTTAGCAGCAGTACCTTTAAATCGATGGAATTTCGCAACATTGGCCCGGCTTATATGTCTGGCCGGATTGCAGATATTGAAGTTGACCAAAAAAATCCATCAACATGGTACACCGCAGTGGGTTCAGGCGGTGTTTGGAAAACCGAGAATTCGGGTACCACATGGACACCTATTTTTGACAAACAGGCCGTATATTCCACTGGTGACGTCACGATTGATCCGAGTAATTCAGATATTATTTGGGTCGGTACAGGTGAAAATAACGGTGGTCGTCATATCAGTTTTGGTGACGGCATTTACAAATCTTTAGATGGTGGTGAAACTTGGAAAAATATGGGCTTGAAAGCATCCGAGCGCATTTCCGATATTATTATCCATCCAAATGATTCAAATACGGTTTGGGCGGCAGTGCAAGGTCCACTTTGGACCAGTGGCGGTGAACGTGGCCTATTCAAAACAAGCGACGGCGGTAAAAATTGGGAATTAGTATTAACACCCGAAGATGAATGGACCGGTGTTACGTCGTTACTTATCGATCCGCGCAATCCAGACAAGCTGTATGCAGCGACTTGGTCTCGTCAACGCACGGTTGCGGCCTATGTAGGGACTGGCCCAGGCTCAGGCATACACACTTCTGACGATGGTGGTGAAACCTGGACGGAGTTAAAAACAGGTTTACCTAGTGGAAATATGGGTAAAATTGGCATGGCTATTTCGCCTATTAACCCAGATGTTGTTTATGCAACAATTGAAATCGATAACCGTAAAGGCGGATTTTATCGCTCCGATAATCAAGGTGCGAGTTGGACCAAATTATCAGACGAAGTGGGCGGTGGAACAGGTCCGCACTATTACCAAGAAATTTTTGCCGACCGCCATCAGTTTGACCGCGTCTATATTGCTAGTAATTACAGCAAAGTGTCGGATGATGGTGGCGAAACTTGGACACCTATTAGCACACGTCGTAAACACGTTGATGATCACGCTATGGCATTCCATCCCACCGATCCAGATTTTGTGCTCATCGGTTCTGATGGTGGTATTTATATGTCGCACGATCGCATGGAAAACTGGCGCTTTATTGCTAACTTGCCATTGACCCAGTTTTACAAAGTGGCCGCTGACGATTCACAACCTTTTTATATGGTGTATGCAGGCGCGCAAGACAACTCTACTCAAGGCGGCCCATCACGAACAAACCGCACAGAAGGTATCAAGAACAAAGATTGGTTCCTTACACTTGGTGGCGATGGGCATCAACCTGCTACGGAACCCGGTAATCCGGACATAATGTACTCTCAGTGGCAGCAAGGTAACTTAACTCGTATTGACCGTAAAACTAAAGAAGGCGTTTACATTAAACCTCAACCGCGTCCGGGTGAACCAGCTGAACGTTATAACTGGGATGCGCCAATTAATGTTTCTACCCATGATCCAAAGCGGATTTATTTTGCTTCACAAAGAGTGTGGCGTTCAGATAACCGAGGTGATAGTTGGACGCCATTGTCAGGCGATTTAACCAAAAACGAAAACCGTATGCACATGCCAATGATGGGAAGAACTTGGTCGGTAGAAGCCGGTTGGGATATCTATGCCATGTCCGAATACCACACTATCGCAAATTTTTCAGAGAGCCCAGTAGACGAAGATATTTTATGGGTAGGAACGGATGATGGACTGATTCAGGTAACTACAGACGGTGGTAAAAATTGGAAAAAAATCGACCTTGATGATGTAAGAGGAGTTCCTGAAACCGCCTACGTGAATGACATCCGTGCTGATTTGTACGACCCGAATACTGTTTATGTTGCGTTAGATAACCATAAGTATGGCGATTTTAAACCCTACCTTATTAAGTCAACCAACCTTGGGAAAAAGTGGACTTCAATCGCCGACACTATCCCAGACAAGCATTTAGTTTGGCGCATTGTTCAAGATCATGTAAACAAAAACTTAATGTTTATCGGCACTGAATTTGGCATCTTTTTTACAGTTGATGGTGGCGAAAAATGGCTAGAACTTGAAGGCGGTATACCCACTATTTCAACTCGCGATGTAAAAATCCAACGCCGCGAAAACGATTTGGTTGCCGGTACTTTTGGACGTGGTATTTATATTCTTGATGATTATGCACCGCTGCGTCAATTGACCGAAGAATCTATGGAAAGTGACGCTCTGTTATTTGCACCGAGTCGTCCTGTGAAGTGGTTCCAGCTTGATCGAAACCACACCCGAACCGATGGTGACGACCGTTATGCTGCTAAAAACCCTGAGCACGGTGCAACTTTGACTTATTACTTGAAGGATAGTCTGTTGACTGCCAAAGAGTTGCGTCAAAAAGCTGAAAAGGAAATGGTTAAAAAAGAAGATTACCCTAAATATCCAAGTTGGGAGGCCATCGAAGCAGAAAATCAGCAAGCCAAACCTGCCGTTTATATTGAAATACATGATGACGATGGGGATTTTGTGAACCGCATTGAGGGGCAATCGCAAAAAGGTCTGCATCGTATTACTTGGGACATGACTTATGCAAGCAATAGGGCAGTTACCTCAAGTAAAGAAGAGTCCGGCTGGCGTAACAGAGGGTTAACTGCCATGCCAGGAAAGTATACAGCCACCTTATTTAAACGTGTTGGCGCTGATGTGACTCAGCTAGCCCAACCGGTCGAACTAGAGCTGAAATCGATTTATCAAAAAGCCCTAGAGGGACCAGATGAACAGGAAATCGAGAACTTCAGTAATGCAATTATTGCTGCTCAAAAACGTTCTTCTATAAGCTCATTAATGCTTGATGAAATTGATTCGACTATGCAGGCTGTGCGCAAAGCAATCGACCGTACACCCTCAAATGTTGCGGCATTGGAATCGCAGTTTGCGAGTATTCAATCAGAAATTAATGCCATCAATTTTGAGTTGAATGGCCTTGAGTCAAGAAATCGTAAAGGGGCAAAACCGGCTAATATCAATAGCAGGTTGGGCTATGCGATGTCGGCAATGCGTTCTTCTTATGGTCCTACGCAGCAACACCGTGAACAATTAGGCTTTGCTAACGAAGGCTTAGATGCGGTAAGCAAACGTGTCAACACTGTTTACGAAACCACACTACCTGCACTGCAAAATGCAATAGTTGAAACAGGTGGTCCATGGACAGCAGGAGCATCTGCCACGCGTTAACAACATACTTTAAACACTTAAAGGATGCTGTTTAGTAAATTAAGTAATGTCTAAGCGGCTGGTCTTACATAAGGCCAGCCTGTTACTTACAATTTGATGCATTGCTGTATACCCAATTCAACTTTTACACGATACTATAGCACCATTCTTGTCACTAAAAATTCGAACAAAGAACATGAAAAAAGCCTATGCGTTTGCCTTGTTTTTTATCCTTCTTGCTTGTAAAGCTTATGCAAAAAACCAACTTATAATCGATGGTTCAACCGGAGTAAAACCGCTTGTTGAGGCTTTGGTTAAAGACTTTAAAAAGACACACCCGCAAAGTATTAAAATCGGTTCAGGACTAAACCCAAAGGATAGAATTCAGGCTTTAGTCGAGAATAAAATCGATATTGCTATGGCGAGTCATGGTGTCGATATTGAACGACTTACTGATCAAGGATTTAAGGTTCATCTGTTTGCTAAAATGGCGGTAGTGATAGGCGTCAACGTTAAAGTCAATATCGATAATATTTCACATCAACAATTGTGTGATATTTACACTGGAAAAACTAAAAACTGGCAGAAGCTTGGCGGGAAGAAAGTACCCATAAAGCCATTTGTTAGGCCCTTCGATGAGGTTGATACAGAAGTGCTTGTTGCTCAAATCCCTTGCTTCTCAAGATTGCTTTTATCGCCAGATGTAAAGACTAAAAAAAAATCAGGTCAAATGGCAAAAGCGCTCTCGCAAACTGCAGGAGCTATTGGCATAACAACACTAGTTAGAGTGACGCAGAGTGATGGAACGATTAGCGCTTTACCCATCAATGGTATAAATCCTAGTTCAACTAACCTAATCAATAAACGTTATCCTTTTACTCGAGACTCTTTTTTAATTACTGCTAAAAGTCCATCACCCAATGTCCTTAGGTTTTTGGCTTATATTTACAGTGAACAAGGCAAAAAAGTTATTTTAGCCAATAGCGCTGTTCCCTCTCTGTAATATTCAGGAATGACGAAAAAAATTTTGAATAAATATGCAGTCATCTTGACTATTACAAAACTAACGTTACCCTGTTGCACTTAATTGATTGTGTCTATGGACCAGTACCTGCTCACATCCAACTAATTTTACTACTATTGTTTTCCCACAATTATCCAATATAAGAGTCTAGCTATGAGCCAAAAATCAAATTCTGACAATGCCCGCAAATATTCTAAAAAAATAGTCGATGGCACTGCCCAAGCGCCAAGTCGCTCAATGCTTAGGGCTGTAGGTTTTGGTGATAACGATTTTAAAAAATCTCAAGTAGGAATAGCGTCTACTTGGAGCATGGTCACGCCCTGCAATATGCACATCAATACACTTGCTGAAGAAGTCGGTAAAGGGGTAGATGAAGCGGGCGCAAAGAGCGTTATTTACAATACTATTACTATTTCTGATGGCATTTCGATGGGCACCGAGGGTATGAAATATTCCTTAGTCTCGCGTGAAGTGATTGCCGACTCTATAGAAGCGGTTTCGGCATGTATGGGCCACGATGGCATTATTGCTATTGGTGGCTGCGATAAAAATATGCCTGGCTGTTTAATGGGATTAGCTCGGCTAAACCGCCCGTCTATTTTCGTTTATGGCGGTACAATACTCCCAGGTGAAAATCATACCGATATTGTGTCGGTTTTTGAAGCGGTTGGCGGACATGCGAAAGGCGATATTCCCATTACGCAATTAGAGCATATTGAAAAAACCGCCATTCCAGGTGCTGGCTCATGTGGGGGTATGTACACCGCCAACACTATGGCTTCTGCCATTGAAGCTCTGGGTATGAGTTTACCCAATAGCTCTGCTCAAAATGCAGTATCCGATAGTAAAAAAGAAGACTGTATTAATGCAGGCAAAGCCATTAAACATTTGCTTGACCATGATATTAAACCGTCGGACATCATGACGAAAGAAGCTTTCGAAAACGCGATTACGCTAATTATCACGTTAGGAGGCTCCACTAACGCTGTGTTGCATCTTATTGCTATGGCAGACGCCGTAGGTGTTGAGGTCACACTAGACGATTTTGTGCGCATTGGTAAACGCACGCCAGTAATAGCCGACCTTCGCCCAAGCGGTCGATACCTAATGTCAGAACTGATTGAAATTGGTGGCATACAAGCTCTTATGAAACGCTTGCTAGACGCCGGTATGTTGCATGGTGATTGCATGACAGTGACCGGTAAAACAATGGCAGAGAACTTAGCAAACGTGAGTGATTACCCTGACGGACAAGATATTATTCTACCCTTCGACAAAGCTATCAAAAAAGACAGTCACTTGGTTATTCTCAAAGGAAACTTAGCACCTGAAGGTGCCGTATCAAAAATCACAGGTAAAGAAGGATTAAGTTTTACCGGCAAAGCCAAGGTTTATGAGTCAGAAGAACAAGCCTTTGCAGCAATAATTGACGGTGAGGTAGTCGCTAATGACGTAGTTGTAATCCGCTATGAAGGTCCTAAAGGCGGGCCTGGCATGCGCGAAATGTTAAGTCCAACTTCTGCTATTATGGGCAAAGGATTAGGAGATGATGTGGCCTTAATCACCGACGGGCGTTTTTCAGGCGGTAGTCGCGGTTTTGTAATAGGTCACGTCACACCAGAAGCGTACGAAGGTGGCCCAATCGCGCTCGTTGAAAATGGCGACAGCATTACAATCGACGCAGAAACACATCAGATGAACATAAATGTGTCGGACGAGGTGTTAGCAGCTCGTCGTGAAAATTGGCGCAAACCAGAAGCACGATACAAGCGTGGATTATTGGCCAAATATGCGAAAACGGTCAGCTCAGCTTCAACGGGTGCTGTTACTGACAAAGCCGATTAAAATTATAGATGCCAAGTCATGGTTTCAAACCATTGCCTTATCAAAAGCCGACGAGAATGTGGTTAAACGCTATGATTTTTTGGAACCTTACATGAACCTAAAGAAACTAGCCTGATAGCCAGTTGCCTGTAAGTCCTTTTTTACCAATAATCATCCACGTTGATTAACAACTCATGGATGAGAAAAGACAAGCATGTCACTTTCCCTAGTATATACCCGCGCCAATCTTGGTATTGATGCGCCTTTGGTCACCATTGAGGTGCATTTATCTAACGGCCTCCCTGCTTTCCAATTAGTCGGTTTACCTGAGACAACTGTCAAGGAAAGCAGGGACAGAGTTCGAAGCGCGATGATCAACGCAGGTTTTGAATTTCCTGCAAAGCGCATCACTGTCAATATGGCCCCAGCCGATTTGCCTAAAGGCGGTGGGCAGTTCGATTTGGCAATTGCAGTGGGTATAATTTGCGCTCATGAAGGGATAGGAGCGGGTTGTTTAGAAAAATATGAGTTTGTGGGTGAACTTGCTTTATCGGGAGAGCTGCGCAGTATACAAGGCGCCCTGCCCATGGCTTTTGCTGCTGCTGAGTGTAAACGCGAATTAATACTCCCCGAAACTAATGCAAGTGAAGCAGCCATTGTTAGCAAAGCTAAAGTACTTTCAGCAAAAAGCCTATGGGAGGTTTATTTACATTTAACCGACAAAAAAACACTTGAACAAGCTTACGTATCAACAAGCATTGACAACATTGCTGACTCATCTCGCACATATGGCGATTTAGACGATATTATTCACCAACAACACGCAAAGCGAGCTTTAGCAATTGCGGCTGTCGGCTCGCATAATATATTGATGTTTGGGCCAGCGGGCACAGGCAAAAGTATGCTTGCAAATCGCTTGCTCAGCATTTTACCGGATTTGAGCGAACAAGAAGCGTTGACCGTTGCATCCATACAGTCAGTAGTGGGTCAGCAAATAAACCCTCATAATTGGCGCAAACGGCCTTTTCGACAGCCTCATCATTCTAGCTCAGCCGCTGCGTTGGTGGGGGGTGGAAGTTATCCTATGCCAGGCGAGATTACCCTCGCTCACAAAGGAGTTTTGTTTTTAGATGAACTGCCCGAATTTGGCCGCCATACGCTTGATGTATTACGCGAACCCATCGAAACTGGCGAAATAAACTTGTCGCGAGCACGACATAAAACCTCGTATCCATGTCAATTTCAGCTCGTTGCCGCAATGAACCCAAGTCCCACCGGCGATGTAAATGACAATCGCTGCAATGCAGACCAAATATTACGCTACTTAAACAAAATATCTGGCCCTTTATTAGATCGGATAGATTTACAAGTTCAGGTCCCTAAAATCGATATCAGTAAAGCTTTAAATAAGCAACAAACATGCACACTCTCTAGCAACCAAGTTAAGGCTATTGTTATACAAGCGCAACAGACACAGTTAAATCGACAAGGTAAATTAAATGCTACCTTAAACAACAAGGAGCTTGACGAAGTTGCTCAACTGTCAAAAGCCAATAGACAATTCATTACTAGCGCAATCGACAAGTTAGGCTTATCGATGCGAGCTTATCACCGCACTTTAAAAGTGGCTCGAAGTATCGCCGACATGGAATCAGAAGAAGTTATTAGTAAAGTGCACCTATCCGAAGCGCTTTCTTATAGGGGTTTTGACAAATTGCTCAGGCAATTAACTCAGTAGCGGTGAACAACAAGCATCTATAATAGATTGTCGGTAGAGTAATATCATCACAATATAGACAAGCAAATAGGACTAACTTCTTACTGAAAACAAGCTAGCTAACGCTTGAATAAGCGCTTCGTTAGCGCGTTCTTTTAAGTAACATAAGCCAAGTTTGTAAGATTCAATATCACCAACCGATATACTCAGGACCTTGTCTTTAGCAGTTGAGTTTTTTAGCACTATTCGCGGCACAAACCCTATACCAAGACCTAAAGCCACCATACTGACTATAGCCTCATTACCCGATACTTGAGCATACACCCGTGGTCGAATATTGTGTTCAGCAAACCAATGGTTGACGATACGCTTTGAAGGGCCACGAGCAGGCATTATCACGTCAGTCTTGTTCCATTCAATATCCTCAACGACACTCACGTCCATCTGCGCTGGCACGATTAAGGTCAAAGGAACGCTATCAATTGCCTGAAAATGAATGTTAGAAGGGAAATCTGGCGTGTGTATCGCAATTGCGGCATCTGCTCGGTTAGCTTCTAGAGTTGTAATTTTTGCTAGGGCAATAGCATGGTCTCCAGTATCTAGCTTAATATCCACACTTGGATATTCTGCACGCATGCTGTCGAGCACATTAGGCAAATAGGTTTGCGCTGCCGTAACCGAGCAAAAAATAGCAAGCTCGCCGCTTAACACATCTTTTTGATGGCCAATATCCAGTTGTAACTGATGAAAATTTGCCAATGTAGTCTCAGCAAAAGCGAGTAACTTTTTTCCCGCTTTTGTTAAGGCTACATTGCGATTATTACGCACAAACAATTGAGCACCGCATTCCTCTTCTAAACGCATTATGCTGCGAGTAAGCGTAGGCGGCGACACAAACATTGCTTCTGACGTTTTAGAGAAGTGTAGAGTGCTCGCTAAGTGCTGGAATTGTTTAAGGCTTTTTAAATCCATATCGTTGGTCTTTGATGTTTAATTGATAATAATAAAGGATTTGTTTCATAATTTGTAATATTGTTTTTCATTTAATTCAATTTATTAAATAAACTATTGTTGTATTATTAACAAATAGACGTCTCAGACGCATTTTTTTCTAGCAGTAGTTTGATAAATAACTCATCACTACTTCAAGAATTTTGTAACCCTTAATTTGTAGCAAACAAACAAGCATATTTGTTTAAGTGCTCGGAAAATATATGGCAAATTACTTCAACAGTTTAGATTTTAGAATACAACGCGACCAACTCAGTCGTTGCCGATTCATGCAACGTGACGAATTTGAAAATGGATGTGATGCCCTTAAAGGCAAGTCCATAGTCATAGTTGGTTGTGGCGCACAAGGCCTTAACCAAGGCTTGAACATGCGCGATTCTGGACTGAACATAAGTTATGCCCTTCGCCAAGCGGCGATCGATGAAAAAAGAGATTCTTTCCAACGTGCTGATGGCAATGGTTTTACAGTAGGTACGTATCAAGAACTTATCCCAAATGCAGATTTGGTTTACAACCTAACGCCTGATAAACAACACGCCAGTGTCGTTGAAGCTGTTATGCCACTCATGAAAAAAGGCGCAAGCTTATCGTATTCACACGGTTTTAATATTGTTGAAGAAGGCCAAAAAATTCGCGAAGACATTACGGTTGTCATGTGTGCACCTAAGTGCCCTGGTACCGAAGTGAGAGAAGAATATAAACGTGGTTTTGGAGTACCAACCTTAATCGCCGTGCACCCAGAAAATGACCCTGAGCAAAAGGGTTGGGATTACGCTAAGGCACTAGCAAGTGCAACTGGTGGTGACCGAGCAGGTGTTCTGGAAAGCAGTTTTGTCGCTGAAGTAAAATCTGACCTTATGGGTGAGCAAACCATTTTATGTGGTATGCAACAGGCTGCCGCTATACTTGCTTACGATAAAATGGTCGCAGACGGTGTAGATGCCGCATACGCTGGTGCACTAATTCAATATGGCTTAGAAGCCATTACAGAAGCACTCAAAATTGGTGGTGTGACAAACATGATGGACCGCTTGTCTAACCCAGCAAAACTCGTTGCATGCGACCTATCTGATCAGCTAACAACACTTATGCGCCCATTATTTGAAAAGCATCAAGACGATATTTTGTCGGGTGAGTTTTCAAAAACCATGATGGAAGATTGGGCTAATGGTGATGCTAACTTATTAAAATGGCGTGAAGAAACTGGACAATCTGGCTTTGAAAAAGCGCCGGCTTATGACGGTACAATCAGTGACCAAGAATTTTTCGATAAGGGTATATTATTAGTCGCCATGATCAAAACTGGCGTTGAACTTGCCTTTGATGTAATGGTAGAAGCTGGCATATTGCCTGAATCTGCCTATTACGAGTCTTTGCATGAAACACCGCTAATTTCGAATACCATATCACGTAAACGGTTATATGAGATGAACGTGGTCATTTCAGACACTGCTGAATATGGTAACTACTTATTTGCCAATGCAGCTGTGCCACTTATGCAAGAATCATTTATGTCACAAATAACCCTAGAGCATATAGGTGGTGGTTTAAGTGAAACTTCAAATGGCGTGGACAATATGAAGCTGGTACAGGCCAATAAAGCAATTCGTAGTCATGGAGTAGAATCCATTGGCGAAACCCTGAGGGGTTACATGACTGATATGAAAGCAATCGTTAGCTAAATACATATCAGTTGCGACACAGTTCTGTCGTTAGGTGCTTAAACTAAGCTCCTTTTTGCCCGACCTTTTGGTCGGGCTTTTTTATTTAGGCCGTTTGTTATCTAGTACACTACCTAGAATCGCGTACTGATTTGCCCCTAAACGCGCTAAAGGATTTGTTGCCATAGCATCTACAACAATGCGGCCGTTATCATCTTGCTTGCTCACTGAATCACTCACATACACTTCTAGTACTTCAACAAAAACCAAGCGCTGAGGCGCATTGCCAATGTCTTGCGTTGAATGAACTTTGCAATAATAGGCTATTGGACAGTTTTCAATACGCGGCAATAACCAATTTTCATGATCAATAGTTTTAATATTGTTTTGTTCAAGTTCACTTACGCCATAATCAAGTGTAGCGGCTGTAGCGGTGACTGTTTTTGCATTCTCGGCAGACGCAATATGCACAATACAATGCGCACCAACTGGCAAGTTAGCCGCTGTATCTTTGACTTTGCCGTCGGGTTTTTTACCCATCGATAATATACATAATGGCGGATCGCTTGAAACCGCATTAAAGTATGAGAATGGTGCCAAATTCAGCATATCAAATCTTTTATCATCGTTATTTCTTGACAATACCCAAGCTATAGGACGAGGTATAACGGTTTGTGTCATCAAATGATAAATTTGTGTACTTGAAAGACTCTGTAAGTCGATGTTCAATGTAAATTCTCTCCCACTTTACGCTTTTTTGGATTGTAACTTAAATTTTACCCTTCGCTTGGCGTATATTTTATGCCTAAAGAGACGGTTAAATATGTCGCGATAGAAAAAACCAAAAAACCATACGCAATAGGCATTATAGTATCGCTTAAAAACATATTGATCAGCAAGGCGATAGGTACTGCTAAAATGCTAGAAAATGACCCAATAAAAGCTGCACCAACACCGGCTATATGACCCACAGGCACCATCGCCAAAGCGTTTAAATTTCCAAATAAAACACCAAGAAAGAAAAACCCAAAAAACATGACTACAATAAAGAGCCATAATGGCGGCACACCTGAAAAGAGCAATCCAACCAAAGTTAAAGTCATGCCAAATACCATAGACAACACTAACGCTACTTTCACTAGTTTGATCATGCCTATTTTGACTACCATCATTCCATTAAAAAACGAGGCTGCCCCTATTGCGAATGCCAAAGTAGCGAACAACAAAGGAAAATACTCACCAGTATCGTAAATCGACTGAAATATAGTTTGAGAGCCACTTAAATAGGCCAAAAAAGAGCCAAAAATCAGTCCCATTCCCAAGGCTGGGCCCATCACAGCGGGTTGTTTTAATAACCAAATAATGGAATCAAAAAACGCGCTAAAGTTAAATTTTACGCGTTGTGCCCGAGGAAGTGTCTCCTTTTGTCTGGAGAAGAACCAGATAGCGGTAATAAGCGCAACAATAGCAAACACGGTAAAAATATGGCGCCAACCAAAAACACCCATTACCAACTGACCTACTAAGGGTGCAATCATAGGGACTAGAATAAAAATGACTGTAGTAAAAGACATAACCCTCGCCATAGCGTCGCCCACATATAAATCTCGCACCAATGCCATTGATGCGACTCGTGGGCCAGATACGCCAAAGGCCTGAATAACTCTGCCAATCAACAGTACTTCCATACTCTTGGCAAAATAACAAATGGCAGTACCGAACAAAAAGATTAATAGCCCCACAACAATTGTTAAGCGCCTTCCTCTCGCATCAGCAAAAGGTCCAAAAAACACTTGTCCAAATGCCATACCAAAGAAGAAAATAGAAATAATAAGATAAGTTTGTTGATTGCTAGCACTATTTAACTCGTCGCCAATTGTATCTAGCGCAGGCAACATCGCATCGATGCTTAACGCTACCAATGAAGTCATTAAGGCCATTAACAGAATAAATTCAACTAATGGCAATCTTGCTGCAGCAGCATTTACGCTGACTTTTGGTGTTTCCATTTCTATCTTAACTTTATATTTTATATGCTGAAAAAAGGGTGGTACCACAGGTATAAACGAGCGGAAAAACACATTAGGCGCGGGAATTTATCATAGTTAATCGTAATGAACTAGTTTAAATGAAGCAATTTATAATCGTATCTACTGAATTGAACTAATCTGTAGCACTATAAATAAGATGTCTCCAAAACTTGTAAGCAAAGTATTATGGCGCTAACCTGTGTTATTGGCCATAAAAAAGGATGTCTACCTATGAAACGCTTATACCAACTTCTATTGACCGCAAGCATGATGCTAATTTTGCTCACTGGCAAAAATGCGCTTGCACATACAAATAACTCTATAGATCATCACGGCGAAAGCAGTAATCAAAAATCAATTTTAATCACCGGTGCAAGCACTGGTATTGGGCGTCATTTGGCTGAAACTCTTGCAAATGCCGGTTACCATGTTTACGCCGGTGCAAGAAAAGACAGTGATTTAGCCGAGCTAAATGCTATCGAAAACATCACTTCGATTCGACTAGACGTTACCATTCAAAGTGAAGTTGACGCGGCAGTTGAGCTAATTAGCAATAATGGTACAGGTTTATATGCATTAGTTAACAACGCTGGTATTGGTGGCGGAGGTGTTATTGCCGATACGCCAGTAGATGTGCAAAGTATTGTGTATCAAATCAACGTTGAAGGCGTGTACCGTGTGACCAAAGCCTTTATACCCATGATTGCGGAGTCAAAAGGTCGCATTGCCACAACCGGTTCAATTGCAGGCACGCTGGCATGGGCAGGGGGAAGTGCTTATAGCGGCAGCAAGCACTGGATTGAAGCTTTCACTGACTCGCTCGCTGCTGAAATGGCGCCATTAGAAGTATCGGTGAGCGTGATTGAGCCGGGTAATTTTCAGTCACATATTAGACGTAGCGCTGTTAAACGTATGCACGAGCGCGTAAAAGCTGCCGGTGGTGAAATTACGCCAGAAATGCTTGCGCAATATAAAGCCACCGAAAAAAG
This sequence comes from Glaciecola petra, assembly GCF_031846345.1. Taxonomy (NCBI): domain Bacteria; kingdom Pseudomonadati; phylum Pseudomonadota; class Gammaproteobacteria; order Alteromonadales; family Alteromonadaceae; genus Glaciecola; species Glaciecola petra. The sequence goes on along the minus strand of NZ_JAVRHX010000002.1, from coordinate 415,845 downwards.
AGAACTTTCTTATAAAATACCAGAGCCCGTTTCAGCAGCCTATATGCATGCTTTATTTGACGAAAACCCAATGCGCCGATACATGGTAGTGCCTAACGCTGAAGAACAAGCTATGACGATAAACACAAAAATTCAGCAACTTGTGCAGCTAAATACATGGGGCGAATATAGTTTCTCTGAAGAAGAATTAATCAATATGCTCAAGGCAGCCATGCGCAACTCGTCAGATTAACTTTGACCCAGATGCCCTTTCATAAGCAAAAACGGTTCCGCTTATACAAAAAAGCACCACATAAGTGGTGCTTTTTTTAACCCAATGTTGTTTCTCGTATAGTTACTTTTTGAACCGACGAGAAAACAAACCAAATCCTGCAAGGGTGATTAATGCTAAGATTGATGGTGTAGGCACATCAATTGAGTTTGAAAAAGCCCCAGTAGTTAAACTTGCTCGGATTGCTTGTGAAGAAAAACTTAAACCAGGGAAATTAAAGCCGCCTGATGGAAAAGACGTTCTTACGTATCCACTGCTCAAACTAACTCCTGAGATGCTGACTTTATCACCCGACAATGCTTGAACATCTTCGTTACCGACTATGCCCGCAACACGATATATTCCAGCGGACAAAAACAACTCATTGATTTGCGTAACGTACCAACGACCGAGACTAGACTGACTAGCGAAAATAGTACTTCCGTTATTAACAGTTGCTTGAGCAAGCAAATCGCCATTGCTATTCCACAATCCAACTTCATGATTTTCTAACAAACCATCGTTACCCACATCTATATAAGCAAGCCCATCAATTGACAACCCTGTAGAAAGAGTAAATTCTGTTCCGGCAGAGTAATTACCTCCAGAAAAGTTTTGTGAGGTAGAAGAGGCACCAGCATCCAAAATAAGTGTGGCGTTAACAATGCTACATGCAGTTAATAGTATTCCAGTTATTAGCGTTTTTACGTAAAGTGATTTCATGACATATCCATCAAAAGTAGATTCAAATAAAGGCAAAACAAAAAAGCTTTACCACTGCGTATTATTCTTTCATGTGCAGTACTGCATTTAACATGCCATATTTTTATTCTTTAATTTTCAATGAGATGGAGAATTTTTTAATAATTTTTAACATTATTGTAAAAAAACTCGACGGTTTTGATGTTTTTTATCCGCTGTTTTATGCATTCGACAATTTACAGTGATATCTGTCTTTTAATCTATAATTCCAGAGCACTGTAAAAACCAAATTGAAGCTCAGCGCACTGCATTCAATCCCGTTTTTTGAACTTGTTCATACATATAATCGGTTAAGGCTTTTCTATCTTGTATATCGCTAATATCACTCCATGGTATAGGAGTGCCTACGGTTAAATCGATCACCGAATTAAATTTATTCAGCGCTTCATTGACCATTAACGCCATACGCAAAGGCTCTGCGATATGTGAAGCCAAGTGAAACTTTCTGCTATTACGTCCATGGAAAAAGACAGGCACAACCGTTGCTTTTGATTCACGAATTAATTTAGCGGCAAACGTGCTCCAAGGGGCATCTTTTACTTCTCCAAATCCGAAACGATTTGCAGTTGACACCATCCCTGACGGAAAAATTAGTATTGGAATGTCTTGTTCTAGCGCCTTACTTGCACTTCGTTTTGTGAGTATATTAACTTTTGCCGCTTGTTTGCTTTGATTAAAATCCACCGGCAAGAAATGCGGTAGCAAGTCTTCATCTTGACATAACAGTGAGTGCAAAAGTATTTGAAAATTGCCTCGTGTTTTTAACGCCAAATCGCACAAAATCAATCCATCTATTATGCCAAAAGGATGATTTGCTATAAATAATAATGGGCCCTTTTTAGGAATCGCCTTAAGTGACTCGTTAGTCACGTTTGTCTGTATATTTGCAGATTGTAGCGCATTATGGAAAAAGTCAGACGCCTCGAAAGGAGGCTCTTTTAAATCATTATAGATCGCTTCAATTTTTCTTCGACCCAGCATTACTTCAATTGCGCCAATTAGCTTTTGACGCAACCAACTATCATTAGGTTCTACATAGGAAAGTCGAGGGGTTTTCCTAACATAAGGAGCTGCAACACGCTGCGATTTATCAATCATTTCATCATACTCTAATCACATTAGGTGTAGAAAAACACTTATTTATTACAGGATGATGACAATTGATTAGGCTTTTCTTATTAGAAAGATGACAAGATCTATGGCGGCCATTTGCCATGCAGATTAAGAGCGTTTAGTACTTTGCTTCTAACTTCAAACTATGCAAATCACAGTTAATCTCTTTCTAGCACTTTAATTCTGCCGTTTGAAAGGCTATAAATAAAGCTGTGGAGTTTAACGTCTTGTCCTCGTTTTATAGCGTCTTTGAAGACACTCGTTTCGCGCACATTTTGGGCCTGTTCTAGCACATTTAATTCGCACAAACGGTTAACCTGTTCTTGATGTGACAATTGTCTTAATTCTTCTTTTTTTGTTTTTGCAATGTCTTTGATATGTAGCAGCCAATTGTCTATAAGGCCAAATGTAGCGCCGTTTAAAGCAGCTTCCACACCACCACAGCCGTAGTGGCCGCAAACTATAATATGCTTAACTTTGAGCACATCTAAAGCATATTGCAACACCGACATACAGTTAAAATCGGTGTGTATCACCATATTAGCTACGTTTCGGTGCACAAATACCTCACCCGGCAATAAATCGACGATTTGGTTGGCTGGCACACGGGAGTCGCTGCAACCGATCCATAAATACATGGGTGTTTGTTGCTTTGCTAATACGCTAAAAAACTCAGGGTTTTCATCTGCTGTGCGTTCAGCCCACTCTTTGTTATTGTCGAGTAAACGTTGTATTTCTGGCATTTTAATTCCCGTGGTATGTGCATAGCGAAACCGTATATTCGCGGCTTGCCAGTCTGCACAATAAATAGCGTTAATACAAGCTAATAGCCTTTTTGATAAACAAAAGCAGCACTATAAATATCTTATTGCCGAGTCATTTTCGAATTTGACCATTGCCTAATACAACAAATTTTTCTGTGGTTAACGAGGCCGCTCCCATTGGACCATAAGCATGCAGTTTACTCGTCGAAATACCAATTTCAGCGCCCAAACCCAATTGGCCACCATCAGAAAAACGCGAAGATGCATTTACCATTACTACCGACGAATTGATTTGTTTTATAAATTGCTGCGATGTGGCCAGTTTTTCGGTTACGATAACTTCGGTATGTCCACTTCCATAAGCTTGAATATGAGCAACTGCTGCATCGTAGTCATCCACTTTTTTCACGGCAATTTCTAAGGCTAAATATTCGGCATGCCAATCGTCTTCGGTGGCCAATTCAGCCCCGTCAATATACCCTTTCGTTACTTCACAAGCATGCGCTTTAACCTGTTTTTGCGTAAACAAGGCGTTTACCTTTGGTAAAAATGCTGCCACTACATCTTTATGCACCAATAAAGTTTCTAGCGCATTGCATACCCCTGTGCGCTGGGTTTTTCCGTTTTCTAGTAAGTTTATGGCAATATCCAAATCGGCGTCTTTATCAACATACAAATGACAAACACCTTTAAAATGCTGAATGACTGGAATACGACTATTTTCTGTTACGTACTGTATGAGCCCTTCACCGCCTCGAGGTATTAATAAATCAATGTATTGACTAAGTTGCAAAAGCCTTTGCATCACTTTTCTATCAGGGTCGGGGATAACGGTGACAATACTTGTCGGTAAATCTAAACTGTTTAATGCATCGTGAATCACTTTAGCAAGTGCCATGTTTGACGCTTGGGCTTCTTTTCCACCGCGCAATACCACTGCATTACCCGCTTTTAAGCACAACACTGCCGCGTCTATTGTCACGTTTGGGCGCGACTCGTAAATCATGGCAACCACGCCCAAAGGAATTCGCATTTTTCCGACTTGAATGCCTGTTGGGAGTTTCTTTAATTGATTAATATTACCCAAGACTTCTTCTTGCGAGGCAACTTCTAAAACACCATTCGCCATTTGCTCAATACTGTCGTCAGTCATCGCTAAACGGTCAAGCATTGACGCACTCAGCGCATTCTTTTGTGCGTTTTCAAGATCAATTGCGTTAGCGCTTAAGAGTTTGTCTTTTTCTTGAATCAGTAAGTTAGCAATTTTGCATAACAAATTTTTACGTGCTTGCTGGCTTAAATTCGCAATACTCGACGTGGCTGCTTTTGCAGCTTTGGCGGCATCAACAATATTAAAATCTTGAGACATGCTTACTGTTATTCCTATTTTCTTAAATGTTTATGCAATGCATCGTTTATCAAGTTAAACGAGCTTTGTTAGTCGTGCATTGATTGATGCAGTACCAAGTTATCGCGATGCACCGCAGCCTCTCCTGCGTTATAACCTAAAATTTGTTCAATGTCTTGGCTATTGCACCCCATAATACGCTTGAGTTCACTACTCGAATAAGCAACTAAACCCTTACCTACGAGTGTTGACTGGCTGCCCTCTTGCACTGCATGTTGACAATGAATTTCAATGTTGTCGCCAGCATTAAAACTACCCTCAATCGCCACTATGCCTGCTGCTAATAATGAGGCACCCGTTTTTAACAATGCAGTATTGGCGCCGCTGTCTACCCACAGTTTACCCTTGACTTTACTGGTGTGCCGCAACCAATCTTGACGTGCTTTACTTTTTTGTAAATTAGGCGCAAACAAAGTCCCTGGATTATTGCCTGCAGCCAAACTACTAAATGCTTTCCCATCGGTTCCATTTAATAAAATAGTTTGAATACCGGCTTGTGTGCACTTTTTTGCTGCTTCTAATTTTGTCACCATGCCACCGGTACCCACGCTACTGCCAGCACCGCCGGCTAGCCGCATGACTTTTGTATCAATTTTATCGACCTGTTTTATTAAGGTGGCATTGGGTTTGGTACGCGGGTTTGCTGTATATAAACCGTTTACGTCAGTACAAATAATTAAACAATCTGCCTGTGCCGCAATAGCGGTATGAGCGGCCAAATTATCATTATCCCCGACCTTAATTTCGTCAACCGCCACTGTGTCGTTTTCATTAACTATGGGTAGTGCGTGGTTCAGCAGCAATTGTTCTAAGGTATTTTTTATATTAACAAAGCGCTTACGATCAGCTAAATCTTCGGCACTTAGCAATAATTGGGCACAAGCCAAGTTAGGCGAAAACAAATCGCTCCATGCCGACATCATTTGCATTTGCCCTAAGGCCGCCATGGCTTGTTTTTCAGCAATACTTGGATGGTGACCTGACTTTATGCTGGTTCTTGCCGCAGCAATACTACCTGAAGACACTAAAATTATCTCTTTACCTTGAGCATTGCATTGCAAAATAAAGTTGGCAATAGCACTTAGGTACTTTGAGCTGCATCCTTCACCGGAAGGTGCAACTAAAGCACTTCCTACTTTGATCACAGCGCGCTGCCATTCTGCCATCTTCATATTTTAGGGTCTTTAAATTGAGTTAATATTCACTAGCTTTAGAATACCGTGTTTACTTACATGACAAAACTAAATCCATGCATTTTTTAAATGTATTTGGCAATTTTTATTGCATAAGATAGTAGTGTCTGTTGATGTTTGGAGTGTAAATTGCACAATACTACAGCTACAGCGGCTGGACATACGCAATCAAAGCTGTCATTAATGCATCAAAATATAAATAGTACACGGCCAAGTCAAAAACTGAGTGCTTGTTAAAGTAGCAGAAAATAAAAAGGCAATTATGAGCGAACCCGACGATGAAAAACCACGCTATCACGAAAAAGCAGTGCCCAGTAGCCGATTTTCACGTGTGGCTAAGCTGGGCAGTTTAGCGGGTTCTCTTACCGGCAATATAATCAAAAATACCGTTGGTGCAGCCGTTAAAGCACAAAAACCCACAGTAAAAAATACATTACTTCATCTCGATAACGCAAAATCTGTTACTAAGCATTTGTCACAAATGCGCGGGGCAGCCATGAAATTAGGCCAAATGCTGTCGATGGATGCTGGCGAAATATTGCCTGCCGAATGGGAACCTATTTTGGCAATGTTGCGCGAAAAAGCTCACTGCATGCCTAAACAACAGCTGCTCGATATGCTGCAAAGCAATTGGACGGCAAATTGGCAAGAACACTTCGACTATTTTGATTTTGAACCCATTGCAGCAGCTTCTATTGGACAAGTGCACAAAGCCCGACTCAAAACAGGTGAAGAGCTGGCAATTAAAGTCCAATACCCCGGCGTAGCTAATTCGATCGACAGTGATTTAGAGAATGTAGCGGGCTTGCTCAAGCTAACTCGGCTCATTCCAAAAGGAATTGATATAGACAGTATTTTGCAGCAAGCCAAACAGCAATTAAAACAAGAAGCCGATTATTTGAGTGAACTCGAGTTTTTAAGCACGTTTAAAGCGCTGCTGGCTGATGACCCCAGGTTCATCGTGCCAACACCTTATTCTCCTTTAAGTACCACCGAAATACTTTGCATGGAATTTATTGATGCTCGCCCAATGGCAGAACTCGCATACGAAACTAAAAATACAAAAAACACGGTAATGACGCATTTATTCGAGTTGTTGTTTGAGGAAATGTTTCACTTTAAGTTTGTACAAAGCGATCCTAATTTTGCCAATTTCCTATTTAATCCTGATACAAGACAAGTTGTGCTGCTGGATTTTGGTGCATGCAGAACAATTCGCGATAGTGTTAGTGACGACTATAAAAATGTCGCCTTTGCAATGCAAAAGCAAGACGAAGCTCAAATTCTGAGCTCACTGTTAAAGCTTGGTTTACTTAACGAGAACAATAGCGAAGAAATGAAAAGCACTGTTATTAAGGCCTGCTTAACTGCCTCAGAAAGTGTCCAGTGCGAAAGCTATAACTTTAAACAAGCACAAATCATTAGCCGCTTACAGGCACAAACCAAATCCCTAATGAATAAAGAAAATGCTATTGCCGCACCCGATTTTGATGTTGCATTGGTCAACAGAAAAGTAGCGGGTATTGTGCTACTTGCCAATAAACTCGACGTTGATATCAAACTGAAAGAATTGTTAAACGAACATGCTTAATAGGGCTGTTGCATAGAAAAAGGCATTTCCATTGACGGCTCAGGTTTATTCGGATTACCAATCATCTCGTCGTAAGGAGAATCATGCACCATGACGGCTTTTTTAACGGTACATAAGTCAAATAAATCTCTAATTTGTTGAGAGCTATAAAAGCGCATTGGCCGATCGTTTTTGTCGTATACAAAACCGCTTTTATCGCCAGTGTGTAGCTTAACCAAGTAAACGTTCATTTCAAAAGACTGTACTTCAAGTTTGTCTATGACGATTGCTTGTTTTGTTATATCCGACATTTTATATTTTTGCATATGGCATGAGTTTAATAGTTCAAGGATAGTGTTTCTTACGCTGAGAGTGTTTTTGAGTTCAAAATTAAAATAATCCGAATTTATTGAAAATTTGTCGGTCAATACTATGTATAAAGAGTTAAAATAAGACATTAGCAGAGCAATGGAGCAACATATGACACAAGAGACCAGTCAACTTCAACAAATGAAACCCTACCTGATTATTGCAGGAGTGTTGTTTGTTATTGTGTTGCTTGTGTTTTTCTGGCCTGCATCAGATAAAGCTGATGAACCTATAATTGTTCCGGTTAGCCCTATTGAGTCAAATAGCATTGATACTGAATCCGCTAAGCCAGTGTTGGGTAATGAACAAAATAATGCACTTAACAATAATGTACAAACCGACGTTTTTCAGCCTATCCAAACCCCCAGTGAAGTCACAATTGGTGATGACTCTCCAGTAACTGAACTCGACGTACAAGAAATTCCGGTCGAAGAACCTTTGGATACTAGCGATGGCACTATTAAAGGTTCGTTAATGTCGATAGCAGTTTCCTCTCCGACCTTTGCAAAACTATTGGTCAACGAAGGACTAATAGAGAAGTTTGTCATTAACGTTAATAATTTGGCCGATGCTAAAATGTCGAGCAAAGATGCCTTGGTTGTGCCACCACAGGGTGAATTCAATACTTACCGTCAGGCCGACCGTACCTGGATTGATGCTAAAAGCTTCCAACGCTATACCCCTTATGTCGAAGCTTTGGAGTCAATGGAAATAGACGAGCTTTTAGACGTTTTCGAGACTTACCAAAAGACCATTGAAGAAAAGTTCGCTGAAATAAGTCGGCCGGGGACTAACTTTAACGATAGTTTGATCGCCGCTATTGATGAATTGCTCGATACCCCACAAGTGCCGGTGCCCATTGAAGTGTATAGCGAAAGCGTTATGTACAAGTTTAAAGAAGAACGCTTAGAAGCTTTGTCTGGCCCACAAAAACAGCTTATTCGGACTGGTCCGTATAACATGCGGCGCATCAAAGATGTGCTAATCGAGTTAAAAGAAGCGTTTCAAGAGCGTAACTAAGAATCTGGACCTAGCCACTTGGATATTAACGCGCTGCAAAAACAAATCAGTGAATCAAGCGAGGCCAACACCCAAGGTCTCCCGCCTGTCGACAAATGGAATCCTGCTTTTTGCGGCAATATGAATTTAATCATAAAACGCAGCGGTGAATGGTGGCACGAAGGTACACCATTTACTCGCGCCAAATTAGTTAAGCTTTTATCTAGCGTGATAAAAAAAGAAGGTAAGCACTATTTTTTAGTCACCCCCGTCGAGAAAATAGGCATTCAAGTTGAAGATGTGCCTTTTGTTATTATTGATGCCAATGTCGTAAACGGCTTGGTGCAAGTATCCACGCAAACGGGTGATTGCGTCAGCCTGAGTGAGCAGCATCCTGTTGAGCTTAGAGAATATGACGGCAACTTACTACCTTATTGTTGTATACGTCGCAATTTGTGGGCTCGAGTGCATCAAAACGTGTTGTATCGCTGGGTAGATGCCGCCAATGTCGAAGAATGTGACAATGAAACTATTTTATCGCTGGACAGCGGTGACTATTCATTTATTGTTGGCCGCTTCTAATAGATTGACTTATAAGCCTTTAACGACACGTTGAAGTTGTACGTTCAACAAAAAACGCGTATGTTATTTACACATATTCTATTCAACTAGCGCAAACTGGTTTTCGATCGTGATGGGATTCTTCAAGGAAATGAGCCGCCGCAACGTGTTTACTGTAATCACGTCGTATGCGGTTGCCGGTTGGGTATTGGTGCAAGTGCTCAGCATTATACCTCAAGCTATTGGTTTACCCAGTTGGATACTGACGCTAGCAACTGTATTATTCCTAGCGTTTTTCCCCGTTATATTTTTTGTCTCTTGGCATTTTGATATAAGCCTTGATGGAATAAAATTAACCCCCGCCAAAGACCAAACCGAACCCGCTAAAATTGGCCCCAAATACTGGCTAGGATTTACCGTTATGTTGGTATTCTCAAGTATTTTAGGGTTTTATGGTTACCAAATAGCTATCAACAACGTTTCTACCGAAGCTAATTTTGATACTGATCGCGAATTTGCTCAATCTATCGCTGTATTGCCCTTTAAAGATGCCAGTGCCGAAGGTAACCAAATACATATTGCCTTTGGCATACAAGAAGAAATCACCAATAAACTATCAAGTTTTGCCGGCCTGGTCGTCGCTTCTAGTTTTTCATCAAGCGCTTACTTTGAAAAATATGGTAACCCGGTCGAAGTCGCTAAAAAATTGAACGTTGCCACAGTGGTAGCCGGAACCGTCCGTGTTAATGGTGATCGTCTAAAAGTGCGCGTGGAATTATTAGATGGGCTCAATGGCAAAGTGATATGGACTAACTCTTTTACTCGTCAGTTAATAGATATTTTTGCGATTGAAGAAGAAATTAGCCGCAGCGTAGTTAACATCATCCAAGATAAAGTGTTTGAAAAGAAAGATATTGCTGTTACTAGCCGAACAGAAAGCTCTTTGGCATTGGTTTTGTATTTAAAGGCGCGCGAAAAAATGCGCTTACGCAATACTGAAAGTATTACAGAAGCACGTAAATTATTTGAACAGTCAATTGCCTTGGATTCGGAATATGCCAGTGCAAAAGTAGGCTTGGCGCAAACGTTTTTGCTGCTAGCCGAGGGCCATAGTAGTTTTGGAGTAATCGATGCTGAAGTCGCGACTCGTTTGGCTAAGCAAAGTGTAGAGCCGGTATTGGCTCGCTATCCTGAACTTCCCCAAGCACATGCTGTAATGGGCAGAGCTTTAGCTTACGAATTAGACCACAATCAAGCTATTACCTATTTCGATAAGGCATTAGAATTAAATCCTAACTATGCAACTGCATTTATCTGGAAATATCTTTCTTTAAAGGCAATACAACGCTTTGACGACGCCTATGATACCTTAACAAAAGCCTATGAACTTGATCCTGCTTATTTGCTGGTATCTTATAATTACGCTAAATCACAATATGATTTTGATAATATTGAAAAAGCAAGAAGCATATATACAGATATTTTAGATTTGCACCCCAACTCCCCATTGTCTCATCGTGGCTTTGCTGAACTAGCTTTTTCAGAAGGAGAATTAGCCGAAACAGCAATTCAATACAAGCAAGCTTTAGAAAAGTCGCCTAAAAGTGAATCATACCGAATAAATCTAATTAGCGTTTTATTTCAGTTGCGGGCACCGGAATTAGCTAAACGTTTTATTCAATCAAAGGAATGGGACGTTAATGTCTTAATCGCTGAACAAAAGTTTGATGAAGTTCATAAAATTATGGCGTTTAAAGTCGAGGCGAATCCTAATGACCCTTGGTATTTATATGAGGCTGCTTGGTATCAATATTTGTATGGTGACTCCCAAAAAGGAAAAGCATACTTGTTACAAGCTGAATCATTATTTCCTGAGCAAGAATTGTTTTTACCACCATTATGCCCGCCAGCCATGGAGATCGCATTTGCTCACATTCTCAATGATGATGACGAAAAGGCCGCTAGGTATATAAGTGGATGTAGAAACTTATTAGAAAATTCGATCGCAGCCGGTCAAGTTAATGAGTCCTTAGATTACTTAGGCGCTAGACTAGCCATCTTAGATGGTGATTACACACTCGCAAAAATGAAATTAAAAAGTGCTTATGACCAAGGTTGGCGTGAACACTGGACTGCTTTTGATCCGCTCTTTCAGCCAATTGCTAATGACCCACAAGTGCTGGCTATTTTTGAAAGTATTGAACAAGACTTAGTAGAAGAAAAACGTAAATTGATACAACGTTTTGATGACTAACAAAAAAGCGGCCAACAATAGATAATCTGAAATGGCCGCTTCTTACATTTTACTTATAGTCTTAAATAAATTTAAGTGCGGCGTCTAGCGCATACAAGTACCATCATAATAGAACTCAATATCAATATTGACGGCGCATTTACCGCATTTTGCGTTATTGTAAGATTATAACGCTGAGTCTCAAATTCAAATTGCTGACCCAATACAGCCCAATCTGCTACATCATAAATAACACCATTAATTTCGACTCCCAATGACTGACTTGCCACTGCAAACTCTTGTCCTGAGGGCGCCAAAAAAGTAGTTGATAATGCTAGTTGGTAAGCACCTGGTGTTAATGAAACAGGAAACGCGACATCTAAAAACACATCGAAAATACCGTTTGCTTGTTCTAAAACGCTTGTCGCATCAAAGCTAGCAATTTTATTGCCGGTAGAACCGTTGCTGCCGGATAATTCAAAAACTGACCATTCGTAAGATGTAATAACCCCTTTGTCCACCCCAAATGCCGTGCCAAATCCTTGTAACTGAAACGGGTCGTTTATATCAAAAGAAAACTCACAAACGCTTGGGTCACATCGGTCCGCGACTGGAACGTCTTCACTCGCTCTGTTTTCATAGGGAATCGGCGCATACTTCTGGTTATTTGGTCCTAAACCTAGAGAATCAACAATATTTTCATCTTCTATCATACCATCAGGTATTTCTACCATTGTTCCGTCAAAAAATTGAGGACGGTCAAGTGGTACCAAAGACATGGGTTTTGTCTCACCGCTACCGATATCGACAGTGGCCCCACCTCGAACAATTAAACGTGCGTCGGACATAGCGCTAAAAAAGAGCATACAAACAAAAGTGACACTCATTATTGTGGAGAACTTTTTCATATAATTTCCATGGGATTTTTTTAGAAACTTACTACATGCAAGATTTACACCTCGATTTAACTTATTGTTTTTATTGAATTTAATTAACAAGCGAATGAGTTGATGTAAAATTTCCTGACAGTGAGAAATCGAGTCGCTTGTGTTTTTTACAGGTTATTTATTCCAATCTTCACGTTAACAGCAGCGTTTCGACCTTTATTATCTATTACCAAAACAATATAACTTCTTATTGGAGCGGTCAAAACCCGTGCTGCCTTGTTGTGAGAGAAGATGCGATACCCTATGGGTTAACTATTGAGTAGAGAGATACCTCCTATTGTTAAATTAGTTTCACAATTAATAAATATCCGTCCAAACCTTTGATTTAAAAGACAGATTGTCTTATGGTGTATAAAAATAAAATTTTGGTTCTATACATGACTAAATACCGTGCTTTTGCAAGCCCCTTGTTAACTTCTACCCTACTTATATCTGCCTGTTTGCTTGCGTCGGCTCAAGCCGCTACTCATATTTATGTGAGTAAACTTATCAGCAGTGCCAACACCAAAGTGCATAAAAACAAAACTATTATTGTCGATGGCAATAAAATTGTGGATATTGTTGATGGTAAAGCAACTGGTGCAGATACCGACACTTTTATTGATTTGACAGGCTATACCATCATGCCGGGTCTGATGGATATGCATACGCATTTGTCGTATCAGCAAGAAGGTCCTGCTGGTTATATGAAACGCTTTACCAACAACGAGTCCGATTATGCTATTAATGCGGTTGTGTATGCCGAACGCACCCTTATGGCGGGCTTTACTACTGTGCGTAACTTAGGCGATACCTCAAACGAAACTATTGCTTTACGCAAAGCTATAGATGCAGGCAAAGTACCCGGGCCACGAATATACAGTGCAGGCAAGTCTATCGCGACTACCGGCGGCCATGCCGACCCTACCAATTCCTTGAACAGTAAATTAATGCGAGTACCAGAGCCTATAGACGGTGTTATTAATGGTATTGCAGAAGCACGCGAAGCGGTTCGTCAGCGTTATAAAGACGGTGCCGACTTAATTAAAATTACTGCAACAGGTGGTGTCTTATCAGTCGCTAAAAATGGGCAAAACCCACAATTTATGGCCGACGAATTAGAAGCCATTGTTCAAACCGCCAAAGACTATGAAATGACGGTTGCAGTCCATGCCCATGGCAAAGAAGGCATGCGCAGAGCCATAATGGCAGGTGTCGATTCAATAGAACACGGTACCTATATGGACGATGATTTGTTCAAGCTTATGCGCAAAAATGAAGTGGTCTATGTACCCACTATTCTCGCAGGTGACTTTGTCGCAGAAAAAGCAAAAATTGACGGCTATTTTCCTGACATTGTTCGCCCTAAAGCCGCCGAAATTGGTCCTTTAATTCAAGACACCTTCAGTAGAGCCCATGCAAACGGGGTAACGATTGCCTTTGGTACTGATTCTGGCGTATCGCCTCATGGAGATAATGCCAAAGAATTTGCACTAATGGTCGAAGCCGGTATGTCTGAAATGGACGCTATTCGCTCTGCTACCCTAAACACAGCCAAACTACTAAAAATTGACGACGAATTCGGTACTATTGAAGAAGGCAAAATAGCCGACTTAGTGGCTGTTTCTGGCGACCCGCTGCAAGACATTACATTACTAGAAAATATACAGTTTATTATGAAAGATGGCAAAGTCGTAAAACATCACAAATCCCTAGTGTGTTTTGATCAAGACAAATTACCTAGCTGTCAATAGAGAGTAGTGTCTGTCATGGCTTTATTGATAATAAGTATGTCAATAACAGTGCTTTGATAAACGTGTTTTATTAATTGATGTCGATTAAAAAACACATAAAAAAACTCATACACTCTAAAAAGATGTTAAGCGGTATTGGCTTAGCATCTTTTCTAGAATCTACCATTGTACCCATTCCTCTTGAAACACTGCTTGTTCCGCTGATGCAAGCAAGAAGAGAAAAGCTATGGTTAATTGCCGCAGTCACTACGATTGGGTGCATGGTCGGAGCGCTGGTAGGTTATGCCATTGGCTATTTTCTGTTTGACGTTTTGCGTGATCTTATAGTGACCTATTGGGTTAGCGAAGCACAAATAGAAAGCTTTAGTGCAGCTATGCAACGCGACGGGTTTTGGTTTATATTTAGCACCGGCGTAACACCCATACCACTTCAAGTAGCCATGTTAGCTGCCGGTATTTCACAATATTCATTGGCACTTTACATGCTTGCCGTGGTCACAAGCCGCATAATACGGTATTTTGGTTTAGCCGTGTTAGTTTATTTTTTTGGAAACAAAACGGAAAAAATAGTGCGCAAGTATAAATGGCAAACAGGCGCAATAGGTATTATTGTGATAACTGGTTTTATTGCATATAGAATATGGTCGGCTTGAGCATTTCAATTCAACCTAATACTAACAAATAACATATAAACAAGAGGCGACAGATATGAAAAAAATAGTAAATTTAGCAATTGCATGTTGTATAAGCGCTTCGGCACTAACACTTAGCACGGTAGCAAGCGCAGATGTATCAGAAAAACTAAAAGCAGCCATGGTATCTGATGTGCGCACAAGCGGTGAAATTGATCGTGACCGCAACAGAAAGCCTGAACAAACCTTAGCATTTTTTGGCTTAAACGATGATATGACAGTAATTGAACTGATCCCAGGCGGTGGTTGGTACACAAAACTGTTAGTGCCTGTATTAAATGAAAAAGGCAACTACTTCGGTGCGATTGGCACCACACGTATTCAAAACAATTTGTCTGAGCTACCCGGATTTGAGCGCATGAAGATTGTGGCCACCGACGCTAAAATTGAACGTAAAGAAGGCGAACGCTTTTTATCTCTAGAAGCTAACAACTTAGGCGTAGAAAATGCCGACATGGTATTAACCTTCCGTAACTATCATAACTTTAGTGACCAAGGTCGAGCAGAAATGAATAGACTCGCATTTGATGCGTTAAAACCTGGCGGTATCTATGGTGTACTTGATCACACAGCTCGCCATATGGAACCCGGAAACAGCAGTAACCGCCGCCGATTTGACCCTGTCAAAGCAATAAAAGAGATACAAGACGCGGGCTTTATTTTAGTCGATTATTCAAGCCTTCATTATAAAGAAGACGACGAACTAGAATATGAAGTGGGCGCGCGTTCAGTAACCGGTAATACCGACCGCTGGACACTCAAATTCAAAAAGCCTGAGTAGCTATTTAAATTAATCTGACAAAACTAAAGGGTACCTTGGTCGATAATCGTCCATCGGTGCCCTTATTCTTATCTAAAGAACGGCTCTTAGCGCCACTATAATGGTTAGTTTGACAAAATCTTTCTAACTGCAGCATCTATCGTAACTTCAGACAATATAATATCGGGGTGCACCGGGCCAGCAATAGTATCGCCTGAAGGTCTAATTATATGGGCTTTTGGAAATCCTACTTTGATTTTGCTATGGGTTAGTGTAAACGTCTCCATCGAGGCATAGGTAGTGGCATAATCTACGCTTGATTCTCCAATTACAGTGCCAAAACCATAGTCTTTGACAATAGCGGCCAACGAAACGGCATTAGAATAGCTGGTGCGATCAATAAGGACATAAACATCCCCATTAAATCGTTTACCCTTGTTGGGTAATACTTCTTCAACCTCAAAATCGAAGTTACTGCCAGGTGGATTGGCTTTATACGCCTCTGCAAGTTGTTGTGATATTGCATCCGTGCCTTGGGCACTTGTATCAAGTCGACGTTTATTAGATTGTTCAGCATGAAAACTTGACCGTATTAAAAAGCTTGAGGCAAATTTGAAAGGCTTGTCTGCAAACCATGCAATTAAAGGATCACTGAACGAGTTTGTTCCACCTGGGTTATTCCGAACATCAATCAGTAATTTAGTCACATCATTTTCGTTGAAATACCCAAAAGCTTCATCTATAAAATTTACAAAAGCCACATTATTCCATACATCCGTAGGTGTTTCTGCATTGTAAAAAGGGCCAGGCTTTATATATGCTACAGCCTTCGATAATATGCGATAGTCACGTAACTTAGGGGCATCGTTTGATGTGCTTTTAGCGTTTTGATCAATTCGATTTTGCAGTGTTTCACGAGAGATGAATAAAATTTCCCGAGTAATTTCCTTTCCGTTTAGAAGCGCAGTAATCTTTACACGTTCTTGTATGGTGCTCATATTATGAAAGTGCAACCATAAGTATTGTGGTAACTGAAACTCCAAAAGTGACGCTGCTATAGCGGGAGTATCAGCAGAAATGTATTGATGTAATTTCTTAAGCCAATCGCTTACTGGGATTTGATTTATTGTTAAAATTTGTGTCCCTTTAGGTAAGCTATGCGATGAATAATCTTCTGCAACAAACCAGTTTTTATCTTGTATTTCTACGTAAATCGGAAATGATTTACCCCCCTTATTTCGAAAGTATTCATATGCAGAAGTTGGAAAAGCAATATTGGCATGTGCAATCTCCCCAAAAGCAACAAATGTCTGAAACAAAATATGCGCTTGTATTTGGGTAAGTGGTTGTTTGAGTTTTTTGGCTATTTGGGCGTACTTATTGTCATACTCTTCTCGTGTCACGTTAGCAAAAAGGTTGATATGTGACGCTTTGAGATCATCGTAAAGTTGTGTAAAATCTTCCTGTAATTGTTGGGCAGAAATAACTGTTTGCGTGGTGTTTGACGCAAACGTAGGTAAATGAACTAAGATGCTTAATAGCAATAAAATAAATGTTTTCATAATTGTAAGTATTAATGTTTGTGGGATATTTTAAGGCTCTCATTTGAATCACCAGTTGGCCATGTCCAAACACTCTTTTTTACCTGACAAAAACCTGACAAACGGTTAATTAATGAAAAAAATCAGTAATAACAAAGAGATGCCTATACAATTCGGCGATTGGGAATTCATTCCATCTGAACGCTTACTTTACAATACTATCAGTAGCAAGTCTTCGAACTTAGAGCCCAAAATCAGTGAGTTGTTGCGTTTATTACTAGCAGCGGATGGTGCCGTACTATCTAGAGAATCATTGATTGATAGCTTGTGGCCAAATACTATAGTCAGCGAAGATACACTTGCCAGAACTGTATCAAGGTTAAGGTCTCAACTATCTGATTCTGCTAATGACCCGATTTATATTAAGACTATCCCCAAAAGTGGCTATCAATTTTTAGTCTCTGCAAAAAGCTCAGAAAACATAATAAAACTGCCTAGCACAAGCTTTGTGCTGGTGCTGATTATTGTTGTAAGTGTGCTAGTGAGCATTTTATTTTGGATAGTTGGATACACAAATGACGATTCGACTGTTTCTACAATGTTAGACCGCGCAGACAGTTTATATATGGAATTTGACGAACAAAGCAACGAGTCTGCGCTTGCACTTTATGAAAAAGTGTTAAACAAACAAAGCAATAATGCGAGAGCAAATGCTGGGGTTGCCAATGCTCTTGTGCAACGCGTGATTCGTTGGCCGAATGAAAACTATAGTGTAGAGATTTCGGGCATATCTTTGACTTCAGCTTTATCATCAGGGCAGCTTAATACGCCAGATGCTAAGCTAATGTTAGAACGAGCAAGGCTCATTGCTGAAAAAGCAGTCAGAGAATCACCCTATGATGTTCAAGCGCTAAAATCTTTAGGCTTTGTATATTCAGCAGAAGGGAATATTAGTCGGGCAATTGACGTGTACCGCAAAGCAATTGAAATTGACAAACATGCTTGGCGCTCATTGATCAATCTTGGTGAGCTTTATGCGCTGGCCGAAAATGATGAAGCAGCGCTAGCCACATTCATCAATGCCTATGATGCAATGCAACAAAAGTTTATTGAAGAACCGCAACATGTAGGACCATGGCAACCCGAACTTGGCTTGGCAATCGCTAACCGATATAAAGTAGTTGGTAATGAAGACAGTGCACAACTATGGGCTAATAAGGTGCTCGAGCTAGTGCCGTTTGAGCGCAAAGCGTCTACATTATTAGTTGAGTCACTCAAACGAAGCGGTAAGCATCAAGAAGCAACAAGGTTTTGTCAAAACTATGCTAAAAAGCTTGAGCCTATATTACCTTGCACCAACATATAAACTTGTAAATTTTTACATTATAGTTAGTTTGGTTTCTCGACCAGCCCTTTGCGAATAAAATAAACATAAGGCATCTGCTCAGTGTCACTATGCAATAAAGTATGCTGCATAAACCGACAAAAGCTAGGAATATCGCGAGTAGTTGCTGGATCGTCGGCGATAATTTTGAGCACTTCACCGTCTTCCATCTTTCGTACTTGCAAGCGCACCATCATGACCGGTTCAGGACAACGTAACCCAAGTGCGTCTAATTCGTGATGTGCCTCAATTGACATGCCACATTTCTCTATTCACCAACTTAAATACCGTATTTTTCACGATAACGATTAATAGACTTAATCGCTTCGGTGTTGTCTTGATGGGTAGATAAATACTCAACTACATCAGCCAAAGTCACAATCGAAAATACCTTTGTGCTGTAGTCGCGCTCAACCTCTTGGATAGCAGAAAGCTCACCGGTGCCTTTTTCTTGCCTGTCGAGGGCAATCAATACGCCCGCCAAACTCGCTTTGTTCGCTTCAATAATCTGCATCGACTCTCTAATGGCGGTACCTGCAGTGATCACATCGTCAACCAACATAACGCGACCTTTCAGTTCAGAACCAACTAAAGTCCCTCCCTCGCCATGTTTTTTTGCTTCCTTTCGGTTAAAACAAAATGGAATATCTTCACCATAGTAATTAGACATGGCAATAGCGGTTGCGGTGGCAACGGGAATACCTTTGTAAGCTGGGCCAAACAAAACGTCAAATTCAACGCCTTCGTTAGTTAAAGCTTTTGCATAAAAGCGGCCCAAAGTCTCTAAATCTTTACCCGTATTAAATAAACCAGCATTGAAAAAATAGGGACTAATGCGGCCTGATTTCAGCTCAAATTCACCAAAGCGCAATACCTTGCGCTTGATCGCAAAAGAAACAAATTCGCGTTTATAATCTTTCATTTTTTGCCTTTCGTGGTTGTTTCTATTTGAAATATTCTTCTTGTTATGTCGTATTGTGTGATTGACTTGACAATATTTAGTTCAGCGCAGTCCGCTGAATATCAAATAACTCTTTTATGCCCACACGAGCTAATTCTAGCATCTCTTGTAACTCGTCAAACGAGAAAGGGTCGCCTTCAGCCGTACCCTGTACTTCGATCAGTTTGCCAGTGTCGGTCATTACCACATTCATGTCGGTTTCTGCGTCAGCGTCTTCTAAGTATTCCAAATCGGCGATAGGCACGCCCTTATAAATACCCACTGAAATTGCACCTATCATATGTTTAAGTGGGTTATTTTTCAAAATACCTTTAGTGCGCATCCAGCTTAGCGCGTCGACTAATGCCACACACGCACCAGTGATAGAAGCAGTACGTGTGCCACCATCAGCTTGAATAACATCACAATCAACCGTAATCGTGTTTTCGCCAAGCATTTTCAAATCAACAGCGGCACGTAAAGAACGCGCAATTAGGCGCTGGATTTCAAGTGTTCGACCGCCTTGCTTTCCGCGCGCGGCTTCGCGATCTGAGCGAGTATGAGTAGCCCTTGGCAACATGCTGTATTCTGCAGTTATCCAACCTTTACCTTGACCTTTCATAAAACGCGGCACGCCCTCTTGTACACTCGCGTTGCAGAGCACTTTCGTATTCCCAAACTCAATTAAAACCGAGCCTTCTGCGTGACAAGTGAAGTTTCGGGTAATGGTGACCGGGCGAATTTGACTCGCGGTACGATTGCTTGGGCGCATAGCGTGTAGCTCCTAACTAAATGAATAATTGATGCAAAAGTGCAATGACTAGCCTTTCGCTTAAGGCGCGCATTATAGCCTAATAGATCCAAAGATTACATGTGCTAAAGGCCTGTAATGTTGGGTTTATGCGTTGTTTAAAGCATTAAACACATAAGTCTTTCAAGCAAAGAGAAAAAACTTAAGGTAGAATTCACGCGGAAAAGCATAAACAGGAAGCAACAACATGATTTACAGTATGACCGGATTCGCGCGCAAAGAACTAAAAGCAGAATGGGGCACCGCTGTATGGGAAATACGCTCGGTTAACCAGCGTTATCTTGAAACTTTTTATCGCATACCTGAAAACTTCCGAGCACTTGAGCCGAGCCTTCGCGACCGCTTACGCAAAAAGCTCAATCGTGGCAAAGTAGAATGCGGATTACGCATTAACTTTAACGAGTCGAATGTAGGCGAGCTAAAACTCAACGAAGACTTGGCTAATCAACTTATTAAAGCCGCCAGATGGACTCAATCAGCTGGAGCCGACGGACTTGTGAACCCTGCTGATATTCTGCGCTGGCCTGGCGTAATGGCGACTGAAGAAGCCGATATGGACAGCATTCAAAAAGAATTAATCGATCTTTTTGACGCGACACTTCAAGACTTTATCGCCTCGCGTGCTAGCGAAGGTGAAAACATGAAAGCCCTTATCGAACAGCGCTTAAATGCTATTGCTGAGCAAGCAAACCAAGTTCAAGCCCACATGCCAGAAATACTCGAGTGGCAAAAAGATCGCATACGCACCAAGTTTAGCGAAGCCAAAATTGAGCTCGACGACAACCGCGTAGAGCAAGAAATGATCCTCATCGCCCAAAAATCTGACGTGGCCGAAGAGCTCGACCGCCTGCATTCGCACATTAGCGAAACTAACAAGATTTTGAAAAAAGGCGGCGCAGTTGGGCGCAGACTAGACTTTATGATGCAAGAATTTAATCGTGAAGCGAATACGCTGGGGTCAAAGTCGATTAACTCGCAAGTAACGCAGAGTGCCGTTGAGTTAAAGGTGCTGATTGAGCAAATGCGTGAGCAGATCCAGAATATAGAGTGATCATAGAGCCAGAGTTCTTGAAAAACATTTCTGAAAAGATTTTGAATTAGTAGGTGAAAACACGATAGTTATAACAAAATGTTTAAAAAACCATGAATCTTAAATTAACACCATATCTGATTAAATATTCGCATAAAAAAGCGATAAACAAACCCTAAAGAAAAGGCTCAAATTAGCGATATAAAGAGAGACGAAAACAAGACTCCATGGAGTCTGTTACATTGCTCTTGGGATCTAGCCAGCTTACATGTTTCGAACACAACCCGCACAAAACTCTACTGAGTTTAAATCTGACTTTTTGATTAGGTCGACATTTGGCGTGTCGCTTGTGTCTAGTCTATTACTTTTTCCCTTGTGTATTAATAGCTTTATCGATGGTCGTAATTTTGATGGAGCATTTGGTTTATTTACATGTTGTTTATTTGTAATCAATGCGATTGCTTGCCATCGTGGTAGATATTTCTACTGGTTAAATATTGTCGGCGTTGTGCCCGCATTTATATTGGGCTCAGCAAACGGTTTATTTTCTTTAGGTGTGATGGGCTCGTATTGGCCCGCTTTGTGTTTGTTTGGTATCTACTTTATTTTGCCCTTTAAAGTAGCAAAATTTGTCAACGTTATTTTTCTTATCATTATTTTTGCTGCTGCTTATCACACTCTAGAAAATGAGATGTTTTTCCGCTTTATCGTTTCGTTGACAGCGGTTAGCTTTTTTATATTTTTGTCGATGAAAGAAGTTACATACTCACAAAACGTATTGAAAAAGCAAGCGATGACAGACCCTCTCACCGGTGCTTTAAACAGAGTGGATTTGCCTCAAAGCTTACAAAACGCAATTGATGAGTGTAAAAAATATCAAACAGATGCGACGCTTTGTGTACTCGATATTGATCACTTTAAACGGATTAATGATGAATATGGTCATGACATGGGTGACAAAGTGCTTGTTGATTTGTCCAAACATATTCAGAGTTTAATTAGCTCAAAAGATACATTGTTTAGAGTAGGTGGCGAAGAGTTTGTCATTTTAATGCGAAACACTAGCTTGTTAGAAGGCAAGCTTACCGCCGATGCTCTTAGGGACACCATCAAGAGCCTCAATATGCTCGAAAACAAAGTAATCACGGTTAGCATCGGTGTAACCCAGTTAAAACCTGAATACACATGGAAGCAATGGATGAAACAAAGTGATGAAAAACTTTATTTTGCGAAAGAAGAAGGCCGCGACAGAATAGTGGCTTAATTTCACCATACCAGCTAAGCGCCTTGCTAGTTTTTGTGATCAGACTTACAATTTTATCTCTAATTGAAATTACATTTTACTGCGTATATAAAAAGACGTAACTTGCACTTTATTGTGCATAAAACCATAGGCCATAAATGCAAACACTCTTAAAACTAATCGGCTTATTATTAGCCCTGTCGTGCATAGCAATTGCTGGGTTTATGTGGATATATAACGAACCCGATCGTCCAGTTGTTGAACTAGTTGAACGGTGGACCGACGAACATTCACAGTTTATCAATATTGACGGTATGCAAGTGCATGTGAATGATCAAGGGCCTAAATCTGACCCGGTGCCGCTATTGTTGCTTCATGGTACCAGTGCATCTTTGCATACTTGGAATGGCTGGGTAGACGAAATTAAAAAACAGTCTCCACAGCCACGCCGAATTGTTCGTTTTGATATGCAGGCTTTTGGCCTTACAGGCCCGCACCCCAATAATGACTATAGCATTCAAAGCTATGCCAATACCGTACGCGCAGTGATGGATGCACTCAACATTGAAAAGGCAATTATCGCTGGAAATTCTTTAGGTGGTTACGTTGCGTGGGCGACGGCGGTCATTTTTCCTGAACGAGTCGACAGGCTCATTTTGATTGATGCTAGTGGTTTGCCTTTTAAAGCAAAATCGATACCCCTAGCCTTTAAAATAGCAAGTAGCCCTGTTATGAGCGCGATATTAGGGAATACTTTACCGCGTTTTGTCATTCGACAAAGTATTGAAAATGTATATAGCGATAACAGCAAAATAAGTGATGACTTGGTTAAGCGTTACTTTGAATTAACCTTGCGTGAAGGTAATAGAGACGCGCTGGAACAACGTTTTAAACAAACGCAAGCGAACGATTTTGCAAAGCGCGTTAGTGAGATTAAACAACCTACGCTCATATTATGGGGTGAGTATGACAATTTAATTCCAGTGGCACTAGGTGACGAGTTTAATCAACTCATTCCCAATAGTGAATTAATTGTATTTGGAAAACTTGGTCATGTGCCGCAGGAGGAAGACCCCTACCAAACAGTAAAAAACATTTTATCATTTATAGATTGAGTAAAGCGCCGACAATAATTGATTAAAACAACTCATCGTCTTCGCTGTTAATATCTTCACCAACCTTAAACCCTTCGACTAACTCGAAGACTTCATGGCTCATATTTACTATTTCTTGGTTAACGTCATAACTTTGCTTAGCAACTTGTAAAGTTTGAGCGTTAGTATCTCGAATAATTTCAATATTAGCCCTTATACCTTGTAAGTTATTCTTTTGTTTCTCTGTGTCTTGAGCAATTAGCTGGGCACCTTTTTGATTGCCTTTAACAGATTGATGTATCTCTTCAAATTGGGTTGCAGCGGTATTCACTGATTCTACGTTAGCAGCTACCATTTTTTGGCCTTCTTGCATTAGATGCAGTGTTTCTTTTGAATGCTTTTGAAGGGTATCAATAATGTCGGTGATTTGCCCGGTAGATACTTGCGTTCTCTGAGCTAGGGTTCTTACTTCATCTGCAACTACCGCAAAACCTCTGCCTTGCTCACCCGCTCTCGCTGCTTCAATGGCTGCATTTAAAGCTAGTAGATTAGTTTGGTCCGCTATATCTTTAATTACTTGAATTACGGTATCGATAGATTGCGCATGGTTTTCTAACAATTCTGTTTTACTTGTTGACGACTCCATATTGGTCGCCAACGATTGAATAAGTTGTGCAGAGCTACGCACTTTATCGACGCCTTGAGTGGCTAAATCGCTAGTGTCGGCTGTGGTTTTTGATGTTGTATCTGCTTGTTCTGCCACCTCTTGCGCGGTTTCGTCTAAATTCGCGACGGAATTTAAAATACTATCTACTTGCTGATTAAGTGATTCAACTTGCTGATTTAGTCTGTCAACATTGTATTGGCTAGCTTGTGCACTGCCATCTAGCGTTCTGGCAACGGTAACTACTTTTATAATGACTGAATGAACATGCTCAATAAAACTATTTACGTAAGTACCAAGCTTACCCAGTTCATCGTCTCTTACGATGTTTAAACGTTTGGTTAAATCGCCTCCGCCATTGGCAATGTCTTTTAAGCGCAAATTAATTGTATCAAGGGGCTGCAAGAAAATTTTATCAATTAAAAAGCCTAAAATTATTATTAGTGCAATACCTAACAAAACAATTTGAATAATTGAATTAACTAAGGTGGAAACAAGCGCATCACCAAGCCCTTTTGAACTAAAAATAAGTTCAATTTTACCTGCTTCTAGAGCCTCACCTTGATCAATAAATTCAATACTTCTTTGCAAGCTTAAAAAAATGTCACCCGAAAACCTTTCAGCACTTAATCCTTGCGTCCCTTCATCCCAATATCTTTCAAACAAGAGTTCATTCTCGCGATTATAGGCTTTAACACCTACCAAGGCGTTTGTTCCAAGCTCTGCAATTGCTACACTTTCAGAACTTGCAACATTATAGTTCCACATAGAATCAATTAATGTTACGCCCATTCTTGTCGATGTATTGTTTGCTGCTACCGTCATTTTTTCGTGCAAATTAATTTGTTCAATTGTGGCGATAACAACTTGTGAAAAGATTAAAACGAGCGTAACCACTGCAAATGAAGTGAAACTGAGTTTTTTTCTAAGGTTCATGTTTACTCCGTAAGTAAATGTAAATGACGACTCAAACACATCATATTTCTAACTTAATTTGGGGACTTTTATAAATGTTAAAATATCCTGCTTTGTTGATACTTAACGGCATCATTTTTATAATGCTAAGCACTAATGTTACATTTAGTCCAATTGCGAAAGCTGAAACAGTTGAAATTGCAGTATTGTCGACCTCTAGCC
Source organism: Glaciecola petra (assembly GCF_031846345.1). Classification (NCBI taxonomy): domain Bacteria; kingdom Pseudomonadati; phylum Pseudomonadota; class Gammaproteobacteria; order Alteromonadales; family Alteromonadaceae; genus Glaciecola; species Glaciecola petra. The sequence continues at coordinate 390,647 of NZ_JAVRHX010000002.1, read as the reverse complement.
AACAAAGAGCTGTTTATGCAAAACATGAAAAAAACCTCAAACTAAGCCACCCAAACATTCAGCTAAATATCAAATTTTTGTCAGATACAGATTTCAAGCAAGATTTAAACCAATGGTTGAACAAGGGTTCAGGCCCTGATATTTTGACTTGGCAAGGTGGCCAACGTCTTTTTCAATTGGTGAAAAAAGACCAAGTAAAAGACCTCACGAGTTTTTGGGATAAACATGATTTAAATAGTCGATTTAGTGCTGGAGCTATTGATGCTATATCTGTCGATAATTCGAGGTACGGTGTACCTGCTTCTTATTATCAGTGGGGCCTTTATTATCGTGAATCGCTTTTTGAAAGTTTGAATATTACAGCCCCAACAACATGGGACGAACTTATTACTGTCTGCAAAGTGATGCTTCAAAACGACATTACACCTATTACTATTGGTGCTGCAAATAAATGGACGTCAGCAGCTTGGTTTGACTATTTGAACTTGAGAATAAATGGGCTTACTTTTCACCAAGAGTTACTTGTTGGGGAGCATTCGTTCAATTCAAAGCAAGTACGAGCAGTTTTTAGCAAATGGAAAGAGTTGCTAGATAGCGGGTGTTTTACTGACCGCTTTAATGGCTGGGATTGGACTCAAGCGATGCCATTTTTGTATCATAAAATGGCAGGCATGACCTTAATCGGAAACTTTTTTGCCAGCAGTTTACCGCAAACTTTAAAAGATGATTTTCGTTTTGCGCCTTTCCCCATTATTGAGAAAAATATTCCCCGATACGAAGAGGCTCCACTTGATCTGATGATGGTGCCAAATTATGCGCAGCTAAGTGATGATGTTGAAACTGTTTTGCTATCATTGACAAGCAATGCGTTTTTAAGCGAACTAAATAATGCTTCAAGTATGATTTCTCCTGTTACAGACAATGTCGCAAGCGAAGATTATTTCACTAATGAAGGTCAAAAACTATTGCAAGAGGCGAAAGGGCTTTCTCAATTTTTTGACCGCGACACAAATGCCGAGATGGCCAGCGCAGCTACTATTATTTTCACTGATTTTATGGGTCACAAAGATATTGATGAAGCAATAGCTGAGCTTGAAGACGCTCGCAAGCGTTATTTGATTGCTCAGTCTATGTGATCAAAACTATTCCTTGCATAGCATATTTTTACTAAACAATTAGAAGTAAGACACATGTTAATGCGCTAGGCGCTTGATGCTGGGTTTTTATCTAAACGATGATTTTCGAACATTTCCAAAGCGGCTTTTAACATACTGATAATACTAACACCGGTCACCACCATACCAAGCGCAATTTGACTTAAAATAGTGCTGAAAGTAAACAGCATACCCATAATGCCCATCACAACAAAAAACATGGCGAGAAGACCCAATAAAGTCAAAAATAATTTACCTTTTCTGGGGCTCTGCCAAACTTTTAACGAAGCTTTATTTTGTGTTTTACTGGTATCTTGTAAGGTCGAGAAACTCACAGACAAGCCCATAAAAACAAGCGCCAAATTAAATGAAACAAATACTTCTTCAAAGTCGTTGAACAATGGGGTGACGACAAAATAAATCATGACCAACAACAGCGGGTACTGCAAATAAGATATAGCGTGAAAGAAATTTTTCATATCAATCCTTTTTAACAATAACGCTACTACTTTTTAGCGATGCATTCTTAGATACTAAGCAACTTCGAATTAATTTTCCAGCCACAGAGTGGCTCTTTTAGTCAAGCTGATGAAGTCTGCTTGCATCTTATCATCTTTTTTCAGACACTTAAGTATGACATTTTGATTGATTTGGCTAATTAATAAATTGAGCTTATTAAGAAAACTACTACTGTTACTCGCGCTTGTACTGCTAAGTTACGTAGTGTTTTCTGTTTATTTTTATTCTGCTGACCGCGCTTTTACAAACACCACAACTAGTAATATAGAAATAACAGAATCACCCAATTATGAAGTGCTAACACCCAGCACACAGGCAACTGAATTAAATAATGAAGCGCTAACTAGTCAATGTAGCGGATTTCAAACAGCACTTGAATCTATCTATCCAAACTCTGAGAGTTTACGGCAGGCTCATCTTAACTTGGTTGAACAATGGATCCTTAAAAATAGTGACCTGAGCACGCAAGTTAGGGACAAAATTGCCGCAAGCATAGGGCTTCAATATGCTTATCGAGATATCGAATTTGTAAGGCATTTGCGCTTGCCTATCAATATAGATCTTGCTGCACAACAACCCGAGACTATTATCAATACCAAAACAGCTATGGATATATTATTTACCAATAGAGGGAAAAGCCTAGATAATATTAGAGAAAAATTAAAACCAATTGTTGCTTCTGCTATTGGCAATAGGCTGCAAATTCAAATGCGAAATGAGAGCAGAACATTTTTTGGGGCTATGTTGGAAAGAGACAGAAAACGTGACAACGCTAAATACCTTAACGCTTTGCTAGACGCAGGTTACAAAATAAAGTTACTCGAATTAACCGAGTTTATAGTAAGTTCGTTTAGCAAGGATGAGAACATTAAGCAGTTAACCCTTAATGCCTATACCGACGACTTAAATTATCGCTTTTCTGCCCCTGATTCAGCACACACTATGACTTTAGTGTTGTTTAGTTTACACCACGAAGAAGCCGAATTAGCCGATTACTTTTTGTCGCAAGGAGTAGACTTTAATACTGATATTAATTTAAGACACGATTTAACTCAAAAAATACCCTATTTCCCAATAAGTGCGAGTGCTAATTTAGCGCTGGAAAATTTACTTAATGCTGGGGTGTTTTTGTTTACATCAGCAGCAGATAATAAGTATCTTGAAGTTGACGTAGTCAACACTGAATCTACCAATAAGCGCTATGAACAAGAACGTGGACGCCCTCCGTTAGGAGGTGAAACCTCACTTTTAGATAACTTAGTAGAACGTTTTGGCGAATCAAAAGCCAAGGCAATGATGGCACGACAAACACAAACTGATTTGCTATCAGAAGACGAGCGAAACAAAGCAAACACAATATTAAATACCTTTTTAAGGTCTGCCATAAACCTACTTCCGCAAAGCTTGCAAGTTCAAAGGCAAGCGTGCGACCTTGATTATGCAAAGGCTTTGTTTTCACTTCAGCAAACACTTTACAAAAAAGATCTTAATCGCCTTTATAAAGCTTTAGAGACCTGGAATGATGACGTAAACTTTTTAGTAATAGACCGCTACAGCGCTTTAGAGCCTGAAATAGTAAGTTCCTTAATGAGTAAGGGTTCATATGCCGCAAAACAAGCTTTGGAAGAACATGTCCAACGTAAAAGTATCACAAGGGTAAGAAATCAGGCAGAGCAATTTGATTCACGAACGGTGTTTTCTGAGCTTGACAGAATTGTTGAATCCCAAGGCATTGATGAAGTGTTTGTTTACTTAAGAAATGCTGAAGATATCCCAGAAGAATATAGACAGTCACTTTTATGGAATCTACAGATTAGTCTAGATCAAAAAATAACCGACTTTGAATCTTTTCTTTCAAGCAACCCGGCGACAAATTTTGCTCGCATGGTGGATTTAATTGGGGCTAATCGCGCAAGTGAATTGGTTTTATTTGCTGAAAATAACGTTAATCTAAATTATACAGAAGAGGCGGGCCGCAATTTGCTGTGGCATGCGGTTAAAAGTAATGCAAAAACAAGTTTCGATTTTTTAATAGCAAACAATGTGCAATTGCAGCCACCCGAGGTAATAGGTTTTGACGCCTTAGATGTTGCCTTAGACAATGTCAGAACACAAAACACCGACTTTTATTTTGTAGATAAATTACTGAGCAGTGGATTCAACATTAAATCAAGCCATGTTGAGTTACTGAGAGATTTGGCAAAAAATCATTATGATAAAATTGCGAATATTTTTGAACAATACGATATACCGCTTGATCAAGATGCTACCAACGAATGAAGGCTTGCAAAACGAAAGTATCATATTACACTCAAATCATATTTGATTGTAGGTATCGCCCTTGCCAAAAGACTCTATAAACACTTACCCCAAAAGTGCCTACCTTATAGACATGGACGCCATCAAAAGAAAGGTTGGAACAGCGACCTTTGAAGAAGGTGTTGCCTTGGCCGCAACATTGGATGTAATCGCAAACATCCAATTTATTGTAGAGTCTGATAAAAAGCTTGTTGCGGTGATAGAAGATGGTCATTTTTATATTGTTAATCTGTATAACTTACAAGGCAATATAGAAGGTGCATGCAATTGTGAAAAATCGGAAAACTTTGATTTTTGCATTCACTGTGTCGCGCTTTGTATATTTGCAAATGAACAAAATAAACGCCTAAGTAAAATGCAGCAAGGGGACAGCAAGGAGCGCATCCAAGCATATATCAACACTATGCCTCGAAATGAGCTAGAAGATGAATTATTTAAGCTCATGACGTTAGATACAGAACAACAACTAAAGTACTTAGCGCTAGCAGATATAAAGCATGAACAAATTGATTCGGCACTATTAAAAAAATTAGTGGTGAAAGCCATGCCGTTAAAAAACATTCGTCAGCAAACAAAAGTAAAAACTTACTTTGAGAAAGCCAACTTAAAAATAAACGACCTTATCTCGGTCTTTCATTTGTTGCCCGATAATGCCGCTTTTTCTATGGCGGAGTTTATGCTGTGGCGCTATGACACAATTATGATGAAAATTGAAGATGCTTACAAATATCGTCTAGAAAGCCTTAACGTTTTAAAACTCAATTTATTTCATTGCTTTAAACAAGTGACTTGGCCAACACAAAAAAAAGCAGAGTATTTATATGCGTTGCACTCAAGTGAGTTTGTACATGTCGACTTTGACGATATTTCGGGCCAATTTATTGACCCTGATGACACGCTATTGTCAAAGCAATACCATCAACTGCTCATCGCTCATTTAGAGGCAAATGGCCTACAAAAAAGCAAATCCACTAACAAGCTAAGTCCCGCTCAAGTAAGGATGATAAATAGCATTGCGAACTACTATTTTGCTACTAGAAATGCTGAACAAGCCATCAAATTTTTAGCGTTTACCAGTAATTCGTTTACTTCTTGCATCAATACAATTGAAAAGTGCATTGAGCATTCATTATTTGATTACATTCCGGTATTTTTGGATAAGGCCCAAAGCCTAGCTAAACAAGATAAGCAAATATCACAACTAACTGAATTACGTAGAAAATTAACAAGTTAAATCTAACTATTTGCAAAGTCTAGCCGATAATATACTATCTACATTTAAGTAAAACGCAAATACTACACGTGAAAGCACTTCATTACACAAGAATCATTAATGGGCTATTAATATGCTCATGCCTGATAATATTGTCGTACTTTGCCAACTTATTTGAAACTAGGATTGATTTACTCAATCAAAGTCAGCATATCCTTGTTGATAAATTGACCATTGGTAAGGCTATTGGTAGCCTTGAAACCAAGAACGGAAAATATATTGTTGGTTGTAGCATGCCAGGTTCACAAGATGTTGATTTTTGTGGCATACAAATCGAACTAACTAATGACAGCACTAAAGGTATCGACCTAAGTTCGTTCACTGAAATTGATTTTAAATTTAAGACATCAGCGCCGATTTCAGACCCCAAGATGAAACTAACCTTCAGAAACTATAATGATAATTATTCTGTTCCCGATGATTTAGTCTCGCAAAAATACAACTCTATCATTGTTACCGCAAACGATACTCGCCAATCAACAGTGCCAATAAGCTACTTGCATGTTGAAACTTGGTGGATTAACGAGCGTAAAATTGCAATATCTGACTCGCAAGTTGATGTTGGAAATGTAAGTAAAATTGATATTTTGCATCATGACACTAAAACCGGTGGTGATTATATATTTGAACTTAACGCGCTGGTATTAAAAGGCCAATATTTTTCTTTAACGCAATTACTTATTATCAACTCCGTGATTTGGATATTGGTTATTAGTTTGCTAATTGTAAAACAACGCCAACATTTAATTGAACAAGCAACTAAAGATAGACTAACCGGTTTAACTAATCGCAGAGGCTTACAAGATTGGATAGATGCCAACCATCCAAGTATTACTAATCCCGTGGATTTTTCACTTATTTATATAGATTTAGATGACTTTAAAAAGATCAACGACACATATGGGCATAAAGTAGGTGACCTGCTTTTAAAAGAGTTTAGTAAAAAAACGAGGCATGTTCTGCGAGCTGAGCAATACGACAACGTTGATTGTTTATTTGTGAGGATGTCGGGTGATGAATTTATTATTTTATTAAAAACCATTGATATACAAATATGCGTGAAAATCGTTGATGATCTCTTTCACGAATTGACTAGGCCAATTGACCTAGAAGACAGCAAATTTTCTGTCAGCTTAAGTATAGGTATATCGACAGGAACTGCGATAAGTGGTGACCTAAAATTACTCTTTGAAGAGGGTGATATGGCAATGTATTTGGCTAAAAAGACGGGTAAAAATCAGTTCAAGGTTTATAGAGACAATATTGACGATCCGTTTTTTAGACGCAAGCAGCTAGCACGAGAAATTTCGTCTGCAATAGAAAATAATGAATTTGAACTAAGTTTCATGCCTACTTTTCATGCCGACACAAAACGTGTGAATTCGGTAGAAGTATTGTTAAACGTGAATAATGCCGAACTTAAGAAGCTTAGCTCCACAGAAATGACCGATATTGCAGAAGAGTTTAATCTCATTAACACTATAAACACTTGGGTAATTGCCACAACCTTCAAAAACCTCAGTGAAAACCGCAAATTGATTGAGAGTTTGAACATAATATTTAGTATAAATATTTCTACGCTAGACCTGCAAATGTCTAATACGATTGATTATATCAGCCAACAACTGTACAAAAACCAAATTGATGCTAGCTGGATTGAATTCGAAATAAGTGAAGCTGCTGGCATTGTTGACCAAGAGAGAACGCTGCAGTCATTACACCAACTAAAAAGTATGGGGTTTAAACTCGCGATCGATAATTTTGGTAATGGCTTCACTGCATTTGAGCACTTAAGCGCTTATCCAATTCAAAAAATTAAAATCAACCGAAGCTTCGTAGAAGCAATCAAGAATAACGATACTAAACTTATGGTGTATATTGCAGCTATAATGGATATTGCTGGCGCGCATGCTTTAGAAGTAACCGCCAGTGGAGTTGAAAATTTAGACCAGTTCTATTACCTCAAAGATAAAGGATGTCGCTATGTACAAGGGCATCTATTTTCTGAGCCACATAGTTTTCAGGGACTCATTAAAAGCTTAAGCGGTCAAGGTTTGTCCCGCGAAATCGAAGTCTAGTTCAATAACCACCCTTAAATACCAAAACGACAGGGATTAGAGTCCTACAACTCTATCGAGACTTAAATCAAACTCTTTGGCAAGGACCGGCTTGCTGATTTTCAATGAATTATGTTGGGTACTCAAATTAATAGTTTGAGCAGGTAAATAATGCTTACCCGTAATACTATAAAATACTTTTACTTCTGGCGAATTCGGTTTTTTTGAATTGGATTGCGTTACCAATGCAATTCGATTGTTTGACAGTGCAACAAGGCTTCCGACAGGATAAATTCCAAGGCATCGTATAAATTTCATCACCAGCTTTTGGTCATAACCGTTAGCCTGATTACTTAGTACTTTCATCGCTGCTGCGGGGCTCATAGCATCGCGATAGGGCCTTTCTGAAGTGAGCGAAGTATAACAATCTGCAATAGCTAGCAGACGACTGAATTTTTGAATTTTTGCACCAACAAACCCATTTGGGTAACCTTTTCCATGCAATCGTTCATGATGTTGTTCAATAGCTAATAGCATTTCACTATCTAGATTTAGCGGTGCCAACAACTCTAAAGAATGTTGAACATGTTCTTCTACTTTTTTACGCTCGTCTTCACCAAGTGAGCCACTTTTTTGAACAATTGTTTTAGGTACCTTGACCATACCAATATCAAATAAATAACCTAATAAGCCGAGTCGTTTGCAATCTTCTTGAGACATACCTAATTGCTGTGCAACAAAGCACATAAGTATAGAAACGCGAGAAGCATGCTCTGCTAAATATGAGTGAGACTGCAATATTGTCGACATACATAAAAGAGCATTGGAGTTTTTCTGTAAACTATCGTGCATCTCACCCACCATGCGTTGAGCTGAACTAAAATCTAAGTTCAACCCAATTTTCGCGTCAGCGGCGTAGCCCTTGTGTATAGCGAATCCTTGTTTGAGTAAAACTGTGGCTTGCTCGAGTTCAATCTCTAAGTCACCTGATGCTATTTTGTTATCATGCTTGTCTAGATTTTGCTCTTGCTGAGCAGCTATACCCGACTCTTCTTCCTCATCTTCAAACAAGTCGTATGCGGGCATGTGGTTTTCGGCTTCAGGTTTTACATTATCTTCGGTTTTAGGCAGCTCAACAATCACTGACCTGACTCCGTTAATACTTAATTGCTCAAGCACACTCTTATGTTTTAGCCTACCTTTCTTTTTAACGACTAGCTTTCCAGCTTGCTCTCCAATTTGATGGATCATCATGCCAATTTTTACATCTTCGAGTGGAATTGTTTCCAAATTAAGTTGGGGGTTTATAACCGACATAATCACTAATATTTTATCTGCGAGTAGCTTTTTATCGGCACCTTTCGAACAATACTAAAGCGAAAAAAAGATTCCTTTTATAACCAAGGTCACATAAAAAACCAGCCTAATGGCTGGTTCTTAGTAATGTAAAAATAAAGGCGTTAAGCCGATATTTTAATGGATATGAGAGAGTAAACGTTTGTCAGTTACCAACTCGCGAACACCATGCGCTTTCTTTTCATCAAACTCATTGCTTTCGCACCATGTTTGTAAACTATTGATATCTAGTTTTGCGCACTGTGGACGCACCGACCAGCTCACTTGCAGAGGTGAACAAGCTTGCTCTGTAAAGCTAGGGCCTGTCGTTGAACCCAAAAACTCCACAGGCGCACCCGTCGTGTTTGGAATCATTTCTGCTTGATGATACCCATTCACTTGGTTTCCATCGTAGTCCATGTCGTCAAAGCTCATCGCGTTAGCATCATTTACAAGCGTGAATACTTGGGTTTCTACACGAAGGTTTGGGTTGGCGCATGCATCCGACAAGCATGAGCCTAAACCTGGCCCTGGTGCAACATCACATGAAGTATGCACCCAATGCATTTCGATAGTATCACCTGGTTTCAAGCCACCGCACACTTTACCTTCTGGCGCTTTTAGCTCAGCTTTGCTTAACTCTTTAGAGATACCACAAGCATAACCGCCACCATAACCATTATCGCCTTTCCCTACATAAATTGAGAAGTCCTTCGCTTTGTGTTCTGCCGCGTTATGGAAATGAATATTACATAAATTCATCTGTTGCGCAGGCGGTGCCATGGAGAAAATCACTTTATTCTCGCCACCAAGCGCATCTATATCACGAGGCGTCTGAGGGCCGTAACCTTCGCAAACATCTTGAGCAACAGTGGAGAAACTAGCAACGACTAACAAGCCACTTAACATAACCTTTTTCATCTTCGATCCTTACTTTGCTAAATTAAAAACATACTAATAAAATTTTGTATGATAAGAATTACGCAAGACAAGATTAAAAGTTTGTTAACAATTAGAATTTTTAATCTATAAAATAATTTTTTAATTACATTTTGATATATAAAGGATGTTGTTTAATACGCTCACACCAAGCACTTACATACTCATAATTCTCAAGTGTAAAGCCGCCTTCGTGAGCAACATGCGTATAAGCAAACAAGGTAATATCTGCTGTTGTCAGACTAGAGCTTACCAAATATTCGGTTTTTTTGAGCTGTTCGTTCATGATCCTTAGCGCTTTGTTGCCGCCAATTTGTTTCTCGACATACTCTGCTTTTCTGTTTTCAGGTAAACCCAAGTACTTGTTGATAAAACGAGCAACCGCAATGTAAGGTTCGTGACTGTATTGTTCGAAAAACTGCCATTGTTGCACCAAACTTAAGAGGTAAGGATCGTTAGGAAGTAAGTGACTATCTGTAGCGAGAAAATTGATAATGGCGTTTGATTCACTCAATACTTTTTCGTCGGCGGTCACTAAAAGTGGAATTTTACCATTTGGATTTAGCGCCAAAAAGGCTTCACTTTGGGTTTCTTTTGCCAGAATATCGACATCAATCCACTCATAAGAAATGCGCAACAATTCGCATGTGAGCTGCACTTTGTAACAATTACCCGATTTTTTATCCCCGTAAATCTTGACCACAACTACACCTCTTTTTTATTTATTTGAAGCAAAGCCATTTAAGTTAGCGTCACCATTCTTGATTTTATAATACCAGAAGCCTTAAAAGGCTATACTGTCGCCAAAGCTATGTTTACTAATTTATCAATGCGCAATTTGATTTGCTAATAAATATTGAACTCTGGATAATGAAGTTATCAAAACGGCAGGCAAAACACGCCGTAGCATCAACGGATAAATAAAGTAAACATGATGAAACTCTCTATAGCAACACCAAAATTACTTCAACACATCTATAAATGTAGGCCACTTTTAATTTTATTGGGGATAACCTTGGGCTCTATTAGCCTAGCAAGTGCAAACGTTGAACATAATGCAAACTGGCTTGTGGGATTGCCAGCACACGAACAAGCAAAGCTTATTGCCAAACAAACCATAAGGTCTGAAGAACTGGTTGTTGCTTATTTGAATCGAATTGAAAAAATGGATAGAAAAGGGCCGCGTGTTCAAGCAATGCTATCGTTAAATGAAAATGCCATTGCAGAAGCAAAACAAAAAGACAAAGAAGTCCAAGAAGGCGGCACCCTTGGAAGACTGCACGGTGTTGTTGTGGTAGTGAAAGACAATATTGATACAAGTGAATTACCAACTACAGCAGGCTCTATGGCGTTAATCGCTAACAACACTAAACGCGACGCACCAATTATTGCAAAACTTAAAGCTGAAGGTGCCGTCATTCTTGGCAAAACTAACTTATCTGAATGGGCTAACTTTAGAGATGACGATTCGATTAGCGGTTGGAGCGCTGTTGGCGGTCAAACTCGTAACCCACATAGTTTAGACCGCACACCTTGTGGATCGTCTTCAGGCTCAGGGGCAGCAATCGCCGCTCAATTTGCTTCTCTCGCTATTGGCACCGAAACCAATGGGTCGGTTATTTGCCCTAGCACTATGAATGGCATAGTTGGCGTAAAACCAACTGTTGGTTTGTTGTCGCGTACACACATCGTGCCTATTTCTGTCACACAAGACACGGCTGGCCCCATGACTCGCAATGTCAAAGATGCCGCTTTAATGCTGACGATTATGGCAGGAAGCGACAAAAACGATCCCGCTACTCTCCATGCCGATTCAAAAAAGCAAAATTATGTTGATTTATTGGAGGCACCCTTAAAAGGCAAAAGAGTCGGGGTGTTGCGCAGCACGCAAAGTAAACATCCCGATATAATTGCAAAGTTTAACGAAGCATTAAAAGTGCTCGAGTCACAAGGCGTTACGCTAGTTGACATTAACGAGTTAAAAACACCCGACAAGTTTTGGGATAAGTCTTTAAAAGTGCTATTAATTGAATTTAAACACGAACTTAACAAATACTTGGCGAGTACGCCCAAGTCAGTGAGCACCCGCAACCTGCAAGCACTTATTGATTTTAACAATAAAACTCCTCGTCAATTGGTTTTATTTGGACAATCTTTATTTATTGATGCCCAATCTACAGAAGGTTATAACGAAGAGTATGAAGCCCTTGTTGAGTTTTTAAGACAAGCCACAAGAACCAATGGAATAGATCGGATGCTAAGGGAAAATAATCTCGACTTTTTAGTATCACCTTCACAAACACCTGCCTTTTTAATTGATGCGGTTTTTGGTGATAGTTTTCCTGGCGGATTTGCTGGAGCTGGCTGGATGGCTGCAATTGCAGGTTACCCTCACGTAAGCGTGCCAATGGGCGACATGAGAGGCTTACCATTGGGTTTGAGCTTTATAGGTAAAGCTTTTGACGACGGCGTGCTGTTAAATGCTGCTTTTCAATACGAACAAGCCAGTAAAAAAATACTAACACCTAGCTTTGCTCAAGGTCCATATGACCATGCGAGTTTGCAAGAAGCAACAAAGGCACTTAAATAACAAACAAAAAACGGGGCTGTTCATCTAGCCCCGTTTTTATTTTAATATTACGTTTTCGTTTTAAAACGAATTAACCTTTTTTCGCCCAAGCTGTGCACCAGCCTTTAGCAGCAACAACTTTACCAGGGAAAATTTGACAAGGTCTCCACGCTTCGCCTTCGCCACCCTGAATAAACATGCAGTTTTCGCAGTATTGTCCTTCTACTTTTGATTCGTGCACATATTTAAGCGCAACCGCTGTTGGATCGGATTCAGCTAGTTTCTCTTGGGCATTAGCACGCAATGCAACACCACCAACCGTTAAGCCAATAAGACTGGATCCCGTTAGCTTTAAAAAATTACGACGATTTACTGATTTCATTTCATGTTTCCTTTTACAAAATACAAATGAGAATAATTCTTTTTTACACAGCCCTTTATACGACAAAAGCTCGCGATCTAATATCGGCGAGCTTTCTCTAAATGGCACTTGGTATTGCCTTTAATTCGTTCTTTACTGCTTAATTTTCACAAGCCACCATTTATTGGCGACATACTATCTTGATTGCGTTTATGTTTATACTCTTACTTAAGCAGAAAGGTTTGTAAAGATATATCTTTTTGTTTATTGATCTGTGTTAACAAAAATGAACACTTAGCCACAAAAAGCGGATATTTGTGACAAATTAATCAATATCTTTATGTTCAGACCTTTCGTCATCGACTGGAATTTTAATCAGTAGCCAGACTATTAGGCCCACTGCAGCAAGAGAGATGCCGCAAACGAGTAATAATTGGTCAAGATTTGGGATCATTTGTCTTGCTCCCATATTGAAACTAATTTTTCATTGGGTTTAGCATATGAAAACCGGTCGATACGCTCAGTATTGTGGTAACTATCTAAACAAGATATAGCGACTGAACCAGCCTCCTCAATATCAACATAACCATCTTCCAATAAAAATTCATTCCCAACAATCGCCTCAACGATACGGCCAATGACCAATTCGGTTTTATTTAATTCAATCACTGTTACCTGTTCAACTTCTAGTGCTAGTTTTATTCGTGATTCAGCAACAAAAGGGACTGGGAGCATATTCGACATTTGTGGCGTAAGTCCTACTTCTTCAAACTCGTTTTCTGACGGCTCATACCTCGCGGAGCATTGATGCGCTTGTTTTGTGATGCCATCGTGAACATGGTTAATAGTAAACATGCCTGTTTGTTTTATGTTCTCAAGTGTATCTCGCACGACAGTATGTGGCCGCATGATCATACCCAATAAGGGAGGATGTGCCCCAACATGGAATACTGAACTTATAATCGATAAATTTAGCTCGCCTTTGGCGCTTGATGTCCCAATTAAGTTTGCACTTTTAAAGCCTGACAAACTATTAATGAAGTTTGCCCGCATTCGTTGGGGCATTTGTAGAATTGATTGTTCACTGAATACTTTTGTTGTCATTTTTTGCCTTTAGCAGTATTTTCAAGCGTAGTTACTTATTCATCATCCCTGCGAGCAATTATTTCTAGCCCAAAACCATTATCTGCGACCAATACTTCTATTGGCGAACAACAAATTTGACAATCTACTATTTGCTGTTGGCCAATATCGTTATCTTCGTCTATTTCGATATCATTGATAGTCATACAATAAGGGCATTCAAACTGCTCTTCGCGCGATAAACTCATATGGTTATTTCTTTATATTCATTCAAGTTTTAGTATACGCTAAAACACATTGACTGGATTTGTTAACTCGCATAAAGGTACGCAACTTCGTTGCAACAAAATAATTATGTCTGAAAATTTCATGACGCATAAATACCCTCGCCGCAGCCGCTTTGGAACCTGCCCACTGTGCTCGCGCGAAGTAGACCTGACATTTCATCATCTGATCCCTAAAAAAATGCACCGTCGAACTTTCTTCAAAAAGCATTTTACGAAAAAAGAGTTAGCTGCTGGTATCGATATTTGCCGCCTTTGTCATACTGGCTTGCATAAAAACTACACAGAAATGCAATTAGCTAAACATTTTTTTAATGTAGAACGCATAAAAGCTGATAAGCAGTTACAAACTCACTTTTTATGGGTCAATAAACAAAAAGTCGGCAAATCTTAGTAAATAAAAAATATTACAAATTACAAAAATACTGTATATTTAGACAGTCTTATACAAAGGCTAGGCGCTAAGGAGCTTCCTGATACCCCAGGAATGACGATAAAATGGCTTACAAAGATTTACCTACTTTTTATTATCATACTCATTTTATCGAGTTTTTAGACTACGTATGCGGCCCTTGCACACATTTGTTAAGCAAAGAACATCATCAATTTCTTCAAGTTTTTCGCGACCTTACTCATCCTCAACAATGTTTGCTAGTGCGTTTGCTCAATCGAAAATATCCGGCCATTAAAAAACGAACATTACATTTTGATGAGCTGCCAAATGTTGAAGATGATTTGTCAGAACTTTGCAACATTGAGCAAAATAAACGCGCACTATTTTGCCGGCCATTTTCGGCTCAAGATAAACAAGCACTGTTACAAGTACTCACAAAAGCTGAGCTATTCGAACTCGCTTATTCGCTATACCCAGACGACACTCAACTCCCTCCAAAAAGCGCAAATAAAGCAACATTCTTATCTTATTGTCAGCACATATCAGAATGTGATATTGCTCAAAACCAAATTGCCAACAATTATATTATTAGAACTTGTGACCACTCGATTAACTATTTTCTGTTCTTATATTTTGGTCATATCAAAGGTCAACTCAACCAATTTTCGATGCGCGACCTTGGCATTATGCATACTCGCGACAAACAGGCACAAATGCAATCAAGGTTTGCTTCAGCACAAAGCGCTCAATGTTGTTTCAAAATGGCGACAGACCTCAGCAGAATAAAAAGAAGCGATTTTTCAAATGAAGCAACGATACGCCATAATTTGGACGAGCTGGCCAAGTCGGAATGCGGTCAAAGTGATATTATTTTGCAAAATATTCGTTATTTGTTAGCAAAAGCAATGTTGGCATTTAATGTTGAACAGGCATTATTAATTGCAGAACACACAAACAACGCTGAGGCTCAAGAATTTTGGTGCAGGCAAGCATATAAAGCAGGCTATAAAGAAAACGTCGAAAATAAATTAAATGCAATTATCGATAAACCAATTAGCGACAAACTATTATCGTTTGCAGAAGACTTTCTTGCACGCAAATACCACAAAAAACGCACCAGTAAACTTACCGATATGTTGCGCGAAAATAGCCGTCATCTATGCATAGACGAAACATTTAAAGGAAACGTAGAGCGTGGCGTTATAGCTTATTATGAAGCCAGAGACATACAAGCATGGCGTACCGAAAATCATTTATGGCATAACTTATTTGGTCTGTGTTTTTGGCCAGAACTTTTCGAAATTGAAGGCTTAGGGTTAGCCACTGCTTTTGATTATTTACCGGCATGTTTAAAACATCACCAATTCATTGATGTTGCTGCACCTCAAATAACAGCTCGATTAGATAGCGTGAACACTGCTAAAGAGTTTATGTTGCTTCTTACCAAACACGCATCAGTCTATTATGGACAGAGTCAGAGTATTGTTCATTGGCATAAGCACATCCTTGATCCACTGCAAGTACTCGTGAATAACACTCCTATAAACGCATTAAAAGGCCAGCTATTACACATGTGTGAAAACTGGCAACTATACAACGACGGTTACCCAGATATTATGGTGTTGGAAAACAACAAACTTCGCTTTGAAGAAATAAAAGGTGAAGGCGACAGTTTAAGACGAAATCAGCTGTTACAGATAGAAAGCCTTCGCTATTTTGGTATAAACGTTGGTGTAACCACGGTAGATTATAAAATTGATCCGATGCAAGCCTACGTTGTTGTTGACATTGAAACCACCGGCGGAAGAGTGGGTAAGCATAGAATTACTGAAATTGGCATGGTAAAGATGATTAACAATGAAATTGTTGATCAGTGGCAAAGTTTGATTAATCCGCAGCGGCGAATTCCGCCAATGATCACTAATCTAACTGGCATAAATAACGACATGGTTGCTGACGCTCCTTTGTTTAGTGATATCGCCGACGAGCTAGAAGCATTTACTGCAAACTGTATTTTTGTAGCCCACAATGTGAATTTTGATTATGGTTTTTTCCGCACAGAATTTGATAGCTTGGAACGTAATTTTAAACGTCCTAAACTATGCACTGTGCAACAAATGCGTAAACATTACAAAGGCTTAAAAAGCTATTCTTTGGCTAACTTAACGCGACACTTTAATATTGATATGCAGCGCCATCATCGCGCGTTGTCAGACGCACTTGCCGCTAGTGAATTACTTAAGCTAATCAATCAAGCCAGACTCAAAGCGCAAGCTGAATAAAACCATGGCATCACCAACTAATCTAAAAAGAATGTTGCAGCGTATTTAAACGGATGAAAACGAGTAAATTATTATCTGCTGAAGACCAATCCCGCGTTATTGAAATGGCATGGGAAGACCGCACTCCGTTTGAAGCCATTGAAAAGCTTTATGGACTAAGTGAACCAGAAGTTATTGAATTGATGCGTAGTAATATTAAACGAAAAACTTTCAATAATTGGCGCGCCAGAGTATCGGGCCGTAAAACTAAACATTTAAAGCTTCGCAGCCCAGATGTGTCTAGGGGTTATTGTGCCACGCAATATAAACCTGTTAGAAAAAGATAGTTATCTTATTATCCGTGGTATTATTAACACTTACTGAGACTACTTTTTAAATAAGTTATGGATAAGCAAGCAACAATCCCCAAGCAATGCGTAGATGAATTACAAAACCATCTTCAACCTGAACTATTCAAATCTTTATGTGATGCCAACCGATTATCAATAGTGGCATTTTTAGCGGTTCAAACAAGCCCAATTACCGTTGGCGTGCTCGCCGATCAATTTGGAATTGATATTTCTGGAGTATCTAGACATTTAAAAATGTTGAAGGATGCAAAGGTCTTAAACGCTGAGAAACAGGGTCGTGAAGTATACTACTCACTTAATTGTGGGCAACTTACCAGCACCTTACGAGGACTTGCTGATGCCCTAGATGCCTGTTGTAACAACTGAGTATGACTCCTAAACCTTTACATTATACTTGCATATTTGTGCAAACATACATATATTATGAATGTAAACTTTTTATCACCAAAAGGAAGACAAAAATGAAAAGGCTACATTTACATATTAATGTTAGAGAAGAAAACTTTGCAAAAACACGTGATTTTTACAGCGTATTATTTGGCGCCCAACCTACAAAAGTAAAACCACACTATTCAAAATGGTTTTTAGATGACCCTAAAGTAAATTTTGTCATCGAAACACATCAGAATAGCACTGAAGAAGGCATCCATCATGCGGGTATTCAGGTAGACGACATAGATGAACTTAATGCTATCAGGCAGCGACTGACGAAAGCGAATATTCCTGTTATGGATATTGGTAAAACCGCTTGTTGTTATTCACTATCAGAAAAAACGTGGACCGCCGATCCTAGCGGTGTCAAATGGGAAAATTTCCAAACTTATGCCGAACATGATGATTATGGCAGCAGAACCGAGCAAGAATGCGATGCGGATGTAGCAAGCACTCGCTAACTCCGCTTATTTTTTGAGTTAAGGCAAGCAGTAATAAATGTTATTGCTTGCCTTCAAGTTGATCAATAAGACCCCTTCTAAATTGGGAAGTAAGATCAAAATGCCAAGTTGTTGTGCGGTTTGTTTTGGGGTCTTGCACTTGAATGACTTGTACGGGTAATTTATTTAAATAAACTAAAGATTGACCAACAGCAACGAGTTGGTGCAACTGAATAAACGCATACAAATCGTTAGCGCTGGTAACATATAGCGCAGTTTGAGGCGATTTACCATCGCCGGTTCGCCAAATAGATTCAATAAAACTATCGAGCACTAAGTTATGAAACCGACCCTTTTCTAAATTACCAAGTTCAGTGGCACAAATTGAGGCGCCATAATGCCCAGTCAAACTTGAATAGTTTATTTCCAGTAGCTTATTGTTGACCTCCAAACATGCTTGCCAATTCTCATTTTCCATGAAGTATTGAGACTGCAATTTGGCTGCTTGTTCTGCGCCACTGCTAGGTTTATAAAACGAAGTTAATGGGAATATTCTGGTCAGTAGATCAAAGTCTTTTGCATTGGCACTACCTTGCACAATTTTTTCGACTATTTCTGCATAGTCTTGGTCAGACTGTTGATAGTTCAATACTTGTTGGCTCTGGTCCACACTTTCATTTTGAGAGGCGCATGCACTCAGAAATAGCACAACACAGACTATCGCTGCCTTTATAGCAATGTTGAGCTCGCTCTTGTTTAACAAGTCGCGCAAATGTGAGTACTTAATTTCTAACTTACGCACTAGGAAAAGCCTTTTTTATACGCTTTATTAAGTCTTGTTGTGGCAAACTTACCTCGCCTTCTGCAGTGGCAACTTTGTTTAACATAAACATGACCGAGTCAATCTGTTCTTGACTGAATTTGTCCATTGTTCTGATTAATACCCCACTAGGATTCCCCAATACATCATCACCTCTACCAAAAATATGCACGCTGGCGCTTAAAAGTTCTACTGCCTTTTTTTCATCTAGCTTTAATTCAGATTGAAACAAAGACAAGATAACCGAGCGTTGCTCTTTGCTCATATCACCATTTATTTTTGCCACTGCGACCATAAAAAGAGCAGCTACATCCAAAGGTGATTCTAATGTGAAGGCCGGGTGAAGCTCATATTCTTTCCTGAATTTGCGTCGCCGAGCCCAAGAGAATGGATTTAACCACCCTATATCTATACCGCCCTGATTGAGTCTATTTAATAGCACCAATATAGTCACTATTACGCCAAGTAAGCCCAAGATGATATGCATTGTGTTTCCCTACAACTAAAAAAATAATGGATAACGCTGAACAGTCTATCTATGAAAAACATAGTAGCAAAATAGTGATTATGAGCAAGTGAAAGGCGTCTTTTAAAGCGTTTCTTTTAGGAGTAACATACACAACATTAAATGCTTAATAAAAAAATATCAGGATAAGAAATGGCCAAAATGTCCTTGCAAGAACAAATGATGAAAGCGGGTTTAGTCAATCAAAAGAAACTCAAAAAAGCTAAAAAGGGCTCCAAAAAATCTCGCGAATTAGCACGTGAGGTGAAAGCCAGTGTAGAAGAAAAGAAACAAAATGAAGCAGAAAAAGCCCGTGCTCTTAATCAACAACAGCAAGAAGAAAAGCAAAAAAAAGAAATTAAGGCTCAGGTAAAACAATTAATAGGCGCAAATAAACTCGATTTAAAGGGTGGTGATATTAAATACAATTTTACTGACGGCACGCTGATCAAATTTGTGTATGTGAATTCCTTATTTAGACAACAACTCTTAAATGGACTGTTATCGATTGCACGCTTTGAAGAAAGTTATGTGGTAATTCCGAGTATTGTAGCGAAAAAAGTGGCCATGCGAGACGCCGATGCTATTGTTGAAACTCAAGTCGCTGAAGAAGAAATAGCCGAAGAAGATGACCCCTATGCAGATTATGTTGTCCCCGACGATTTGATGTGGTGAGCTAGTGCAGTTGAGCCAGTCATCTCCACTGCCCTCACCGTCATCTCCACCGCCCTTGCCGTCATCTCCACCGCCCTTGCCGTCATCTCCACGCAAGTGGAGATCTCCAAAAACGGAGAACAAGATTCACAAAGCATGAAAGCTAATAATGAACTTGATGTGCCAGAACAAGAAAAAGTGGATACAGTAACTTTTATGATTCGGTTTAGTAGATTAGATTGATAGTATTTGTTCGTTGGAATCGTTGAAGGTTTCTGACCATAATGGTCACATCTTAACAAGGAGACCGCAATGAACAACACAAACTCTATTGGCTTAAACACCGAAAAAAGCAAAACACTTGTCGATTCACTCAATGGCTTATTGAGCACTTATCAAATCCACTATATGAATACTCGCGGATTTCATTGGAACATTAAGGGACAAAACTTTTTCGAGTTACATTTAAAGTTTGAGGAAATTTATAACGACCTATTACTCAAAGTCGACGAAATTGCCGAGCGTATTTTAACCATTGAAGGTGCGCCATTGCATGCTTATTCTGATTACGCTAACAACTCACTTATTGCAGAAGCTAAAAATATTAGCGATGGTAAAAGTGCTATTGAAAACCTATTAAGCGGCTTCAAAACTTTGATCAGCACTCAGCGCGCCTTGCTTGAGCAAGCATCTGACGCTTCTGACGAAGGCACTGCGGCCCTAATGAGTGACTATATTAAAGAACAAGAAAAGTTAGTATGGATGCTTAAAGCTTATTTGAATTAGGTAAGTATCCCAGGTCTATCTGTCATCCCCAAGCACCCTGTCATCCCCAAATACTCTGTCATCCCCGCGAAAGCGGGGACCCCTTGGCCAACCCCATGCACCCTGTCATCCCCAAACACTCTGTCATCCCCAAACGCTCTGTCATCCCCGCGAAAGCGGGGACCTAAAAAACTGGCCTTT
Organism: Glaciecola petra; assembly: GCF_031846345.1. Taxonomy (NCBI): domain Bacteria; kingdom Pseudomonadati; phylum Pseudomonadota; class Gammaproteobacteria; order Alteromonadales; family Alteromonadaceae; genus Glaciecola; species Glaciecola petra. Next base: position 369,911 of record NZ_JAVRHX010000002.1, on the reverse strand, counting down.
TCAATTTATTCAAAGCTGTATATGGTTGTTATCCAATTGAAAAGGAATTCAATAATGAAACAAGCATGCCTTTACATCATTACAAATCGTAATAATACAACACTATATATTGGCGTTACGAGTAATTTAGTCCAACGTATTTATCAGCACAAACATAAGCTAGTAAAAGGTTTTAGCGCTACGTATAACTTGAATAAGCTTATCTATTTTGAACAATTTGAAGATATAAATAACGCAATACTTCGAGAAAAAAGAGTTAAAAAATGGAAAAGAGACTGGAAAATTGAACTTATCAATAAATTGAATCCCGCTTGGAATGATTTATATTATGATTTAATTTAATGTGCTTTTTTGGGGCCTACTTTGTTGGTTGTGAGGTTCCCGCTTTCGCGGGAATGACAGAATGAAGGCGGGAATGACAGAGTGTGCGCTGATGTGTATAGAGGTTCCCGCTTTCGCGGGAATGACAGAGTGAAAGCGGGAATGACAGGGTGAATGCAGGAATGATGCAGGTTTTGACCTTACTTTGTGGAAAATAAAGGGGTAAGAATTGCTTCTAGATTATCTACTGGTTTTTGTTTGATTAATCTTTCACATGCGCGATTGAGTTCTTTCTGTGCTGATTTCTCGAGGCTTTCAACCTTGTCTTGAAAGTCACTGGTACTAATATTTAAATTTTGGCGATTAGCATGATTGAGTTGAGAGATTTGCCGATATAAATGAATGAAACGTCCAATAACAACATACGGAAAATTGCGATTTTTAATAGGGCCTACACAAGCTTGATATCCGCCAATAGGCAAGCCTTTGATTTTAATATCAACAATTTTATCTGCACCAAACCAAGCACTTCCGGCTCCAATTAAGCCCCCACCAATAGAACCTAACATAAAGCTAGACCCTGCCACGGCCGCGTCAAGTGCGGCACCGCTCACGGCGCCAGCTGCGGTTGCTGCTACTACTAGTTGTTTTTTATTTAGGCCCCAAGCAAACCACTGATCGCAATCGAAAAGATCAGGGGGTAAATCAAATTGCTCAAGCGACACTTGAGTTTGAAAATGCGCATAGTTGTCTAATAGTTTTTTGACTGCACTTTGTTCACGCTGCTTCATCCATTCTTTATATTGTCTGTCGAGGATAGGTTGTACAGTTTTTGCTTGTGCTTGCGTTAGCACTTTTTGACATATTTCGTACTGGCATAAGTCATCGATAAGTTGCGATAAAATGCTGACGCTAAAGGCTTGCTGTTGCAAACGTTTATCCTGCAAATCTTGAATAATCTCGCTGAGTGTTTGTGCCCATGCAGGATTTAAATGCGTAAAGGTTTGTAGCAATTCAATATGCTTTTCAAATTCGGCCTTCATGGGATTAAATACCCTAACCGACTTGAAATATTGAGCTAGGGCATTATTCCACTCTTCAATATAGTCTGAGTTTTCAATAGGATTAATAAGCGCCATCGATGGCTGCCCTGTCCATCTAAGAATCTCCATCTCTGCTTCATATTCAACACCATAAGGCCGTGAACCATCGACGACATAAAGGATCGCTGCACCTGCTACAATAGGCTCAAGTAAAGCGACTTCATCTTTAAATAATTGCTGACATTCAGGGTCTTTTACAAACATAGCAACCGCTAGGGCTCGTTCGTTTGCACTACTGCAGTGTTGCTCTAACCATGCCAATACCTTTACTGGCCTCTGAAAACCTGGCGTATCAACTAAATCATAACTGCCTTGTTGGGTATTAACGGTGTAATGGTCGGCGTTTTCAGTAGTGCCGCTTCGGCTCGAAATTTGAATGTTGTCGTTGTGCGAAAGTGTCGACACAATTGAAGACTTACCCTTGTTGGGATGCCCAACCACAGCGAATACAGGAGAAGCCTTATTCGGCATTTTGTTCACCTTGATTCTCTTGAACCTGCGCTATCTCACACTCATGAGTAGCCGCTTGATAAATGCCCCAATTCGGCAATTTTGCTGTAAACCTTTGCCATTCCTCAAGATGGATAGGTAATGGGGCAATGACCTTGTCCTTCTTGTAATTAATCGGATACAACAAACCTCGAGTATGTTCCATATAATCTTGAAGTTCACCCATCGGCGGCTCCCAAGCCTTTACCAGCAGCAATTGTGTGCTGTTGCTTTGCAGTTTTTCAAGTAAATCGACATCAAAAATAAATGGCCCTTGGGGAAGCTCTTCAATTGGCTCCAATCTCAATTGCGAAAGTATTTTTTGAGACAAGCTTGCCCAATTCATCAAGGCATACTTTTTCGGTAAGGTTTGCGTAACTGGCTCAAGCTTATACAGTTTGGTTGTTTTTCGGTGTTTTTCGATATTACTGTTAAATGCGTCAGTGATATTTACAGTGTTGCTCTTTGTGTTATTTTTTCGATTCTCACTAGCGAGCTTTTTCAGCCATACCTTCGCAACAAATAAAAGTACACCTCGCAAAACGAAGGAGTAAACAAAAATCGTCGCTAAAACAAATTTCCACCATTGCCCAAAAACGACGACATTTGTGTAACTTTCGTTTAATCGCGAATCTTGAGTTGCGCGAATCAATTCGATGCTTGGCTGAGCAGACTCTACAAACCACCAAGGCAAGGCGATAAGCTCCAATAAGGGTAAGACTTGCTCGGCCCCAAGTATAGTGCTACGCCATACAAAGTTCATATCGGTAATTAATAAATACAGTATAAAAACAAAAAATGAACTAAGGGCATAGGCCAGCGCAGCCCCTTGGCTTTGTAAGAAAAACCATGGCTTATCCATTTTTAACTGATGTGCTTTATGCAGATATGACTTTAGCGATTTGGAAGGTAAAAACTCACTCAGTAAGCGAGCAAAATTGATGCCTTTACCTTTGACCAAAGAAATCACCGACAGTAAGGCCCCTAGCAATGGAACAAAGGCATAAACAACCATGAGTCCCAACAAACTTACTCGCCCTGCATCGTCACCAATTAATACACCTATGCTAAAAGCGAAGCCGAGTAAAAAGCCAATAATAAGGATAGGCCGCGACAAGGTAGACGCGCTCGCTGGGGTAAAGTCGCTTTGTTTAGCTTGCAAAATAAAAACGGCTACCAACCACATTCCCTGTTGGCATTTTGCTCGTCTAACCATACTTTAAGCGGAGCAAAATAAGCTTCAATTGTAGACGCATCCATATCGGGAGCGCCTGTCATAGTTTGCATAGCTTCTTGCCATGGACGGCTTTTACCCATTTCTAGCATGTTGTTGAGCGCAGTTCCTGCTTCTTTACTGCCAACAATTGAACAACGATGCAAAGGCTCTTCGCTACCCGCGATATCACATAGCGCTTTGTGAAATTGAAATTGCAGAATATGTGCTAAAAAATAGCGCGTGTAAGAAACGTTGGCAGGCACGTGATATTTTGCGCCAGGATCAAAAGCGTCTGCGCTGCGCTCAACAGGAGCAGCAACACCTTGGTATTTCTCGCGAAGTTCCCACCAAAGTTTATTGTACTGTTCTGGAGGTATATTGCCTTCAAGCACTTGCCAACGCCATTGGTCAACCATTAAACCAAAGGGAATAAACGCTATTTTGTCTAAAGCCACTTTAAGCAGCATGCCTATATCATTTGATGCATCAGGGATTTCATCAATTAGCCCAAGGCCTTTGAGGTAAGTTGGTGTAATTGATAAGGCAACTGTATCGCCAATAGCTTCATGGAAGCCGCTGTTTGCTGAGCCTCTGTATAAAACGGGTAAGTCCTTATATGCGCGTTGATAGTAGTTATGCCCTAGTTCATGGTGAATAACATTGAATTCTTCACCGGTGATCTGAATGCACATTTTTATTCGCAGGTCTTCCTTGTCATCTAAATTCCAGGCCGAAGCATGACACTGAACATCGCGCCCCTCTGGCTTTTGAAACATAGAGCGCTCATAGAATGTATCGGGAAGTGGGTCAAATCCTAGTGAAGAAAAAAAGTCCTCTGCTTCTTTGACCATTCTCAATTCGTCATACCCTTGCTCGGCCATTGCTTTAGTCACATCGGGCACGTTCATTTCTTGCTCAGGTTTGACGATATCGTAAATATTGCCCCAACTCTGTGCCCACATATTGCCAAGCAGGTGAGCGGGTATCGGTTTGTTAAGGGGCACAATATCTTCGCCATAGTGCTCTGAAAGTTCAGCGCGTACATGGCACTGAAGAGCATTATAAAATGGCTGTACTTGACCCCATAAACGATCTAATTCTTTTGGAAAATCAGCAGCAGGCATATCGTATTTTGCCCGCCACAACTCAGAGGTATTAGCAAAACCTAGCTCTTTGGCGCCCTCGTTAGCAATACCTACTTGTTCCGTATATATGTCGCGCATAGGTTTAGAAACTTCGCGCCAACCTTGCCAGTACTCTTTTAATAATTCAGGATCGCGAGATGTTGACATTTCTGCACTCATTTCGACCAATGACAAACAAGTACCATCTTCTCGGCAGTATTCCCCAGCGCCATACATACTGGTCATTTCTGAGCCAATTGCCGCTAAACGCTCGGCTTTTTTCGAATCCGCTGGTGGTGCTATTTCTAGCGAAGCTTTCAGCAATTCAAGTTGTCTGCGTGTATCAGCATCGACTTCTACATCGTTAAACTTAGCTGCTTCTACCGCATATTTTGCGCGTAATACTGATACTTGTTCATTAAAATATGCTGTTACTTTTGCAGTGTCGTAATTGATATGCGTGGCATATGCCCAAGCTGCGTGAGCGGCTGGCGTGGATATTTTGTCCATCTCAGCTTCAAATTTATTCAAAAATGCCTTAGCATCAGCAGCGTTTAATATTTCAGTTTGGGCCTTATTGGCGCTACTATCATCATTAGTTGGAGAGCACGCAACACCGGCTATTAACGCAGCCGCGGCGAGCAACGAAAATTTAATTTTTTTCATCATTAACCTGTCGTATTTTTATTGTAATAATTGTTGTTGGATTGCCCAATGAGCTAACCACCTTGCACAGATGTGTCCATGCATAGCAATTTAGTCTTCAGATTTCGGTATCAAACAATGTTTGGCATAATCAGATAACTCGTTTGCAGTCCAATCACCTTTGGGCTTTTCTTCTAGATTTTCACACCATTCGATACTGCCCACTTCAGGCGCGCACGCACTAAGCAGTAAAACACTAAAAAATAAACTGATGAGTGATACTATCTTTATTGTTGATGACTTTATCTTAGTCATTTTGACCTCTTTGTTTGTTTAAACTAAATCATGTCTTTAATTCTAACTTGAAAAATTATTCGGCAAATATGTCTCTAAAAAAATAGATAATAGCGGCGCGTTTCCATTCTCCTTCAAATGGCACAATTTCGCCATTTGAGTTTCCATCTACCCATACTTTACCGTTGGGTTCTACCAAACCAACTTGAGTTCCGCCACGCCATACTTTTCCGTTCTCTTCTAGGGTACCAATATGCCGTCCTCTAAACCATACCTTACCGTCTTTTTCTATGGAGCCTAAATCATTACTGCCCACCCAAATTCTTCCGTTTGCCGTCACATCACCAACGTCGCGGTTATTCATCCAGATGCTACCTTTGCGGTCTATGGAAGCTAGCTCACTCCCGCGATACCATAATTTTTGATAAATTCCTTTAATAAAGTCTTCTCTAACCGGCTTTTTCTTCTTTGGTACAGATGCAAGCTCTATATGTGTTTGTGCTGCCTGCTCTTGATAAACTTCAAAATTTTGTTGATTAAATGCAATAAGCGCCAAATGGTCTTGTCTATTTGGGTTCTTTATATTAGGAAATATGTCATCAAGTACCTTGCCGTTTGCACTGGCTAATAAACCTTGCTGTAAGGTAGCAGCGTTTCGTTGCCCATTTTCACCATAGGCGAAGTTGTATACTTTCATTTTTTGGGTGCTGTTTATATTTTCGAGTTGACGCGAAAGTTGCACAGCCATTTCTATCTGGCTGTTAAACTGTTGCATAAGTAAATTAATATCTTGCGAGATTTGTTCCTGAAAATTACCACTTATCCAAGCTTTCACACGCTGAGTATCTGCGTTAGACCCATCAGACTTATTTAAAATACTAAGGTCTGCTTGTAGAATATCGGTTTGCAGAGCCTTCATTTTGCGAGCCCATAGTGTTACTTCACTTGGGCTAGGGTTTTGCGATAGTTTAGGCCTATTTTCTCGCTGATATTTACTTAATATCTTATCTAGATCGAGCTTACTTTTTTGAGTTGCTTGTTGGCGCTGGGCAGTCTGTTCGCTCTGGGCAGTTTGCCAAGTCTGGGCTATTTCGACCATATTTTGTCGCAAGCTGCTCCATTTCTGCACACTCACCACATAATCGGGATGAGTTTTAGATTCAGTCGTTTGCAGTAAATTAGAGGTTTTGGTTAATTGTTCACTAATACGATTGTATTGGCTGACATCACCAGTTTTAATGGTTTTAAGTTTGCTTTCAATACTCATTAATTCACGCTTAGCCATATTAAGTTTAGCGTCCATTTGCTGTGCATTGGCCACAGTTATCGCGGCGACTAAAAACACTAACACAAGGAATTGAGTTAATAATGTAAACTTGTTCATAAGCGATGCCTCCATGCAAATCAATCAATACACTTTGATAATAAAAGTGTCCACCTTAAATTACAAGCTTAGTGAAATTAGTGTGATTGGTGCTAAACTCTTGCTGTAGTTTGTTGTCGAAGTTGAAAGCTTAAGTAAGTTATACAGTGGGAAGATTTCATCGGAGTAAAAAATGAGAGTATTAGGGATTATTGGTTTAACTATTTTATTGCAGGCTTGTGGTGGCGGTGGTGGCAATACAACACAAAATCAAACGCCAACAACTCCACCAGTAACGCCGCCCAGTGGTAGCACGTGGCAAAGTGGTGTATTCGCTAGCGAGGATGTATTCAAGAATAGATGCGAAGTCCCACGCACGGGCACTGACCTCAATGGCAATACTTTCCCAGATATACAAGGTACTACCTTCGATGAACAAATGTGGCTCCGCTCTTGGAGTAACGACACTTATTTATGGTATAGCGAAATTACTGACCAAAATCCTCAAGGTTTTTCTACGTCTATCGAGTACTTCAATGTACTTAAAACTGAAGAGCTTACGGCGTCGGGAGCGGCAAAAGACAATTTTCATTTTTCTCAGTCTACAGAAGAATATGAATCTTTTGCCCAATCCGGTTCTCAAACCGGTTACGGAATTAATTGGAGTTTCATTCGTAATTCTCCTCCGCGTTCATTACGTGTAAGCACGGTAGAGCCAAACTCATCGGCATCTGATGCGGGAGTATTAAGAGGTGATACTTTATTAAGCATAAATGGCGTGGATTTTATTAATGGCAGTGATGTAGATGCTATCAATAACGGGCTCTTTCCAGAAAACGAAAATACTGAAACTGAGTTTGTTTTCGAAAGAAATGACGGAACCGAGGTCACTCTCACTTTACGCTCAGGTAATTTTGAAAAGTCATTTGTTAACAATACCAAGATTATTGATACTGATGCTGGCAGAGTAGGCTATTTTCGCTTTGATGGATTTCAACGGCCAGGACAGACACCTTTGATCGATACATTCCAAACCTTTGTTAATGCAAACGTTACCCAATTGGTGATGGACCTTCGTTACAATGGCGGCGGACTATTAGCAATGGCGTCGCAACTAGGCTACATGATTGCTGGACCAAACCAAACTAATAACGCTATTTTTGAATCCAGTCGTTTTAATGACAAATATACCAATACAAATCCGGTTACAGGAGATTCTCTAAGTCCTACGCCCTTTTATGATCGTGAAATCGATTGGGATTCTAGTACTTTTACCAATCGTCAACTTCCTAGTGTCAATCTTTCGAGAATATACGTCATTACCACCGACAGCAGTTGCTCTGCTAGTGAAGCTTTAATCAACAGCTTAAGAGGTATTGATATAGAAGTGATACAAATTGGCGGCACTACTTGCGGTAAGCCTTATGGATTTTATCCCACAGGTAATTGTGGTACCACTTATTTCACCATACAATTTCAAGGTGTAAACAATAAAAACTTTGGTGATTATGCCGACGGTTTCAAACCGACAGTGTCGCCACAATTTGATGATGAATTGCCAGGATGCGTAGCAAGCGATGATTTCAATAACCCACTAGGGAACGAGCAAGAAGGCATGCTTTCTGCGGCACTTTTTCGAATGACTGAAGGCATTTGTCCCAGCAGCAATGATCAAGTTTTATCATCATTTGCAAATACCAAGAAAACTTCTAATGAAGAAAATGACAAACTAAGTGTTTTTGATGCTAGATATCGCGCAATAATGCTCGAAAACTCGATTAATACACCTATATTAGAGTCTCAAGAAAAATGAGTATTAAAATAAGGTTTGCCAGCCTATGCCTAAGTGTATTCTTTATTACCGGATGTATCATGGTTATTTCTGACAATTCAGGCGCTTCACAAGACAAATCACCTGTGTATGAACCTGCAATATTACTGGGCTCAAATGACGATCAAAGAAAGACCTTACAACAAGCTGCATCAAAATTGTTGTATGGTCGTGACGTACAACTTAGCAATAATGCATTCCTAGAAAACGCCTCCTTGTCAATTGAGCGGGTTGCGGCAACAGATCGGCAACAAAGGCCTATCAACGGACGCGTGATAGATACAACAAACAACTTTATTGAGTTAAGTTTGTGGATTAAAGATGGGGCATGCTGGTTAAAGCGCAAAGACACCAATGAGAGTATCGAAATAAAAGATATTCGTTGTAAAGCGCTTTAATTTCGGTAGGCCAAAACCAAACATAATATGCTAATCTACATTCAGCACGTACAAATTTTGAGTAAGTGACTTATATGACCTTTTTTGGCGCCCGTTTTGCACAGCTACTTTTCAGTTTGATTCTGAGTTTTATAATAGTGTTTACAACACAGGCTCTTGAAAACAAAAGCAGAAATAATAATACCGTTATAATGATTGGTATAGACGGCTTACGTGCCAATACATTCGATACGATCGCGGCCCCTAATATGCAAATGCTGGCGAAGAGCGGCGTACAAAGGGCAATGGTACCAGCCATGCCAACCAAAACCTTTGTCAATTTTTATTCACTCGCCACTGGTTTGCACCCCAAACATCATGGTTTAATTTCAAATTACCCCTATGATCGTAAAATTGGACGGACTTTTAACCGCAGAACTGATGTGCAAGACCCCAAGTGGTGGGGCGGTGAACCTATTTGGATAAGCGCTGAAAAACAAGGTATAAAAACAGCGACGTATTTTTGGGTTGGGTCAGAAGTTGCTATTGACGGCGTTCAACCCTCGTTTTGGAAACCTTATAATCAACAAAAAGACTATACGGAAAGAGTTGAAGAAGTGCTTGCTTGGCTAGCAATGCCAAAAAAAATGAGGCCACAATTTATTACTTTGTATTTTTCGGCTATCGATTCTGCTGCTCATACTTTTGGGGTAAATTCGAAGGAAGAAGTAAATGCGGTTGCCCGAGTCGATAAACACATTGGCGAACTAATAGCGGGGCTGCAAAAATTGGGCATGTATGACAATACAAATCTAATATTGGTCTCTGACCATGGCATGATTGATTTGTCAGATGACCGCGTCATTAACATTGATCAATGGGCTGATATTAGTACATTTATTGTCCCTGATTGGGCCCCTAGCAGAGATACTGTGTTTGCCCCCTTTTTGAATATTTATGGGGATGCAAGAGCTATTAAAGAAATTGCTGCTCAATTAAAGGGGAAACATCCGCAGATGCAAGTGTTTCGACGCGATGAATTTCCGAGTCATTATCATTTTGACCATCCTGATCGCGGGCCCGATTTAATGTTATTAGCCGAACCCGGTTGGTCAATTTTTGCAAGTAAACATAAAAAACCACCCGAACCTCGTTTTTCTTCGGGTTCATTTATGGCAACCCATGGTTACGATAACCGGCATACAACAATGCAAGCCAAATTTATTGCTTCGGGCCCGGCTTTTAAGCCTTCAAATGATAATAAGTCGTTTGATAATATCGATGTTTACAGTCTAATTGCTTGTATTCTAAAAATTGACCCCGCTATAAACGACGGTAACATTGAGCATGTTAATCATTTATTGCATAAGCCCTGCGATTGATTCGGCTATTGTTAAACTACTAAACCCGATTTCAGGGCTACACAGGAATGTAAAATGCAAAACCACAAGAAGCACAAAAAGCCTTTTTACCGGCCATCAACATTAGGTCTTACCTTATGCTTCCTCACATTTATATTTAGCATATCGTCAGTTTATGCAGATATGAGCGAGTTTGTTGATGGACCTCAGATCAAAGGCTTTGGCAAACATGCGCCGGTGAAAACCGCCACTGTTGCCAAAGATACCATCATGAAAGTTGCTTTCGACGTTGGTGCACCAGCCAAAAAAGGTGCGATAAACCGGAGGTTTGACAGTTTAGCTCGTTTTATCAACATGCACGTTGCTTCCGGCCTCAAAACCGAGAACATTCAATTAGCACTGGTAGTGCATGGAAAAGCAAGTTTGGATCTACTCGATAATCCAACATATCAAAAAGCCCATCAAACCGACAACCCCAATAAAGCGCTTTTACAAGTACTTATGCAAAACAATGTTCAAATTATATTGTGCGGGCAAACAGCCGCAGCTTACGATATCGCCCATGAACAATTAGTAAAAGGCGTCAAAACGGAATTATCAGCCATGACTGCCCATGCCTTGTTACAACAACAGGGATATTCGGTTAATCCATTTTAATTTATGCGCGGTGACTGGTTTAACGAAGTTGTGACATTCTTAGATAAGCACTTAAAATAATCTTTAAATACGCCACAAAAGAGCTTTAATTATTGTGAAAGCAATTCTTTTTGTTCACTTACAATGAAAATAAGTACACTTGTACTATTTATTGGCATGCATTATAGTACATGTGTTCTATTTTATATCTGTGGTATTAAGGATGATAAAAAAACAAGCGACAAAACAAGCTATTCTGAATGCTAGCATGCACTTTGTTTGTCGATATGGTCTGAGTGCTATTACAATAGGTGAAGTGGCAAAGCTCACTAATATGTCACGCACTGGTGTGATTTCGCATTTTCAAAACAAGGCAGACATGCAAATTGCTATTTTGCGACATTGTGAAGATATTTTTATCTCACAAGTTGTCAAACCTTCACTCGCAATCGATCCACTCGATAACTTAAGACGTTACTTTGATAATTGGATGAACTGGGTTTATAAATTAACGAAGCTTAAATCGATGAGCTGCCCTTTTATTAAAGCCGTTGCTGAATTTCAGGATCAAGAAACTAGCTCTGTTAAAACAGTGATTATTGAGCAACAACAACGAACTTTTGATTATATAGCCTCTTTGTTTGAACGCTGCCAAAATGAGGGCATATTTAATCTAGATTTATGCCCCAAAAATGCGGCTCAGGCGTGTTATGGCCACTACTTGTCCCACAACATTGCTAAAAACTTGCTCAAAAACCCTAATGCAGATACAACTTTCCAACAAGCAATTAATCAGGTTATCGAAAAATCTATTAGCCATAAATACATGCTAGATAGGCGAACATTGTGAACAATCAAAGTAAGGCAAATCAAACTGTAAAGACACAAAAAAGATACACGGTAACAATATTGGCTTATCCTGGCATGACTATGCTTGACGCAATTGGTCCAAACGACATATTGGGCAACAGTGAATTTATAGATCTGACCTGGGCAAGTACCGAAAAAGACCCAATCAGTAATGACATGAAAAGCCTAGCACTGTCTGATCTCACTTATTTTAAAGACATTTCTAGTACCGACGTGTTGTTGGTGCCGGGTGGTGCTGGCGACCATTATGTTATGCAACGAACCGATGTACTTGCATGGATAAAACAAATGAATGAACAGACCATATTGACTACGTCGGTTTGTACCGGTGCCTTAATTTTAGCTAAAACTGGAATACTACGAGATATAAAATCCTGTTCACATTGGGCATGTTTAGATGAGTTAAAAAAGTTGGGAGCTAAACCCGAACGTAAAAGGTTTGTTCATGACGGCAAATATGTAAGTTCTTCGGGTGTATCTGCTGGAATAGACATGTCTTTATACTTATTGAAAAAACTTGTTTCGAAAGAGCATGCTCGTGACATACGCTTCGCTATTGAATATTTCCCGAATCAGTTTCATCTGTTTAATAGTTATACTCTACCCAAATTTCTAATGGCTAAATTAGCGAAACGTTTCCACGCCATTTTTAAACACGCTCGGAGCAAAGTGATAAACGAAAAAAATACTTAACAGTAAATCCTATCAATTCTTGGCAAGAGGCATCGATAAATCAATACTCAGAATAAACTGATGATTAGCAGTTAACAAGACATGCTTTTTGCCGATAAACAAGAATAGCCAAAAAAAGAAGGTGTAAAAATGTCAAACCTAATGTCTACCGTAGATCAACGAACGCAGTTAGTGGGCGAAAATCGTTTGGAACTATTAATGTTTAAATTAGGTACAAGGCACACATTTGCACTCAATGTTTTTAAAGTAAGAGAAGTCATCACTGTACCAAGCATGAACAGAATGCCAGGATCGCATGGCTTTATTGAAGGCATTATTAATAGTCGTGGAAAATCAATTCCCGTCATTGATTTAAGGGCTGCAATTTCAATTTCCCACAATAGTGAAAACTATACCCCTGAAAACGTAATTATCACAGAATACAACAGAAGCGTGCAAGGCTTCCTAATTGGTCAGATCATGAAGATAGTGAATACATCATGGTCAAGCATTCAACCACCTCCAAAATCTGCTGGTAAAAATAACTATCTAACAGCTATCACTCAGCACAAAGAACAAGATAAGACTGAGCTGGTCGAAATTATAGATGTAGAAAAAGTACTCTCTGAAATTGTTGATTACGATACTAGTATTTCTGAAGAGGTTTTAGATCAAGACATTGCCCTACACTTAAGCGGCCAAAAGATATTAGTAGTAGACGACTCCTCCACTGCTCGATGGCAAATAAGAGAAACGTTATCGCAATTGGGTGTTGAAATTGTTGAAAAATCAAATGGCTTAAGTGCACTGAGATACCTTCAGTCATTGGCTGACGAAGGTAAAAATATAAACAACGAATTTTTGATGATGTTTACCGACGCAGAAATGCCGGAAATGGATGGATATAGTCTTACTGCCGAAGTCAGAAATGATAAACGTATGAGTAACTTTTATATCGCTTTAAATACCTCATTAAGTGGCAGTTTTAACGAAGCCATGGTTGAGAAAGTGGGTTGCAATCGCTTTATTTCAAAATTCCAACCAGATTTGTTGGTCGAAGTCCTCCAAGAACGGATGCGCCAAGTACTTAGCGAACAATAAATAAGTATTGCGTTTAGGCGTGCAAATGTGAATACACAACTCTTAGGGTTTTCTGGAAGCCTTGTTTGGTGACTGGCCAGCGAATAGATACGTTATCGACCATGCCATTGGCGCAATCATTCTGAATGTTTTTCATTAAATAACCAAGCGCCTCTGAATTTACTTCTTCTGATATTTTAATTAGCTTTTTGGAGCAATCTAACACTGCTTTGATGTCATTGTGCTGCAGTGCATCTTCTGTTGTATTAATACCCTCTTCAAGTTCCGTCATCAAAGCAGAAAGAGACTTAGGTAAGGACTCCATATTAGGGTGGTTTTGTAGGTATGGTAACAAATCGAACCAATCGGCAGGTTTGTTAGGCATGGGTAACTTTTCAATATCAGGCCGTATAGTTGAATCTTCAGCTTTTTCTTGAGTAGCGTTTTCAAGCTCTTGTTTATGCGCGGTTAGTAGGGCATCTTCTTGCTCTGATAGCTTGTTCTGACTGTTTTTCAATTGCGCTTGCGCCGCTTGCAATGCTTTTTCTTTTTCAACTAGTGCTTGTTTGCTACTTTGTAGTGCATTTTCAAGCTGACTCATTTGCGAGCTTAATGTTGAATGACTATCTTGCTGAACGTTCAAGCTTTCTTTACTGTTCGCATATTCTCGCTGCACAGATGCAAGTTGTTCTGTTAACGCTTTTTGCTTACTTTCAAGTGCCGAAATTGAAGACTCTTTTGATTCAAGCACTTGTTGGTGCTCATTAAGCTGATTTTGTAGTTGTTTTTCTTTTTGTTCTTGTTGCGAAATTTTCGAGCTTAATTCTTCTGCATGGTTTCTTGCTTTCTCAAGTTCATTTGTGAGTTCTTTTTCACCACTTTGGGTTTTATCAACTTTTGATTCTGCTGCCTGCAAATCAGTTAATTTGGTAGCCAACTGATTTTGCAGGTTATGATTTTGTTGCTCCGCATTCAATAATGCTTTTTGCAGTTCCTGTTTCTGTTGCTCAATTTCAGCATGGTGCTTACGCCATTGCTCGTCACTGCCTGCCAACATCTCTTTTTGTTTGTTAGCCCGAGTTTCAACGTCTGATAACTCAACCGTTAATTGTGCTAATTTTTGTTCTTGCTCTATTCTGGCCAAGCGTTCTTTATCTGCTTGACGCTGAATTTCAAACAGCGCGTTTCTAGTCTGCTCAAGTTGCTCACGTTTCGCCTCGACTTCGTCTTTAAGCTCTATTTTACTGCGGTTCCAACGCTCATCACTTTCTTCCATTTTTGCTTTTTGTTCTTCGTTACGCGTCTCAATGTCTTGTAACTCGTTTTTCAACTTCACCATTAACTGGCGATGCTTTTCTTTTTCAGCTTTTTCAGACTCAGTTTGTTGCTTCGCTTGGCTTAAAATCTGTTCGGTTTCCTGCAATTTAGCTTGTTTATCTTTAAGCTCTTGCCATAATTTATGTTGTAGTTTCTTCTGACTCAAGCGACGTTCTTTCTCTTTTTCTTCCATTTGTTCTTGTTTAACACGGGCACGCTCTTCCATATCAGCCAGTTCGTTTTGGACTTGTTGCAATAGTGCTTGTTGGCTGTCTTTCTCTTGCTTTTCTTTTTCTGCCGATTGTTGAGCTACCTCAAGCGCTTTTTGGGTTTCGTGTAACTGGCTTAATTTACTTTCAAGTTCTTGTTTCAGCTGAGATTGTTGGGCTTCCATGTCGCCTTTTTCTTGGTGGGACATTTCTTCTAATTTTTCCATTTCGCTTTGTAAATGGTTTAAGTGACGAGCTTTAGTTTTTAATTCTGTTTGCGCTAACTGACAGGTATGCTCAAGTTCTCGTCTTTGTTGTTCAGCAGCTTCGCTAGCTTTGCGCTGATTAATCAACTGTTCTCGAAGTTGCTCAGTTGTGCTCGCTGAACTACTTAACTGACTTTGCAAATTGTTAATTTGATTACTTACCTGATTAATTTGCTTATCTTTGTTTTCAACTGCCTCTTTCATGTCGTCGATTTGATTAAAAAGCGCAGACATTTTCTGTTCTTGTTCCGCTTGCTGATTCTTTAACTGCTCAGCATTTTCCTTGCTCTCTAACAGATCTTTTTGTGCTTGTTTATAGTTAGATTCGCTCTGTGCAAGTGCATGTGCAATTTTGTCTCGTTGAGCATTTAACCCCTGCATTTCTTGGGTTGAATTTTCGAGTTGGGTGTTTAAGTCGGCATTTACTTTCTGCGCATTTGCTAGCATTGTTCTGCTATTGCTATATTGCTCTTTTAACTGGTGTAAATTATGCGTCACATTTTTATGTTCTTGCTTTAAATGTGTGTACTCTGACTGTGTCTCAATTAAATCCTCTTGTACTGACTGTAAGCGGGTTTCGGTGTCAGCAAGAGTTCTCATTTTTGTTGCAAGCTGATCTTGGCTATTAGCTAATAACTTTTGCTTTTCTTTTATTTCACGTTCTGCCGCTTGATGCAGATTAATGGCAAGTTGACGGGCTTCGTCAGCTTTGAGCATCTCTCTTTTATCCATCCAAATACATAAGATAGAATCAAAGTGCTGCCCTTTATACATAGGAACGTAAGTGGCATGGCAAGGTAAAATTTGATCCCCGACTTTATGCTCCCATTCGAGTGATTTAGCTTTACTGCTTATTTTCACATTATCTAATAATTGCTCTAGCGTTTTAGATGATTCCAGATTTGGGTTTAAGCGCTCCGAAAATGGCGATATTCCAAACAAGTCATATTCATCTTCAACACAAAAGAATTTACATGCCTCCTTGTTCAACTGAGTAAAACCATTTTCTCCTAAAATAGCCATGGGCATCGTGCTGTGTTTAAGCAAGCTTTCAAATTTGTCTTGTTGAAATTGTTCGTCGGACTTATCACTTATCCAGCACAAGTATTCTTGCTTATCTTTATCGAGTAAATCAACATGCAAAGCGCTAGGGTTAAGTTTGTTGTCTTTGCCTTTTAACTGAGCATCAAAATCTCTTAATTTGCCACTTTGATGGATGAGCTTAGCCGCTTTTCCAGCTTCTGCTGGGTCACTAAATAGCTGGTAAAAAGTGCGTTTTTGCAAATCCTTTTCAGTTAAATTTAAACGCTCTAACATGGTCGGATTGGCAGAGATGATTTTGTCATCTGCGTCTATTGTGGCGATTGCTACTGGCGCCATACTCAACACATTAGCTCGTTGGTCTTGCTCTTGTTTTAACGCCCGTTTAGTAGCAGTTAATTCACTAATATCTTGCAGCACGCCAACCATACCAACTTCATTTTTTTCATTAAGTCGATTGCTTACATGGTAAAAACTCAAACTTAGCTTTATCCACAACAGTTTATCGTCAGGCGTGTGCATTTCAAATTCAATGTTATAGGTGCGATTTGAAATATTGGGCACATTTTTGTGTAAAGCCTTTATATCTTCCGGGAATAAATCTAAAGCCAGTAAGTTGCGACCTTTTGCTTTAGGTAGGATTCGTCTTATCAGTTGATTAAACGGTCCATTCGACCACAATATATTACCTTTTATATCTAAGGCATAAACAGGATCTATACTTGCAGCCAACCAAGCTTGTTGTTGCAATTGTGACAAATTAAGTTGCTCTAACTGTTTTTCTGCCTGAGATGTTTCGTATATCAGAACACTCAATATTTCAGTTTCATCTATTGCGATTTTTGCTGCGCTAGGGTTGTTTTTACTATCCTTTAAAGATTGTAAATGCTCACTTACAAATATGCATTTTAGCGGCAAATAAATGCTAGAGGATCTTTCCTCGCCATCTTGCGTTTGCGCATTTTGTAACTGATAACGACATTCAAGCTCTGCTCGACCTTCGCGTTTGCATATCTCTAGCGCACTCTTCCAATTACCCAAATCATTGGGATGAATGCTTTTGTAAAAATCTATTAAACTCACTTGACCGGGAGCAAACTTAGCTGAATTTTTTTCCACGCCCACTTCTTTAAAGGTTGTCAACGCTGCAAAATTTTGGTCATGCATAAAAGATTCTTCTTTCAAGTTGAGCAAGCAAACTGCATAGTCGAGCCCATCGATAACCTGATTTTGAAATTGAAGCTCCTTTGACACTTGCAAGAAGTTCTTTTGTAACTTATTTTGATTCGTTAGCGTAATGACCCTGAACGGATCTTTACGATCAGCATGAATATCGCCTACACCTATGTGTAAAAACAAATTACTGGATCTTGCTAATAATTGTAAGTTTGCCAAGTCTGGTGCATCTTGAGCTAAGTTCAATGCTAGGCGAAGTGCTGCTTGGTCTTCAGATTTAAAGCAAGCTGCAAAGTCTGAATGAGTAAGATGCTCTCTATCGCGACCTAACAAATGCGCAGCAAGATTATTTAAGTAAACCACTTTGCCATCCAGATTTAAGTGCAACAAACCTACTGGAAGCGCTTGTATCAATTCTTCATTGCTGGTTACTCGACCTTTATCGCGCATTTTTTGGCGTTTATTTACTAAAGCTTGAACAAATAGCCATATGAGTAAAAAGCAAATCACGCCCAATCCCACATATGTCGCCAACACCATAGAATCTAGACTTAAATTCTTCACCACGTTCTCCAAAGCCATGCTAGGCATTGGCAACATCAATGCTGCTATTGCTAAAAAGCAACGATGACATGCATTGCACAGCTTTACATTACTGAGGCATGTTATGAGTGATTTATTTAACAAATTCATGTATTGGTTCAGTCTAATTATTGCTTACATTACTTCTTCGATAGCATCAGAATATATGGCACGATAAAAGATGGTAGTACCCTGCCAAAGACAACGTATAAAAAAAAATACCTAAAGTCGGTTTTTAAGCTAAAAGACATAAAATTAATACTTATTTTTGCCTGCCTATTTGAACGCACAGAGTAAGCTTATTTAAGTTGTATTATTTGATATACACAAGTGTCAATTGTCACACCCTCTTCGACCTTCATCTGCTATAAGTTTTAGCGTGCAAATTAACCACGTGAAGGATGTGCTGTAGTTGCCGATATAAAGTTAAATCCAATTATAACTTTGACATACCACAGCTTAATATTATGACGAAATCAGAACTTACCGAACAAAAAGAAAGCCTACGTGTTTCCGGTTTATTGAGTAATAATCCACTCATTAACGCGACTCATCTAGTGGCGTCAGCAGCTTTTGTTTACTTAATGTGGTCTTTATTACCACAAGCTTATTTAAAACATTGGGGAGCCGTTGCGCTAGTATTGTTGCTTGCGGGGGTACTGTTTCAATCACTTTTTGAACGCAACCAAGATATTAGTAAAACTGCAAGCAAGTGGGAATCAAGGTACACCTTGCTTGCTGGTTGTATCGGCACTTCGTTTGCGATTGCATATGCTTATGCATTATTAAACGTGGGTGAAGTAGCTTGGTCTAAAATTGTCATGATAAGTGTTAGTCAGCTGTCAATATTTACGGTATTGAGCCGAGCTTCTATGAAAACACTGCTTGCCTTGGCTGCGCCTATTGGCATAGCTGTAATTGGTGTTTTATTGAGTTTAATGACCACTAGTTCGATCGAAATTGCCGTCGTTTTCGCTCTATACCTAATCATCCTTTCAGCGATGGGTCGTTCACTGCATGCCAGAATGCAACTTGCCCTCACACTTAAAATTGAACATAAGGAAGCCATTGAGCAAACCAAAAGCTACAAACAAGCATTGTCAAATGCCTCTTTCAAAGACCCTTTAACACACGTTTTTAATAAACGATTTTTTGATCTCATTATTAATAATGAGGTGAGACGTGCAAAACGTTCTGGTACCAACCTATCACTTGCCTTTATTGAATTAGACTGTTTTGACAAATATATTGAGCATTATGGTAAGGAGCGCTCAGAAAAGTGCTTAAAATCCATAACGAAAAAGCTTAACCGCATTGTGTCGCGCGGCGGAGAATATATTTATCGATATAGCGATGAGCAGTTTGCACTAATATTACCCAATACGACTTCATCACAAGCATTGGGCCTAATTACAAAAATTACACATGCTGTAAACCTAGCAGATATACAACATTTGCATTCAACAGTAGAAGATCAAGAATCTATTACGGTAAGCATTGGATTATCTGAATTTAAAACCGGTGATATTGTAGATGTTGATACAACTGTTGAACATGCCTTAAAAGCGCTTAGTCATGCTAAGCATAAAGGCGGGAATGAAGTTGAAATATTTGATTTCGATATGCTCAAAACCGGTGACAGCGATGGGGAACTTGACACTCAAACGATGTTACCTGAAGCAAACTTTAATGTGCCTGAAATCGAGGAAGCGCCAATTGTAAATGATAACCCTCTCTCACCAGAACTATCAGGTTTTAACACCCAAGCTATTTCGCCAGAATTGCAAAATGTAGAATCACAAAACGCAGATATGCAAAACGCAGATGTGCAAAACGCAGATGTGCAAAACGCAGATATGCACAACGCAGCTGAGCAAAACGAAGAAATACAAAGCTCTGAAAATACGAGTGACATGTTAGCAGCTCCAGCCAATGAAATATCAGATATTATCGTAAAGCCCTTAACAGATGAGCACGAGCATATTGCTGTTATAGAGGATCTGATTGAAACAGAGCCTAGCCCAGATCAAGCACAAGGTGCTCAGGAAGAGCCAACGATTATGACTAGTGACAGTTTTGTTGCGCCAGAGCTAACGACTGACTTAGACATATTAGTAGGGACTCACCTTTCGACCGAACCAGAGGCACCTGCTGAACCAGAATGTGTTGAAATACTCAAATCAGTCGTCGATGACGAAACCCAAACAGAACCAGAGTTTGCTGAAGTATTAGAGTCGTTGATTGACACCGACAGTGTCGAACAACCTGAATCTATAGAAGAATTAGAAAACGTTTGTGATACCGAATCTGCAATTCAACCACCATTAGAAAGCATGCCAGGGATAGATAAATTATTTGATGCAGCGCCAAGCATTGATGCAGTGCCTGCTATCGATACACCTCCTGCATTTGATGCAACACCAAGCTTTGATGCGGCGCCTGCTATCGATACACCTCCTGCATTTGATGCAACACCAAGCTTTGATTCAACGCCAGACATTGATGCAGCGCCTGCTATCGATACAACTCCTGCATTTGATGCAACACCAAGCTTTGATGCGGCGCCTGCTATCGATACACCTCCTGCATTTGATGAAACACCAAGCTTTAATTCAACGCCAAACATTGATGCAACGCCTGCTATCGATGCACCTCCTGCATTTGATACTGCACCAAGCATTGATGCAGCGCCATCTAGCGATACCTTAGCCGATAGCTTACCGAATATTGCTAAACCGCCGCAAGATGAGAGACAACTCACATTTGATAATATCCCTGAAGTTGATATGCCGGAAATTGATAATGAAACCGAAACTAGCAACCCAGCAATAATGGAAAAAATAGAAAATCCAAATCAATTAACCTTGGTTGATCAACCCGATATTGAATACAAATAAAACTAAAGTTTAGGCCATGTTTTACAGTTAATACCTTTAGTACCGAAAATAGTACCGAGACCTGCAAACAACCCAAACGCTAACCATAAAGTTTGTATTTACCGATGGTGGATAAACCCCTATGTTAAAAGATGCTCAACGAGCAGAATTAATTGCTAGATTAAAAGCGACCATATCTGAATTTCCGATGATAAGCGAAGCGTACGCCAAGCTGGAAGCAGATTTGTTGTCAGCTTTTGAGGTTCAGCGTATATCTATTTTTCAGCGACGCTCCCATCATCGTGATTTAGTTGCTAGATATAAAACAGGTAAAGAATTTTTAGAAATAAAAGTGCCTGTGAGCACTATGTCTATTGCAGGCTATGTAGCAATGACACAACAACCGTTGGTAGTGAATGATCCGTATAACGATGCAGCTCTGCAAAATATTCACTTTAAATTAAAATTCGAGAAGAAATATGACCGTATAAGTCATTTTAGAACAACAAATATTGTTTGTGTTCCAATAATGTTCAAGGGCGTGCTCCTTGGCGTTATGCAATTAATTAACAAAAACGAAGGAGCGTTTGACTCAGATGACCTAGCCGGTGCTATGGAAGTTGCTGATTTATTTGGATCAGTATTCAAATATGAATTAGGGGGTGTTTCACGCCCATTCGACTATTTAATTCACACTGGTGCAGTAGAAGCAAAACTATTTGAACACGTTACGAAAGAAGCCAACGTGCTGCACATTGCCCATAATCTAACTACTGAATACAAAATCCCCGAAAAACAAATCGGGGAGGCACTGGCAATTTATCATCAAGTGCCTTACATCGCTTATCTACCCGACAAATATAATGTAATGCGTACCGATGCAAATTTAAATGTATCTTATCTAAAACGAAACAATGTTGTGGTATTGAGTGACGCTCAAAAAAATATCTATATATTGATGTTTGAACCTGAAAACTCGACCTTACTGATGGAACTGGAAAGCGCTCTTGGAGCTGCGGAATATCAGTTAGCATTTAGTATGCCGTCTCAAATTATGCAATATCTTGGCGAGAGGACTCAGGGATCAACTGTTTCTGAGTTTGACGATATTATCGATGAGATTCATGCAGAAGATTCTTTTCACAAACAAAAAGAAGAAGATTTTCTGTCTGCCAATGAGGACGAACCTGCCATTGTCAGGTTGGTAACTAGTATTTTGGTGCAAGCTAAACGCAGCAACGCTTCCGATATTCATATTGACCCAGAAGTTGACAACCCGACTATGGTCAGAATGCGTATTGACGGGGTGATGAAAGACATAAACGAAATCGCCGCCCAAAACCATGCCGCTATTGTTGCCCGAATAAAAATCATGTCTGGATTGAACATTGCAGAAAAGCGTTTGCCACAAGATGGTAAATTAGCTTTTAACATGGACCGTAAAAAGGTTGAGGTAAGGGTAGCTACAGTACCCACTATTGCGGGTGAAGGCGTAGTCATGCGTATCTTAGCTGCAGGCAGCGCAATGTCGATAGACAAACTCGATCTCTCAGAACGCAATATGTTAATGTGTAAGAGCCTAATTACTTTGCCGCATGGAATATTACTGGTGGTAGGTGCTACTGGCTCTGGTAAAACAACCACCCTGCATGCCATTTTAGGTGAACTAAACACACCGGACAAAAAGATTTGGACTGCCGAAGATCCGGTTGAAATCACTCAACACCGTTTAAAACAAGTGCAAGTTAATTCTAAAATTGGCTTTACCTTTGCAAATGCGCTTAGGGCATTTTTACGGGCAGACCCTGACGTTATTTTAATTGGCGAAATGCGTGATAAAGAAACAGCATTTGCCGCAGTTGAAGCCTCGCTAACGGGTCACTTAGTACTGTCTACTTTGCATACCAACTCAGCACCCGAAACCATTACTCGCTTACTAGACTTAGGCATTGACCCTATCAACTTTTCTGATGCGTGTACTGGCATACTGGCCCAACGTTTAGTGCGCAGACTATGCACCCATTGCAAAGAAAGTTATGAAGCTCGTCCAGAAGAAATTGATTATATTAAACGGCAATACGGCGAAGCCTATTACAATGAACTTAAAATTGTAGAACCTTTGCAATTATATCGCGCTAATGGTTGCAGCGAATGCAACGAAGACGGCTATAAAGGCAGAATAGGCATACACGAGTTGCTTCCCATGTCGGTATCGATCCGCAGCATGATATATAAGCAAACATCCATCAAAGACATCAAAGAGCAAGCCCTAGAAGACGGCATGCGCACACTTTCTCAGGATGCAATAGTCAAAATGCTTGAGGGTAAAATTGACATCCACCAAGCCCTTAAGCTTGATGGTAGTGATTTGTAAAAAATCGCTAAACCATAGATAATTTTACTTGGTATTCTGGGCTTGGACAGGTACATTCATTTTCTCTAATTATAGGAAATAATATGTCTGACCTAAAGCAAATAAAGCGCTTACCTCAAGAGCAACGTTACCAGTACCTATTGAAGCAAGTAAAACTGAACAAAGAAGTGTGGATTCTTAACGACGAACATGGCTGCGTTATGCTGAATTCCGAAGACGAAGATTGCGTCCCAGTATGGCCAAGCCAGGCTTTTGCTGAAGAATGGGCAACCGGTGACTGGGAAATATGTCAATCAAAAGCTATCGATTTAACTACATGGCGCAAGCGTTGGACGCAGGGGCTAATTGAAGATGATTTGGCAATAGCAGTATTCCCATTAGTAGACGATTCGGAAGATGTTTCGAGTATGGTGATATCTGCAGACGAATTTGACTTTGACCTTAGATGACATGACCTTAAGTGAAACTAGTTTCTTTGGCGATATTTTGAATGCGTTTCTTAAAACCCGCTGAATGAATTAAATTAGCTAGTCTCTGCATGCCGTACTGTTCCAATTGCGCCTCAAAATGATAGAACTCAATAATGCCACAATGTTCATAGTGATAATCGGTAAGCTCAAATATACTTTCTTTTTGATTGAATACTAACAAGTCAGCCATTCGACAGCAGTAATAGCATAATAAAATTTCTTTTATTTGCTCTTCTTTCAATTCAGTGTCATCCAGTTGATTGGTCAATGGTAGCAAGCTATTAGCGATACCTTGACTGATCGATTCTGGCAGCTTCCATTGCAACGCAAGAAGTTTACCAATGGTTGCCGCATCTGCACCCACTGACTTTTTAGCGTGTTTAACGCGCTCGTACAAAGATAAATTTTCGGTTAAATAATATTTTGCTGTTGTTGCTCGCGAAAATAATATAGAAATATCACCTAAATAACTTAGTTGGCAACGCGTGGATAACTCAGCAGGATTTTCAAAATTGAGCTCTTTACCAATTAATAGTGCAATGTTGCTTGCAATAAAACTAGCGCACCAAATACGCTCATAGGCTTTCCGTTGTTGCTCATTTTTAAAATTGGTGGTTTCTTGTAAAGCGAAATGAGTAGCTATATTTTTTACTTGAACAACACCCAAATAAACAACTGCATGATTTACGTTGGTAATTGGTTTTGACAAACCAAATAAAGGTGAATTGGCAACATTAATAACCTTTGCTACCAACTCTGGGTCGGTGCGTACAATGTCGTATAATTGTTTTGGATCCGGATCGGTGCTTGCTAAAGCATTGAGCATAGGGTGTGGTTTTCGGATAGTTTGAATACTGTCGATAATTTTCTGCTTACTGACCGCTTTTAAACCCTTTGATAATTTATAATTTTTAAACCCGGGGGGTAATTCAAACTCATGTTCAGGTACGGGTATAGGTTTAAGTTTACTTTCATGTTGGTGCGCTGTCGCCACGTCTGGCATTTCAATACTCAACGTACCCGTTTTGACGCGTTTTTTACGATGCGATATCAAACTATTCACTTCGTTTGTTTTGTTTGTACTATTTTTTGAGCGACCAAACAAAAACCACAGCAAAAAAAATGCGGCAATGATTACGAATACAAACTCGACGAAGCTAGACAAAAAGGCAACTCTGCTTTTAGTTTTAGTAAAAATATATGGTAAGTCTATTTCGGCACGATCGATTATCTACATTAATATTTTGTATCAAATATTATACGGTACGCATAATATTCGATACAAAATATTATGCGCATCCGTATCTTAAATTTCAGGGCAAGTCTGGGTATAGATCTTTCATTTTGTCGTAGATAGGAGTTGCTATTGTTTTAAACCCTGATTCAGTAGGATGAATTTCATTGAGCCAATCATCTCTATTACCAGGCCTTAATAACCCTTGAGTGTCGACCATATAAATTTGTTCTAGATATTTTGGAAGTTGAGTAAACGCAATTAAACGCTCTCTAAATCGCCCCAACAAGATTTTGACGATGGGTATGTGTAAGTCTTCAGGGATGCTTTTTTCAACTAAAAACGGATATATCCATGATTTAGTATCAATTAACCCCCATAAAAACCGAGCACCTGCCTCACTTGGAGCGGCTATATCATAACAATGAGTGACTACTTTGGCATGAGGCACATACAAACTCCGCAAAGCCATTAAAGTTGCGTATGCCTCAAATATTTTATTCAACTTTTTTTCAAAGGCGTCCTGTTTTATGCACTGGTGCGCAGTAAATCCTGTTTGATATTCGTTTAAAAGAGGCGGCAGATTTCTTTTGCCAACAATATCGTTGCCGCCACCAGAAAATAATATCAAATTGATGTATTTGCTGTTGCGTCGCAACATCGTTTCGAACACCTTTTTTTGGCTCCCTGACATCATTTGTTCCGCACGGTCACCATTACTCGCCATCCGTAACAGATTGACTTTATCAGTACCAATGATCTTAGCTTCGATATGGTGAACAACGTTGATGTCGGGCCCAAAAAGCAACCATCTCCGCGGATAATCAAACCAAGAATCGCCCTCTGTTACAATACCAATACGGTTAGAATGACGACGACACATATAGTTAAAGTCGGAACGGAAACTGGTGACGCCAGTGGTAGCCGCTTGACGACGACGTCTTTGAATGGCTGTTTCTTTTGGCATCCGCTTTCCTTGGTTTGTTGCGCGAATATTGAGTGATTTAAAGTATATGTTAACTCGGCTTAAAGTGTAAAAAAATATTAGCTGTTAAACGACCCGATTTGGGATTGGGATCTATATCTTGTGGGCCAAGAATAGAGCCAGAATGCAGCAAATTACCCGGGTAAATTGCCATCCTGTTTTGGACATAAGGTATTTCACCTATCTTTTCGAACTGTTCATTTGAACTGTCTATATATTGCCCGTTAGGTTCGCCATTTTGTTGAAAATAATTACTCACCGAATTTAAGTACTCATCTACATTGCTTTCATAGACTCTTTCCATACCGCTTGGTGTGTGTTTGTAAAATGATGTACCACCGTGCTGACTGGGGTTCAAATAATGTAACAGGGCAAAACGATAGGTATCGGTGCCATCAAAATGAGGGATCTGTTGTTCAAGTGATAATTCATCGGGAGCATGGGTCACTAACGAATAATAACTATCGAAAAATTCGACTTTGTGGCCTTGTGGTATTGAATAAATTTTGTATAGCAAAGGAACGACGGCTTTAGCAACGGCCAGCATGTATTCATTAGGTAACTTCGCGCGAATGCCAGGATAATAGGTAGGCGCTGAGTCAAAAGCGATTTGTTCGATATTATTAAGCAGGCTATTTTCTACATTCAACATAAAATTGTCGAGTATGAACACCGGCGTTTTTTCTTGTCCGACATGGTTGAGATAGGGCTGCGCAGCTGGATTTACATTGAACGTCATTAACTTGATACTGACTATTATCGTAGATATTTGTCCATTAGAGTAAACTATCCCTAGAGTTTTGTCAGGGTGACTAATGGATTTTTGTTTACTTGCTTACTGTGGTCAAAAGTTCCAAATTGAAGCATTGACTGATCACTTGGAATTAGACTACCGTATATTGAAGCTAAATTTTGATGTTAAGTTTTTAAACAAAGTAAAGATGGCCAAAGTGGGAGTCCACGGAAAAAAATAATATGTCACCTATAAAAAAGTTCACATTCACATTTATTGCAGTTGTCTGCATTCCCTTGCTATTTTTTTTAGCCCTAGAGGGAATTTTACGACTATTTGGTGTAGGTACTAATTACGATTATTTTCATGAAATAAATATTAATGGTGAGCTTCATTATCAAGACAATAAAGCCTTTGCTAATCAATTTTATCCATCTTCGCTTGGCATAGCGCCGCTTAATAATACGATTAGTGTCAGTCGTGACAAAGATGAAGTGCGGGTTCTCGTATTAGGTGGATCGGCTGCGCAAGGTTTCCCGCATATTAATCATGGGCTTGACCGTCACCTGTCGGCCCACTTGCGTAGGGCACTCCCAGACAAAAAGATTGAAGTGATTAATACTGCGATGACTTCGGTGAACTCACATGTGGTGTATGAAGTAGCCCGAACTATTCCGGCCAACTCTGCTGACTATGCCATCATCCTGATGGGAAATAACGAAGTCGTCGGCCCATATGGCCCAAGTACTTTTAGTCAAAACTTTTTGCCTAATCTAAGCATGATTAGAGCCTTGCAAGCATTAAAAAGAACACGTACTTGGCAAGCAATCGCTATGCTAGTACAAGAGGTACAACCCGCGAGTGGAAAAACCGATATGGAGTGGGAAGGTATGGAAATGTTTACTGAATTTTCAGTCCCACACAATGACGAGCGATTAGAAGATGTTTACAGTCACTATGAAAACAATCTTCGGGAAATAATAGACATTCTGCAAGACAAGAATATGCATGTCATCCTCTCATCCGTGCCCGTGAATTTAAGAGATTCTGCTCCTTTCGGCTCAATTCACAGAAGCGATATCACCGAAGATGAATTGTCGTCTTGGAATGCTTTGAATAAGCAAGCTGACAACGCTTATACCCGAAAAAATTGGCCTGAAGCCAAAGACCATTATCAAGCGTTACTCAAAGTAGACAACGAATATGCTGAAAGCCATTTTCGCTTAGCAACTGTGCTCGAGAATATGCGCGACTATGCGCTAGCCAAAAAGCATTTTGAGGCGGCATTACACTATGATACCAAGCGATTTAGAAGCAACCATGTGATCAATGAAATTGTTTCGCAAATGGCAAGTGATGAAGATAAAGAAGCACTCAGCTTCGTCGATAGCGTGGCAATATTTAACCAAGCAAGTCAACCTTATGTACCTGGTTGGAACCTCTTGCATGAGCATGTGCATTTTGATTACGAGGGTAATTACTATTTGGCAGATGCATTTACGCAAGCAATACTCGCTGATTTCGCGCCTTCAACTAACTATTCGTCAATGCCAAAAGAACAAGCCGCCGAATTGATTGGATTCCCAAATCATGAGACCAATCAAGTTATGGATCGTTTGTTGAAAATGGTGCAAAAATCTCCTTTTACTAATCAAAGTAATTTTGCCGAGTTGAAGTCGCACACCGAAAGTAGACGAGAACAAATTTCTGTAGAAGTAGGTACTCCCAAGGATATGCTTGAAAAGCGTCAGAAGCTTATCGAACAAAATTCAGTAGACTGGAAAATACATTATGAGTTAGCTGAATTGAATCGCTTTTTGCGCAACAAAGAAGCCTTCTATTTTCATTTAAGCGAATTGATTAAACTTCACCCTCACAATCATGAGAGCTATATCAAGCTTGCCGAATTTCTATCTGCGAACGGGAAGTTTAGAGAAGCAATAACACCGCTTAAACAATCGCTATACTACGTTAGAAACGACCGTAACAAAGCAAGTCAAGCAATTGGTTGGATCGGCTTAAATTATATGCGAACAGACGACTATGAAGACGGCAAAGTATACCTTGAGCAAATAATCGATGACTACTCTGAGCAAATATCTGCCACCATGAGAGCCTATGGCACGCTCGTGAAATATGCCAAAGAAAACAAACAAAATAAAGATATGTACGGGTATATAAACGCAGTTGAACGATACGCCAATATGCTCATAAAACAGGATCGCGTCGATGAGTTTCCGCTTCTTTACCGTCGTATGGCTCAAATAATGACAATCGCTGGTAATAATTCTGAAGCACAACGTTGGCAATCGCTAGCAACAAAAGATAAATCTTAGCTCAATTCTGGAGACTTTTTATCTACACTGTAAGATAACATTGTCCTCTGATCTTCCAATTTATCGCAAGGCAAACCCAGTTCATCGCAACATGGTTCTGTTTGTCTCTATCCTGTGAGAAAGTTAAAATAAGAAATATTTTGATAACAAACAGATAACAAACCAAGCTGGGGACACACACAAAATGCAAAAACTAAACCGTCGAAAATGCCCTATTGTAAAGGGAGTTTCTCTCGCCCTCGGAATAGGCTTAATGTCGCCAATATATGCTCAAGACGCTGAAGAGGCGACTGATAATGCCGAAGAACAATCCCAAGGCATGGAAGTCATTTCTGTCACTGGTATTCGCGGCAGTTTATTACGTGCAATGGACACAAAGCGCGAAGCAGTGGGTGTTGTTGATGGAATTAGCTCAGAGGACATTGGTAAGTTCCCCGATACAAACTTGGCGGAGTCACTTCAGCGTATAACAGGTGTTTCAATTGACCGTGTAAATGGTGAAGGCTCGCGTGTTACTGTCCGTGGTTTTGGTGCAGACTTCAACTTGGTAACTTTAAATGGCCGTCAATTGCCAACTAACTCCGGTTTAGGTCGCTCATTTGATTTTGGTGACTTAGCTTCAGAAGGTGTAGCAGGCGTTGAAATCTATAAAACAGGTAAGGCATTCGTCCCCACTGGTGGTATTGGTGCGACAATCAACATTTTGTCAGTTAAACCACTTAAAAACCCTGGTCTTAATTCAAGCTTTGGATTAAAAGCTGTTAACGATACGTCAACAATTAAAGGCGATGCATTTACGCCAGAAGTATCCGGTATCTACAGTAATACCTTCCTAGATGATAGATTGGGTGTGGCATTCCTAGGTAGCATACAAGAAAGAAACAACGGCGCACAATCTGCAACGACTAACTTCTTCTCAGAAGTTGACGGTGCCACAATTCGTGATGGCGTGAGTCTTGATGGTACTCAACCAACTGAAGGCGACATTGTTGGTATTCCAAGAAATATCGTTTATCAATTGAGCGAAATAGAGCGTACCCGTACTAATGCGCAATTAACTCTGCAATATGCAGCTACCGATGACTTTACCGTCACATTAGATTATACATATGCCAAGCAAGAAGTATCGAACAGCTATAACGACGTTTCTTACTGGGTAGCTCAAGTTCCAGATGAAGTACTTTGGTCAAGTGGTCCTATCGTATCACCGCTTGTTTATACTGAGTTCCAACGTGAACCAGATTTTCCTCATGCTGCAGGTGGTGGCGCCTCTAAAAATGAGATGAAGTCTTTAGGTTTGAATCTTGAATGGTGGGTTAATGACGATTTGAAATTAACGTTAGACCATCATGATTCGAGTTCTGAACGTTCACCTGATGATTTAATACGTGGTTCTAATTCGTTCCTAACGGTTGCAGGTTTAAGAGGCGCAAGTCGTGCTTCTACCACTATTGATTATCGTGGTGATATCCCTGTGACAACAACAACTGCTAACGATCCGCTTTCACCAGATGATATGCGATTGACAGGTAGTGTGTTCTCAAACTCATGGGCACGTATGGACATTGAACAGACGCAATTTTCTGGTAAATGGCACTTAGATAGCGACCAAACGATTGACTTTGGCGCGGCCATTTCTAAAGTAGCAAACTTTGAATCAAGTAGCTCAGTTCAGCGTAATACTTGGGGTGAGCCTCAGGCAAGTGCACTAGGTTCTATGACTGATTTGATGACACCTGCAAGTTTATCTGGGGTATTTGATTCCTTTGATGCTGGCGATCAGATTAATAATAATTTCTTCACATTTGATTATACCGAAGTAGCTGCTCGCGCCGCCTTCCTAGAGTCGCTTGACCCAAGTAATCCCTTATACTTGGCACCTGATAGCGGTAATCCATTAGGTAGTTGTGGTAATGGCTTCTGTCCAGACTTTGACCAAGGTTTCGGTAATAACTTTGAAGAAGAAACCGTATCTGCCTTTGTTCAATATAGAATACAGGGTGATATAGGCGATTATCCTTATAGCCTTCAACTCGGTTTGAGATATGAAGAAACAGACGTATTGTCGAGTTCAGCATCACGTAACTATACACGTGTTGAATGGGTTGCAGCGACCGAATTTATTGCTCGTGACGACGATACTGAGGTACCATCAGGTCTAGAAGCTACCTATGACAATTGGCTACCTAGCTTAGATTTTGATACTGAAATTCACGAAGATATGAAACTTCGGTATTCATACAGTACCACGATCGCAAGAGCACCTTATGGTTCACTTATTGGTAGTTTAAATATCGCTAACTTTATTCAGTATAATTCATCTGGTTTGTACAGAGCGACAGGTAGTATCGGTAACCCTGGTCTATTACCTTACGAATCTGAAAACCATGATGTGTCATACGAGTGGTACTATGGTGATGCAAGTTATTTCTCGATTGGTTACTTTAACAAAACAGTATCTAACTTTATTGCTTCGACAATACGAGAAGACGTTGCGATTTTCCCTGACTTAGCATTCCCTGGTTTTGGTCCGTTGTTCACCGATGCAATAGCAGCGCTTGGTGGAACACCTTCTAACCAAGAAATCCGTGATTGGATATTTGCTAATCGTGGTGGTGAAGCGGGTGTAGAAGCCGATCCAAACGGTGGTGGTATCATAACTGGTATTGTCGGTCGTGACCAACCAGCCACTTTTGATTTAGATACACTGATTAACAGTGATGAAGAATTGACAATAGACGGTTGGGAAGTAGCACTTCAACACGATTTCGAAGAAACAGGTTTCGGTTTTATTCTTAATGCTACGTTTGCTAATACTGACAGAGAGTTCAATCGCTTCCTTAACGAAGCACAGTTTGCTTTGCCTGGTTTAAGTGATACTCGAAACGCAATTTTGTACTATGACAAAGATGGTATTCAAGTTCGTTTGGCTTACAACTGGCGTGATGAATGGTTATCATTTGCTGGTGGCAGACAACCTGGTTATGTCGCTGCTTATGAGCAGTGGGACATGAACGCAAGTTATGACTTTGCCAATGGATTAGTCGTATTCTTCGAAGCGATTAACTTAACGGATGAGACAACACGTGGCTTTGCTCGTGACGACTTGCAAGTTGCTGGCGTGACACAAACAGGTCCACGTTACAACTTTGGATTCCGTTACAGCTTTTAATTAGCAAAAGTACTAACCCAAAAACTCACCGTCGACGTAGTCTTAGGTGAGTTTTTTTTTAATTTTTTGGGCATATGAATTCTGACATTAGTTCTGACATTAGTAACATTATTATTATTGGAGGAGGCACATCTGGCTGGCTAACGGCATCAGTGTTGGCTGCCCATTTTGACACTTCTAGCAAGTTTACCATTACGCTCATTGAATCACCCAATATTAAAACAATCGGTGTGGGTGAAGGTACTTGGCCTACCATGGCTGCCACACTCAGACGTATCGGAATTTCTGAAGCCCAGTTTATTGCTGAGTGCGATGCTAGTTTCAAGCAAGGCTCACGCTTTATTAATTGGAGTCAAGGTAAAGATGAAAGCTATTATCATCCATTTTCATTACCTTTAGCTTACAACGATGTCAATATTGTCGACCATTGGTTAGAATCTAATAGAACAATGCCTTTTGACGAATATTCAACTGCGCAAACTGGTGTTTGCCAGCATTTTTTAGCACCAAAGCAAGCCAATACCCCTGAATACGCTAATGTCGTTAATTATGGATACCACTTAGATGCCGGAAAATTTGCTCGCCTTTTAAAAAATCATGCGATTAACAATTTGGGTGTAAAACACGTACTTGCAGACGTCAATGAGGTTAAAACGGTTAACAGTGAATCCATCGAATCTGTTACCTTATCGGATGGTTCGATTATCACTGGCGACCTTTTTATTGATTGTACCGGTTTTAAACGTTTGTTGATAAGCCAACATTTGGGTGTATCGTTTAAGAGTCAAAAACACGTTTTATTTAACGACCGCGCAATGGCATTTCAGGTTCCTTATCAAAGTGGTGAGGAAGCGATCAATTCTGCAACACATGCGACTGCGCACAAAAACGGCTGGATTTGGGACATTTCGCTACCCAGCCGCAAAGGCATTGGGATTGTATACTCAAGCGCTTACACAGATGAACAACAGGCTTTTGATACAGCCGAGGCATATATTAATCAACATATGCCTCATATCAATGTCGCCGACCTAACACCCAATAAAATTACTATCGAACCGGGCCATTTAGAAACGTTCTGGAAAGGAAACTGCCTTGCCGTTGGATTGTCTAGCGGGTTTATTGACCCGCTTGAAGCAACCGCGATGGTATTAATTGAGTTCTCTGCAAAATTTTTGCGAGAGCACTTGCCTGCTAATAAAAATGACCTCAATGTTTTGTCGGAAAAGTACAACAAGCGGATGAATTTACATTGGAAAAACATCATTGATTTTATCAAGTTGCATTATGTGCTATCGAAAAGAACCGACAGTGATTATTGGCTAGATCATCGTGATCCAAGCACTATACCGGAATCTTTACAACGCTCACTCGCTCTTTGGAAAAATAGGGCGCCATGGCATGCCGATGTTGAAGTTGCAGAATCAATGTTTCCACCAGCTAGTTATCAGTATATCCTATATGGGATGGGTTTTGAGTCAAAAAATGGATTGTCCGAACGGCGCTTTGCTGGCCGTGAACGCGAATACATCAAGAAGCTATTAAATAATAAACAAACTGAATTGCAAAAATTATATCAACATCTCCCAACTAACCGAAAGTTGTTAGCTGATATAAAGCGCAGTTGGATGAATGGATTTAAATAATGTCAAATTTTGAAATGCTGAATAATGTAGAACATGCTGACCTACGAATTAAACTCGACCGAACGCCAGAGTATGGTGACGATGTCATGTTTTGTATGACCTATCCATTCGAGTTTAGGCTTGTCTTGTCACATTACCCCATACTGATTTACCAAGACAAAGACAACAATACCATTTTTCCAATTGCACTATTTGGTTTTGAAGAAGGCGAGAACCTTTTTTTAGATAATGGATGGAATGCTCGCTATATACCTATTATGGTCCAACGACAGCCCTTTTCTATTGGTTTTCAGCAAGTCAAAGGACAATCTGAAAAACAACAAGTCATTACCTTTAACCCTTTGCATCCTCGTGTGAACAAAGAAATTGGGGAGCGCGTATTCAATGACCATGGTGGTTATACGCCCTATCTCGACCAAGTCGTAAAAATGTTAGAGTCAATTGATACTGGGCATCAACAAAATGCTCTATTGATTGAGGCACTTGTAAAATATGAATTGTTAGAAGAAAGTACCATCGCTATCACCTTAAAAGATGGTAGCAACTATGAATTAGTCGGTTTTAGCACAGTCGCAGAAGACAAGTTTGAAAGCTTATCTGCCGAAGCCTTAAAAGACTTAAACGATCAAAAGTTGTTGTTGCCGATTACGAACATCATTGCTTCCATGTCTAACCTCGGGAATTTGGTAGATATTCGAAATACACACTTGGGCTAAAAGGCGGTTAAACCGTGACTGATTATGGAGAACTGATTAAAGAGATAGACTGTTCATCGGGAGTGCTTCCCGACAATTTTTATGCGCTCGAACAGCCTCTAGTTCTTAGAGGTCTAGTATCACACTGGCCCCTAGTAAAACGTTCAATAGAATCAAATCAGAGCGTAGTCAACTATCTTGTTGAGAATTACAACGGTGCACCCGTCAGCGCGTTTTTAGCAAAGTCCGAGGCCAATGGCCGTATTTTTTATAATGAAAATGTGGACGGTTTTAATTTTGTACAATCGGAAGTATATTTAGATGATGCACTAAATAAGTTAGTTGAATTTAACGATCAACCCGAGCCACCAATGTTCTATATTGGTTCCTTAGAAATAAATAAGCATCTACCGGGTTTGTTGAATGCAAATCATATAGAAATAATCAACGATTCTGTGCGTAAAAGTATCTGGCTAGGCAATCGCTCCATAGTTGCACCGCATTTTGATTTTCCTGACAATTTAGCCTGTTGTGTGATTGGTGAAAGACATTTCACTTTGTTTCCGCCTGAACAACTTGAAAATTTATATGTTGGCCCACTAGATTTCACACCAGCAGGCCAAGCCATCAGTATGGTTGACTTAAAGCAAACTGATTTTGAAAAGTATCCAAAATTTGCAGAGGCTTTACACGCGTCTAAAACAGCG
Source organism: Glaciecola petra (assembly GCF_031846345.1). Lineage (NCBI taxonomy): Bacteria > Pseudomonadati > Pseudomonadota > Gammaproteobacteria > Alteromonadales > Alteromonadaceae > Glaciecola > Glaciecola petra. The sequence goes on along the minus strand of NZ_JAVRHX010000002.1, from coordinate 334,710 downwards.
CTTTTACAGCCAGGAGACGCTATTTTTATTCCAAGTATGTGGTGGCACGCAGTAGAGAGTTTAAGTACATTAAATGGCTTAGTTAACTATTGGTGGCGCAATACGCCAGCCTATTTAGGCGTGCCAAATAACGCCTTATTACATGCGATATTAAGTATTCGGCAACTGCCTAAACAGCAACGCAAGGCATGGCAAAACATTTTTAATCACTACGTATTTGAGTCATCCGATGAAATGTATGACCATTTGCCACAAAAAACAAAAGCATTACAAAGCAAAATGGATGAAACCACCGCTCGAAAATTACGAGCGAAACTTCTCAATAATTTAAAATAGCCGATGGTGAATAAAAATACTATGACCCAAGAGAATATAGTTAACAAAGTTGTTATTGCCGGCGGTGGAACTGCAGGTTGGATGGCAGCAGCTACTATTGCCGCTACTATTGGTAAACGTTTAGATATCACCTTGATCGAATCTGACGACATACCTACTGTTGGCGTGGGTGAAGCAACTGTGCCTTCGTTACTGACCATTCATAAATTATTAAAAATCCACGAGGCTGATTTTTTAAAGGCCACTAATGCTACCTACAAACTAGGTATCATGTTTGAAAACTGGACACAGTTAAATCATAAATATTTTCACTCCTTTGGCAAAACAGGACTGTCATGTTGGGCAGCAGGATTCCATCATTTTTGGACACGTGCTAAAGCGCAAAAGATGGCAGGGGATTTTTCACGTTATAGTCTAGAGACTTTAGCTGCTGAAAAAGGAAAGTTTGCTCATTTGCAAGAACCAAACTTAAATTATGCTTATCATTTGGATTCGGCTAAATACGGGCAATTTTTACGAGGTATAGCAGAAAAACACGGTGTCACGCGAGCCGAAGGAAAAATAGATAGGGTCAATCTTGATGCAACATCAGGCCATATCAAATCGATATCACTTAAATCAGGGAAAGTCATTCAGGGTGACTTATTTATTGATTGTACTGGTTTCAAATCCTTACTTTTAGGGGAGGCATTAAAAGTCCCTTATGACGATTGGAGCGATATGCTCCCAGCCAACGCAGCATATGCGGTTCAGACCGAATCTCATCGTCCTGCGGTGCCTTTTACTCGTTCGATTGCGCTAGATGCAGGGTGGCGCTGGCAAATTCCACTACAACATAGAGTAGGCAACGGCGTAGTTTTCTCTACTAATTTTAAAAGTGAACAAAGCGCCCTTGATGACCTATTAAAAGGGATAGATGGTCAACCCATTACCGACCCACGTTTAATTAAATTTACCACCGGGCAAAGAAAAGAGTTTTGGCATAAAAACTGTGTGTCTGTTGGCTTATCCAGTGGCTTTATCGAACCCTTAGAGTCCACGAGCATTCATTTGATACAACAATCCATTATTTGGTTAATCAGTTTATTCCCTACCGAAGGTATTGATAAAAATCTTGTTAATCGTTTTAATCAACAAATGACCGCTGAAACAGAGACTATACGCGATTTTATAGTGCTTCATTATCATTTGCAGCAACGTGATGACCACGAATTTTGGTGTTATTTACGAGAAATGAAAGTGTCCGACCGTTTACAACAAATGTTAGACCTATTTGAAAGAAATGGCACAATCATCGAAGAACAAGACGACTTGTTTGCCGAGAATTCTTGGGTACAGGTAATGATGGGACAAGGCTTAACACCCAAACAATATCACCCAATTGTAGATATGATGAGCGACCGCGACTTGAATATGTTTATGCGCCAACAAGAGACAAACGTACAAAAACAGTTATCAAACATCCCTATGCATTCTCAATACGTTCAACAGTTTATTCAGCGCTATAGCGGGTAAAAAGTGAAAAAAGGGTCAGTGTCAATTAGTAACTAATTAACACTGACCCTTTTTTAAACGCTACAAAGAAAAAGGTGCTGTTCTAAGAACAGCACCTTTTTTTACTTCTTTTGTTGGCTAAGGACTTATTGCTTTTCCATTACAAAGCGCCACCAAACGTTGGTTCCTGACTCAATGTCGACTACCATTCTAGTGTCATTGTCAGAGAACTCAACCATGTAGACAGTAGAGCCAGTTGCAGTACCAGGATTGTCAGGATTACCTAATTCACCATCATTAACTGCTTTGGCTATGCCAAGGAAACCACCCAGACCGTTTATGGTAAGTATTCCATTTTCCATATCAAGGTCCCAGGTATATTCGCTTGCGCCATCATGCGGAGCGACTGGAGCACCACATGAATCTTCAGCAACACCTTGCCATGTTTCTAGCCATGTGTCAGCGCCCAACTCGTTATCGAACGTACCGTCTGCCATAAAGATATAGTCATCATCAAAGAAACAAGCTCTTGCTGTTAAACCAGCTTCATCGATAGACCACCAACCAACATCACCTCTTGCTGGGCCTACACCTAGCGATGCGACTTCAGAAGCTACATTCCAAGTACCCACTACAGGAGACGCATCACCGCCGCCACCCTCTAGAGGAGGTGGTTGAACAGTTTTCACCATTCTGAATCTCCACCAGCCACCGTCAGCTACTTCAATATCTAAGATTACTGTATTGTCGTTTTCCCAAATCACTTCATAGGTGACATTAGGTGGAACAGATGCGTTTGGTAATTCAGCGCCGTTAATGACTTTTGGTATACCCATGTAGCCGCCTAGACCATCTATCACTAACGAACCTTCATCATCAGTTGCTTCAGTGTAAGTCCATGTGTAATCACCTGCACCATCGTGCGGAGCAACTGGCGCACCACATTCTTCACCAGTTACGCCTTGCCAAGCTTCTAGCCAAGTATCATCACCTAAGACGTTATCGAATGTACCATCGCGGTCGAAGGTATATTCGTCATCGTAGAAACATGCTCTAGTTGTAACACCTGCGTCATCAATTGACCACCACGAAATATCGCCGCGTGCAGGGCCAACACCTAACGATCCTGCTAGTGGTTCAACTTGCCATGTTCCGGCAAAGGTACGCTCTGGCACAACACCAGGGTCGCCGAAGCTTTCAAGCTTAACTAGAGTTGACTGCCACCATACCCCAGCACCAGATTCGATAGTCACGATCATTCTGTCGTTGCCGACTTCTTGAATTCTGTAGGTTACGTTTGGCGGAGTAGGTACGTTAGGTAACTCGCCCGCATTTACGGCTTTAGGGATACCAACATAAGAACCAAACCCGTCAATAACTAATTCACCTGCGTCTGCATCATAACTCCAAGTGCCTGGAGCTAAACCATCGTGAGGTGAAACAGGCACGCCACACGCTTCAGCATTACCACTTTGCCATTGTTCAATCCAAGTATCATCGCCTAACACATTTTCGAATGAGCCGTCTTCGTTGAATACATAGGTATCGTCGAAGAAACAATCGCGGTCAGAAACGCCTTGATCATCAATCGCAAACCAAGTGATATCACCTTCTACTGGACCAACACCCAATGAGCCGGCTTCGGGTGCCATTTGCCAAATACCAGCCATCGAGAATGGACCTTCAATAGGTGGTCTTGGTGGTACCGGAGGAACAATACCGCAAGTGCCTGGGCTACCACAAGATAAGGTTATATTATCAATTAACACGTCCGCTGCACCAGTGGGTTCGAACACAAAAATACTCTGAATATTATCAGTGTCTAGCGGATTGAAATTATCACCGCGGAAGGCAAGTAAATCGTTTACCTTAACGCTTACTGTCGTCCATGTATCTCTTGGTAAGTTGTCTGTAGCGAGAGCTACTTGACCAAGCGCAGGAAAACCACTGTCCATTTTCACAAGGAATTCACTACCCGCATCAGCACTTCGCACATATATGTCGAAACGTAATTCACCAGCGTGTAGCTCACGGAAACTTGGGTTATTGCCCATGCCGAACAGTTCAATTGGGTCGCCATCAGTCGGGTTGATTGAAATATTACCGCCACCAGTAGTTGTAACTTCAATCACGTTACCACGATCATCTGCAGCAACTTCCGCAAAACTTAATGCGCCTCCATTATCAAAGAAAGAATTCAAGGCTAATGGACGAACGTAAGTTTCACCAACGATTGTCCATGTATAGGTTGCTGCTTCGTCAATATAAATGTCAAACGATTCAGTTCCAGGACGAATCAGGTCAGGTGTTTCTAAATCAGGGTTAACATTTGAATTACAGCCTTTCCCGTCTGGTCTGTCATATGAACATTGATAAACGCGGACATAGTCCACCTCTAATTCACCTGGCAAGCTAGAATCTTCAACCAAGTTGCCTGTTAAATTGCCACCAACTGCCATGTTGAGAATTAGATGGAACTCAGTGTCAAACGGTGCGCCATCAACTGCAAGTTGATACTGCTGCGCGTTCTCGTCATAGTAGTACGAATAATAACTATCTGAGGTGATGGTTCTAAAATGAACATCGTTTACGAAAAAACGGATTTCGTTTTGTTCCCACTCAACCGCATATTCGTTGAACTCAGAAGCATCGATCTCAGTAGGCATTTGTGTAGACAGGCTCTGCTGCAGTGGCCAAGGGAAACCGTGGAAAATGGTTGAACCAAGAAACTCAGTATCCGCTACGCCTGGGTTAGCAGATTCCATGATGTCTATTTCACCAGTCGCTGCCCATCCGTCTTCTCCATAAGGAGAATCACTAGACAACATCCAAAACGCACCCCACAGGCCTTGACCAGTTGTCGTCTTTATTGATGCTTCTACACGACCATACTTGATATCGAGCTTGTTTAGTGTGGTGATCCTTGCTGAAGTGTACGGGAAACCTTCAGCGACTGATTCTGCACGAGCGGTAATTTTAAGCGTGCCGTCTGAAACAGTTGTGTTTTGATCAGTGTAGTATTGTTGTTCGTTGTTACCCCAACGCTCCAACCCACGATCAGAACCATCGCCTAAGTCGTAATTCCAATTACTAGTGTTAAGGGCGTCACCATCAAACTCGTCACTCCATACTAACGCCCACTCTTCAGTAGGGGCTGGAAAAAACGCTTCAGTCTCAACGGGGTCCTTCGTCTCACCTACGTCACCGCCACAGGATACAATAAATGCTCCCGTGAAGCTTAGTAGTAAGATACGCAAGAATAAATGTGTGCGATTTATCATTTTTTTTCTCGTTTCTGGTTACTTTTGGTCATTTTGGATTGTTCCACATGGTCTTCGTTAAAGAAAGGTTAATACGATGTAATGGATTATGAGCAAGACAAATAGGAAACGAACAACTAGAAATGTCGAAGAAAATATAGCATCCGTTAAACGGATTAGATTAACTTAACTAAGCTTTGTGGCTCAATTTATGCGCATTTTCTTCCCAATTTTGTCCGTCAAATTCAACAATATGAACGTTTGAAAGTGGTTCATCTAAGCAGTTAATATTAACGTCAATGCCGTGGGGATTTGACCTTGGAATATAAAACGGTTTGATACCGCAATTCTCGCAAAAATAATGACGAGCGACGCCAGTACCAAAGTTGTATTCTTTTAGCTTGTCTTCACCGCTCAATAAGTGGAATTGCGTTTTGGGCACGATTAAATGAAGAAAGCCTGATTTTTTGCACACACTGCAATTACAATTTTCACATTCTGGGTTGTCATCAGCGTGTACTATAAATGTTACCTGCTTACAATGACAACTGCCTCGCCTTTCTTGCATTGATAACCTCCTTAATGTTAAGTAATTGTATCAATATAGTCATAGTTGCGCTTTGCTTTTGGCGCTTAAGCATGCGTTAGATCCTAATACAAAAAAGGCTAAGCAATCAATGCTCAGCCTTGTTTCATTTATATCAAAATAACAGACAACAAAGTAATTAGCAGGTATATAAACTTTTGTTGGTGATTATTGGCCTGTTATGAGACAGCGTTAACGCTTCTTAATCTAATCAGCGCAGCAAAAGCTAGGCCGAACAATGCCAGAACAGAAGGCACTGGTGTGAAAACGATATCTAATTCACTTTGACTTAACGCTCTATTGTAAATGAATACGTCGTCAACCAGCGCATCAACGCCATGACCAGCAAACGCATTCAAGCCGCCAACAGAGGCATTAGGCTGACCGTTGCCAAGTGTTGTGTTTACTGTTTGAGTAAAACTATTACCTTCAAGATCGTTGATATAAACTGTGGCAGTAGAAGCAAGTTGGTCGTATGAAACGGCTATCCCAAACCACTTGTCTAAGTTATCACCCAAGTCAAATAAGCTCGAGGTATAAGTAGAACCAACACCTGCTGCTAATCCTTGACCAAAGCGCGTATCGCTTATAATCAAAGAACGGTCGTAGCCACCATTGTCGTGACCAATAACCCATCCCCTATCATTGAGGATACTTCGAACATTAATGTACATACCCATTGTCATTTGTGGCAAAGACGAAGGGCTAATATCAACGGGTAGTGTTATGTTTGAATCTTGCGAACCATCAAAATCAAACGCTTGACCGTTAACACCTGGACTAAACTGGGTAGAAACTCCTAGCGAACCATCCGCGCTTCCAATAGAGTCATCTGCATTACCATTGCCATTCCACAGGTGAATAAGTCCTGAAACATCAATGTGAGCCGCTTGTGCGGCAGAACTTAGCGCTAGCGAAGCGACGACAACTATACTACAAAGAAAATGTGGCTTTTTCATACTAGATTATCCTATCAAACTAAAGTGATTGACTCTGCGAGTCTTATACAGGTGAGAATATTATAAGCAGATTATGTGCCATATAATTTAACTAATTAAAACAGCAAGTTAAGAAGTCACAATTAACATTACAAATGATATTGTAAAATTCTCTGACACTAAATTTTTATTGGTTTAAGCAAATCAAGGGGTCAGAAACCTTGGATTATTGGCTTGTTATTCCCATAGTCTTCGATAAATAGCTACCATTTGTTCGACGCTAGCGATTCTTGGATTATTGCCAGGAGAGCCTGATTCAATAGCTTGCTCAGCCATAATAGTACATTTTTCAAAAAAACTAGCCCTGTCAATTCCGTATTGTTCTGGTGTCGGCACATGTAAATCGTGATTCAAGGCCTTAAGCTCAGACAAGAGCAATTTTATTGCCGTTTCATCAGGGGTTTCTGTTGTAGCGAGACCCATTGCTCTGGCACATTCTGCATATCGTTTTGGAGCAGCTGAAACTGAAAATTCAGTAACGCTAGGCAATAGCATCGCGTTAGATAAGCCGTGCGGCACATGGAATAAAGCACCAATTGGGCGACTCATCCCATGAACAAGGGCCACCGACGCGCTTGAGAAAGCAAGCCCAGCTAAACAGGAGCCCAGCATCATTGCCTCGCGGGCTGCTTCATTGTCGCCATGGGTAAAAACGGTGCGCAAATTCGGTGCCAGTTGCTTCATCGCGGCAAGTGCCTGACTATCACTAAAGGGGTTCGCTTTTTTGCTGACATAAGCTTCTATGGCATGGGTTAAGGCATCAATACCAGTATCAGCAGTAGTACGAGGAGGCAAGCTTAGAGTAAGTGTGTAATCAATTATCGCAGCGGCTGGCACGTAAGCTGGTCCAGCACAGAGCATTTTTTCGTCAGTATCTTGATCAGTAATAATAGTAAATTTTGTGACTTCAGAACCAGTCCCTGCAGTTGTTGGAATGGCAATAATTGGTAAACCAGATTGTTTTTGGATATGAGGGAACTTGTAGTCTTGCATTTCGCCACCAAATACAGAAAGAACTGAAATAGCTTTAGCGCTGTCAATTGGGCTGCCACCACCAATTGCAATTAAACAATCAAATTGACCTTGCTTTACCAGTTCAACAGCCGCTTTAATTGATGTTTCAGTAGGTTCTGGAATAGTTTCATCAAATACTGCTAAAGGTTTAAAATCGTTGTTGAATTGTTGCTTTATTTGATTAACATAACCTAATTCGACCATTGTTTTATCAGTAATAATCAGCGGCTTTTTACAGCCCATGTCAATCATAATATTGCATACTTGTTGGTGTGCATTTTTGCCGACTTGCATGAATCTAGGACATTTAATTTGAACTGACATTGGCTTTGCTCCTTTGTACTATGTTTCGCAAGTGTTGTTTATCTTTTGCCCTCGCCATAAAACAAACACAAAAACCTAATAGTACGTTTTTTATTTTAACTTCATCATTTTATTTTGAAAAAATGAATCCCGTCTTGTTGTTTAATCTACCATGGTCTCCCGTAATCAAAAACCTAGCTTGTTTTCTTTATAGCCAATAGCCCTCAAATCATCTTCTTTTTCATGGCAGTGGACAACAAACTAAAGTAAAACCCTTAAATCATCGATATATGAGTAATCCATTGGCTGCTGATATATAGATTACATGTTATAAGGAAGAATCTTGCCTACAGTTTTCGTTGTATTGTTATTAAATATATTCTTGATGTTGAGTAGCTTTACGACAATGGCTCAAGTTTATACTTACACGGATGAAAATGGCATAACGGTGCTAACCAATAAAAAGCCAGATATGACTCGCTACCATGTGAAAAATCATGGTTGCTTTGGCACTTGTCGGACAGGGGTGAATTGGAGTATAACGCCGCTAAAGCCAAAGATGTATGCCACAGAAGTTAATGCCGCCGCTAAGGTGTTTGGTGTCGACAAGGCCCTCATAAGAGCAATTATGCACGCTGAGTCTTGGTTTGAACCCGCTGCCTTATCAAGGGCGGGCGCACAAGGTTTAATGCAACTCATGCCGGCAACTCAAAAGCGATTTGGTGTTAGTGACCCTCATGATCCACAACAGAACATAAACGGTGGTGTTGAATACTTGGCTTGGTTAATGAAAGAGTTCAATCAAGACAAACAGCGCGTAATTGCTGCTTATAACGCAGGCGAAAATGCGGTCAAGCGCCATGATGGGGTACCACCCTTTAACGAAACGCGAGAGTATCTACGCCGCGTCAATATTCTCTATAAACGCTATAACAATCATTTTTAAAATAAACGCTATAACAATCATTTTTAAAATAAACGGCTATTTGCATTCTGAGGTTGGAAATTGCTTTTTCTGACTTATCTGAATGAACCTAGCACGGGTTGGAAAATAGGTTGGCAAACGGCTCCTTAGAGCCTGTTTCCTGCCTGTCACCACGGCGCAGTCGGTGGTCTGCTATGAGGCAGTTTCCGGACGGATTGTGCACTATTTATTAGATACATCCCACTCGTCATTCCCGCGAAAGCGGGAACCTCCCGCAATCAAGGCGTGGTTTATAAAAAACAACGTATTTGAGCTTTTTTGAAAGTGGCTTTTCTTATATTTATTAAGCTGTTTTAGAGGTTCCCACTTTCGTGGGAATGACCTAGGATGTTTATAAATTTGAGGTATAGCTATATCTGCTTTTGGATGTTTTTTGTCAGTCATTTTAAAAGAAAATACTCAAAAGCTTGGCTTAATCTACCATCTTTTGCACAAAACGGACGTTGGTCCGTTTCCATTTAAATCGTTACTTCCAACCTCAGAATGCAAATAGCCAAATAAACATTCGAAAATTAGGTTTCAAGGTCTCTGACCCCGTTGACCCTGAACCCTAGAACCTTACGCAAAACGTTGTTCTAAATAGCTGATAATAGCCTTAGACTCATACAACCAAGTAACTTCGCCTTGGTTTTCTATTCTTAAGCACGGTGCTTGGATTTTACCCCCGTTTTGCAACAAATCATCTCGATATGGTGAGTCCTTCGATATGCTTCGCTTTACGATTGGTAAGTTAAGTTTATACATTTTGCGACGAGTTTTTATGCAAAAAGGACAGGCAAAAAACTGATATAAGGCCAGTGACGCAAGTTGACTTTCTACCTTTTGCTGAGCTTGAGCACTTCTTTTTAACTTTCGACCGCGCGTAATTAAGTCAAAAAACACAATGACACAGCCCAAGGCATTGCGTAAAAAAGTAACTATTCCATTCATATAAACTACTTGCCCATTGTTCGATTAGCGATGCTAATTACAGAAAGCTAAGATATTCTGCAACTAGTGAAATAAATACCCAAGTCGAGCTCAGTGCGTCATTATGATTGCTTAGCGAGCCATTCAATTAAACTCAACAACTCATCAGCATTTAAATTTGCACCGAACAACACTTTATATTTACCGTTAACCACAAAGGTGGGTACGCTTGAAAGATCAGGTCTATAAGTTGCAAATTTTTGTGAGTGCTCTTCGATCAACCCGACCATTTCACTCTCAGTTACTGCACTGTCAAATGCGTCTGCCGAAATTCCATTGGCTGCCAATAATTGGCTAAGTTGCGCAGGGGTATCAAGCGCTTTTTGTTCCATGTGAATGTGATTGAATATCGCTTGGTTAATTTGCTCTTGTATACCCATATTCCTTGCTACGAGCATCGCAACACTGACTTGTTGCTGGATCTCTCTATTGGTAAAACCCATAAAATCAACATGTACTTTATCTACCGGAATACTGTCACCAAAGCGACGTTTCATTTCTTGTACAAAAGGTTCAAAACTGAAGCAGTGTGGACAATAAAACGAAAAAAACTCTTTTACCTCAGGATTTTCAGTCGCTTCTTGATCAAGTACTTCATAATGCTTTCCTTCTTGCCAAGGAACGGGTGCCACTTGCGATAATTCTGTTTCTGCTTGCGTTAGTGTATTTTCTGTCTGTTCTGCAGCATCTTTTGGCGCTTCAGAACACGCATACAAGGTAGCTACTAAAATAAATATTAGGGCATTCTTCATTGATTAACCTTAATGTGGGCACGGCGAATATTAACGTGCCCTTTTAAAAATTCTAATGACACAATTGTAACAAGTATGCGCACAAAGGTTAATTTTTATCTACGTTTATGCGAGCTATTGCCACTTTGTTTTTTGGGAGGAAAGTATCAATTCTGATTAAAGCTTCCTGCGCTTCTATGCTACTGAGTTTAGAAAGGCAGGAAGTTGTAGGCGTACTCTAGCTCGGTACGAGTCACATTTGCGGTACCAAAATTAATTAAGCCTATGCGGGCAATTAGCTTTTGCACTAGTTCTTCGGCATCGAGCTCGCTATCAATAAGCTCAACACTTGCCAAACTGCCATCTGGTTCAATAATTAAACGAACCGTTAACTTACCTTCAATGCTTGGGTCTTCACGCAAGGCTCTGCGATAGAGCGAATACACCGAACCTTTATTGGCATCGAGGGTTTGTCTAATTTGGTCTAAATCACGACTACCAATGACTTGCTGTTGTTCTTCAACACGCTTAGTTGCGAGGGCTGCTTCACCTTGGCTCGCGGCAACAAATTCTGTGTTGCGCCGTCCTTCAAGCTCACCCGCAGCGCCCACATCGGAGCTTAGATTTCCGGTTTGTATGCCTCCACTTGTGTTTAGTGATGGTGCACCAATAATATCACGCTGCGTTTGTTCAGCTTGGCCACCGCCTTCTGTCAAATTGGTGTCGGCTAAATTACTAATATCGGGCTGCTCACGCATGCTTGCTAGGGTGTCGGCAAATGCTAATACACCTTTGCTCTTGGCGGTTTCGCGGGCCTGGACAACTTTCTCTTGCTCAGTCAACTCAACTACTTCAGGCTCTTGTACCACCGGCTCTGGCTCCACTACAGGCTCAGGCGGAAGTTCTTCTGGCACTTCTTCTGGCTCGATAGCTTCTTCTGGCTCGGGTTCAGGCTCAGGTTCAGGTTCTGGCTCAACTTGCGGCGGTGGTGGCGGTGGTTCTTTTGCTTGTATAATTTGGGCAAGTTGTGGCGGTAATTTTTCTTGCTCTGCGCGCGGTACTTCAGGTAATTCAGTAATCATTACATAAGCCGCAAAAAGCAAGGTTATCAAGAGCACAACTATGCTGATTTTGAAAAATATACCGTTTTCGGTCTTGCTACTAGACCATGGTAATTGAGAGTTAAAATATAAGTTTGCAGTGCTCATATTAACGCCCCCCACTTTGCACAGGAGCGGTGTTTGGTGACGTCAACGCAGAACCATTATCGGTGCTATTTTCTACGGCTAAAGCAATACTGGTATAACCCGCCTGAGCACAAGACTGCATGATCCTTTTTAACACGATATATGGAATACTACTGTCACCCATCACAGTAATCGCTTGGCTCATTTTTGCTTCTTCCGTCAAGTCGCCTTTTCGCGCTGTATGATAATCAAGCTCTTCTAACAACGACGCAATGGTATTTTGCTGTTGGTCAATCAAGTCTTGAGTATTGACGATCAATTTCCCCTGCAATAGCACTTGGTTTTGGGTGATCATTAGCAAAAGTGTTTCTTTAGCCGGTGCACTGGCCGTTGACTCTGGTAACTTAACAGCATCGTTCACTTGCAATACTTGTACGTCTGATGCATTCAGCATCAAGAAAAATACCAAAATGGTGAAAATATCCATCAATGAAACTAAGCTCAGCTTAGAACGACCTGAGTTACGGCTATGACTTCGCTGCATTCGTTTTGCGCGTAAAGACTGCTTCATTGTTGCCCTCCAACAGCGCTCTTACTTTTGTTAGAGTTACTGCTAACACGCTTTGGCGCATCGCTTAAAGACACATCAGGGAAAAGTTCAGCGTCTACAACAGAAGTTACAACAACGTCCTTGTAGGAACGTGTTTTATCTATCAGGCTCACTATAGTTTGATAATCAGTATCTTCTTGCAATAGTAAAATGATGTCTCTTTTTTCTGTGCCGTTGGCTAATAAGGTTTGTTTAATACTAATTAGGTTTTGCTGGAGGCTGTCGTAATCATGCACGACTTCAGAGCCAAGACCTTCGCCACTTGTTGCGCTTTCATCTTCATCAATTGGCGCCGGTATCATTGGAATATTTTTGACTAAATAGCCCTGCGGAAAAAATATGTCCAAACCTCTATCACTCACTTCAACTTCGAGTATCTGTTGATCTAGTGATTCACCAGCTGGCACATTTGAAAGCGTTGGCAAATTCAGCTCTACCACGGTAATTCTAGAAAACACCATCATCATCAAGAGCACTGGTACCAACACAATCATTAAATTCATAAACGATGTGATATCCAGTTCGGCGTCTTCTTTTTTCTTGCCTTTACGGCTTCTGCCTAACATAGCACTGGCCTCTGGTTATTCGTATTAATCAGATAAACGTGTTTTAGAATCTAGATTTTGTTTGGCTATTAAGGTGTTTAAACACTTAACGCCTGCCATTTCCATGCTGTCTATGACTTCAGTGGTTTTTGTTTGCAATAATGAGTGAAACAACAACAAAGGAATTGCGGCAATCAAACCGAATGCTGTGGTATTCATCGCGACTGAAATACTTTGCGACAAAAGGCTCGCTTTTTCAGATGGGTCTGCATTTGCGACCGCACTGAACGCGGCTATCAAACCAATAATGGTTCCTAACAATCCAAGCAAAGTGGCAATGTTCGCAAGTGTTCCCAAATATTGAGTGCGTTTTTCAAGACGTGGCACTGTTTCCATCAAGCCCTCTTCCATAGCGTATTCAACATCTTCTCTACGAGGACTCACACTGATTCGACTAATTCCTGCCCCAAGCACTCGGGCAATCGGCGCCTTGCTCTTTTCTGTGATATTGATAATTTGGTCAAACATTTGTTTTGCTAACAAAGGTTCTATTTGTTTAAACGCTCTTTTATTTGTTGCCGTAGCTACAAACAAGAAAATGTATCGCTCAAGGGTTATCGCCAAACCAATCGCTAAAACAATGGCAATTGGAAGCATGAAAGAGCCACCTTCTTGAAAAAATCTAATCACAGTATCCATATACTGATTCTCCGCATGTTGTCAGTCTTGATGTTAATAATGTCGTTCAATGATTGATACGCTAACGACGTGTAACTACTCTACATCAGCCACTAGCATCGTTATGTATGCCAATTAATTAAACTTGGCTAAAAAATATACCTAAAGCTCGTATTTTATTTTTCGGGAATATCCGTTTGCGCAGTTTTTGCTATTTGCGCTTGTTGGACCCCTTTCATTTCATTGACGACAGCGAGTCTGCGTAAAAAAGCATTTCGCTCAATGGAAGGAAGTTTATTTACTTGTAATTGCCATTCTTCGTTTTCGTTAATACGCTGATGCACTGGAAGCTGCCAGGGCACTATTGTTAGTACTTGCGGCTGCTCTTTATTGCCTCTAATGGTGTCTTCTAAACGTAGAATGGGTTGCTGATTTGAATTGTTTCTCACCTGCTGAGTTTGCGTGTCATTTGCTTGCTCATTCGGTGTTTGCGGCTCTGGCGCCTCTTGCGTATCTTGTGCATACCCATCGTTAAAACAGCTGAGGCTTATACCTAAAATAAGTATTTTTATTAATAACAAAGCCTTGCTCTCTGCAATATTGATGTTAGCTACCATTACTATTCTCGCTTTTATTTCGGGCCAACGCATTTACTTGTCGCTGCACATCGGCTAGCCATCGTCCGACCATTTTTAGATCTTTCTTTAAAGCTTTATTTTGCGCTTCTGTTAATACAAATTGGGCGTTTTCGCTGGCTTGCATCGACTCTTTATGTTTTAACAAAGCGGCGTATGTCTGATAGTCGCTTAAAGCATCGGCTTTACGATTTAAATATAAGTCATTCAATACGGCACGGTTACGATAACTGTATGCATGTGACGGCTGGCTAACAATAGCTTGTGAATAAAGTGCATGGGCCTGCTCAAAGTCGCCTTCTTCACGTAACAGCTTAGCTAGTCGATTTGCGGCTTTTGCATTGTGCTGATTAATTGATAATGCCCGGCGATAGTGATTTTTAGCAGTATTAAGTTTTTGTTCACTAGCTGAAATGAGTGTGTTGGCAGGTATACCACTTGATGCCTCTTGTAAGGAAAGCGCTCGACTAATATCACCTGCCAGCACTAAAACATGGCTAGTGACATTAAGCTCATTATTTAGAATTTGCTCCATTTGTTGTTCAGCCAAGGCATAATCACCTGCTTGATAAGCGTCTAAAATTGGGCGCATGCTTTGTTTAATGTCTGGCGCTAGTATTTTCTTATTTGCTAAAAACAAATCTGGCTTGCTGTTAATGGCATTAGCCACTTGCTGCTCTTCTGTAAGGGGTTGGGGTTCGGCCATAGGCGATGACGCAGATACATCGACTGAATCTTGTGAGCTTTTTTCAGGAGAAGTTTCTTTACTTGTTTCGGGCACCTTTGATAGCGAAGGTAGCTGAGAACAGGCACCCAAGGCCGCTACAATAATCGCTATCCCTGCTAGTTTAGTTAGATTTAACACAGCATGACTAAAAGTCTTCATAACTTACCTCTGCCAATATTTCTGGTTTGTTGTAGCGTCCTGGCATAACATTTTTCAACACACCAAAACTTTGTTTTATCCAATCATCATATAAACCACTCTGAATACGCGTGATATTATTTTCGTGCAAATCAATAGCTGTTTCTTCAAATGGGTAAGCTTGCTCTTCAAGCAAAATTTCATATTGGCTCAACTCAAGGGCTGATAGGTCTGCAGGGCGGTCAGAATTCATTAAATCGTCGGCTAAGGTCAAATATAAATTAGCCAATTTATAATTTGCCGCAGTAACATATTCTTTGCTGCCAAAAGCCATGACACGGTCGTATTCTTGTATCGCCTTTTTTAGCGCGCTTTGTTTACGTTGCAAACTTTGCGCTAAGGGTTGAGAGAGCTTTATTTTGGTAAAGGCATTATCGGCATCGTTTGCAAAAACCATCGCAGCCATTGATGCCAAGTAAACTGAACGTGGGCTACTAAGCGCAGGCTCACTATTCATGACTTGTTCTTGAGCTTGCACCAATTTATTTAGCCAAAATCGACGCTTACTGTCTTCACCACTTTCTAGGTAAAACTCACTTAAGGTAAAGCGTGCTTCATTGGCATCGGCAAGTGGCCGGGGATATTTGTGGGCGTAGGCTCTAAATTTATCAAGTGACTCGCTCCTATCGCCTGCTTTTTCATAATATTCAGCGGCGCGGTATAACGCGAGTCGGCCTGTTTCAGTGTTTGGTGCTTGATTGTATTTTGTCATTAAGATAGCCGCCGCTTTTGGCCAATCTTGGGTTTGTTCGTAAGCATAGTAGAGCTGGTCTTCAATACCTTGCGATAGCGGGTGCTCAGGATAACGGCTTCTAAAATCAATAAAACCGGCAATAGCTAGAGGCCAGTTTTCTAGCAAGCTATAATAAACTGCGCTGTCGTAATGAGCCGCTAGTCTAAATTCACTAAGTGGCGTATCGGTAACTACCTTTTGCAGTAATTCTACGCCTTGTTCTAGTGTCGCGATTTGTAAATCAGTTAGTTGCGCTTTAGAAGTAATATTTCTTGTTTGCAAGGTTGCTGTATCTAAACCAGCTGTTACCAATAAGTTCTCAGCTTGTTTATACAAACTAGCCGCTAAACGGTCACTCAAACCTACTTTTCGTTCATCAGTATCGGGCAATCTCACTAACAACTCTCGATAAGCTTGTTCAGCTGCGGCAAAACCTTCCATCGCAAAATGACTATGTGCCATGACAAGCATGGCTGATGTTACCGTTTCGGTACTAATACTTGCAAAACCAGTATCTGACGCAGCATCTAACAACCATTTTGCCCATTTTTGGGCCGGTATATAATTTGTTTGCTTAAACAAATCCTGCATTAAGGTTAATGCTACTACCGGTGCTCGTTCATCTTCGCCAAATGTTTCAATAAATCTAGCTTGGCTGAGTTGCTGCGGGAACAAAGGAACCTGATATTTAATCGTCGACGCCGTTGCCATTTCCATCTCTTTGGGGGTCATAGCGGGTAAATTTTCGTAAGCGAGTAAAGCTGCATATGCTGCTTCAACTGCTTTTGGATTAGGCGAATCGAAATAAGCGTAAGTTTCAAACACTTCTATCGCTTG
Source organism: Glaciecola petra (assembly GCF_031846345.1). Classification (NCBI taxonomy): domain Bacteria; kingdom Pseudomonadati; phylum Pseudomonadota; class Gammaproteobacteria; order Alteromonadales; family Alteromonadaceae; genus Glaciecola; species Glaciecola petra. Next base: position 317,884 of record NZ_JAVRHX010000002.1, on the reverse strand, counting down.
GATATATTCGGCAAGCGCAAAATGCGCTTCGCCCAAATAAAAGCGTAGTTCAGCTACTTCAGGATCTGGGGAAAAAGTTGCAATAAAGTTTTCATAATAGTCTTTTGCTTTGCTATACGCTTGATTACTTAATTCTTGCAAATCTTGGGCATCGGCCAATTTCCAACCTACGCTTTGTTCCTGATCGATTTGCTCACCCACAAAACCACTATTTGGTGCTCGTTGATCACTGCTCGTATTTGCTCGTGCCGCAAGAATGGCATCGATACCTTGGGCGATACTGTGTTCAGTTTGCGCCAATTGTTTTATATATTCACGCAAGTAGGGAGCAGCATCTCTGCCAATAGGTGTATCTAAACTTTGGACCACACCTTTGCCATAATTGCCTAATGAATAAGTTTGTACAAAACTGTCTTTTGCTAATAACACTCGGGCCGGAAAATCACCGAGTACAAATGCATCAATATGACGAATATAGAATTCGACCGCTCGCGGATGCACTGGATATTCGTTTGCAAAGGCCACCAACACATCTGCGCTGTCTTGGAAGCGATCATTGTCTAAATGCTGTTGAGCGAGTTCATTATAAATGAGTTGTTCGTATTCTCGATTACCAAATCCTGTAAAAAAGTCTTGTATTGCTTCAGCGTTACCCTGATAAGAAAAGGTCAATGCCATTACTCTAATGCTATCTTTTACTAAGCGAAGTTCGCCTTTGGTAATTGGGAGGTCGTCTAGCTTCATACTGTCGATACGATTTATTTGTGAAATACTAGCATCGAGCATTGTCGCAAAACCTTCCATCGCGTTTGCATAATCGTCAAGTTTAAAGTGGCTCCAACCAAGCATATAAGCCGATATTGCATAGAAATTAGTTTGATATTGAGCACCCGCATTGCCATAACTGACAACTTGGCTATAGTAGCCAACCGCTTCGCTAAAACGTTGGCGATTAAAATAGTATTCACCAATTCGGAAATACAACTCTAAGTGATAAGGTGTTACGTTAAACTGTTCAATGTTGAAGGTTGTCAGGAATTGCTTCGCCACTTTTACACTTTCATCTGGCTGCGCCGACAAATCGAGTGCTCTGGTCAATTGGTACATTGCGTCCATTTGCTTGCGATTTAAGGCCTGTTGCTCAGGCGTAAGTGCAAGACCTAAAGTTGGCGCGATAATACTGTGTTGTTCTAATACTAGTTTGTAATCACTAATTGCATCTGCAAACACACCGCCAACACTGCCTAAATCTTGGAGAGAATCTTGTGCTGTGTTTACATTGGCAAGTGCTTCACTTGCACTATCCTCAAGGCCAATGCCTTGTTCCAATTGCTGTTCAGCAATCAACATTTTGATATCTGCTAATCGAAAAGCAACTTGTTGTTTTTGTATTGGGTCGTTAATAAGTGGAAGTAAGGCTTCGTATTGGTCTCGTTTTGCCACTAAGCTCAACTCTGGAATATCCACTTCGTCGATGCGTGCCGGTTGCAAATCGAGACTAGCCAAACTAGGTCGAGAACTTTTACCTGCGACAAGCGCATCACGTCTCGCTTTTTCAGCTTTGCTTAATTCGTTAACAATATTGCCATTTTCATCTCTGATGAGGCCGTCAGTATCGTCGCTGAACAGATTGATACTGGGTACTGCACAAGCCGATAAAATAAATATAATGCAAATGAGGCTGATTATTTTCATTATCGTGCCCCCTGCTCAGTCAAATCTTGAATGCGCAACATAGCGAGGCGTGTATTCACAACTTGTTGTTGTAATTGTGATTGACGCTCTTCTATCAGCGCGAGTAGATTGCTCGACAAGCGCTTGGTTGTGTTGGTATATAAGTCTGTAGCATATTGACTTTGCAAATTTAGGGCTTCATTCATATCTTTAAATTGTTGCCGTTCGGCGCTAAAGGCATCTTGTGCTTGGCTTTTTGCTTGCAAATTTTGATACTGCGCCTTCGCAATCTCCATTGCATTTTCAGCTTCTTTCAACAGCTTTTGATGTTCCCATTTTTGAGCAACAATATTGTCCATTAGTTGCCATATCAAGATACCCTCAAGGCGATCTAGGCGAGTTTGATAACGAGGCCTTACCGGACGTTTTTGCGCTGGATCGGTTTTTAAACGAGTGTGTCGGGCAATAGCATTGTCGAGTCTTTCTATGTGGGCTCGACTGTCATTACTTGCCATTCTTTTACTTAACATTAACTGAGATTCAAAATCGTCACTCACTGCCAATAATGCATGCAGAGCATCAATATTTTGTTGAGCCTGATCTAATTGTGCCTGTGCTTGATCTAAGGACAGTTCTTGTTGTCGAGCCTGGAAAGACTGCGTGCGCTCATCAAGCATTTGTTCGAGTTGCTTCAAGCGTAACTTTTTATCTTCAATATCCTTTAAAATTTCGATAGATTGTTGCCGAACGTCTAGCAAATATTTGGCATCGAAGTCACCTGAAAGAGCAAAAAAATCGAGCTTCAAATCGGCAAGTTCTGCAGGCCACCTTTCGTTGTATTGATCAAAAAAAGTTGCTTCATTAACTTCACTAGAAAAAATTTCTAAGGCATTAGTGGTATTATCTATTTGTTCAGTGGTCGTTTGTAGAGCAAAAAATGCGCGCCCAAGATTATCTTGTTGACCGTAAGCATAGGCCAAACCATAGCTGGCTTGTAACGAAGATAAACCCAAGGTATTTTCTTGCATATATTGCCAAGCAGACATGGCTTCTTGCCAACGGTTTTCTCTAGCGTTCGCCCATCCATAAGCAAGTAAAGCTTGATCCGCTTCGGCGCCTTCACTAGCAATATTACGTATCACTGCAATGGCATTACCCAAATCGGCTTGTTGCAATAAACTTTGCCCCAGCCCAATATTTATGCGATCAAACAATGCGTCTTGCTCAGTTCTTAGCTGCTGCTCTTCTCTTTCCAACGTGGCCTGCTGAGCAATTGCATTTTCGTCGAACCAGCGCCAAGGAGTAATCGCCCAGGTAATCGAGTCGTAGACATCTGTGGCCACTTCTACGATATAAAAACCGCTATTTTGATGAGCAATGAGTGCCTGCTTAGCCCGCATAAAGGTATTACTTGACTCTTCATAGGCGCCCTGGTTAAAAAGCATAGTGGCATGATTGGCAAGCAAGTAGGCCGCAAAAATACTCTGCTTGGGAATTTTGTCAAATAGGCTCTGCCAGTCTTGTTGGTTTTGCATGCGAGTATGAGCCGTTAAATAGAGCAGCTCAAACCATTGCTCATTACTTAAATAATCTCTCAAATCGTCTTTTGCAATAGCCGCATAAGCCTGTTCGCTTAAATACGTTTGTTTATTATTAAAACCTGCTTTAGCCATAAAAAACCACGTTTTTGCTTGCACATAATCAGACGTCGTTTGGCTTAGTAAAGAGGCAAATTTTTCTTGGCTTTTAGCATATAATCCAAGTTGAAGCTGAGAAGCACCTTGCATCAAATTGAGTCGATCGGTATCGGCTTTGTCAATACCCGTAAAGCCATGCTGTTTTAGCCCTACTTCGGTAAGTTGCAGCACTTGTTGATAGTCTTTTTGAAAGTATAAGTACACTAGTTCGCCAAATTCGGCTTTGTGTGTGGGAAGTAAATTAGTCGCTAATTCATCTTTTGCAAACGGCGCTTGGACACTACCAAATATCAAAGCTAAGGCTAATAGACACTTACTACTTGGTATATTTGCAAAGCACGTCCGCGACGTAGATAAAACTCTATGTCGTTTAGCAATACAATGAAAAATATTAGACAGAAGCAAGCTCAGTGTCCTTTTGAACAATTATAGTTTAGTCGCACTAAAAGTAGGCTGTTGTTTGGCTGTGGAATCAACCACACTCAGCTCAATAGCAACTGGGTCTTCATCTTTATCAAATTCGATACTTACGGCTCTTTTGTACTCTCGATTTTGTGGGCCAATCCCAACAAAATATGCGGTTAGTTCATGGTCACCCTGTCCAACGTTACCCACATACAAACGTTGAACGCCACCACGATACAAGGCATTAACTTGTCTGTTGGTATACAAATAATATGTTTTAACTTCGCCATTGATGCGTATTTCAACCGCATCCAAGCCAAAGTACTCACCTACATCCATAGATAAATAAACCGCTACCTGTGTAGATGAAGGAAATAGCAGGTCTTCTTCTAGAATGAATAAATCCCGATTAAGATTAATCATGGCTTGTTTTAGTGTTTCAATTTGCTCGCTCAAATTTTGAGATGAACTAGCAGTATCATTTAGGGGTTTTAGTGCCTGTGAAGATTGAGATACTGCATCATTAGTTTGGGGTTTTGGGCTTAACTCTAAGCCCTGCTCGAGCTGCTCCGTCAAGCTTTGAGCTTGCAAAGTGTTTTGCACTAACAAAGCACCTAAAAAAAATAAAACTGAAAATAAAGTAAATAGACTGCGCATAATTAGTACCATATTGAGGCGTATATTTTTAACGCACTTGCATTAAATCCAAAAAGAGGTTCTTCACCAATAGGTGCATCGGCAGTAACATCTCTAAAATTGTCGTAGTCAAATTTCATATAATCGACCTCAACGTGAAAACTACTTTTTTTGATGGTAGCAGTTTCAGAAAACTTCCATTCATATGACAAACTAACACCTGCGGTCAGCCCATTATACGTGCTCATTTCTTTATCTCTGGCCATGAAATTAAATTGATTTGGACGGTCAAATAAATCACGATAAAAATCTGCACCTTCTTGTGAGTAATAGCGCACAAAAACATCGAGCAAAAAATTCTTATAAGGCTGTAAATAACCAATTCGTCCGTTACGCGCTTCTATTCCCCAAGAATCACTGTACATCCGAGCATCTGCATATAATGCTGCGCGGTAAGGTAAATAATAATTGGCATTTATTGAATAAGCCGTTGACGAGCGTGTATTTGGATAAAGCTCTGTTGTAAAACTAAAACCACGGTCACTATCAGCATCTCGATAGCGAATGCTGCGGTATGGGTTATTTAAATAGCCTTCGTCTGATACATGCTCAGCATTAAAACCAACAATCAAACTCTTGGACATAATTTGCGACACACCAATGCCAAACTTTTGCCTGTCAGCTTCTTCAAAAAAGCTTTCGTCGCCGCGTTTCATCACCTCATCCCACCCTTTGGAATAAGACATTGTGAGCGTAGTTAAATCACCAAAAAATGATTGACTTAATCCCACATAAACTGAATTTGCAACAAAGTCGTTTTCGGTGCTATTTGTATAACTTAAACTGAGCAAGGATTTTTCGTGTAAAAAGTCTGTGCCAATGGTGGTTTCTTTGCGTTCTTCTTGATATTCAGAGGCCGTAGCCCGAACGTCAATAGAAGCACCTGAAACCGTGTCAGCGTAATAGTTTGCCGACACAGATACATGATTGCCAATTTGCTTGCGTAGCAAAATTGATGGTCCATCTATGCTAACCCCATCGCCTTCGTAAGCATGGTACATCACGTCTGAACGGTCTTCTGGAAGTACACTTGCGTAACTTAAAAAACTAGCAAAAATTAAGCTAGCCAACATCCCAATAAAAGGTAATAGCTTTATTAAAGAATTATGTGTTAAGTCGCGCTGTTTACAATGCATTAATTACACCCACATCCACCGCCGGCACCGCCGTCTGCGCCACGTGCGCCCTCTCGAGATTCAGCAACGTGTTTAGCAAATGCTAGAGCAACAGGGTTTCTGCCCATACTCATTATAGGATCTGCTAAGTTACTGCGTTCATATGGCTTGACCCAAGGTTCTAATTTGAAATTAGCGATGCTATCGCCCGTTTCACTGATAGTCGAATTGCATCCGCCTAGTGTAAAAGCTGCCAAAATGAGCCCAATTTTTGTATACGTTTTTCTATTCATCTTGTTACTCCCTCATCAAAATCTTAAGCGCTTCTTCATATTTTTTTTCATCACCCGCACGGTAACCTAAATGCAGTAAACGCTGGTTCCCATCGCGATCAATTATCACCGTAGTCGGCATAGCATTAACATCGTATAACTTACTAACATCGCCTGCGGTGTCGTATAAAACAGGGAAGGTGACTTCAATATCATCTAGCAATACGTCGGCTTTACTTTCTTCGTCGTCAACATTGACTGCTAATATTTCAAAACCTAAATCTTGGTATTCTTGGTATAAAGCTTCCATCTCAGGTAGCTCAGCTCGACATGGACCACACCAACTTGCCCAAAAATTAACCAGCACAATATTGCCGCGTTGTTCAGATAAGCGAATATTGCCATTCTCTTTACTTTTCAGAGTAAAGTCAGGCGCTTGCTCACTAGCGTACAAATAACTTGCACCAAAAGTAATGCCACTCAAAAAGAACATTGTGACCATGGCGGTAAGGGTATAAATCAGTTTAGTTTTTATGGTTTGTTGCAACATTATTGGCTCCAGACTAAAAGAAGAAACTAGTTGATAACGTGAACACGACATTGTGAACACTTTTTTCTGGTCCAATGATATCGCTATTAAAGACGTAATCACGTACATCAAATCGTACCGATAGATAATCTGTAACAAGTAAGCGGTAACCCACGCCAGCATTGGCCGTAAACCTTTCGTCACCACCAAAATCAGTTGCACCTGCACCAATAATGATGAAAAAATCAGTATTAAACACCAGTGAATCTGTTAGAAAAAGTTCGCCATTAAAGTTGTATGCTACCGACAAATCGTAATAAATATATTCTCGTTGTTCTTCGGTCAAAAAGGGTAGACCACCTGACAATATTTCAAAGCTAGTTTCACCGGCTGTAGCTTGTGCATAATTGGCTTCTATGAATAAGTTCTCATTAACGTGATATGTTAAGCGTGCACCTGCGGTAATATCAGAAGAAAAATCCTCAATGCTGATAATGCCAGCATAAACACCAATTTCTATATTTTCAGAGTCGATATCAAATTCGTCTATGTCACGTCTTGAAATATTCGGATCAATTTGTACATCATCGCTGTCTTGTGCAAACGCACTTGTGTTCGCCGTAGCATATCCTGAAAAACTAAACAGCAAACAGACCGCCAGTGCAGCAAACAATGAAAACAATGCCGTCGACAAAAAAGCCGATGAATAAGCATCTGACGAAAGTACTTTCAACAATGGTTTTTCGTTAATCAATTTAACGCTGTTATTTTGCATTGTATGTCCTTTAAAGACTCAATTTTAAAAAAATACGCTTACGCCTAACATCCACTGATCAAGACGTTCTTGCTCATCTCGGTCAGTTAATGCCAATAAGCCTCGGTATTCCGCACGAACAACAACTTGCGAGGCAAAATAATACTGTGCGCCGATACCAACTTCATAGTGACTACTCTTGCGTACTTCATCGCCACTTTGCACAAGATTTGAACGTGGCTTTGTTCTTATCTCGCCAGTACCTAAAGCTAAATAAGGACTCACGCGCCAATCAGGAAAGAATGTTTGGCGCATTCTTACCGACCACACTTTGTTGTCGGCAAAATTTCCTAATGCTTGCGAAAAAGTCGCCTCTACCGCTAAATTTTTAGTCCAAACCCAGGTACCGCTAACAGATATTGCTGTTGTTTTATCAATCACGCCGCCTTGTGCGCTAATTTCCCAAGTACGTTCTAGGTAGTCTTCGAAAGAGCCATTATTGACCTGAATTTCAGTACCATCCACGAGCTGTGTTTGGGCTAGGTCTTGTGCTCTTATCCAGCCCTCAATTCCTTTTTTTGTCTCAACTTTGTACCAACCTGTTCGTTCTTTTTTAACTGTAAATACTTCACCTTCAGACAAAACATGGAATATTGGAAACTCAGACGCAGGTCCAGAGTGCACGTTAATAAATGGCGCGGTTACTCTTAAATCGACCTCATCTGCATGAGCAAGTGGCGAAGCAAAAACATGGCTAAGCGCTAATACAACAAAAACTAAGGTATAAAGCCGTAAGCTAAATTGCATAATTAATCCTGGGGTGCATCAAATGGGTTGTTGTAGTACTGGCCACCAATATCCAACCATTCGGCAATAAGCCGCATTTCTGCCGGAGACAAAATACCTGCATGGGTACCACCTTGTTCAAAGACGCTGAAAAAACGATTACTATTTCTTGCGCCATTGGTCCGCATGCTGGATGAGATACCGACTAAACGAGTAACTTGGATGGGATTGTCTTCTCCATCCAAAATAAGTTCACCTTCTTCATCTACTTCAAATACTGGGTCGCCGTTGCCATCAAACACTAAAACTCTGCGGTCAATCAACGAGCCTTCAATTACTTCTTGTTCGTTGTCGTTAAACATTAACTCTACGTAGCTGGTGGAATAATCTATGCGATTTACATCTTGGTCGGGGCGCAAATCAAGCTGCCCTTCAGGCACTCTAATCTCACCATTGGCATCCATTGGGCTATGACAAACAACGCAGGTATTATCGATGGGTTCTTCATCGGCGATAGCTTCTTGCACACGTGAACGCTGAATAATAGGCTCAATGTGATCAGGATAATTAATCACCGCGCGGCAGATAGAAGTCCACTCTCGTAAACATGCGTCAGTCACTGGCAGCTCGTCTGAGCTTAAACCAATATCTGCATAGGCATAGGTGAACGATTCGGCGGGAGCTTGTATATCTGGATCGGCCCAAACATCTTCAAATATGATATCGGCGGTAAGTCTAGGCAGGCCAACCACGCGGGCGTAAGTTTCAGCCATTGTCTCACCTGCGTCAGCAAATAAATCAGGGTTAGTATTTGGAAACGGAACACCTGTACTTAGCGCGCCTGTATTTATTGATACTGGTTGTGCGTCAGTTCTGCCATGCGGTGCAGTACTATTGCTGGCATGACAACCTATGCAAGTTTTCTGTTCCCCAGGCACTAATTGCAGCCAATTATTATGTCGCGCAGAGATGCGTTTTCCGTTGGCGTCGACAATACTGACTGCAAAAGGCACTCCCGATGGTATAGCAACTTTGACTGAACCGTCGGGTTGTATTGGTGTGTATCCTAAAATTTCACGAAATAGTTGTCCTTGACTGCGGCCAAAAATACGATTGGAAAAATCTAGGGTATCGTCGTCTGGAATCGACACGCTTTTTACTATCCGCAAAAATCGAGCAGGACGCTGGCTTGGGCTAACTGCTAGAGGATTTGCCATATTAACAAGACCACTAGGACTGCTATCTTGTCCATCGATATCGTACACGCTGCGAATATGCAATACGCCATACTTATCTTCAATTAATGTTGTTTCTTGACTGTCTACTGTTGTGCTTGGATTAGCAGGGAAAGGTCTTGATTCTAGCGCAACAATTTCTGTAATGACGGTTTCTTCGCTAGCAACGTTTAGTGGTAATTGGGTAGATTCTGTTGCATCAGTTGCAGGGCTAAACATCCATAGTCCATACAAAGAAGGTGCCCGCGTGAACCCAGGATCCGCAATGTTTTCGTCGTTACAAGGTGCAATAGTTCGCTCGGTTTCTGGTGCCGCATTTTCTGGTAAGGGCGCCAATAAACGGCATTGATCCCAACTAAATAGAATACGCCCACTACCATCCCATAATGGGTATAAAGCAGCAATGTAGCCACCTGGGCTTATATCACCTACCAAATCTATATTATCAAAAAGAGCTCGCTCTTGAGCCGGCCCCGTTAAGCTTGCCATACTAGCAACTGGTGTTTCATTATCTATAAAATTGTCGGTATCTATCGCAACGTAATCAGTGCTAAATCGGTCGACCGTAAATCCATTAATCGCAGCTAAAATTCGACTGTCAGGAGTAATACTGGTTGCCGCATATTGAAAATCACCGATACCATCAACTGAATCATGACTGTGTCGGCCATACAGTATTTCTAAATCGCTGCCGTCGGCATTCATTTTATATAAATTAATGCCTTTGCTGCCATTCACTTGATCCCAACGACTAAACAATATTTTTCCACTAGGCAGCACAACAGGGTCAAAGTCGTGGCTTTGGTTAAACGAAATTTGACGGATATTGCTGCCATCTTCATCCATTAAGTGCAAAACAGATGCGGCGTTATTGCGACTCTCTTCAAGGCCAGAATATTGCGGTTTACCCTCATCGAGTAAACGCGCTTGATTGCCACGTTGACGAGTTGAACTAAATACAATTCGGCCATCGGCTAAATAAGTTGGGCCAGTATCTTGTCCCCTCTCGGCAACCAGATCCGATTCAATCACTCGGCGTAAAATTTCGGTAACGGTGTCATATTCCCATATATTCCATGTAGGCTCTTCGTCCATTCCATCTTGTTCTGGTGCGCGCATAGCAAAAATTAACTTTGTACCTGAGTAGTCGCTGTCTAAATCTTTGATATCGTAGGGCAAGGGATTGCCTTCATCGTCGACTATTTCGGCAAAAGCAGTGCTTGAAATATCAACTTCTTCGGCAGACGCGTTTGCGCGCGGCTTTATTACCAAGACCGCTCCAGGCAAAAACTGTTCAGGCGCAAATAACTGTCGCACTTCGCCACTGCCCTCTATGTTCAAGTCTCGTTTGATGTAAGCGATTGGCACATCAACAACAACAGGGTCAGGTTCTTGTGTTTCAGTGGGAACTATTCCGCCGCCACAAGACGCCAGCAAACTTAGCGCGATAATGACAAGTGACAGACGCTTGACACCATAGGTATAGAGCGAATGACAAACAGTCAACCGGTATGCAGTGCTAAATTGATCAGTCAAAAACATAATATTCCTCGTTTGACAGTCATATAAATCGGCTTATCGCGTATATTTATTAATCTTATTTTGATGTAAAAACCTTGGCGCTGAATTCATCTTGCTAGTTCACCAATGTGTCATTTTTAGAATCAGTAAACTTGCTGTGACAACGCTAGCAAATACCGAACCAAATTTTTCCATACCAAAAGATTACGCGAGCCAGTCTGCACAAAATAGTGTCTCTAAACACCGACGAGCTTTATTTGCAGCTTATTACTTGACTGTTGCTAAAAGCATGCCTTCAGCATACGGTGCTTTATCATTAGAGCAATTCTGGTGTTTATAAATAGGCATGAGAAATCATACTGAAAGAATCACTTTCGGGGCTTTTAATTACTTATTGGAATATAAAACTTAATTTTTCTGTTAATTTGTTCTATAAAATAATTTGGGGATTCTGCACTGTACTACCGTGATAAACCAAATTTGCCACTCCAATAACTTTATTATCATACTGTTTTTAATGAATATTTTAGGTGCTTTAGTGCTTTTTTAGTCAAGAACAATGACATCTTGGTGTCTAAAAACACAGACACAAATCAACACGAAACATGTACATCATTTGCAACACTAATACAATTTTACTATTAAATTCAATTGGTTACAAACATAGGCATATTTATTGATAAGTCATGGTTTATCTGCAATTTAGTAGTGAAGCATTTCTGTTATTGACAGATAACCTCAATAGCTAAGCTGATTTCTTAATGTAAGCGGCGTGATAGTTGAACATTTCCAATTTTACTAGTCACTTCGGAAACGCTCAAAACCAGACGAGATAATTCGGCAAAGGTTATGAGGTTTAACAACTTTAAGAATTCAAATATAACCAAGGTCTGTCTAATAAAGGGTATAAACATGGCAAACGGGAGAAGCATATGAAAAGTTTGCAAAACATATTCAGCTTACAGTTAAAAGATTTAAGAAAAGCCAAATTGCCAATATTGAAGGGTTACGCTGTGGTAATTTGCTTATTGTTCGCCGGCAATCTTTATGCTGACAGTGTCAGCCAAGCAAAAAGAATGCATGACAGGATCGCAGGGATTCCACCAAGTGAACAAACCCTACAAGAAATGGCATCGCTTATTGACGCTGGCGACGATTTAGGCGCCGCACAAATTGCTCTTGAATCACCTTATTTTTATAACGTTACGCTAAAAAATTGGATAACGCCTTGGACTAACGAGGAAGCTGATGTGTTTGCTCCTTTGAATGATTATACGGCGACAGTCATAGGAATGATTCGTGATGATATTGACTTTAGAGAACTACTCTCAGGCGATATATTATACATCGCTAATAACAGTGTAAATGTGCCTAGTTATTCTGTGAGTAACAACAACCATTATGAGTCACTCGAAGCAATCGGTGCTGATTTGTCTTTGGTATTGCAAGCAACAACGCAATCGGCCACAACAGGGTTACCGGCAGATGCGACCGCTGGCGTTATGACCACACGCGCAGCGGCTAAGTCATTTTTTAAAGATGGTACTAATCGCGCTATGTTCAGATTCACTTTAATTAATCATATGTGCCGCGATTTAGAACCATTAAAAGATACCAGTCTTCCCCCAGACCGCATTAGACAAGATTTAAGTCGCAGCCCAGGCGGTGATAGTAGAATATTTTTCAATTCGTGCTCTGGCTGCCATTCAGGCATGGACCCATTAGCACAAGCCTTTGCTTATTATGAATACGAATATAATGTTGAAGGTGACCCAGACGGCCAAAATGGCCGATTGACTTACAACAATGTTGGTCAAATTGATCCAGACACAGGCAGCCGAGTCACACGCAAACATCAAATTAACGCCAACAACTTTGAGTTTGGTTTTATTATAGAGGATGACCGTTGGGACAATTATTGGCGAGAGGGGATTAACCAAACACTTGGATGGTCTGAGCAACTAAGTGGATTTGGGAATGGCGCAAAATCAATGGGGGAAGAGTTGGCTAATAGTCAAGTTTTTGCTCAATGTCAGGTAACCAAAGTATTTGAAAATGTCTGTTTGAGACAACCACAAGACGCCGCCGACAGAAGCGCAATCGATGAGATGACGTCACATTTTGTTAGCAATAATTATCGAGTGAAAGATGTATTCGCTCGCAGCGCTGCATATTGCAAAGGAGAATAATGATGACTTTATCTAACTATTCACACACCCAGTATTCTCCGCTATCGTCAATGTTTTTAAGACTTGTTATTTTAGCGTTTGCAATTAGTATTTTAGCTGCTTGTGGTGGCAGCGATGCACCCGTAGCAGTCGAAGAAACACCTATTCCGCCACCTGAGACTGAGGCACCTGTAAACTATACTGGCCCGCCTCCTGCAACTGAAGATGTGCAAAATTTCAAACTTAATGTGTGGGACAACTTAGCGACGTCTGACAATTGTGGTGCTTGTCATATTCAAGACCAACAATCGCCTTCGTTTGCACGTTTTGATGATATTAACGAAGCATATAGAATCACCAATACTCTGGTGAATAAATCGAGTCCTAAAGATTCAGAGCTGATTACCAAGGTCGCTGGCGGTCATAACTGTTGGTTATCGAGCGTGCAAGCCTGCACCGATATAATGGAAACATGGATTGGTGCTTGGTTAACAACCGACGAAAGTGCTAATGAAATAGTACTGGAAGCACCACCTGAAGTAGATGTAGGTGAAAACAAAAACTTCCCTGCTGATCCAGCGTTATTTGCTGAGTATGTGCATCCTGCTTTAGAACTATATTGTAGTGAATGTCACCAGTCTTCGGCTTCGGTACCTATTTCACCTTATATTGGTTCTAACGATATTACTGAAGCTTATTTAGCGTCTATTTCAAAAATAAATTTAGATGCACCCAGCGAAAGCCGATTGGTTGCTCGCCTAAGAGATGAGTTTCATAACTGCTGGACTGAAGACTGCGCCGCTGATGGTCTAACAGTGCAAAACAGTATTGAACAAATGGCTGACGAAATAGAAGTAACCGCATTAGACGCTAACTTGGTTGCTTCAAAAGCGACTAGTCTTGTAGACGGTATTTTGGCAAGTAGCGGTGGGCGTTTTGAAAGTAATGCGATAGCAAAATGGGAATTTAAAGCGGGTGCCGGCAATATTGCGTTTGACACTAGTGGTCTATCGCCTGCCATTGATTTAACTATTTCAGGTGGATACCAATGGGTAGGTGGCAATGGTGTTCGCTTTTTTGATGATGGTAAAGCCCAAGGCACAACCGCAACCAGTAAAAAATTATACGATTTAATTTCTGGAACTGGCGAGTTTTCAATAGAAGCATGGGTACAGCCAGGTAACGTAACCCAAGAAGGTCCAGCAAGAATAATTTCTTACTCAGGCGGCGACGATACCCGTAACTTTATGTTAGGGCAAACGCTCTACAACTATGATTTTTTAGTCAGACATGACAATACCGATGCCAACGGTGAACCTTCATTGAGCACGGCGAATGCAGACGAAGTTCTGCAAGCCGCATTGCAACATGTAGTGGTTAATTATGATGGTGCCGGCGGACGCCGGATCTTTGTCAATGGTCAAGACACCGGTTATGAAGACTCTGTAGAAGGTGCGTTGTTGAGCGAATGGGACGACAGTTTCGCCTTTGTGCTAGGCAGCGAAGTAAGTGGACGCTTTAACTTTGATGGCATATTGCGCATGGTGACTATCCATAACCGCGTGCTTACACCCGAGCAGATAGCGGGCAACTTTGACGCCGGTGTTGGCGAAAAGTATTACTTACTATTTGGTATTAGCGAGTTAGTCAATGTTGAGCAAGCTTATGTTGGCTTTGAAGTCAGTCAGTTTGATTCGTATACCTATTTATTTTCAACACCATTTGTAGTGAGTCTGGATCCTAATGCTGATATGGATGGCATCGACATACAAGGAATGCGCATTGGTGTGAATGGTCGTGAAGAAAGAACCGGACAAGTGTTTGCCACTCTAGACACGGTTGTAGATGGCAGTCAAACAGCACAAACCCTGGGTTATCAGGTATCGCGTCAAGGTACCATTATTCCTGTCCAAAAAGGCCCAGACTTAGACCAGTTCTTCCTCACTTTTGATGAAATTGCCAGTGCAACTTCTATTCGTACTGCGTCGCCTCCTCCCACTGTGGCAGAGCCGATAGATATAGAAGCACAAGCCGAAATTGGTGTACGTGATTTTGCCGAAATTAATGCCAGTATGGCAACACTCACTGGTATTGCGAGCAATCGTGATGAGGTATTAGGAACATTTAATACTTTACGTCAACAACTGCCATCAGTGACCAACATGGATAGCTATTTAACGTCCAATCAAATGGCGGTCACGCAGTTGGCGATTCGCTATTGCGACACCTTGGTTGAGGATACTAGTTTACGTAATGAGTATTTTCCGAACGTAGACTTTGCCTACGACGTGAATAGCGGCATCGATGACCAATTCAAACAGCAACTTATAGACCCCTTGACTGAAAGTATGCTAACTAACAATGACCCTAGTCAACCTAACGCAGTCGATGTAGGCCAAGAAATTAGTAATTTAATTGATAAACTTGCCGTTTGTAGCAACAACAATAGTTGTTCTGCCGACACCACAGAAACCATCGCAAAAGCGAGTTGTGCCGCCATTTTAGGTAGCGCAGTTGTAGTATTGCAATAGTAGGAGCTGAAAATGAGCAAGAAAATATTTAGTTTTAGTAAAAAGTCGGCTTCAGCCCAAACGGCAAATTTAGCTGAGAGACACGCATTAAAAAATGGGCACGATGCAGACGCGCCCTTGTTTCATGATCAGCATGACAAACCCACTAGTCGTCGCGACTTTATCGCACAAGGCTTTTACGCTGGTGCGGGCGCAGTATTGGGTTCTTCGGTGTTGAGTATGTTCGCAAATCCTCGCAAAGCAATGGCGGAATTATCACCCGATTTAGAAGCCCTAAAAGCGGGTTGCGGGATTGCCACTCAAGGCGCTGGAAAAATCCCATTTATAGTGTTTGACCTTGCAGGTGGTGTAAACATTGCTGGCTCTAATGTATTAATTGGCGGTCGCGATGGACAAATGGACTTTTTAAGTGCGCAAGGGTACAACAGACAGGGCTTGCCCGCCGATATGTTGCCATCAATTGCAAATCCAAACGGTGAGTTATCTGACTTTATTAACGAAGAATTGGGTTTAAGGTTTCATGCTGACAGTCCTTTTTTGCGGGGCATTCAAGATAAACTTGCAGTAGGTAATCGAGCTAACGTTAATGGTGCTGTGATCCCTGCTCGCTCAGAAAATGACACTGGTAACAACCCACATAACCCAATGTACGGCATAAACAGGGCAGGTTCAGATGGCTCATTATTAACCTTAATTGGTTCACAAAATACCGACTCAGGTGGCAATTCAATGGCACCTCAACGTTTAATTGATCCAGCTAAACGCCCCACAAAAGTAGACAGACCATCAGACGTTACAGGTCTTGTTGATACAGGTGATTTGATTGGCTTACTCAGCCAAGAAGACTCAGTGTCGGTCATGGAATCGATTCAACGTATTAGTGATATGAAACTTGGCCAGGTTGATACCAACATTAGTAATGATGAAGTAGTTAAAGACCTTGTACGTTGTGGTTATGTGAAAAGCGCTGATATTGCCGACCGATTCGGTGACCCGACCACGCTTGATCCTGAATTGGATCCAGAAATTGTAGGTGAGGGGGGTATTTTTACCACAGAAGAATTTGCCGCGGATCGTGAATTTAGAAAAACGGCATCGGTAATGAAACTAGTTATGAATGGTTTTGCTGGCGCTGGCACAATCACCATGGGTGGTTATGATTATCATACTGGCAATAGAGCTACGGGCGAAATCAGAGATTTACGCGCGGGACGTTGTATGGGTGCGGTTCTTGAATATGCAGCACGTTTGGGGGTTCCCGTTATGATGTACGTGATGAGTGATGGATCAGTATTTTCTAATGGAATGATAGACGATTCTGAGAACGGACGCGGTAAAGGCCAATGGACGGGTGATAACTCATCAACCGCTGGTTCATTCTTTTTGGTCTACAATCCAGGCGGCACTCCACAGTTAATAGGTGCCGACGCAGACGAACAAGAAAGACACCGCCAAATCGGATATATGCGCCGTGATGGCTCGGTCGAAACGGCCGCTACTCCGGCGGCAAACAATGTCAACCTGCTAGTTGAAACGGTTGTGCTGAATTACTTAGCATTGCATGGCGAACAGGGCTTGATGCAAAGCGTCATCCCAGGGCATGGTTTAGGAAGTTCAACCTTAATGGATTCGTTGACGGCATTCCAACCTATTGTAAATGGCACTATAAGTTCGTAGAGCACTAATTAAAAGATAATAAAAAGCCCAAGTCCGCAATGTTAACTTGGGCTTTTTGGTTGAGGATTTATAATTACCTTACATTGTGTTGGTGTTAACAGCACTATCCTTTTGCATTTCTATGACATTCACGCACTATCTCGTAAAGTCTTCATACTCAAAATAATGGCAGCTCCTACTAAAAACACTGCGCCAATTTTATGGATAAGAACTTTTGCATGGCCTTTTAGCCTGCGGCTTAGCCAGCTTGCGCTTGCGCCATAAAAATTCAAAAACAATGCATCAATAATAATGTAGCAGATAGAAAGGATTAAAAATTGAGGCCAAAATGCATGATTAGGATCTATGAACTGAGGAAAGAGTGCCGCAAAAAACACAACCGCTTTAGGGTTTGCCGCCGAGGTAATAAACCCTTGCGCCCAAAGCACTTTTAAAGATGCTGAACCCGCTGCCTTTTGCCCAGATTTGACAGTATCAGCTTGTCGCCACATTTTAACGCCCATCCACACTAAATAGCTAACTCCCAGCCATTTAATAATCGTCATTGCATCCTGTGAAGCCACTAGTATAGCGGCGAGGCCTAAGCCAGCAGCGAGCATTTGCAAAGCATTAGCACTTAAATCACCCGCGGCAGTAGCTAAAGAGCGCTTATATCCGTGGGTCATGCTATTAGAAAGCATTAGTAAATGGCTTGGCCCTGGCGTGATCATAAACAAAAAGACAGTGGCGATATAAATTAGCCAAATATCTAAGCTCATAATGTGACTCTTACAAGATAATTGATGATGTAGTTATACACTAACAGGCAGAGCATTGCAGTATTACCCAGCAAGGTTTAAAAAAATGATTAAGAAACTGCCTATCATAGAGTCTTGATTTATCAAAAAGTCATTTGCTCCACCAGTGACCGGGGAATCGTCGTTTTTAATAATAGTGGGGCAAACGATAACAAGTACTTAAACGAAAGTAGTATTGGCAGACAACATTTCAATTTAAGTAAGTGTGTCTGCCATTTTTTATACTTGCGTGTCTGTTCTTGTCAGTATCAATGGATCAGTTTGATTTTCTGAATCGCAAAAACACTAGCCCAACCAATAAAATTGACAAAACGGAAGGTGCAGATGCTAAATTTGGAGTGACTGGTGCGTTAAATAACAAGTTGTCAAAAGTGACATAATTTCTACTACCGGATATTGTCAACTTGTCAATTCCAGTCCAGTTTAGCGTAAGGTCATATACACTTGTAGAATCAATGACCTGATTGAAAGAATACAAAGTCTGATTGCCTAGCATGCCAGTTAAGGACAGTGTAGCACCGACATCATCGAGATATCCTCGCGCAAACAAACCTCCATTAAAAGTAAATGTTCCGCTAGCAATACCTATACTAGAATCATTTTCATATCCGTTGTAACCCACAATATTGCCTACTGGATTGCTTGCCAAAGGAGTTCCAAAATTCGACTGGCTTGCGGTAAATTCAAAAATATTGCTAAAGATAAGGCCTTTGTAATTTGTTGGAATAGGATTTTGGAGTCCATCATCATCAAAGTTAAAAAGCAAAGATGCCTGAGATAAACTGGAAAACCCAGTTAAAAATAATAGGAGAAATAAATAGCGTTTCATAAAGTCCTCTTTTATATTAATTATATGATAGCAATCAATGAGCATTTATAGACTACGAATCATGCTTGCTCAATCTGTTTCTTTAGAATCTTTAATTAAAAATACAACATTCTTCAGAGCTCAAATTTCGAAAAGCAAAATATATGCCTTGAATTATATTTATTTAAGTTAATGATTTATCAATTATTTATTTGATTTTAAATTTTTGGCGTATCAATGTGTAAAAATTACTGACACTATTTTTTATAGAATTACTTTAAAATCGATGTCCATTCGATAGTAAAAATACTTACGATATCAACATGGTGTTTTTTTAACTTGCCACTCTCCTTTGCCAACAGATAACTCTTACCAAACACTGAATATACAATAACTCCAATTACCGTGAAGATGACTGTGGCGCTAACACTTGAATACAACAAATGAATAATCTATGTCACAACAGTCTAGCCAAGCGCTAAAAAGGCTTGTATGTTATGTCACCTTAAAAAATTACTAATCGCAATAACAGAGACATTGATGAACGAAAACGTGTGCCCTACAAAAAAACCTGCAAACCCTAATTTTTCCTCCGGCCCCTGCTCTAAAAGACCTGGCTATGACCTTAGTAAGCTTGATTTATCTGTACTCGGCCGCTCACATCGAGCGAAAGTGGGTAAAGATGCCTTAAAGCTTGCTTGTACTGACACAGCTAGGATATTGGGCCTACCAAAAGGCTACAGGGTTGCTGTTGTGCCAGCTTCAGATACAGGTGCAATAGAAATGGCAATGTGGTCTATGTTAGGTGAACGTCCTGTTGATGTATTGTATTGGGAATCGTTTGGACAAGGTTGGGCTACCGACATAAACAAACAACTACAACTTAAAGACTCTCGCACCCTTTCTGCCGACTATGGTTTTTTACCCGATTTAACACAAGTAGATGCAACTCATGATGTTGTATTCACTTGGAATGGCACAACTTCTGGCGTGCGTGTGCCCAATGCTGACTGGATTAGTGAGAACCGCACAGGCTTAACGTTTTGCGATGCAACATCAGCAGTTTTTGCTCAGTCTTTACCTTGGGAAAAACTAGATGTAGTGAGTTACAGTTGGCAAAAAGTACTTGGTGGCGAAGGTGGGCACGGTATGCTAATACTGAGTCCGCGAGCGGTAGAAAGGCTCGAATCATATACGCCGCCATGGCCCTTGCCAAAAATATTTCGCATGACAAAAGCCGGTAAACTTATCGAGGGCCTATTTTTAGGCGCAACCATTAATACACCTTCTATGCTCTGTGTAGTTGATTACCTTGATGCCTTAAGTTGGGTAGAAAGTGTTGGCGGTGTGGATGCCACCATTAACATTTGTAACGAAAATTTAAGGGTTATAGAAGAATTTGTGGACAGTCATGATTGGATTGATTTCCTGGCCCAAGATAAATTTACTCGCTCCAACACTAGTGTATGTTTACGCCTCGACTTATCGCCCGAACAAGTTAAAGCTTTAACCACACTATTGGAGCAACATAAGGTTGCTTATGACATTGGCGCATACCGAGACGCACCTGCTGGTTTGCGCATATGGTGTGGCGCAACAATTGAAAAACAAAACCTACAAACTCTCTGTGAGTGGCTCAATTGGGGCTACGAACAAGTTAAAAAATAAAAATTGATAGGCACAAACAACAACATGTATAAAATTAAAACTTTTAATCAAATATCAGTAAAAGGCTTAGAACGTTTTACCCGCGCTAAATATGAGGTGGGTTCTGAAATAGGCAATCCAGATGCTATTTTACTTCGCAGCCACAAACTACATAATGAAACCTTAGATACAACTGTTTTAGCCGTTGCGCGCGCTGGGGCTGGAGTCAATAATGTACCAGTAGCGCAATATAGTGAAAAAGGTATTGTGGTATTTAATACGCCTGGCGCTAACGCAAATGCGGTGAAAGAATTAGTATTGGCAGGTTTATTACTAGGCTCGCGTGGCATAAAAACAGGTATTGACCATGTTAAAACATTGCATAATGTGACCGATGCCTCAGAATTACACAAAACCCTTGAGGCACAAAAAAAACAGTTTGCTGGAAATGAGCTCATGGGCAAAACTTTAGGCATTGTTGGCTTGGGGGCGATTGGTTCATTGGTCGCCGACATGGCTTTGGCTCTTGGAATGAAAGTGGTAGGTTACGACCCCGCTTTGTCAATAGAAGCCGCATGGCGCCTATCTAGCAATGTGCAAAAAGCTGAAAACTTACATGCTTTATTAGCGCGTTGTGATTATGTCAGTTTGCATGTGCCCGCGATTGAAGCAACTCATCACTTGATTAATAAAGAAGCGCTTGCACAAGCGAAATCAGGAATGACCTTAGTTAACTTTGCTAGAGAGAGCATTGTCGATCCTGAGGCTATTGTAGCAGCTTTAGATAATACTAAACTAAAAGGCTATATTTGTGACTTTCCTGAGCCTGTTTTTTATGGCAGAAGCGATGTAATTGCCATGCCCCATATAGGCGCATCAACTGCAGAAGCAGAAGAAAATTGTGCGATAATGGCGGCAGAACAAATCATTGATTACTTAGAGAACGGTAACATCAAAAACTCGGTTAACTTCCCTGCGGTCAGCATGGCAAGGTGTGACGGCCAGCGTATTATTTTTTCGAATAATAATGTGCCTAAAGTGCTAGGAAACGTACTTTCAGTGCTCGCCGACAATAATGTTAATGTCATTGACATGGTGAACAAGAGCCGTGGTGATCTCGCCTATAATATTCTAGATGTAGAGCAAATGGAAAATGGCGATGTTATACAAGAAATCGCTAATGTAGAACATGTAAAAACCGTTCGCTTAATAGATTAACAAATTCCATATTGAGTACTATTGTTTTCAACAGCCCTTTATTTGTATCTGCAACAAAAGGGCTGACTAGAAGTGAAACAGACTATTAGGTTTTGAGTAATATTGAAGTGTCACTAAAATTTACAACTTTTAATCTAAGACAAAATAACTTTCTTTAAATATATGATTTAATTGATTTTTTATGATTGGCCTTATTTTTGCTTTACCTGTTGAAAGACGGAAAAGAACAAGACTAAGGAAAAGTACATGTCTACAAATCTTGATTTTAACTACTTAAGCTCACTAGCTAAAACAAACCCAGAAGAGTTTGAAAGAATTAGAGAAGCAGAGATAGAGAAACTTATTCAAAGTGCCGGTCCTGAGAACGAAAAACGCCTTAGAGGTATTCAGTTTCAGGTAGATGCCAAGCGCCAAGTGCATAAAGATTCACCTATGGGAGCCTGCATAGAAATTAGCAAAATGATGCATGAATCATTCGAAAAAATGAGACATCAACTCAATCTTTGCCTAAATATCAATGACCCAATTGGCAATACAACACAGTATGTTCATGATGAACATTCTGAATCATCATCAGCCAAAGTATTAGCATTTCGTAGTTAAGCATAAGGTAATTTGGTGCCCAACAAAAAGGGCGCTAACGCTCTGCCTATGACATAACAAGGGGGTACCAATTTGCTATAGTGATAGCAAATAAACCCCCGATAAATACAAGTGCGATTGCAAACATCAAGCAAGCTCCAACGATATACAGTAAAGCTGAATTGCTGTTTTTTGTATATCGCACTAATTCAGCTATTAATAGTGGTGCAAGATAAGACAATACACTTACCGACACAACTGTGGGACCAGTAAAGTCTTCGGTATTTATGCCTAAAGCACCAAACGAAACCATCCAAGCAAATATCATAAGCCTAAAGAAGAGAACACCATTTGCTGCTAAAAATAAACGAGTTGCCCATATTTGATGAAGGGTGAAATTGCGGTTTTTAGCCGCTCGTATAGCAAAAAAGCTACTTACCAGTATTACAACTCCGCTAAAGGCAGTTAAAGAATGCAGAAGCGTATTCCCTACCGTACCTCTAACTATAATTAAGTAAATACCCGCCAATGAAATAGTGCATGCAAGCGTAACAAATAAACGACCATTATAGCGATGGAAGGTGCTAAAGCGTTTGCGAATAGTAGGCACAAACTGAAGGCTTCCTCCTAACATCATTATGATGGCTAATAAAACATGAATAGCATAAATAGCGTTTCCTAGACTATCGTCTGGCACGTAGGCTGTCTGGTTAAATCGATTCCATTCTGACAAGCCCGACGTAACGCTTGTTAAGCCATAACCGAAGCTTAGATATATAGCAAAAGTAATTTGGGCTAAAACCAAGCAAATGAACCAAGATTTAAGGCTCAAATTGAAGAGTCTACGTGATTTTGATGTGGTTTGTGCAATCGACATGCTTATTTCCTATAGTGTTCGTCTCGGTCCAAAGACTAAAGCAATATCAAAAAAATACTTGTCAAAATCGGAATTTGAATAACTAAATAATGTAATTGAGAAACATTCATTAACAAAGTCTTTTTGCTATGCTCACTTTTTCTCCGTAGACTAAAAATCTGGGTAAAAATTGCAAATCAAAGGATAAAGAAGAGTATGTCAGACCTTTTCCCCTTCTATCTTTTAGTCTTTTTTTGCATGGGCATCATGTTTAAACATGCTCTTAAAAAAGACAAAAGCCTCATCAATTACTTGTTTGCTATTTTTTGCGCATCTTTGTGTATGGTAGGCATGCAAAAATTAAGCGCTTCTAGCATAGGTATATATCAATATTTTATTGGCTTTGCGACATGTGCAACCTGTAATGTGGTTTGGCTAATAGCAAGAACCTTATTTAGAGAAAGCAATCCAATTAGTAGACGACATGTTGCGCTTGCCGCTGCCATAGCAGGGCTTATTGTATTCAATCAAACGTGGCATTTATTGATTGCCATTGATATCCAACATTTGCTTGCAAGTGACAGTATGCTGCGTATTAAAGAAGGTATGAATGAAATAACAACGCTTCTTTCTTCAAGCATTTTAGCCCTTTCATTTTGGGAAGCCGTTCGAAATTATAGCCAAAAAAATAAATCTGAGCGTCTGCAGTCCATTATATTTGCCAGCGCTTTTTGCTTGGCTGTTTTCAATTCAAGTATTTTGCCAAAATTTTTATTCACACCAACTGAAATTGATCAATATTTTCCTTGGTTAATGACTTTTTCAGCCTTATTAATTGTCGCTGCTGTCCAGCTAGTTATTTATTTGCAAAACAAAGATAGAAGTCTTGCTTCTTTTTGCACTGATACCCAAAACCAACTTAACGCTGATCAGGAACATACTATTGACCTGAGTGCGAGTAAGAACGAGTGTGTAGATATGAAAGTTGTTAGTGGAATCAATGCATTAATCAATAACCAACAAATATACTTAACACCTAACCTCAAAATCGCCGATTTCGCACAAGCATTAAAAACACCTGAATATAAAATCAGTAGAGCAATCCGCATTCATTATAAAGCTTCTAATTTTAATCTCTTTGTAAATCAGTTTAGGGTTAAACACGCAAGCAATATACTGCTAGATCAAGATGCGCAACATTGGAGTATATTGGTTGTTGCATTGGAGAGTGGATTTTCGTCTCTGGTTACATTCAATCGCGTGTTTAAATCAATCACCGGCGCGATGCCGTCCGAATTCAGAAAGCAAAATGACTTGCAAAGCCACAATAAATTGCCGCAATGCGGCCTAGGATAGATGAGTATAAATGGTCTGCCTAAGGGTCTTTTGCGTACTTCTGTATGATATCAATTAAAACAATATCGTAGCAGGAGATTAAGTTGATTCAGGTTTCTAATCTTACTATGGAGTATGGACAAGCAGATTCTCCATTGCGTGTCCTTGACAACTTAAACTTCAGTATGGATGGTGGTGATACCGTGGCTATTGTTGGTCCTTCTGGCTCCGGCAAGACCACGCTACTCCAACTTCTGGCCGCATTAGAACAACCCACACATGGCAGTATTCAATTAGATGGCCAAGCGCTATCTCATCTATCTCCTGACGAGCTGGCTGATTTTAGACGCGACAATATGGGCATCGTCTTTCAGTCTTTTCATTTAATCGATAGTTTAACGGCGCTTGCTAATGCCGCATTGCCCCTTGATATTGCTGGTCAAGCAGATTCAACCAAACGCGCAATAAATATGCTCGAACGAGTTGGTCTAAAAGACAGAACAACTCATTATCCACAACAGTTATCAGGTGGTGAGCAACAACGTGTTGCTATCGCAAGGGCCTTAGTTCATGAGCCAAGACTGATTTTAGCCGACGAACCCACGGGTAACCTAGATGAAAAAACCGGCAAGCGTGTTGCTGACATGTTGTTCGATTTACACGCGCAATCACAGTCAACATTGGTACTGGTGACTCACGACATGCGCTTGGCGCAACGCTGTAAACGATTGTTTTGGCTAGAATCTGGCAAACTTCGAGTAGAGGAAAATAGTGAATTTTCAGCTTAAATTTGCTTGGAGTGACCTTGTTCAAGGTTTAAAACGTCTTTGGCTGTTTTGTGCTTGCCTAATATTTGGGGTGTGCTTGGTAATGGCCGCGGCTAGTCTTTATCAGATGCTCGACCGAGTGTTGTTATCGGATACGCGAGCGCTAATGGGCGGCGATGTTGAAATAGAGTCAAGTGAACCAATTGAGCAGGCAGTTTTAGACTGGCTAGCGAGCACCGGTGATATTTCGTTAACGCGTGAACTCGATACCATGATGAGTACCCAAGGCGACGAATTTGCCTTGGTAGAACTTTTGAGTATTGACAATGCATACCCTCTGTATGGGGAGCTCACGCTACAACCAGAGCAAAATTTATCTTCTGCATTAGCAAATGATGAAGGGCAATGGGGCGTTGCTGTGGATCCAATATTAGCCGAACGCTCACAACTTAGAGTGGGTGACACCGTTTATATTGGTGATTTGGAACTTGTTATAAGGGCATTGGTACTAGCACAACCCGACCGAAGACTGAATGCTAATTGGCGAGGTGCGCCTGTTTTAATTTCTGAAGAAGCCATGAATGCGTCAGGCTTGTTACGTCCAGGTAGCCGAGTGGAATATGAGTATCGTATTCGCACCTCTGAAAAGGTAGACACGTGGGAAGATAATTTTATTGCACAATTCCCCGACACCGATTGGGAAATACAAACGTTTAAAGATCGAAGTCGTCGTATTGCTGAGCGCTTATCTCAAATTGCTTCTGGCTTACTTATTGTCGCATTTAGCACCCTTTTCATTGGCGGTCTGGGCATTTTTAACAGTATCTCAGTGTATTTACAAAGCAAGCGTGAAACCATAGCAACATTAAAAGCGTGCGGCCTAAGAGACGCCAAAATTGGGCAAATTTTTGTCGTGCAAATTGCTATTTTAGCTTCAGTCTCAGGTTTTATCGGCGTACTTTTTGGCAGCGGACTTGCTTTAATTGGAAGTCAGGTATTATCACAAGACTTACCTCTTGTATTGCAAGCCAGTGACACAATTGTTGCCGCTTTTTCAGCTTGGTTTTTCGGTATTGTAACGGCATTTACCTTTGCATTACCTGCCTTAGGACGAGCCTTACAAGTAGATGTTGCGCATCTATTCAGAGCCAATAACATAAGCGGAAACACAATTTCAGTGCACTGGCGTATAGCAAGCTATGGTTTTGCTATCATGCTAGCCATACTTGTTTTATTCGCCATCCCGAATGTACTTTTTGGTTTGGCGTTTCTGGTAACTGTTATTATTTGCTTAAGCTTTTTTGAAGTCGTGGTTAGAGGCTTACGCTGGGTATCACGCACTATGGAGCAGCGCCAATGGTTATTGCGCCATGCGGCTACTCGTTTAGCTCTAGCCAACATGCACCGTCCTGGAACCCCACTTAGAATTACACTTCTTTCATTGGGTACAGCACTAACACTACTTGTTGCTTGTACGGTCATTGTGTTTTCATTGCTTCGCTTAGTAGAGACCACTATTCCTGAAGAATCACCTGCTTTGGTATTGTACGACGTATTATCCGAGCAAAAAGAAGGCTTACATAAAGCCGCCAGTCAGTATGACTCAGTAAATAAACTGACTCTGTCTCCCAACGTCCGTGCAAGAGTCTCTGCGATTAATGGTACGCCGATTAGGGAGCTAGGTAATGATGATGTAAATTGGCAAAATCAAGCACGCGATGAGCACAAATTGAGTTATTTGTCGGGCAATATCGACGGCATAAAAATTGTTGATGGCGCAATTTGGGATGATTCATTTTCGGCTAATTCATTAGCCAATCCTAATATTGACTTTGCCTTTATTATGGAAGACCGAGAAGCACAACAAATGCGCCTCTCTCCTGGTGATATAGTTCAATTTTCCTTAGTCGGCATAGAACGAACCGGCCTGCTCACTGGTATTTATAGTCAACAAGGTATACAAACGCGATTTTGGTTTGAAGCGATATTTTCTGATGGCGCTCTGGATGACTTTATCAACGCTTATGTCGGCACAATTTATATGGACGATGAAGAGGCTTTAGCCCTTCAAACTCAATTAGCTCGCACGTATCCTAATATCATCACTGTTCGTACAAAAGATTTAATTGATTCCGCTAGCGATTTACTTAACAAAGGGACTAGCGGGCTAAGCGTAATTTCAGCTATTAGCTTATTGGTCAGCCTAATGGTGTTGGCAAGTGTGATGGCTGCTGGCAGAAGTAAACAAAGTTATCATGCCATTATTCTGTATTGTATAGGCGCGCGTATTTCTTACATAAGAAGAGCCATTATAATTGAATATTCACTCTTAGCGACAGTGGTGAGTTTGTTTTCCATTATCTTAGGACTAATTATCGCGACTTTAGTGTTGCAAGTTAGACTCAAAGTGTTCGCTTGGGATATATATTGGATGGGGATGGCAGTAGCTTGTATATCGTCGGTTATCGTTTTTAGTTTGGGCGCTTTATACTTATTTCAAAAATTAAAAATACAACCTGCTCAGCTATTGAAAGAGTCTTCGTAATGGTTAAATGAAGAATAATTGCATCAACCTTTTAATGCGTTTTAAATCAAGTTTTTATCACCTGTATATTTGGTGATGGGTAAGCGAGATTCTAGCTTATAGTTGGTTTTACAAGCGCTTATAAATCTAGTATGTTGAGAGATAAGCATCAGTATTCTATAGCGATTCAGAAAAAATTGCCGATACAAACAGAATACGTAGGATATGGCCGAACATAAGGCGTTATTTTGAGACGAAGCGTTAGTCCATTATTTTTAATCGTTGTCGCATTTTGTATGAGTTCTTTTATTACTCAGTCTGATGCTAAAAATAATGCATCGGTACATATTCACTACGAAGACATCTATTTTTCTCAAGCATACAAGAATAAAGACCCCAAAAATGCCGTTTCAGCAGCTATGCTGTTAGTGGTGGATAATTTACCGAATGACTTCACGCTAGAATTTTTGCCTACCGCTCGATCTATTATCAAATTTTCAGAAGATACTGATGACGCGATATGTGCACTATTCAAGCTCAAATCAGCTGAACGTGCTTCACGTTATTATTTTTCTTTACCAATTGGCTTAATGCAAACTCACCGCCTTTATTTGCGGGAAGAAATGGGACCCTTGGACCCTTCACTGCTAAACGAAGAAGGCGCTGTAAAAAATATTGAGGCATTATTTGAGGTCTACCCCGATACTCAATTGATGCTTTGGGAAAACATAAGCCAAGGCGATCATATTGACGCTGCATTAAAAAATATAGCGCAAAAGAACAAAGTATCTATTCAAGGTATGACTTCATATCTAAACTTAGCATTGCTAATTACGCGTTCAAGGGCAGACTTCGCTATACTGCCTCCCGCAGAACTCAATCATTATGAAAACAATACTGAGTCTCTCAATCTGTTGTCTTATCGAATTGCTGGGATCGAACCGGTATCAAAAGTACATATGATGTGCAACAAAACAAAGGCCTCTGCAGTATTTTTAAAAACAGCGAATTCCGTGATTCGTGATTTATATCAGACTCCCGAGTATTTAGCAGCAGGGCTCATTGACGTAGCTGAAGAAGATATCTCATTTGTAATAAAAACTATTGAAGACTTAAAAGAGCAAGTTAAATAGTCGGTCAATATACAAAGCGATACCGCTATTTAGTGTCAGCTTTGTTTTGATCTTGCACTGTGGTTATAAATTTACTGACCCAAACCACTGGAATAATGCATTCTCCGTTGCTTATCCATGACTATTGCTTCAAATTCAGGTAAACCATTTATAAGACCGATACCTTTTTCAAGGCCCATGACAAACACGGCAGTAGAAAGCGCATCGTTATAGACACTTTCAGGGCCAATAATGGAAACAGACTGCACCTCATGCGTTGATTTACCCGTTTTAGGGCTGATGATGTGATGGAAACGTTCGCCATTTTCTTCAAAATAACGCTCATAATCACCCGAGGTCGACATTGCACTTTCTGCTAGAGGTATTAACACCGCTTGCTTGTCTCGGTTACGGGGGTCACGAATACCTACTATCCAAGGTTTACCTAAGCGATCTCCTAATAAACGAGTATCACCACCAGCGGTTACCAAAGCATGTTCAATCCCAAGAGATTTTAAGATTTTAATGGCGTTGTCTACCGCGTATCCTTTGGCAACACCACCCAAATCGACTTTTACATTAGGGTTTTTATAACGCACGCTTAAGTCATCTTTTTTAAGCTCTAGTAAACGATAGTCGATTGCCGAGAGCCGCTGTTGAATTTCTTCGTCACTAGGCTTCACTTTATCTGGGTAACTATATAAATAACCAACACTAGCATAGGTCACGTCAAATGCGCCCTGAGTAAGCTCGGAAATTTCAGCGCTCAACACTAATAAATCGAATAACTCTTTGCTGACGATAACGCGATTTTTGTAAGCATTTTGATTGAGTTGAGATAATTCACTGCTGTCAATATAAGTACTAAATTGTTGGTTAATGCGCTCCATTTCGGCAAATACTGCTCTTGTTGCTTGTTCGCGTAGGGCCGCGTCTTTGTGATACACCTCAACCAATATATTGGTGCCCATTGTGCTGTAGTCAGTTTTTTGCCAATCTGCGTGACTATTTAGTGAAAAAGTGACACTAATAAGTAACAACAACATACTCATATGTGCTTTACTAAAAAAGAATTTAACGTTGTTATTTCTATGCACTATTTTTCCTTAGAAAAGTTTTAACAGTAGCAATACCAAGGCTACTAACACAATTAAGGCTAATCCGAATACTAGGTACTTACGTGGATATTGAGTGCTAGTCCAATATTTGACGCAATATACAATGGATATAGGTAAAAATATTATGCAAAAAATGCCCCATAATTTTCTACCCTCACCAAATGCTGATGCTACCGTGATTAAAGCGCCAACAAAAAATAAAGTAATGCCAATGCCGGCCATCATGGTCAACAGAATAACGAGATACATATTAATGTCGGTAAAAGACATTTGTTAAAAATCCTTCAGTATATTTCGAAGATGGCGCAAAGATACCTCACAATAAGTGACTAACACATTGAAATCAATAGCCCTATTCGCTAAGTAAAACCTATATATTGACGATAATAAAGATACCACGTCATTAAATTTTTAGCTTACGCGAAAAGTGAAGAAACCGGTATCGACAATGCGGACAATACTAACACCTAACAACTTATACAAAGAAAGCGTTAGAGTCGCAATATGGGCATTGTTGACGGGATTTGTATTGTTCACTATTTTTAGCGTTCAAGCTCAAACAACAAACATTATTTGTAGCGATACTTCATCGACGTCCGTAACGGGCGCTTTGACTGATTCTGGTGGCACAAGTGGTAGCTACTCAAATAATGAAACCTGCTCATTTTTAATTCAACCAAGCGGCGGTGGCTGGGTCACACTTTCGTTTTCTGCCTTCGATTATGAAGATAACTTTGATTCTTTAAGTGTTTATGATGGCACCACCACATCAGACACACTTTTAGGGTCATTTGACGGTGATGCAATTCCTTCTGATCTTGTTGCCAAATCGGGAGCGATGTTAGTGGTGAATGATACCGATTTTTCAGTTACCGAAGAGGGCTTTCAAGCAGCATGGGAAACCACCAGTTGTGATGACAAAGGCTTAATAGATGTTACCGGCCTACGAATAGGAAGTGGAGGCAGTACTACTCGAATTAATAATAGCACGACATCTTTGGCTATATATGACGCTTGGGTCGCTGATGGCTCTCCTGCAACGGGTTTAATAGATGGCGGTAGATACAATATAGTTGAAAGCGGCACCGCAAAAGCTGACCGATATGACTTTGGTGGACAACGCCGTACCTTCTCAGGCACCCTTCCGTACCCAGGTTTTGGTTCGGTGGGCAATCAAGGCCAGAGTGATTTTTTGGTAAAAACAAACGGCTTAATAAATTTACCCGCTGGTGACTACACTATTTTTGTAGAAAGTGACGACGGCTTTAATTTGGAATTAAATACGCTGTCTGGTGACACCGTTACCTTTAATAAGTTTGGCGGGTCAAATGCTGGCGCTTCGAATGAACTCAGATTTGAGCGTAATACCGCAAACTCTCGCACCGGCGGCTCATTTACCTTGACACAAGATTCCGTATTTGAAATTGAAACCATCTTCCATGAGCGGGGTGGCGGTGACTACATGGAAATTGGTATTGCAAACACTATCCAAAGCTCTACCAATATGTCGAACTACGAAGTTTTGCGAGAAGGCGCTTTAAATGGCGCAGTTACCTTAGGTCCATGCTCAGAAACGCCTGCTACCACCAACTTGATATTGGAATATCGTTTCGAAGAAGATACTTGGAATGGCAGTAATGGTGAAGTTATTGACAATAGCGGAAATGGATACGATGGTCGAATTGTGAGAAGTTCCACACCAGAAACAAGTACTCCCGCTTTAACGGGCGACCCAGGTACTTGTGGTTATGCTAGTCAAAACGATGGTTCAATTCAGGTAACAGGTTTACCGGTTGATACTTCAAACGGTGCTAAAACTACCGCCACTTTCTGGATGTATTGGGACGGCACCAATAGTGCTATGCCAATGGGATGGAATTTTCATGATATCTGGATTATCGACGGCAGTATTGGCTTTAATACGTGGAGGAATGATATATACGGTATTGCCAGTGCTGGCCTAGAAAATAGTTGGCACCACATAGCGGTGGAATTTACTAACGGAAGCGTGGCAAGCAATCGTATGTATGTAGACGGGGTAGAGCAAAGTTTAAGTCAAAGAAGAGGTTCCCCCAACAATAGCAATGCTGTTGTTAATACCGAGTTACGAGTTGGAGGCGTCTCAAATTCTAGTTCATATGATTTTCATGGTTTGATTGATGAATTTAGACTCTACGATGGCACATTGACAACAACACAAGTTCAAGAAATTATGGCTGAACGTCATCCCTGTAGCGTTGTTCCTGTTGTGCATCATTACGAGATTGTGCATGACGGACAAGCGTTAACCTGCGAGGCAGAAACAATCACGATTAATGCTTGTGCTAACGCAGATTGCTCAAGCTTAAGTACTGAATCGATTACTTTAGAATTGCTCGGTAATGGTGCTGCACTTGGCACGGGTACCTTTATTGGCACAACCACAATAAGCGGCAGTTATACTGTGCCTGAAACCGTGACTTTGTCTATAACAAAAGCGTCGGTTGCGGCAAGCAATCCTGTTGAATGTGATGATGGTAGTGGTAGTTCG
This sequence comes from Glaciecola petra, assembly GCF_031846345.1. Lineage (NCBI taxonomy): Bacteria > Pseudomonadati > Pseudomonadota > Gammaproteobacteria > Alteromonadales > Alteromonadaceae > Glaciecola > Glaciecola petra. The sequence continues at coordinate 285,530 of NZ_JAVRHX010000002.1, read as the reverse complement.
TGTGATATTACATTCAGTGATGCCGGCTTTCGATTTTTGTCGGGTGCTAGCAACAGTACAACAATTCCCAACCAAACATCAGGCGCAGCATTTAGTGAAGCACTCAAAGTACAAGCCGTAGAAAACACTAATGGCGTTTGTACGGGTTTGTTTAATGGCAGTGTTAATGTAGATTTGTCACAAGAAAATATTGACCCAAGTGGCACTAGTGGACTGAGTTTTGATGTATCAGGATCCAGCATAGCAAAACATAGCAGCTCAAGTAGCGTCGCCTTAACGTTTGGCGCCGAGAGTATCGCAACGATTCCATCACCTGTATACAACGACGCAGGGCAAATTCGTTTACATGCAAACTACGACGTAGACGGTGTGAGTTTATCTGGGGTGAGTAATTCCTTTTGGGTAAGCCCAGCTCAACTAGTTGTTTCAGCGCGCGCAGGTGGAATAGATTTAAATGGTGCTAGCGCTACAGCTACGCCCGTGCATGCCGCAGGTGATAACTTTGAACTTAATGTGAGCGCTGTCAATGCCGCAACACCCTCGGTGGTAACTCCCAATTATTCTCCTGGCCAAATACAATTAAGCCTGAATAGGACCGCGCCGACGAATAGCGGTAGCGTAGAAGGCAGCTTGAGCTATGCTAGTGGCGCATCTTTATCCACCAGCACAAGTGCCAGTTTCCAAGATGTAAATTTAACTACGTTTTCAAGTGGCATATCTACCTTTAATGCCGCGCGATATTCCGAAGTAGGCCTCATTAATTTAGAGGTACAAGACAGTGATTATGGCAATGCGAGTATTATTGTGTCTTCGACAGCTATAAACATTGGTCGATTTATACCTAAATACTTTGACCAAACCGTGGCAGAAAATGGCGTATTAATGGCGATCTGTAATGCCAACATGAGCTTTACCGCGTATAGCGGTCAACGAGACGAAAGTAATAATAGTTTAGGGGCTATTTCATATTCTAGTAACCCAGTTATCGCTATTACCGCGCGAAATACCCAAGGTAATATTACGCAAAATTATTATCAAGACAGCCAAGGAAGTGCCAACGACTTTATGAAATTGAGCGCAAGCGATATAGCCATCACAAGCCCTACTACTGATCAAGTTGCCACCGGAGTAAATTCAAGTTTGTTGCCAATTACATCAAATATGAATACCGGAACCTTAAGTCAAAATGATTTGACAGCCCTACCAAATACCGTGGCTTTAGCTAGGGGGGTGCTACATTATCAATTTGCTGACAGTGATAACTTTTATTATAACCGCTCGCCAAATGCGCTAGTAGATCCTTTTACATCTGACATTGATTTTATCATATCGGGCATTAGCGACGCCGATGGTGTTAACGTAACATCGACTGTTGACGTCTCTTCAACCGGCATCGAAATAAGATTTGGTCGCTTGGTATTAGAAAATAGTTTTGGTCCAGAAACCGCTAATTTATCCCAAGCGATGCAACTCGAACACTATGATGGCGGCAGCTTTAGACTCAGTAATGATAATAACTGCCAAAGCTATGATGCCAGCAGAATTACGCTAAGCAACATTAGCTTGGACCCTAATTTAACCGCCGTTTTAGGAGGAACCGGCGGCTTTATATCTGGCAAAACAAAAGACATTGAATATCAAGCAAGCGGTGCTGGCAACCAAGGACAAATTGGCGTTTTGTATAACGCTTATGATTGGTTAGAGTATGATTGGGACAATGACGGCGTGTTTGATGAAGACCCGTCAGCAATCGCCGCCTTCGGAATTTATCGTGGCGACGAACGATTGCTGCATTGGCGTGAAAATTTTTAGGAGCAAAAACTACATTAAACTTGGCTTGGCAAATCAAACCAAATAGCTTCAAGGTCGCTGTTTGCTATGAGTTTTATCGCTTCTTTGGCGCTAGTGGCAAATGCATCACCTTTGACGAAACTGTCTTTATCCACACTTAATTGCCCTTTTACAATATGCAAATAACCAAAGCCTAATTGCGACTGCAAAGTAAATGTTTCATTGGCACCCAACACCAAACGATGCATGCTCATATTCTGATTTATTGATAAACTACCCGCATCTCCAGTTGGTGTAACAAGGGCCGTTAGTTGCGTTTGCTGCTCTATCGTTTTTTGCTCATAACTGGGAGGCAAACCCTTTTTTTCAGGTAAAACCCAAATTTGTAAAAAATTGACCTCTTCGTTCTCAGAAGGATTGTATTCTGAGTGCATAATGCCTGTGCCAGCACTCATTCGTTGCACATCCCCCGCTGGAATACGCGTTTTATTACCTTGGTTATCTTTATGCTCAACTGCGCCGCTAACTACATATGAAATAATTTCCATATCTTGGTGGCCGTGAGTATCAAAGCCACGACCGGGCTGCACAATATCGTCGTTAATGACCCGTAAAACGGATAAGCCCATATGCGCAGCGTCATAATAATGGCCAAATGAAAAAGAATGCTGACTTTGTAGCCAACCTAAATCAACCGTACCGCGTTCGTTTGCTCTTCTAATATATTGCATGTTGCTTCTCCAATCTTGAATTTTTATTTATTTTATATTTAAAATAATTGAAGATATATTGCTAAAAATTCGCTAATTCTTTCGATTTAATCGAATAGTTATAAATCGAAATAAACGATTTGAGCAAAGATCAATAGCTTTATATAGATAAGCCAACAACTGAATAAGAAACATCCCTCAATAGTCGGGGTAAATAGTGTAAAATTAACGAAAAACAATAAAAGCGAAATTCAACTTAGCCAATATGAGTTGAATAACAAAAGGAGATATAAATGAAATTTGTTTCTTGGAATGTGAACGGTGTTCGCGCAGTCATGAAAAAAGATTTCTTGGCGTCATTTAAAAGCATGGATTGTGATGTACTTTGTTTGCAAGAAACAAAAGCTCAAGACGAGCAAGTACTCGAAGCGCTTGCCGATTTGCAAGGTTACGAAATATATACTAATTCTGCTGTTAAAAAAGGTTATTCTGGTACTAGTATAATTACTCGAATAACACCAAAGTCAGTTACGAAAGACCTTGGCATTGAGGTACACGACCAAGAAGGTAGAGTTATTTGTGCCGACTTTGGCGAATTCTATTTGGTCACCGTGTATACACCCAATTCGCAAAACGATCTTAAACGTTTGCCTTATCGTCAAACTTGGGACGCAGATTTTTTAAGCTACCTTGAACACTTAGAAAAATCCAAACCGGTGCTAGTATGTGGCGACTTAAATGCTGCTCACCGAGATATTGACTTGGCTCGCCCAAAACCAAACTACAATAAAAGCGCAGGATACACACAAGCCGAAATTGATGGCCTAGATAATTTGGTAAAAGCTGGTTATACCGATACTTTTCGACACCTACACCCTGAGACCGAAAAATATACTTGGTGGAGTTATCGAGCAGGAGCACGCCAACGTAACGTAGGGTGGAGAATAGACTATTTTTGGGCTTCAGCCGGTTTAAAAGAAAAGATTGAACAAGCAGAAATATATAACGAAATTTTGGGCTCAGATCATTGCCCTGTAAGTGTTAGCTTGTCTATCGACTAGTTATGTATTTAACTTACGATTGAGCTTTTTAAAAAATTCTTATAAATAGAAACAAAGGCTTCCGCTTTTATTTCAACTTCTTGTAGGGTCATTTCGGGTTTAAATAAGGCTGAGCCTAACCCAAAACCATGTGCCCCAGCACTTAAGTAAGGGTACATACTCTCCTCTTGAGCCGTAATGCCGCCAACAGGAAAACACTTTATCTCTGGCGGTAATACTGATTTTAGTGCTTTAAACCCCTCCACACCCATCATAGAAATAGGGAAAAGTTTCAACCCACTTGCTCCAGCTGCAATTGCTGCGAAAGCTTCAGTAGGCGTAATAACACCAGGGTAACAATGACAACCAGCTGCTACCGATATTTTAACAACGTCTTCATTGTAATTAGGTGTGACAACTAAATTGGCACCGCAGTTGATGACAGACTCAACTTGTTCCGTATTAGTCACGGTACCTGCTCCAATCAAATATGCATTGCCATAGGTTTTGACTAGCAAACGAATACTGACCAGAGCTTGTGGTGAATTAAGTGGAACCTCAAGCATAGTAAAACCAGCAGTAATTAGCATATCTGCATATGACAACACATTATGGGGTGTTATACCGCGTAATATAGCAATTAATGGTAAATGAGAGGTCAACGCTTGTGAACTCATATCTGGGCACCGAGATAATCATCTAATATGCTTAACAATAGTACATTATTTATTAAGCACTGATACCGTATTCTTACCTTTGGTTTTTGATTCGTAAAGGGCTTTGTCTGCGTTATCAAATATATTATCAAAATCGTAGCCAACGAGCTCTGAGCCAGATATTCCAAAACTTGCCGTCAATTTGAAATCAAATTCCTCACTAACAGCGGCGCGTTCAATTTCTGTACGACAAGCTTCTGCAACCGCTACAGCTTTCTGTATAGTGCAGTCAGATAACATAATACCAAACTCCTCACCACCAAGACGCCCAATTAAGTCGTCTTTTCGACAAACGATTTTTGCGGCATTAGCAGCGCTTTTTAGGGCAACATCGCCGACTCTATGCCCATAAGTATCGTTAATTTTTTTAAAATCATCTAAATCAAACATAATAAAACTAACGGGTCGATTATCTTTAGCATTACGTGTGCTTATGTCGATAGAATAATCTGTGAAGTAATGCCGGTTGGCAATATCAGTTAATCCATCTATCCTCGAAATTTTTTGTAATTTCTGGTAGTTACTGCGGCTTTTGTAAATCCAATAAGCAGCCGAAAGCAGCAAGACAAGTATTAATATATAGATTAAATTCTGATTTTGTTCAGATTGTTCGTCTAACATTACATTTGCTTTCAAAAGCGAGTTTTCCTTATCGAGTAAGGCTATCTTGTTCGACTTTTCAACACTTTCTTGTTTTGCTCTTTGTACAGAGAACAATTTTGCGTTTTCACGGTTTAGTACAAATGATTTAGCCTCTGAATATTTTTTATAGTACTCAAGGGCTCGGCGATAATCTCCATCACTTACCGCAACTTTAGACAGTGTTTCGTAGGCCGAAGTTGAAGCATTTGAATACAGCCCCCTATCAAGGTTTTCTAGAACCTTTTCGGCATGAAATTTTGCCTTGTCAAACTCTTCATAATTCAAATAAACGATGCTCAGCATTTGGTGAAACTCGTCGCTAAGTGGCTTGTAATCTACATTAATTGCAAAATCTAAATGCTTAGATAGGAGCGAAAAGGCTTTATTAACCTGTTCGGTTTTTAAGTAGTAAAAGGCAAGCTCTTGATAAGTACCAAGTTGCAGAATAGGTTCGTTTAATTCTTCACACCGTGTGAGTAATTCGGTAAATATCTCTTCGTTCAGACTCTTATAATCAGCTTCATTTACCGCACTTATCCAATGCATCTTGATCATGCAAGAAAACCGTAAGCTGTAATCGCCCTCTAGTAAAGGTTGAATATAGGCTACAACAGATTCAGTTTCTTCAATGGCAGTATAAAAGTTCACTGCGGCCATGTGACCGTGTTCTTCGGCTTCTATACTTGAAACCTTTTGAATATTGTCGCTTAGATATTCTAAGGCTTTAAAGCCTTTTGCCCACTTTTGTGTGCCACCGTACAAATTGGCCAACGATGCATAAGCAGCAAACTGTTGATCAAAATCACTTGCTTCGACCACCAGTCGTTCAAATGCTGTTATTGACCAAGCAATATCACCCGTAATATACAAAAGGTATGCATGAATATAATCGAATCGATCACGGTCTATTCCTTTTAGGTCGTCACGATTTACCGACTTTATTATCCTTTGGGCCTCTTTTGGATTGGCGCTTCTTAGCTCATAAGCTTTTTCTATAATCGCCCCATAAGCACTTGACGTCATGTCACGATCTGAAGCCATGGCAGAAGTAAAAAACAAGCAACAAAAACACAACATCCATAAGATGTTGCGTGTGTCTTTCGTTTTATTTACAAACCCGCATTCTAACAAATGCAATTCACTCTATAAATTTCAGTTGGTTACCTATCAGTTAACGGCAAGTACCACAAAAATATGAGCCTGATAAGCCTAAAATCATACTGTAAATTTGTCTTACCGGATAAAATAATCCGGTACACCTTAATTTATAGTTTACTCCCGGTCTTCTTTGGGTCTTTTTTCTGGCCTTGCGACTAATTCCTCTTCCAATATTATGCAGGTTGCATTGATTAAATCGCCTCTTGGGGTTTCGATGGTGACTATTTCCCCTTCTTCTTTATTAACACATGCCTCATATGCTTCTTTAGGTGGCTTTCTCTTTTCATGTGGACGTGGGCCTTCAAAGGCATATACGTTTAGGGTAAAAGCTAAACTAACAACACTAATTAATGTTGTTTTACTCAATAATTGTTTCATTTTCCATCTCCGAAAAAGTTAGTTTGATTCCCAAATATGCTTTTTACTCCTAAAGCGGTAGGGACGAAAAAATATTAGCAGGCAAATATGCAGAACTTGCGCAAATTGTATGAAGATTACCGTTAATTGTTAAACAGCTGTAGTCGCACAGAAAATGCGAGCATATAATGCCTATTATGAAGCTTTCTAAAAAACTATTTTTATCCTTACTCAGCCTGACATCAATTGTTTTGCTTGCCACACTATTGCTAGCACGCTGGAGTTTTGAACAAGGGTTTTTAAAATTTTTAGATGCTCAAGAACAAGAACGACTAGCACGTTTAGCAGGTAATGTTACTCAGCAATACGCGCAAGCAGGCGAAAGTTGGGGAAATTTAGCCGAAACATCTCTCTTACAATACATTGGTGGCCCCTCAAAACAGGCAGAAAACAGTGCCCCAAGAAGCGGGCCTGGAGCACGTTCTGAAAGACCTAGGCCACCACCTGGAGCTAGGCCGCCAGGACCAAATTCGCCTAGGCGCCCACCGCCAGGAGCTAGAATACCAACGGATAGACCGCCACCGGAAGTTATGAGAGGGCCAGGAAGTCCTATAAGCACGGTACTAGTTGATCAGGAAGGCCAAACCTTGGCGCAACTCAATTATACTCAAGTGGAAGACGGCACACATATACACACTCACGATATTGTTTATAGAGGTGAAGTGATAGGCCAATTGCAAAGCTGGAATAATAGTAAATTTGGCTCTGATATAGCTGAAGAGTTTTCACAACAACAACTAGTGACAGGCTTGATTATTGGCCTATTCAGCCTTTTATTTACCGTTATCTTGGCATTATATTGGTCAAAGTCACTCTTGAAACCTATCTCTAAAATTGTACAAGGCTTGAATAATCTTACATCAGGCATTTATGGTAAACAGCTAAGTCATTCTCGAAAGGACGAACTAGGACAGGTATTAAACGATCTAAATAAATTAGCAAAGGTCTTGGAAAATACTCGCGCGGCGAAAAACCGTTGGTTTGCAGACATTTCACATGAACTTCGTACACCATTAACTATCATCATTGGTGAATTAGAAGCATTAAAAGCGGGAGTTAGAAAATTAGACCCTAGTCAGCTAGTTTCTCTTGAAGACGAAGCTTTAGTGTTAAAAAGGCTAATTGATGATTTATACCAGTTATCTGTTTCTGACATTGGTGCGCTTCGGTATCAATTTGAAGCACTAGACATCTCTTCCATGTGCGAAAAAATCGCAAGACAACTTGAGCAAAGCGGCGCTAATAAAAATATTGAGGTACAAGCCAACATACAACATAAGATTTTGATTAACGGTGACAAAGAAAGAATCAACCAATTATTAACTAACCTAAGCTCCAATTCTATGTCCTATACTAATCCACAAGGGAAAATAATTTGCCAATTAATACAAAGCGACAATACTGTAATATTTACGATTGAAGACTCGGCACCCGGCGCCAGTGACCAAGAATGCCGACAGTTATTTGATCCCTTATTTAGAATGGACGCCGCTCGAACGAAAAACGCCAGTGGCGCTGGGTTGGGGCTAGCGATAAGTCAAAAAATTGTGGAAGCACATCATGGTAAAATTGAGGCAAAAAGTTCAGTATTGGGAGGCATAAAGGTGAGTATTTCTTTGCCAATCTATCATTCTCAGCATACAAAGCATGTAGGTAATTAATAGAATGGAAACAAGCAAAAAAATCCTCGTCGTTGAAGACGAAGTAAAAATAGCAAACTTACTTAATGACTTTTTGAGTGCAAGCAACTTTGAAGTGAAAATGCTTCACGATGGCGCTTCAGTAATTGAGGCAATAGAGGAGCTTGAACCTGACTTTGTGATACTCGATGTTATGCTGCCAAATAAAGACGGCCTAACGTTATGCAAAGAAATAAGAACATTTTCAAATGTTCCAATTATGATGCTAACCGCCCGCGTTGATGAAATTGATCGTCTAATGGGTTTAGGACTCGGTGCCGACGATTATGTATGCAAACCATTTTCAGTGAGGGAGGTGGTTGCCAGAGTGAATGCAATTCTAAAACGTACGCAAAGTCTAGATACCAATACTGAGGAACTTCACTATAAAGGCTTGGTGCTAGATGCTCAAAAATATAGCTGTTTTGTTAATCAAAAAGCGATTGAATTAACCCCAGTAGAATTTAGATTATTGCAGACTTTACTCGCCAAACCTGGGAATGTTTTTTCACGCGAAAAACTCATGGAAAATAGCTACACAGACTCACGCATTGTCAGCAACCGGACCATCGACAGCCATATGAAGAACTTACGTAGCAAAATTAATCAGCAGCTCGCGTCTGAAGACGAATTGATCCACACTATTTATGGCGTTGGTTACAAAATAGAGTAATACATTAAAACAAGGCGAGCTTATTCTTCGATATACTCAAAATAATCAAAGTCAGCATGCAATTGCTGGCCTGAAACATCTTGGCAAGCCATTCCCACAAAGCCACCGGTAAAATTAGTGCCTTCACCACCACCAGCTTCATCAGAAATAACCGTATAATCCAGATGCACAGGCAGTGTTTGCCAAGATATTTCATCGGTAGAAAATAAAAATATCAGTGAATGGTGATCAACTTTTGCTTTAAGGTAGACCGTACCCGTTTTAGGTAAAACAAAACGTATATCGGTTTTACTAGGATCAAGCTGGCCCTCTCTTAACGGGAATGTAAGGGTCTGGTCTCTATTCCCTAAACAACTCATAATATCGACAAATCGCTGCCCCTCATCATCAATAGATACATAGCAATAATGAAATTTATAACTATTGTAGTAACAAGTTAAACCTGCACTTTGTTGAAAGTTATTTGGTTCAAAATCCATTGCTATTTGAGCAGTAAAAACAAAGGCTTGCTGCCTACGCGCAACAAGAGCTTGCTCATAAAGAGAACCGATAGACTGAAGACCCGTTAAGCGCAAATAACCTTTGCGTGTTTCTAAACTCATGAATTTTTCTGGGTAGGGTGTGCGTAACCATTGAAATTCAATAGGCAAGTTGTTGCTGTCAAAATCGTTGCGTGCATTGATTTGCGGCCAAGGATGCTCTGGTACTTCAGGGGGCTCGACCTGCATTTTTGGCAAACCATCGGTTTCAGCATTTTCTAATCTAAGCCAATTATCATCCGTCCAGTATGTTTTTTGTAAGCCTGTTTCGCGGCCCAATGGACATCTGCGCTCTCCCAACAGAGGTCGCCCACATAAGTGTACCAAGTAATATTCACCCTTGGCGGTTTCAAAAATATCGCCATGGCCTGTTCGTTGTAAGCCCAAATGCTGATTATCTTTGGCGGTTAATAGGTAGCCATATGGATCCAACTCATAAGGCCCATCAATATTTTTTGAGCGAGCCATAGTCATCGCGTGAGTGTAAAATGTACCGCCCTCTGCAGTTAATAAATAATAATAACCATTACGCTTATATAGATGAGGGGCCTCTGTGCATGCAAGTTTGCTACCCGCAAAAATATTCTTAATCTCTCCAATTAATTTTTGTTGCACAGGGCAATATTCTTGCAGCAGTATGCCACCAAAAAAATTGTGCTTATGTCGATGATCCCACACCATGTTCACAAACCATTTTTTACCATCATCATCATGGAATAATGACGGGTCAAAACCGCTTGAATTCATATAAATTGGGTCACTCCACTTACCATCAATAGTCTCGCAAGTAGTGAGGTAATTATGCGCATCTTTAAAATTACCATCAAACCGTTTTACGTCGGTATAAATTAGATGAAACAAACCATCTGAGTAGGTCAAACAAGGTGCCCAAATACCACACGAATCAGGCTCTCCTCGCATATCGAGCAAAGCTGCTCTATTGAGTGGCCGACTTATCAAGCGCCAGTTTGTTAAATCTTTTGAATGATGAATTTGTACACCGGGATACCATTCAAAGGTAGAGGTGGCAATATAATAATCATCGCCCACTACACAGATACTAGGGTCGGGGTTAAAACCTTTTAAAATTGGGTTCTGGATCATAAATCTGTTTTGATAGCCTATCTATATTCCTGATATGCTACCTCATCCACAGTGAATTACCCACCTTATATTCACTTGAACTCTCAATAAGAATTCATCGATTTGCGCTACATAATTTTTAGATTTCAGGTAAATTAGGCTATTTAAGATGAACGCAAAGAGCAGAAATAATTCCGTAAATACGTTTTATTTTAAGTTAGTAATTTTCTGATTTAAGTCATACTTTTTGTCAGTAACAATGGCTTCGAGAACTTCAATTCTAGTATTCTGATCCTTGATATGACGCAATACCGCATCTTCCACAGCATTTTTTAAATTAACATTTTGCACCTTCAAAGCTTCTACTTCTAATTCTTTCATTTTTCGTTGATTGCCAGTAATAATGATCATGACCAAAAAGCCTATACCGGCGAGCACTGCAACTGTTAAAAAACCCCATAAATCGATATTCATCTTTTTTCCTTATCCATTTCTACTAAACGTTAATATTAAAAATACTTACTCTATGCAGTTTCAAGTTAAACATAGTCGTTAAATATCTATTCTATCTACTTGGTTTAGCAATTTGAATGCCAAATGTATAAGTCATTAAATTCAACAACTTACATTTCAACTTGTTTTCGAAATTGTGCTATAGACAACTTTATCGTGGTTTAAACCACTATTTCGCCGCGCATACTATTCAGAGGAACTCTTAGCTAATAGAGACAATGTCAGATTATCTGCAACAACGGCTTCAAAACGCTTACTTTTATTTTTCGGGTGGAAAAAATTCCATTAGTCTGTGTACCGCTTTTTTCATATTGTTCTTTGCTTTATTGACATCAACTAGGCGGTTCGGTGAGCCACTATTTGCATCTGTTTCAAACTCTTTTTCTGCGACTCCTCGCCAAAAAACCGTATTGTTGTTTGGGTCGATAAAGTCAACCACCACTGTGCCCCTGCCTGATACTTCTGCGTTTGTGTCGTATCCTCCAGTTTTTACCGGATCTCTTTTTAATCCATCGCTTCTGTTCCATTTGAATGCCAAACCGGTGCCTTCGTATGTTTGAAAAGTTTCCAGATTAACATCCGTTGTCGCTTTAATTTCATAGCTTATAAAGAAGTCTACGGGTCCTTGGTCTTTCTGTTGGTAACCCTTGGTGGAAAGAGACTCATTTAAGTTTGATACAAATGCAGAAGACAACTCTGGAAACGCGCTCTTAGCGCTGTTGTTCTTCCATCTGTAGGTCTTTAAATTATCAAAATCAACTTGTTTGTAACCGAATTGATAGCTGATAGGGGCACTACTAGAACAAGATGCCAAGCTGAGAATAAAACCAAAGCATATTAATAAACGTGTATTGACTGAGCTCACTGTATTTTTCTTCTTTGTCTTTCTTAGAGGTGCCGATAAATATATGCGCAAAGAACCTACAAAACAACTGCCTAATGGCGTTTTGTTTTCTTTTATTTTACTTACAACCGCATGAGAGGAAAATACTACACCTCCACTAGGCGTGAACTTGCTTGTCGAAAAAATAATCTAAAAATAAAAACCCCTTTTTGTAAACTCATCCGTCAATAAGGTATGTCTAGTTAGTTTTTACTCTAGCTCATTTTACTTAAGCCATTTAAATGGCCGAGCCTAATTTACAAAAGGATTATATTTATGCCTACAAATACCCTAAAACTTAGCCTACTTAGTTTAACCATACTCACCGTATTTTCTTGTGCAGGACCAATTCAAGAAAGTGAGCAAGCCAAAAAAGAACAATCAGCGGCGCAACATGAGTCACTAGCTGAGACTGAATTGATTGAACTCGATAAAGTGGAAGCGCCTAAGAACAGATCGTTAAAAGACGAATCGTTAGCGAAGCAAGCACATGTTCAAAATCTGGCAATGACCAGCCATGCTATGAGAATACGAACACCAATAATGGACCATATAGGCCCTATACCGAATACTGAAAATTACCAAGATATTGAAGAAAATGGTGTGCATATTGTGAGTGAAAACCCCTTGTCGACCTTTTCAGTGGATGTGGATACCGGCAGTTATACCAATTCTCGCCGCCTACTTAATCAAGGCTATTTACCGCCAGAAGACGCCGTAAGAGTAGAAGAATTTATCAACTATTTTGACTATGCGTACCCAAGCCCAACAGTAACTGAAACTCCTTTTAGTGTTAATACAGCTATATCGGTCGCACCTTGGAATAAAGAGCGCCACATATTACGTATTGGGCTAAAAGGCTATGAGCCAGAGCTTAAGGCTAACATAGGCCGAAACTTAGTTTTTTTGTTGGATGTCTCTGGCTCAATGAACCAGGCGAATAAATTGCCTTTGCTTAAACGTTCTCTGACGATGCTAACAAATCAACTCAATGAAAAAGACAGTGTATCTATTGTCGTGTATGCGGGGGCGTCGGGCGTTGTACTTGAACCTACTAAGGGTAACAATAAAATAGCTATCACGGCCGCTTTAAATAAATTAAGTGCTGGTGGTTCTACAAATGGTGCTTCGGGTATTCAACTCGCTTATCGGCTTGCCGAACAAGCCTTTGTTGAAAAAGGCGTTAACCGAGTGATATTGGCCACCGACGGCGATTTTAATGTAGGTATGACTGACCAAAATGCCTTAATTAAATTAATAGAGACTAAGCGAGAAAAAGGCATTGCATTAACTACCTTAGGATTTGGACAAGGTAACTACAATGACTATTTAATGGAGCAGCTAGCCGACGCTGGCAATGGCAATTACGCATATATCGACACTATTAACGAAGCACGAAAAGTACTAGTAGATGAACTACAATCGACCATGCAAATTATTGCCAAAGACGTAAAAATACAAGTCGAATTTAACCCTAATCAGGTGGCTGAGTATCGATTAATCGGTTACGAAAACCGTAAGCTAGCTAAAGAAGATTTTAATAATGATAAAGTTGATGCAGGTGATATAGGAGCTGGTCATAGTGTAACAGCACTATATGAACTTACCCTGCTCGATAGCAAAGAAAAGTTTAATGATGAGCTACGTTATCAAACATCAACTGCACAAACTGAAACTACCCAGCTAAACCAAGAATTGGCATTTATTAAATTGAGGTTTAAACAACCGCAAGAAAGTAAAAGTGACTTGATTGAACAAAGCATAGGCCGTCAACAAATCACGACTTTTGCAGAACAAACGCCTGATTTTAAATTTGCTACTGCGGTTGCAGGTTTTGCACAATTGATGAAAAAGAGTAAATATGTACAAGATATCGATTATCAATGGATTACTGAAACTGCACAGCAGGCAAAAGGAAACGATGAGTATGGCTACCGTAGTGAATTTATTCAATTAGTTCGCAACGCCAATGAACTTAGCGAATACAGTGCTGTCGACTCTAGCGATGATGATTCTAGCGCAGTTGAATCTAGAAGCATCGAAAATTTAAAAGTTAACAAGCGAAACTTAAAAGCGCTTACGCTAGTGCATCAAAATAAGTCTTGAGGGCCATATAAGGATGTCGTTAACACAATGAAGATTGAAAAAGCGAGCGACAATAGTTTATTGTCGCAATACTTAGACGGTGACTATAGCGCTTTTGAAGTGCTTTATACACGCCATAAAGGCGGGGTATACCGATACTTATTGCGACAACTGCATAATGAAGTCTTAACTGAAGACATTTTTCAAGACGTTTGGAGTAGAGTAATTACGCAAGCTGATAGCTTCAATGCCAATTCTCGTTTTTCAACCTGGTTATATACAATTGCTCGGCATAAATTGATTGACCATATACGTCATGTAAAAGTGGTTGACACTATCATTGAAACCCCTAAAAACGAGCAAGGGACCGAATCCACAGTGGAAGCTGCGAAGGTATCAACGACACCCGAAGCGATTCATCAACAGAATCAACAATGGCAAGCTATAGATTTGTGTTTACAAAAGCTGCCTACGCACCAGCTAGATTGCTTTTTGCTTCGGGAGGAATCTGGTTTGGCTCTGTCAGATATTGCCATTATTGTAAATGCTGGACTTGAGGCAACAAAAAGCAGACTACGTTCGGCCTATAGTAATCTGAAACTATGCCTAGAAAAGCGTATTGATGTGTCTGACATTATTACGCGAGGAGAAAAGTACACGAGGAGGGAAGCTCCATGAATAAGCAAAACCCACCCAATAGTAGCAATGAGAAAGCAAACATAGATGAAGAAGCGCTGTCCTTTGTTAGCCAACAATATCAAAATAGTGACCTACCTGAGCCATCGTTAGCCATTGACGCTGCTATTTTACAGCAGGCTAAAACCGAATTATTTGCAAAAAATAAGGCCTCGCAAACGGCGCGTCTAACCAAGTGGCGACATTGGCAGTTTGGTGGCTCAATAGCAGCTTCTGTTGCCATTGTGGTGTTAGTTTTAAGCTTTTCGGATGAGCCTGCAAATCAAGATATTGAAAAGTATGCAAGTGCACCTTTTAGTGCCCCATCAACAAACATAGAGCGTTCATCGGAAACGGAAGAACTTAATGAACCCTCATCAAACGAAGCGATTTTCGACATGGCGCAACTAACAAAAGAAGCAGACAAAAAAGCAATGGCGATGAAAAGCAAGAGATTGAATATTGCTCGAGCACGTCAAACGCAATCCAGTGCCTCTGATTTACTTGCCCAACTAGTCAATATGCAAGCACAACTTGGGTTAACGCATCAGCAAATAATGAGCATGACATTTGATAAGCTAGATCTAGGTGAAATTGATGAATTTAAAGCCAACATCGAACAATATAAACAAACTCAAGACTTACTGTTTATAACCCTTAGCGAAAGTAAAGCTAACAACAAACAGACTAGTTTCAATGCACAATACAAGGCAGTCATGTCTGCCGAAAAATGGCAAGCACTGCATGCAGAGCCTTAGCTAAATTACGATTTGATGTTACGCCACACAGCAGTGTTTAGGCTTTGGTATCGATGGACATTCTATTTTTACTATGGCGTCGATCTCTTCCAGAACGCGTGTCTAGCAATATTTTTTCATTACGTTGACGGCGGTCTTCACCATCGCGTTTTTCGGGTGCATCTACAACATGTATTACTTCTTGCTTGGTTGTATCTTGGTTTGCTTTTGCCTTGTCTAAAGTTACCGCTGCACGTTTTGCAGGTTTCGTTTTTTGCGTATTTGCAGTCGAAATATGAGCAGGAATATACATACTCATTCTCCTTTTGATCTAGTAATCTCAGTTCGAAAAAGACGGAAACGGGCGTATGTTTACGTTCTATTCCAAGTTCAGGATTATTATATTTTAGCGATTTTTTTCAAAAAAATACACTGTCCCGTCATCTGTAACGGCAGACCATCTTCTTTCTTTAGCGTTTTTTTGCACTTTTTAAAAAAATGGCTATTGGCATTCAAAGATTGAATTGTGCCTATTGTGATTTCTATCGAGAAACCTAAGGCTGGTTTGAAAAAACGTTTTACACTGGTTATTGAGAGAGAAGACCATCTAAAAGGCCGGAAATATAAGTAAGAAAAAACGAAAACTAAGTATTTACACTCATAAGAAAAATTTATGGGTGTGATAATGTGACGGAATAAAGAGTTAAGCTATATAGAGTTAGCACTGTCCACTTTAAATCATAGTTAATGCGTCAGAACATTTGCTATGACTATAGGCTTTTTCATTAATACAACATCATAAAGGAGCAATTTATGCTAGCTAAGAATAGATTGATAACTACCCTTGTCATGCTTACAACTTTAATCAGTCTCTCGGCTAATGCTGCAATAACCTACGAACTAAATGCCTTCTCTCGAGGATGTTTTAACGGTCAATCTGAGGTTTGTAGTGGCTCTGGCACCCCAAACGGAATATTTTATACTGGTGAAGGTTCATCAGTTTTCGAAGGTGAAATACGCAGGTCATATTTTGCTTTTGATCTCAGCGGTTTAGTTGGCAACGTTATTTCAGGGGAAATTTTCATCGAGATTGACTCCACTTTTGGTTATCGCGGCGACGACCTGTTCGAAAGTGTCGCATTTTACTCAATCTCCGATAGCAGTATGGATCAACTTATTAATGGCACTTTCTTTGAAGGCTCTGGCTTTTATTCCGACTTGGGTACAGGTATTAATTTGGGCGGGCCAACGGTAACGCCAGCAGATGCAAATAGTGGTTCAATCACACATGTTATGGGCCCGCAGTGGATTTCTGCCCTAAACGCTGACATTGGTGGAAATTTTGGGTTTGGTGGGCGGCTTTTTACAACAACGCTAAATGGGGATCAAGAAGGTCTTTTCGCAGGTTCAGGTAGTGAAGCGTTCACGTTGAGAATTACTACAGATGGGGTTCGTTCAGTGCCACTTCCTACGGGATTATCGTTTTTGATGGGTGCATTTTTAGTAATTAACCTTTTGAGTATATCCCGAAGAAAAAAGCACTTATTCTGCATTAAGCAATAATGTTTGCAGTTGGTGCAAATGAGTTATGTGATATGTCGGTTGAATATCATCAAACAAAGGCACATTAGGATGCTGCAGCCAACAGGTGTCAATACCAGCATTTTGCCCGCCAACAATATCACTGCTCAAAGTATCACCTACCATTAATATTTTGCTTTTATCGGGATTACCTAATATATCGAAGGCGTGCTCAAAAATTGCGACATTTGGCTTTGGCACACCAAATTCCTCTGAAATAACCAAACAAGCAAAACGTCCTTCGAGCCCAGTATGCTCAATCCGCTTGTGCTGCATACGCGCCAATCCATTAGTAATAATACCCAGTGTCGCCTTGCCTTTAAGTACATTGAGTAAATCAATTGCCCCGGGTAAAGGTTCGCAAATCTCCACCATGGTATCTAAAAACTCGTCATTTAATTGCTGGGGCGACACACCTACCTGCTTAGCTAAAGCAACAAAACGCTCAACTTGTAAGTGTTCGGCATCAATTTCGTGCTGCTGATAACGTAGCCAAAGTGCTTTGTTGTATTTTTGATAAATATCAAAATCATCTTGCGTAAACGGGGTATCGTAACGAGCCATTAAACGTTTTATCCCAGCAAAATTGTCAAAACTAAATAGCGTTTCGTCGGCATCAAATAAGATGTATTGATATTTCATTTAGGTGTGAACCCCTTAAGGCTTATTACAACTTCATATCTTAGGGCAAGATTGTAAATTTGTTCCCTCACATAAGCAAACAAGTTGGCATAAAACTCCCTGCCTTCTACAATTGATAATAAGTAGATCCCTTGCTAACTGAAAACCGTAAGGATTACTGGATCTTAAGTCCCTATTCGCATATAAAGTGAATGCGAATTAAGTGCTCAATTAATACCTAAAAATAATCGGAGAAGTCTTTCACGATGAGCTTGTTTTGGATAACGGCAATATTACTACTTGGTGTATTGGTGCCGGTTTTGACTGAACGTTTTGGCCGAACCACTACCACTATCTGTACTATGTTTGCTCCCGCTGTTGCACTCACTTATATATTGACTTTACTACCCGAAGTATTATCGGGTGGAGTTGTTATTGAATACCTTGAATGGATCCCAACAATTGGGCTTTCACTTTCAATGAGGTTAGACGGTCTCTCGCTTATTTTTGCGCTGCTTATTTTGGGCATTGGCTTATTGATTATTTTATATGCGCGCTACTACTTATCGGAAAAGGAAGCTGTTGGTCGCTTTTTTGCTTATCTGATTTTATTTATGACAGCGATGCTGTCGATTGTGCTCTCTAACAACGTACTACAACTTTGGATGGCGTGGGAAGTCACTAGCATTAGTTCTTTTTTACTGATTAGTTTTTGGTCTGCTAAAACGGAGTCTCGTAAAGGTGCGCGAATGGCACTCACCGTGACCGGCGCGGGCGGGTTAGCATTGCTCGCAGGCTTGTTATTAGTGGGTGATATAGTGGGCAGCTATGAGCTTAGTGTGATTTTAGCCAGCGGTGATCTTATTAGAGAGCATGCTCTATATCCTGTCGCTCTCATCCTGATACTGCTTGGTGCTTTTACAAAGTCTGCACAGTTTCCCTTTCATTTTTGGTTGCCACATGCCATGGCAGCACCCACTCCAGTAAGTGCTTATTTACATTCTGCAACAATGGTAAAAGCCGGCATATTTTTACTCGCACGCATGTATCCGGTACTTTCTGGAACCGAAATGTGGTTCCTAATAGTAAGTATGACCGGCCTAATCACACTGTTGATAGGCGCTTATGTCGCTTTGTTTAAGCACGACTTAAAAGGTTTATTGGCGTATTCTACAATCAGTCATTTAGGACTTATCACATTACTTTTAGGGCTTGATACTAAACTCGCGGCCGTCGCTGCGATCTTTCATATTATGAACCACGCTGTTTTCAAGGCCTCATTATTTATGGCTGCAGGGATAATTGACCATGAATCGGGTACACGTGACATGCGAAAACTCAATGGTTTGTGGCGATTTATGCCCTATACAGCAACCTTGGCGATGGTAGCCGCCGCGTCGATGGCAGGTGTACCGTTGTTCAATGGTTTTTTGTCAAAAGAAATGTTTTTAGCCGAGACCCTACATTCTTCTGCCCTTGGGTTTTTGTCATGGGTAATACCGGTGCTTGCCACACTTGCAGGTATATTTGCTGTTGCTTATTCAATGCGTTTTATTCACGATGTGTTTTTTAATGGTGAACCAATAGACCTCCCTAAAACACCTCACGAACCGCCTCGTTATATGAAGATCCCAATCGAGATATTGGTGGTGCTTTGTTTGTTAGTGGGGATGTTCCCTGAATTTTTAATAGGCAATTTATTATCATCGGCGGCATCTTCGGTAATAGTGGGTGAGCTGCCCTATTACAGCTTAGCCATTTGGCATGGGTTTAATTTTCCCTTACTGATGAGTGTAGTAGCAATTTGTGGTGGTTTACTTGTTTATACCTATCGGAGACATTTATTTAAGTTCCAAGCTAGATTCAAGGACTCTGATGAAAAACTTGTATTCGAACAAACTATTCAGCGTTTGGTTAACAAAGCAACCGCAATACATGAGTACTTTAATAATGGGTCTTTGCAACGTTATGTAGCATGCATGTTAGTATTTGCAATAACCATTACTGCCGTACCTCTGTTAAATCTCAATACTGTCAAACGACATCTGCCTGACCAAGCTATAAGCGGTGTTGAAATTACCGCAGCCATTATTCTTTGTTTAAGTGCTGTTGCCACTGTTATTTACCATCGAAAACGAATGTTAGCACTTGTTACCATTTCGGTTGTTGGGCTGATTACGTCTATTGCATTTGCTCGTTTCTCTGCACCCGACCTTGCTTTAACGCAATTGTCGGTAGAAGTAGTAACAGTCATACTATTGATGCTTGCTTTATATTTTTTACCACAAAAAACCGCTTCTGAGTCTGCACCATCGCGCGTTGTTAGAGATTTGGCCATTGCTGCTGGGGTCGCAGGGCTAGTAGCCACTATAAATTACGCTTTTATTACGCAACCTCTAGATACTATCTCAGAGTTTTTCCTTGCCAATAGCAAAACAGGTGGTGGCGGCACTAATGCCGTTAACGTTATTTTGGTAGATTTTAGAGGGCTTGATACCTTAGGCGAGATATTAGTACTTGGCATCGCCGCTTTGGGTATCTTCAAATTACTCTCACGCGTGCGCCTGTCTATGTCCTCTGCAAATGAAAATGGACTGCCATGGTCTGAAGACAGCCATCCACCTATTTTAACTATGATTTCTCAAAGCTTACTGCCCCTAGCTTTATTGGTATCTTTCTACATTTTCTTGCGTGGTCATAATATGCCTGGTGGTGGTTTTATAGCTGGGCTGATAACTTCTGTCGCGCTTATTCAGCAATACATTGCCCATGGTGTTGATTGGGTTAAACCTCGAATTAAAGTGGACTATCAAGTCTTAATTGCTTTAGGCGTGTTGATAGCCGCTTTGACTGGAGTTGGTTCATGGTTCTTTGACCGACCTTTTATGACCACATGGTTTGACTATTTTGATATCCCCTTTATTGGCGAAATAGAATTAGCAAGTGCGCTTATATTTGATTTAGGGGTATACCTGACCGTGGTAGGAGCCACCCTACTGATTTTAGCGAACTTAGGTAAACTAACCTCTGTTCATCGCCCAACTGCGGAGGAATAATGGAAACTGTATATGTAATATGTGTAGGTGTTTTAACCTTTTGCGGCGTGTTTTTATGTCTGCGTGGACGCACATTTTCTGTTGTATTAGGGCTAACTATGCTCTCTTATGCAGTTAACTTATTCTTATTCTCAAGTGGACGTTTAAGCTTAAACGGAGCTGCTATTTTAGGCATGGCTGATGAATACGCTGACCCTCTCCCCCAAGCACTTACATTAACCGCAATCGTTATTGGGTTTGCTATGATTGCATTTGTTGTCATTTTAGCCATACGAGCACGCGCCGATTTAGGTAACGATTTTGTAGATGGTAGAGAACCTCCCGACACCGATAAATTAGTGAAAAAGGAAGAGGAAAAGGCATGACTGTACACTTAGCAATCTTGCCGATTTTAATTCCTATGCTGGGTGGCTTGTTGATGATGCTTCCGCCTTTTGCCGGTACCACTAAATACCAATATAGAAGAATGTTCTCATTGTTCTTAATGTTGGCTCAATTAGCTTGTGGTGTTGTGTTAATGACAAGTGTAGTGACGAATGGAGCTATTATGTACGCGGTGGGCGATTGGCAACCCCCATTTGGTATTATTCTTTATGTTGACCAGCTTTCTGCAATGCTAGTTGCCTTGGGCAGTTTTTTGGGCTTAGGCGTGACTCTATACTCTTTTGGTGGAAGCGATCTTGAAGGCAAATATTTTCATTCCTTGATTCAATTCCAGTTATTGGGCATCTACGGTGCGTTTTTAACCAATGATTTATTCAACTTATTTGTTTTCTTTGAAGTACTACTAATTGCTTCTTACACACTATTGATACACGGTGGTGGCAAGCAAAAAACAGCCGCTAATGTACACTACGTTATTCTAAACCTTATCGGCTCTAGCTTATTTTTATTTGCATTGGGTACCTTATATGGCATAACAGGTACACTTAACATTGCCGATATGGCTATGCGATTAGGTGAGCTTTCGCACAGCGATTTGCTAATAGCACAAGCCGGTGGCGCACTTATGTTAATTGTTTTTGGCTTAAAATCAGCGATGTTACCGCTGCATTTTTGGCTACCACAAACTTACTCGGTTGCAAGCGCACCAATTGCCGCACTTTTTGCAATAATGACCAAAGTAGGTGTTTATTGTATTTTCCGCGTCTACACCGTGATTTATGGAGACCAAGCAGGTGAACTGGCAAACGTTTTCCGAGACTGGATATGGGTATTTGCCATATTGGGAGTCGCTGCTGGCACTATCGGTGCATTAGCAAGCACCAATCTTCGCATGCTAATCGGTAATTTGGTTATTGTGTCGGTAGGGACTTTGTTGATCGCTTTTGCTTTAGGCACGCCACAAGCTGCTGCGGCAGGATTTGTTTATTTAATTCATAGTACACTCGTGACTGCCGCTTTGTTCTTAGTCGCAGATATGCTCAGTCAGCAACGAGGTAAAGCACTAGACTATTTTGTTATTGCTCGAAAAATTAAACAACAATCGTTATTAGGAATTATCTTTATTGTGGCAGCCATGTCGGTAGCTGGTTTGCCGCCATTTTCTGGCTTTTTGGGTAAATTAGTCATTCTGCAGTCGGTGACACAAAACGACCAACGATTATGGGTATGGACGGTTATTTTACTGTCTAGCTTAATCACCATTGTTGCCTTATCTAGGGCAGGTACCACCTTATTTTGGCGGTCAGCTCAAGGTAACGATAGTGATGAAAATGTTCATGTATCGCGCTGGCAGCTCTGTGGAGCGTTTATGCTATTGGGCGCCTCACCAATACTTACAATATTTGGTGCTAGCGTTATTGAATATGCAAACGGTGCTGCTATGCAACTGCATGATATCAATTACTTAATTGACATTATGAACCTAAATGAAGAGGCAAAATAAGCATGCTATCACGTTTATTCCCTATGCCATCACATAGCCTACTGCTATTAATAGTGTGGCTAATGCTAAACTCCACCATGAGTTTAGGTCATATTCTGTTAGGCAGTATACTAGCGGTTGTTATACCTTTAATATGTGCTCCTTTAAGAATTCCTCAGCCTAAAATAAAACACCCAATAAAAGCCATCATTTATGTGTTTGTAGTACTAAAAGATATTGTTGTCGCCAACCTTGAAGTCGCCTTTTTAGTAGTAGGCCCATTGCGTAAAATAAAACCGGGCTTTGTGGCGGTACCCTTGGATTTAACCGACACTCTACCCATAACAGTATTGGCCAGCACGGTCACCATGACACCGGGAACGGTAAGCGGTGAGCTGTCAACGG
This sequence comes from Glaciecola petra, assembly GCF_031846345.1. Classification (NCBI taxonomy): domain Bacteria; kingdom Pseudomonadati; phylum Pseudomonadota; class Gammaproteobacteria; order Alteromonadales; family Alteromonadaceae; genus Glaciecola; species Glaciecola petra. The sequence continues at coordinate 262,659 of NZ_JAVRHX010000002.1, read as the reverse complement.
ATAAAAAATGGTTATATGTACATGTATTAGATATGCCTGACAATGAACAAGAAGTGATTGATTTAATCAAGCAACGTTATGAGTCACGTGTTAAGGAGATTTTTGGATGCTAGATATTGCTGTTGTGATAGTAGCAGTAATGCTGTGTATTGCCCTGGTGCTTAATTTGTGGCGCCTATTAATTGGCCCGCATATTATTGACCGTATTTTAGCCCTCGATACCATGTACATAAATAGTATTGCACTAATATTGCTATATGGTATTTTCAATAAATCCCCCTTGTACTTTGAAGCAGCGCTACTTATCGCAATGCTCGGGTTTGTCAGTAGCGTAGCCTTTGCGAAATATTTGTTACGTGGCGATATCATTGAATAGGAGATGTCCATGAGTTTTACAGCAGAACTAATTATATCGATATTCCTAATATTAGGCGGCGTGTTTGTTTTGGTCGGCTCAATCGGCTTGTTGCGCTTACAAGATTTATACGTGCGTCTGCATGCCCCGACTAAAGCTACTACCTTAGGCCTCGGTGGTATTTTGATTGGTTCAATGATCTATATGTACCACAAACAGGGGTTCTTGAGCATTAACGAGCTATTGATCACACTATTTTTAGTTATTACCGCACCTGTGACCGCACACATTTTAGCCAAAGCCGCTATGCATAATCGCGTAAAAATGATGGACCGCACACGTAATCAGCATTTAGTAGAAAGTGCTCGAATGCAGTTGCCACCGGCTGAAGGCAAAACTAAATCGAGTGACTAAAACGCTCTATTGTGAGTGTTGGAAAAAGTTAGTTAACTAACTCAACATCAACTGGCAATGTCTCGACTAATTCCTTCACTGCAGTTTTAGGTTCAATCGAATTAACACTTTCAAGCGGCAAAACCAGTGCTCTTTTAGCTTGATGATTGTACAAAAATACATAATTCATAGAAGTACCAAGCAGCGAATATTCATCGGTACTTCCTTTTGTAGCTTCAGCATCGATAAAAACTAAATCATGCTTTTCATCAAGAATCAATTTAGCTTTATTCTTAGAGTGAATATTAATAAAGGTATAAAAATAAACAGCGAGGACAAGAAAGGTCATCCACCAAAATGAACGAGCACCTGATACCCCAACAAAAAGAGGAATAATACGAAGAAAACCTTTCTCAAATTTGTTGTCTAGCCAAGCACTTAATGGCGCCTGAACATAAGCTACAATCCATACAAATAAGGCCATAGAAAACGCACCAAGTACCATCAACATTACCATTGGGTCCTTAATGCCTGCAACAAGAATATCGGTTATTTCTAGATAGATAGTAACTTCTAAGGCAAAATACGAATAGAAGGTAATAAGATAAATAAAACCAGCTATTGCGGTGGTTGCGTAAACGACAAATATTAATAAGCCAGGATGAGTAGTCGCGAAACTGAATAAATTGGCCATTTTTAATTTCGGTCGATATTTTTCTATTTCAAGTTTTCCGGACATTGGGAGATAATTTCCAAATAATAAAACGGCATGGCGCAACCTTTATAGATTCCACTTTGAGCATCAATAATACCAATCTAACAAGAGACCGCAACGTCTATCGTTTTTACGCGGCAACTTGTTTAGTTCATCATCAAATTCCACCTAAAATTTAAATAATAAGCGTAAAATTCATTGTTCAGCTGATATGTGAATTTAAAATAAGAAAGTCGCGTATGAGCCAAAGTCTTTGAACACTGGTATTATTATGAAAGAAATTTAAAGTACACTTTACGCTGAACACAAATAAAAACTCTAAAGGCTTCTCATGAATAGGAAAAATATGAAATCGTCAAACTACTTAAGCATAGCGTTTTGCTGTGCCATGCTTGTTGTTAGTAGCTTTGCATTTGCAACTGACAAAACGGGTGATTCCGAATCGAAGAAAATTGATAATTCTCGATTTATGCCGGCGGATATTTTTGAACTAGAAGTCGCGACCGACCCACAAGTTTCACCAAGCGGTGAGACCATTGCTTATGTACGAAGAACTAACGACATAATGACCGACAGCACACGCAGCAGTATATGGCTAATTGATGTCGATTCTGGTGAGCACAAGCCGCTACTTTCTTCAAAACAAAACTATTCTTCACCGCGCTGGTCGCCCAAGGGTAAAAAAATAGCCTATGTTTCTGACCAAGACGGCAAAACGCAAATATATGTAAGATGGGTGGCTAGTGGCGAAAACGCCTTAGTTACTAACGTTGCCCATAGCCCATCTTCAATCGCATGGTCTAGAAACGGTAAACATCTTGCGTTTACTATGAATGTGAAGTCGAAAGAAAAGCCCTTCAAGGTAAGCATGCCAAACAAACCTAAAGGGGCAAAGTGGGCAGAATCGTTTCAATATATCACAAAAGCACGCTATCAAGCCGATGGTAGAGGGGTTCTAGAACCCTTATATACTCATATTTTTGTGGTGCCGGCTGAGGGTGGCACTGCTCGTCAATTGAGCTCGGGTAATTACCATCACAGAGGACCACTTTCGTGGGGCGCAACTAGTGAAAAAATCTATTTTTCGGCTAACCGAAGCGATGATTGGGAATATACTCCCGGTACTGCACATATATTTTCAGTAAGCTTAAATGGCGAAATAACTCAGCTTACAAGCGCGCCCGGCCGCCAAGCGTCGCCAGTAGTATCTCCTAATGGTCAGCTCATCGCCTATGCAAAAAACGATGACAAAAAGCTTGCTTACAGAAACCGATATCTACATGTAATGAACGTAGACGGTAGCAACGATATGAGTTTGTCAGCAGATATCGACAATAGGGTGAGTAATTTTCATTGGAACGACAATAAAGGCATTTATTACCAACAAATGCTGCGAGGCGAAACGCAAATTGACTATGTCACAATCGCCAGCAAGGGAGGAAAACACACTAATATAACTAAAGGACTTGGCGGTGAAACTCTTGGCAGACCCTATACCACCGGTTCATTTGACGTTGCTGACGGTGTATTTGCTTTTACTAAAGGACGTTTTGACCGCCCTGCAGATATTCATATGAAAAAAGGCCGAAAAGAACAACAACTCACATTTTTAAACAGCGATTTGTTTGATCATAAAGACCTCGGTTCAATAGAAGAAATTGTTTATAAATCATCTATAGATGATGAAGAAATACAAGGATGGTATTTATTACCCCCTGACTACGATGCCAGTAAAAAGTATCCCATGATTCTTGAGATACATGGCGGCCCACATTTAGCTTATGGTCCACAATTCTCATCCGAATTATTAAGAATGGCTGCACAAGGCTATGTGGTATTTTTTAATAATCACCGCGGCAGTACTGGTTATGGCGAACGCTTTGCGCTATTACTGCAAAATAAGTATTCGTCTAAATATGATTTTGCTGACCATATGTCAGGGGTGGATGCACTTATCGATAAAGGCATTGTTGACCCTGAAAAACTATATATTACCGGCGGCTCAGCGGGCGGTATTGCAACTGCATACGCTATTGGGCTTACCGATCGTTTTAAAGCAGCAGTTGTAGCCAAACCTGTGATTAATTGGCTATCAAAAGTACTCACTGCCGACAGCGGTTTATACCAAATACCTTATCAATTCCCGGGCATGCCATGGGATCATGTTGAACATTATTGGGAGCGTTCGCCCTTGTCTCTAGTAGGCAATGTGACGACGCCAACTATGTTGCTAACGGGTAGTGAAGACAAGCGAACGCCAATGTCTGAAACAGAGCAGTATTACCAAGCCTTAAAGCTACGTAAAATAGACGCCATATTGGTTAAAGTCCCGGGTGCTTCTCATGGTATAGCGTCTCGACCCTCTCGCCTGGTTGGAAAAATTGAAAACATATTAGCTTGGTTTGAGATGTATCCTTAAATTTAATTTACGCTAGTTACTTTGTTTACTGATGCAGTCCCTGCAAAGGGACGAGAGGATATTGTCACAAAACTTACTTTTAAATTAAACTTAATAGTCATAAAAAGAAACTACTCTTAGCCATTCGTTTCATTTGCTGGGGACTATTATGTTTTCTGTTTCTGACGTATTGGCCAAGTATTATCCGAACGTAGCCAAAAAACCTCTTTTGTCAAAAACGTTTACCTTTGTTTTGCGTCATTTGTTGCATGAGAAAGAGATGCAGGAGTTTGCTGAAAACTACCCACACCATCAAGGTACTGATTTTGTGGAGCAAGTTCTCGAATATTTTAATATAAGCTACTCGGCAAGAAATATAGAAAAAGAACGTATCCCCAGTGAGGGTAAACTCGTTATTATTGCTAACCATCCTATTGGTTCTTTAGATGCGCTCGCCCTAATTAAACTGATTAGCGAAGTTAGGACAGACACAAAAGTTGTGGCTAATGACATGCTAATGGCGTTACCGCCAATGCATGAAATGTTACTACCCGTCAACAATATGCATGGTGGCACGGCAAAACAAAACATAATCAATATTCAAACACATCTACAAGCTGAGGGAGTAGTAATTGTATTTCCAGCAGGAGAGGTTTCCCGACTGCGTCCACAAGGTGTAAGAGATACCAAGTGGCATAGCGGCTTCTTAAAAATCGCTAACCAATCCAAAGCACCGATTTTACCCATATTCATTGATGCTAAAAACTCCCCTCTTTTTTATGGCGTATCGATGTTATATAAGCCCTTGGCGACTATGTTATTGGTTAAAGAGATGTTTAAACAAAAACGTAAGCACATACCGATGCGAGTAGGGGAAGTGATTCCTTACGAATCATACACTGGCTTTAACATAAGCCGCACCCATAAAATCAAGCTATTCAAAAAGCATTTGTACCGTATTGGTCAAGATAAATCTGGTATTTTTAAAACCCAATCAGCCATTGCTGAACCAGAAAACCGAACGGCTTTATTCCATGCTTTAAAAGACGAATGTGTACACTTAGGAGAAACCTCCGATGGCAAAGCGATGTTTTTATATTCTGCTAAAGGACAAATATCGATTATTTTACGAGAAATAGGCCGACTTAGAGAAATTTCATTCCGTGCTGTTGGTGAAGGCACTAACAAACGTCGAGACTTAGACTCCTACGACCAAGATTATTACCATCTTATTTTATGGGATAGAGATGACTTAGAAATTGCTGGCGCTTACCGGTTTGGAGACGCAAAAACAATTATCAACAAAAAGTCTATTAAAGGCTTGTATTCAGCAAGTCTGTTTGATTATCAAGAGAATATGAAGCAATATTTTGAGCATGGACTAGAGCTAGGTAGAAGTTTTGTGCAGCCTAAATATTGGGGCAAACGCAGCCTTGATTATTTGTGGTTTGGGATTGGTGCATTTCTTAAACACCACCCTAATTTTCGTTATCTATTTGGTCCGGTTAGTATGAGCGACCATTATCCCAAAGCGGCAAAAAATTTATTAATCGCTTTTTATTTACTGTATTTTAAACAAAGCCAACCAACGGCAATTGCTAAACAAGCATATGTCTTACCCAAGGATTTTGAGCATCCATTTTCAGGCACCGACTACAAAGCTGATTTTATACAACTAAAACATCTTCTGTCGAATATGGGTATGGCAGTTCCCACCCTTTATAAACAATACACAGAGACTTATGAAGTTGGGGGTGTTCACTTTGCAGACTTTAATATCGATCCTACTTTTAATAATTGTGTGGATGGCTTAGTCATTGCCGACATAGACTTTTTAAAACCTAAAAAACGAGCGCGGTACATGCCCTCTAATTAAGAGGGCATGAGCCAAAGTCGACCTAACTAACTGCTAAGCCCTAGCGAGCCAGACTTAATATTCAATTAAAATTTGGTGCTGAGCCAGACCCATACTTTGTCTGCATCTACACGTCCACTTTCACCAGAATATGCGGCGTATTTTATGCCAAAAGCGTATTTTTTAGCAAAACTTGTTGTATATTGTAAATTAATTTCCGAACCTAAATCATCAACTGTTGAACTAGCATCGTCAGCGTTGAAACTGTGATATACAGCTAACCACTTTCCACCAAGCGCTTTTCCTGCAACAGAGAAACTAGTGTCAATTAAACCTTGGCTAGGTGTTCCCAAAAATTGGTCGCTCCAACCGTTAAATTTATGAAGGGTCGCCAGTGGTGTTGAAAAACCAAAATCGCCCTCATCTGAACCCAAGCTTTCGTAACCTACTTTCGCGGTTATACCAGAAATTGTCGTCCCGAGTTGCAAAAACAAATAGCTAGCACTAAAGTCAGTTGTGCTAGTTTCACTCGTTTGAGTAGCGTATTCAGCATGATATGAAATGGCAGAATCTTCTAGTTTAACGCTACCTTGAAAACTTGCTCCATAAGTATCTAAGCCGTTGGTCACACCGTTGTCTACTTCAAGTAAATACGCATAACCGGTCAACTTGCCCATTTCCGTTTTGTAAGAAACATTCATGAGGTGGTCTTTTGAGTCCAAATCAGCAAATTCACCAAAAATACGATTGCGTTGGTTAATGTAGCTGTAGTGCATACTCAACTCTTTAGAAGGCTTAAAGGTCACTGTAGCAGCATCAAACGTTTGTCTGTCTTGTCTCCAACCTACATGTCCAATGAATCTATGACCGTCTAATGTGATTACTTGTCTTCCAACTTTAACGGTAACATCGTCTTTCTTATACTGTATAAAGCCTTGGTCTAATTCGGTAAACTCAGGGTCTGCAATAACCGAATAAATACCCGGATTATAGCCAGCAGGACCAACTGTATAATCTCCTTGACCCAGAGCAATTCTATTATCTTCAAGTTCTACAACAAATGAAAAACCTTCGTAACTACCTGACTTATACCCAACGCGAGTTCTAAAGGTCATGGCATCGGCATCACGTGCCGCGTTATCTTGTTCAACGCCCTCGTAGCGTAATCTAAAATCGACCATTGCCTTACCATCTGCTAAGGCTTCGTGAATTGAATCAGCGCGTGAGTCAAACGATAGTAAACTGCTACTTAAACAGCAAACAGCCAACAAACCTGTTGGAATATTGATATGTTTTTTGAATGTGTTTTGCATAAATTTTCCTAGTGTATTTTCCTAGCATAAAAGGTGTTCAGCAAACTAGTAGTCAGCCAAATAGCCACCTTTTACATATATTGTGTTAAAAACTCGGCGCTTCGATTTATTTAGTTTGAGCTTCGTACATGCCAACTGCTTTGTTCATTTCTTTCAATAGAGGCAAATTGAGTGTTGCAACTTTTTGAATGCTTTCTGCTGAAATTTGGCTACCTTGACCAACCGCATCTTCAAACAGAGGTTTGATCTCTTGCCATAAATTTGAAACCTTATCGAGCTGACCAAGAATAGTTGCGTCGCTTGTTATTGGTAGTCCAAGACTTTCATCACCCGCTTTTAAGCCCTGCAATGTGCGCTCAAATAATGTGAAGGTTTCAAGTAAGTTCAGTTTGTTATCTGCTACCATGTGTTGGTGCGCCACCAAAAAAAACTCTTTGCTCATTTTCTGAGTAAGCATGCGTTGTTTGCCCGACAAATTGATAGTAGTAGCTAGTCCTGGATTTGCCTTAAGCCCGCCTTTTGCTGCCTCTTTTTCATAAGCACCAACCGCTCTATTCATCTGTTTAAGTAGCGGTAAATTTTGTTCAGCAATTTGTTCAATTTGACTTGGGTCAGCTGCTTTATTAGTAATTATTGATTTTACTATTGGGTAATAGGCGGCCCATAATGCATCGACTCTATCGAGTTGTTTCAAAATACGGGGGGAGCTTGTGGGAGGTAATTTCAAGCTCGCATCTCCACTGCGCAAGCCTTTTAAGGTTTTATCAAAAAGAGTTGCCGTATTCTCTAAATTCTTGAGGTTTTCAGCAGTATTTATCTCAAGTCCGATAAGTACCGCTTCTTTACTCATTTTTTGCGTAAGCATTCTTTGCTTACCTGATAGATTAATCACATTACCAAACTCTTCAGCAGTTTGAGCATGACTCATCGAAAAAGGGAGGACAAAAAGCAAGGTTATAAATGACCAAAATACAACACTAAAAGTGATTGGTTTTTGCGTGTTAAAATGTGACATTGGAATATTCTCTGTAAATATTAAGTACTTAAAAATACCTGAGTAAGTTAAAAAACTGTCAGCTTAGTAGAAGCCTGCCAACAATTTAAATAAGTGCTATCGGTTGAATCATTATTTTGCCGTCAACCCAGTTTCTTGATTAATAGGAGACTAGAATTTACGTGCATTAAGGTTATCGGAGCATACTTTGTGAACTTTAGTAAGAGTGAGAGAATAAACCGTGTTAATGCAGGTTATCAGCCTAAAAAAGTCAAAGAATAGGGCTAAATAATAAAAATATTATGCCGATACCATCCAAGGAGAGGTTTGTTGCCTCGAGAATTTCGCTTTCTCACACTTTTTCGGATCGTTCGTTGGAAACAAAATGACATATTTTCAAAAACAATTAGCATCACTCAAAACTTTGAATTCAGAAAAATCATTAAAAAAGCCTATAACGCTCAAATTTTTAATCGCGGGATTAGTGCCGATGGTCTTGATAAGTGTAATAGCGTTGTGGCTTTTGTCTAGCGCAGCGACCAACCTGGTGCATCAAAACTTAAGCGCAATCAAAGAAAACAAAGCGTTTATTATCGAAAGTTACGGCGATACTATAGTAAATCAAGTCTTGACCGCTTCAGCAGATCCAAACACGGTAAGCGGGTTAATTATTTTATCAAGATCATTTAATGAAGTGTTTGATGATGCCTTTGATCAAACCGACATGGAACAATACGATTATGATGAAGAACTTTATGCTGATGCATTACGAGCAGATCTAGCTCAGTATTATAACAACGAATTCGCTGTGCAATATCGAGATTCAACAAGCGGTAAAAACATCAATACAGAGAATTTGTTAAATAACTTGACCAACACCGCTCTGGCTTTGCAACATGCATATATTTTTGATAACCCAGCTCCCTTGGGCTCAAAACACGAAATGTACAAATCCAAATTAGATTTAAGCTATGACCTTAACCACGACCGAATCCATTTAACGTTTGAACCCTATTTAGACAAATTTGGGTACTATGATATTTTTCTTGTAGACAATAAAGGCAATGTTGTTTATTCAGTTTATAAAGAACTCGACTATGCAACTAATTTGCTAAGTGGGCCTTACCGCGAAAGCGGTCTGGCTGAAGCCTTTAGAGCCTCCAAAGACTTAACAGGGCCAAACCAATACGTACTGATTGATTATGCTCAATACACTCCCTCGTATGAAGCGCCGGCTAGTTTTATTGCTTCACCCGTTTATAAATACGGAAATCAAGTTGGTAGCCTGATTTTTCAAATGCCACTTGATACCATCTCTTCTATAATGTCACAACGAAAAGGACTGGGCGAAACAGCCGAGGTTTATCTTGTTGGTCCGGACATGCTACCACGTTCAGATTCGTATAAAATGCCTGAAAAATATAACGTAGATGTTGCTTTCAGAGCAGGAAATACGGTTGAGTCAGAAGCAATCGAAGCGGCATTAGACGATCAAAGCGGCGTAATTGAACAAACTAACTACCTAGGTCAGGACGTACTTGCGGGCTACATTCCAGTTGCTTTTGGTAATTTACAATGGGCAATGATTGCCGAAATTGAACAATCTGAAGCCTATGCATCAATCACTCGACTCATCTGGATAATATTGTCTGTATGTTTGATAGCCGTTATCGCTATATCTTATTTTGCGATTCGTGTTGCTGACAAGCTAATCCAACCAATAGCATCTATGCAAACATCTATGACCAATATCGCTGAAAATTCTGTGTTTGGAGAGCGGGTTAATATTGATAGAGAAGACGAAATAGGTCAATCTGCTAACAGTTTCAATCAGCTTTTATCAAGTATCGAAACCTCAATAAATGAAACTAACCAAGTCGTTTCTGCAATGGCTCAAGGCGATTTTAGTAAACGCGTTGAATCCGACTTTAAAGGTGATTTGCTCACACTTAAACGAGGCGTTAACAATAGTGCATCAGCAATGGGCGGCTCTATTAAAGACGTCAACAGAGTGGTAAACGCGCTTGCAATGGGCAATTTTAATCAAACCATAGACAGCGAACTAAGCGGTGAACTTGGTACCTTAAAAGACAACGTAAACACATCGATCACCAGCATGAAATCAGCAATGCAGGAAATTAATGAACTTATCAGAGCGATGAGTAAAGGCGACTTTAAGTATAAAGTCGAAGGCGAATTGCAAGGTGATTATGCTAGCCTCGTTGAGCAGGCAAATCTAGCCATGCAAGCAGTAGACAGCGCCGTAACGGAGATTGATACCGTTATGTCTGATGTAGCAGCAGGGCAACTCAAATCGCGTATTGAAAAACCTTTGCCAGGTCAGCTCGAACAAATCAAAGAGAATGTGAACACCTCATTAAGTGTCGTAGAAAAAGTATTCCAAGAAACAGAAACAGCACTATCGGCAATTTCTGAGGGTATACTTTATGAACGCATAAATACAGACTTCCCAGGTCAATTTAATCATCTGAAAACGAGTACCAACAACACGCTAAATAAGTTGATTGAGGTAGTGAGCGAAATTTCAAACTCTTCTAGTGCCGTCAATGCCAATGCAATGGAATTGCTACAAGGTAATAATCAACTCAGTGATAGAACTGTAGAACAATCATCCAACTTAGATAGAACTGCTTCAAGTATGGATGAGATCACGGTAACGGTTAGGCATACCGAAGAAAATGCAAGACATGCCAATAAAATTGCTAATCAAGCCAAAGAATCGGCAGTAAAAGGTGGACAAATTGTTACCCAAGCCATAGACGCAATGCAGGATATCAATGTAGCGAGTAATAAAATATCTGACATCATTGGCGTCATCGATTCAATTGCGTTCCAAACGAACTTGTTAGCCCTTAATGCTGCTGTTGAAGCGGCGCGAGCAGGAGAACAAGGGCGTGGCTTTGCAGTAGTTGCTTCTGAAGTCAGGAACCTGGCTGGTAGAAGTGCAAATGCAGCCAAAGAGATTAAGAGTCTTATTAACGATACGGTTGATAAAGTCGATGTGGGTTCAGAGCTGGTGAGCCAATCTGGCAGTACTTTGGATCAAATTATTCAACAAGTCGAAAATGTTGACCAAATTGTGAGTGAAATTTCAAACGCAGCGTCAGAGCAAAGTCAGGGCGTGAAAGAAATTCATCAAGCGGTTGAGTCTATCAAAACGCTAACTCAACAAAACACAGGTATGGTTGAAGAAGGCACTGCGGCGAGTGAAAACTTAAAAAATAAAGCTCAAGGCATGAATCAATTGATGGAATTCTTTAAGACTGCCTAAAATCATCATTTGGGTCTTTAAGGACGGCGTCTTTGCAACTAGCATCAATGCTTATGGTTGCTAAGATGCTGTTTTAACAAGTCTTTCCCATAGTCATTTCCATTTGGTGTGCGCACTATTACATGAATATGGTCACGTGTTGGGACACCTCGTTCGTTGAGCATTCTCGTTCCTACCGGTTTTTGATGGTCGAACTCAATCAAAATAACAGGGCTATGAATACGATAGTAAAACACACTATCGTCTTTAACCTCGCCAATCCACGAGAACCATGTATTGTCAATATGAGAGCGCACTTGTTCCATGCGAATGTCTGAATGACCTTCCTTCATGTTATCAACATACAATTGTACCAAATCTAGCAACATTGACTGGTGTTTCTTTTCCATTTTAGCTGCTTTAAGGCCTGCATAATCAAGCTCTAGATTATCTTCGTGCGCGCCAGCAAGCATGTCGTCTTTGACTTTTCGAGAACTTAACGTAGCCATTTTTTGTTGCGACTCAGAAAGAGACTGCATAAAAGCAATTCCCATATCTTGCTCGGCTTGTAAAATGCTATTGCCTTTGTATTTGCCAGTAGTAGCCACTGCAGGCTCCGCGCCAAGAAAAGTAGGCGTCATCACAACCTGATCACCCAACACAAAAAAGTTGATCACAAGGTGATGTCCATCTAACTGCCATCCCCAAGGTTTGTTGTTATCAGGGATCCCCATAATAGTTAAAAAATACAAATCTTCATCCAAAAAACCATGTCCGTTTAATTCAGATAAAGTCTTATCTGTTTTCATTATATCTTTACTCAAACTAAGTCCTTTGGCGCTCAGTGATGTTTTAAAGATTTCCCAAGCTGCTGCCTTTTGTTCTTTATTCATCTCTTTTAAACTTAATCCTTGACGAACATATATACCATTATCAACATTAAACCATCGCCGCCATTCAGGGTCGTCAATAGCAAACTGTGTACGTATCAACTCAGGAGTAGACAGTAGTTGGAGATAGGCCTTAGCTGCTTTAACAATAGGCGCTGTGGTGACGCCTGTCGCGCCAACCTTAAATAGATCAGCTTCTATTCCGTCGCTTGTACTTACTCCCTTGAAGGGTTCAGCAAGTGCTTTTTTTTCAATATCTGCGAAGTACTTTTTTACCGCTAAAAAACGGTCTGTGTATTCATCTGGCTCATTTGAATAAGCGAGCGTAGTAACAAACATTCCCAAAAGGCAGGTTAAAATGATTGGCATCTTGTACATGGTAACTCCGTTAGCATTGAACCCGCGTATTTTTTCTTTTTATTATAGATTTTGTAGTATTCGTTATTTACTACAAAGTAGCAAAAAAATCTTCATACATGCATGTAATCACAGTTTGACTATATTGCAGCGGCTAACTCAGCGCCCTGACGTATCGCTCTTTTTGCGTCAAGTTCGGCAGCAACATCAGCCCCACCAATCACATTTACGTGCAGACCCACAGCTTCTAAACTCTCCTTTAGGTCACGCAGGGGTTCTTGCCCAGCGCAAACAATTATATTGTCGACTTCAAGCACTTTTGGTTTGTCGTTAATCGTGATGTGCAAACCTTCGTCATCGATTTTTTCGTAACTGACGCCATTCATCATTTGTACATTATGATTAACAAGTGACGCTCGATGGATCCAACCTGTGGTTTTACCCAAACCTTTACCTACTTTTGTAGTTTTACGCTGCAATAAAAATACCTGCCGCGGCGGCTCATGCAAGTCTTTTTCAATCAGTGCCCCTGGGTTTTTATATTCTTTGTCGATACCCCAATGGGCTAACCATTTATCTAGGTCAGTCGTCAAATTCTGCTGTTCTACTAGAAATTCCGACACATCAAAGCCAATACCACCTGCACCAATAACGGCTACTTTTTTACCCACAGGCTTATGGTCACGCAATACATCCAAATAACTCATGACTTTGGCATGCTCGCTTCCCGGAATAGTCAATTCACGTGGTTTAATACCCGTAGCCATAACTACCTCATCAAATTCTAGTGGGGCTAAAAGTGCAGCATCGACAGTGGTTTCAAGATGCAAATGCACACCAGTGACTTCAATTCGTCGTGAGTAATAGCGCAATGTTTCGTAGAATTCTTCTTTACCCGGTATTTGTTTAGCGTAATTAAACTGTCCACCTATTTCACTCCCTTGATCATACAAATGCACTTGATGACCGCGCTCCGCAGCATAAGTTGCAAAGGCCAAGCCAGCAGGGCCGGCACCAATAACAGCAATCTTTTTAGGTGCTGCAACGGTTTTAAAAATAAGCTCAGTTTCGTAACACGCTTGCGGATTAACTAAACAACTTATTGGTTTGCGTTCAAAACCATGATCCAAGCAGGCTTGATTGCATGCAATACATGTATTAATCAGGTCGGCTTCGTTACGCATAGCTTTTGCGACAAATTCTGCATCCGCTAAAAATGGCCGCGCCATCGAGACCATGTCAGCATGCCCCTCGGCCAAGACCGATTCACCAATCTCTGGTGTGTTGATGCGATTAGTGGTAATTAGTGGAATTGACACCTCTGACTTCATGCGTTTGGTAATCCAAGTAAAGGCTGCCCGTGGGACTGAGGTGGCAATGGTGGGGACTCGAGCTTCGTGCCAACCGATGCCGGTATTAATGAGGGTAGCACCGGCTTGTTCGATTTGTTTGGCCAAATAAACCACTTCTTCCCAAGGCGCGCCACCTTCAACTAAATCGAGCATCGACAAGCGATAAATGATAATAAAGTCGCTACCAACTTTTTCGCGAGTTTGTCGCACAATCTCAACCGCCATGCGAGCTCTATTTTCTAAATTTCCTCCCCATTCATCATCACGTTGGTTGGTGCGTTCGCAAAAAAACTGATTTATTAAATAACCTTCCGAGCCCATCACTTCAACCCCGTCGTAACCGGCCATTTTTGCGTAATTTGCGCAGTCAACATAGTCTTTAATAGTGCTATTAATACCTCGTGAAGATAATGCTTTAGGCTTAAAAGGAGAAATCGGTGATTTTTGCGCCGACGCCGAAACCGCCAACGGATGATAACCATAGCGCCCAGAATGTAAAATTTGCATACATATTTTACCGCCGGCTTCGTGCACTGCATCGGTAACTACCTTGTGCTTTTTTGCATGACGGCTACTGCTCATACGTGCCGCAAAAGGCCCCAACCAACCAGCCACATTTGGGCTAACACCACCGGTTACAATTAAGCCAGCGCCTCCTCTTGCGCGCTCAGCATAAAAAGCCGCTAACTTCTTAAAGCCGCCTTTTTGCTCCTCTAAACCAAGGTGCATTGAGCCCATTAATGTACGATTGCGCAAGGTAGTAAAACCTAAGTCTAGGGGTTCGAGTAAATGTGGATAAGCAGAGTGGGCTGGCATGTTCTTGTTTCCTTGATCGAAAGAGTCAACAGACCCTCATTATAGTTGGATATTGATATGTGCGCTCTTTTATTAAGGATCAGGTATTCGAACTGTTATTGTTTGTAGACAAGCTTTGCATCAAACACCCAAGTAACCTATTCTTAGTGGTACAACTCTCTAATGTTTGTCCGCAGCGACGCTAAGAATAACGATGTTAAAAATAACGCTACTAAAAATAACAAAGTTAAGCATGTTCACTGTCACTGTTTGTTTTTTACTATTTACCAGTGCTTGTCAGCAGCAAAAAACCGAAGAAGATTTCAGCATTACTTTGCGCTTGAGTCATGTTTTTAATGTCAACGAAGAGCTTGCGCAATCAATCGAATTGGTCGCTGAGCGAATTCATACCAAAACCAATGGCGCCGTTCGGGTATTAACCTACCCGGGAGCACAAATTGCGGCTTATAAAGATGGCGTAGAAATGGTCGCCCGCGGTGCTTATTTTATTTCAGTTGAAGACCCATCATACATTGGCGACTATGTGCCAGAATTTACCGCGCTAGTTGGCCCTATGCTTTATAATAATTTTGACGAGTACATGGAAATTATCAAAACACCTATGGTGAAAAGCTGGGTAAATAAACTCGAAGACAAAGGTATAAAAGTTCTATCATTACAATATATATTTGGTTTTCGTAATTTAATCACCGACCGTGTTGTAACCAAGCCCGAAGATTTATCGGGTGTAAAGCTAAGAACCCCGGGCAGTAATTTATTTATACAAACCATTAATGCCATGGGTGCAAACGCCACACCCTTGCCTTGGGGAGAAACCTTCAGCGCGTTGCAACAGGGCGTTGTTGATGGCCTTGAAGGCTCAGAATTTACTAATTTAGGCACAAAGGTATACGAAACGGGTAAAAAAAATGTGGCGTTTACTAATCATTTTTTAGGCACGTGTGGCGTATATATATCCACAGAAGTTTGGGCAAAAATACCGCCTAAATATCAACAGATCATTGAACATGAGTTTGCTTATGAGGCCGAACAAATGATTGCCAATTTAAAAAACAAACATGCCCAAGTAATAAAAGACCTCGAAGCTAATGGCGTACAGTTTAATGATATCGACCGCGAAGCCTTTGAAGCCCGAACCGTCACATTGTACGACGGCGAATTAAAAGGCGTTACGCTCGACATGTACGAGCAAATCCAAACAGAGCTTACCAAAATAAGAGCTAAGGCCGCAGATAATGAATAAGCTAAAGTATTTTTTCAGGCACTTTGAAGAAATTGTATGCAGTTGCTTTTTGGTTACCATGATCACACTAGTGATTATTAATGTATTTTTACGTTATCTGTTTAGTTACTCTATTTTTTGGGCCGAAGAAGTGGCCACAATTTGTTTTGTTTGGTGCGTGTTTGTCGGAGCTAGCGCTACCTATAAACATAAAATGGATATGGGTATAGATATTCTCATCACAAAAACACCGCCCACAATCGAAAAGGCGGTTCGGTTTGGCACGGGGCTGCTGCTATTAGCACTCAACGGCTACATTTTTTATATGGCCATCGTGTTTACAAAAATTGCTTGGGTCAAACCTACGGCTGTATTAGGCATAAGTTCAGCCGCGCTAAATTCGGCGCTGGTAGTAGGCTTTGGCCTAATTACTTTCTATACCATTAGATTTTTATATCGAGACATTCTGAAGTTTTTGAATAAGGCTGAAGCAGCATGATTTATTTACCTATTCTCATTCTATTTGTCCTCTACTTTTTGGGTATACCCATTGCGTATGCGCTGTTTGGCTCAGCTATTTTCTATTTTACTTTTTATGATGCCGGTATGCCGCCCGACTTAGTACTGCAAAAATTCATTACTTCTGCAGCTTCTTTCCCATTGCTGGCGATACCGTTTTTTGTCATGGCGGGTTCGGTGATGAATTATTCTGGGATAAGCAAAAAACTCATGCAAATGGCCGAAGTACTAACCGGTCATCTAATTGGCGGCTTGGCTCAAGTGAACGTGGTCTTGAGTACCTTTATGGGTGGTATTTCTGGCTCAGCGAATGCTGATGCTGCCATGCAAAGTAAAATATTGGTGCCACAAATGGAAAAGCGCGGATATAGCCGGCCTTTTTCAGCCGCTATTACGGCCGCGTCATCGGCTATTTCGCCAGTAATTCCGCCCGGTATAGTCATGATTATTTATGCGCTTATTGCCCAAGTTTCAGTGGCTGAATTGTTTGTGGCCGGCTACGTGCCTGGCTTATTAATGGCCGGTGCGCTCATGCTCACAGTTACGTTTATTTCGCGTAGACGAAAATACAAACCCTCCAGAGACAAACGTGCTACTTGGGGTGAAATCGGTTTACAGTTTAAAGATTCAATTTGGTCACTATCTTTGCCCTTTGGCATTATTTTAGGTTTACGCTTTGGCCTATTTACCCCCACTGAAGCCGGCGCCATGGCGGTATTGGCGTCAATATTGATTGGCATATTTGTTTACAAAGAGCTTAAATTTAGTCACATAAAGCCTATCTTACTCGACACCATCTACGGCACAGGCACCGTGGTGTTAATTATCATTTCAGCTTCAGTCTTCGGTTACTACTTAAACTGGGAACGCATTCCGCAAGAGCTCACCCAAATGCTACTTAGCCTTACCGATAACAAATACACAATGCTAGGTATTATTAACGTATTTTTGTTATTAATTGGCATGGTATTAGAGGGCGGTGCTGCATTGATTATTATTGCGCCATTGCTAGTACCTGTTGTGGTCGCACTTGGTGTTGACCCAGTGCACTTTGGTATGATCATGATAGTGAATATTATGATTGGTGGTGTGACGCCTCCATTTGGTTCGATGATGTTTACCACATGCTCGGTCACCAAAGTACCTGTTGCTCACTTTATGCGAGAAATTTGGCCTTTTATCATCGCTTTATTGATTGCTTTGGTGTTGGTGACATACGCACCAGCGATTGTGCTATTTTTGCCGAGTTTGATGTAAACACTCCGCAGTCGACGTCTTAAATGTGAAAGTTATCCCAAGTGCCTGCCATTTCGCGCACCAAATCAGGCCATTCATTATTGATTTTTTCTTTTACCAATTTAGAAACCCACCGACTTTTTGATAAGCCCGATGATTGCACAGCCACGAGCATTTTCTTCTCTACATCATCTTCCAAATATATTGGAAAAATTTTAACGCCAATGTTAACGTGAATATAAAATCCGGGTGATTACAAAGGTCCTTTAATGCAGATCATGCCAACTCGACTATTCACACTATTTTTATGCTGTGCTTTTCTAATTAATTGCGGCGGTGGTGGCGGAGGCGGTGGAGTAACTCCCGTTCCAGTCCCAACGCCACCACCTAACCAAGCCCCTAGCTTTAATAGTCCTACTGAGTTTACCTTTGCCGAAAATGAGCTTGTGCAATTTGTTGTCTCAGTGAGTGACCCCGATGGCGATACGGTCACAATTAGTGATGCAGGCACAGGAGACGGAGGATTTTTTCAATTAAATACCAGTACTGGTCAGGTCACTGCACAAACACAAAATGGGGCATTTAACTTTGAAGATCCCTTAGACAGTGACCGCGACAATGTATATGTCCAAACCTTCAATTTGAATGATGGTACAACAACGGTAACTGCTACAGTCACGGTGACTATAACAAATGTCGTCGAAGCCCCCAGTTATTTAGGTGCTACAGACTTTGAGGCTGGAGAGGGGGTAATTGGGTTCGCAATTTCAGCTACCGACAATGATTCTAGTGTATTAGAGTTTGCTCTTAGTGGCGCCGATGCAGGTGCATTTACGATTGCTGATGGCGGTCTTAATTTTAACGATTCTCCCGACTTTGAAAGTCCGGCAGATGCTGATATGAATAATGTGTATGAGGTAGTCCTTTCCATTACTAATTCTGAAGCAACAATTGAAGTCAATTTGACTGCCACCATTACTAATGTTGATGAACCTCCAGTATGTCAAAGCGCTGAATCATTCACAATAGCCGAAAATGCAAGCGGTGAAATCTACAGATTCACGGCAACAGATCCAGAAGGGGATGCCTTTACCTTTGAAAATTTTGTTGTAACAGCCGAAAATTTGTTATTTGACAGTATAAGTTTAGATTCTGGCACTGGCGCAGTAACGCTGTCGAATCCAATAGATTTTGAAGCCCTAACCAATCCAGTAGGGCAGCTTAGTGTATCGGTTGGTGAGGTTATGTGTAGTGCCGAATTTACAGTTCTCGATTTAATAGGAACTGCAACGTCTGGTCTTAAATTACTTGGCGGCGCGGTAAATATTGAACCCATTGGCGATGTTGATGGTGACGGCATAAATGATCTGTGGATGACGACCCAAGTGGGAGATGACCTAGAAGGTCTTGTCGTATTTGGTGACTATTTGGCAGATGCAATGCCTGCGGCGGTTTTAGACACTAGCACCGCCATGCAGACAGAAGTACTGCCGGTCCAAATTTCAGCGTCAATGCCTGCAGGTGGCTCGTCTAAAACTCTCACGGCCCGTGCCGTTGGTGATATCGATGGTGATAACATTGGCGAGCTTCTCGTGGCTTATTCACTTTGTGAAGGCTGCACATCACAACGTGAAATGGCTTATCTGATTTGGGGAAGCACCATACAAAATAATACAAGTAGCGGGCTTATTCTGGATGAATTGAATGCTAACCAAATACTGCCATTATCTTTTCAATCAGAGATTAGTTCAGTGCTATCTTTTGCCAGCGGCGATTTTGATGGGGATGGTCTTGCCGATATAGCCTTCGGCTTGCCAACGCCAGTTGAAGAAAGCTTTGTTGTATTTGGGGATTTTTTAGCAAGTGCAAAAGAATCTGGGACAATCGATTTAGTTGCTGCGTCACAAACCCAAGTACTAGATCTGAATATTGATTATTTAAGTTTTCCTTTTGCCGGCGAACAAATGGCCTCGGTAGAAGATATTAATAGTGATGGACTTCCGGAACTAGTATTAACTCGTTCACAGTGGGTGCAAGTTGTACATAGTTCTACTATTGCAGCGGGTCGCACAGCAGGCAATTTAAACATCGGTACTAGTTTTGATATTGAGATAAACGCAACTTCAGGCATTGAAGTACTCAGCCAGCAAGCATTTGACCTTGAAGGTGATGGTATTCCTGAAATAGCTTGGTCGATGCCAATTGGCGGGCTCGCGAATGTTGCAATTGGCTCAACCTACGCTAATACTCCCAATTCAAAGTTTGTTGATGATACCGCAAACAATTTAACTAGTAGCGCTATCTCTTCAATCAACGACCTATCAGGCGGCGGCTTTAGCGAGTTAGTGTTGACCTTGCGCACATCCGTTAGCCCTGACATTAACGAAATACGAGTCATTACAGGAGAAACCCTGACTGAAGTAGATTTAGGATTCTCTTTTGATTTATCGGCTAGCGCGCCGGGCCAGACGCTTAGTATTAGTGGTCTTACTGCTCAAGATAGCCTTGCTGCAACAGTAGCGAGCCTAGAGGATTTAGATGGAGATGGTCTTAACGAACTTATTGTGAGCGATGCCGTTCGTGGAGAGACTTATCTTATTCGAGGAGCTGATATAGCTGAAGCACTCAGTGCTGGCGAAACGTCATTAGACATGAATGCATTGTTTAACAGCGAATTATGATAAAAGTGCCAACAACAATTAATTTATATTTGATCACTTAGCACATGCCTGACAGACAGATGCAAAATCGTTTTTGCACTGTCTTGCCAAGCATTTTCTACTACAGACATTTGCTTCAGAAGCCTCTCCCGCTCCTTAGCTTCTTCAAGAAAAGGTTATACAGGACACTAGCTTTCTTTTTATGATTTAATAATTGCCCTAAAAATGAAGCCCTCACCAATAAATCGTAGCTTAACAAAGTGATTAAAAACGTTATCAAACAGATCGAGGATAATTTCACTAGCCAAGGTAGTGGCAACTCTGCAAAGGCAATTTGCAAAAAAACGACAATGGGTAAGTGAATGAGATATATCCAATAGGAGGCGTCGGTGATGTAGCTCATCAATGCATTGCGCTTCGACAAAAACGTTTTACATAAGCCAATACTTAAACGAACTAAGGACCATATCGTTAAAGCATAAACAAACATGTAAGTGACTTTTATAAGGCCGTAGTTTACAAGATTAATTTGTCCTTCATATTGCGACAGCACTAGCGTTAAGCAAACACTTGCAATACATATAATACTTTGTGTCCACGATAGATTTGCCAGCCTCTCGAAAAGTGCGGCTTGTCGATGCAATACCCACCCAAGGGCAAAACACAAACCATATAAAAAACTGACTGCAAAAACCGGTATTAGTGATTTGTCTGGGGTATCTATGCCCCAATGTTGCATGAACCATAAGCCAAATGCGCTCGGCAATGCCATTATAAAAACAAACCACGGTGTAATCAGTACTTTTTCAATAAAACGGTCGCATATAGCGCTTAATTTGCGTTTAAGTGACTCGTTTATACCCAGCAAGAACCTTAACGACAATACAGTGGCCGATATCAGTAGCAAATAATATAAAAACCAAAGATGCGTGCCAACAAGAAAACCATGTGGGAGAGTTTTTAAACTTGATAAGCCGTTTAGTAACCCTACTAAAATATCAGCTTCGCCCCGCATGCTTTCTGCACCAATATGCCAGCCAGCAATGAGCAAAGGACGTAGTAAAAACCACCCCAAAACTAGCGGTATACCGATTTGCATTAAGCGACTTTTGATAAAAGAATGCAGACCTTTTCTATGAAAACTCATATGGCTGAAAAAACCTGCAATCAGAAAAAACAAAGGCATTCGGAATGAATGACTAATTAACACAAAGCTTGGCACCACTTCGCTTGTTTGTTCATCCATCACAGCCCAACCAATATAAATAGGCATAAATGACAAAGAAGCATGAAAAACAATCCCCATGAGTAGTGCGAAGCAACGCACCGCATCCAAATAGTCTAAGCGTTCATCGTGTTGATAAGCCATCATTGCTGCCTCTTGAATACTGCGTCTAAATTAATGCCCTAGTAAAAACTGATTTCGTCAATTTCAAAATCGAAGGCGGTTTTTTTGAGACCAAATGCGACAATACTTAAGCTGTTGAGGGCTTTTGTATTGAGTTGTGTCTGTTCTGACCACATGCGTTGTAAAGAATTAAAAGGAATCGTAATTTCATGATACTTACCGTCGGTAGCAGCATTGATAACGGTGGCATGATAATCGAAGTTTTTAACATCGTTACTGTTAACCGAAATAGATACACTGCCGGTGTTTATTTTGATTCGTATGCGAAGACCTTGATAATGACTTGCATCAATTGACTGAGCTTCTCCACTTAGTAACAAAACAGTGCTAGCCCAACCAGGTTGACCCCTAGGTGGAACAACCTCACCACTCAAATGTATCTTCCCATTGCTCACTTCTTGTTGTGCTTGAGTATTGCCACCAACCACAGTGTCATTAATAAACTGACGTGGATAGCCAAAGTTGTTATTTATGCTGTTAGAGAAATTATCGATTAAAGCAGCAGGTTTTGCTGAAACCTTTTCAGTGGCACTCGCTCCAAAATGCAGTATCAACGCAAACAATGTACCGATGATAAATGTAAATTTGGTGGCAAAACGCAAAAATCTTGTACGTTTAGAATCGTGTTGCATAGGTCGTTCTCCAATAGGAATGTGATTAATGACTCGTGTTATGCTTAATAACAAATTGCATAACCGCTTAATGAATAAGTGTGTAGATGTCAAAAAAGGTGACAAAAATATTTTTTATGTAAAAACGTGTCACCTTTTCTTCCCCCACTGCCACTTATTAATTATTCACTCATTGAGGTAACAACTTATGCATATGTTTAAACAAAAAAGCGCCTTTAAAAAACTGGACGATCCAGCTTTAGTTCTGGCTTCTATCGGTGGTGATAAAGAAGCATTTTGTGAAATAGTGTCTCGTTACCAAAATTTATTATGCTCTGTCGCATATGCCTCTTTAGGCGACTTAAAACAAAGCGAAGATATTGCCCAAGACGTTTTTGTAGAAGCATGGCAAAAGCTCGATACCTTGCGAGATCCTGCAAAGCTAAAGTCATGGTTATGTGGTATTTTGCGTTTCAAAATCAGTAATCATTGCCGTAGCGAAAAAAATCAGGCGATTAAAAATGCGGATGACATTGACGCGTTAAATTTATCCAAAGTGTCAGAGTCTAGTATGGAAGATCAGGCAATCGATAAAGAACAGCAAAATCTATTGTGGAATACTCTTAGTACTATCGATGTTAACTATCGGGAACCCTTAGTGTTGTTTTATCGTGAGCAACAATCAGTCGAAAATGTCGCCAATCAGCTAGATTTGAATATTGATACAGCCAAGCAAAGGTTATCAAGGGGCCGTAAATTATTGAAAAAAGCCATGACCTCAATTATGGAAGAAGCCCTCGAGAAAAGTAAACCAGGTGCGGTATTTACCGCAGGTGTGTTTATTGTGCTTGAAGATGTGTCGAAACACACTGCGGCCGCAGTTATAGGCGCAAGCTCTATTAAAACCAGTTCATTTTTTAAATCAACTAGCCTAATTACCATCTTTGCTGCGTTTTCTGGGGTTATCAGTTCATTTTTTGGCTTAAAGGCTAGTCTGTACCAATCACGCACAGAAAACGAACGCAAATTAGCAAAAAAAGTATTTATGCTATTTATGAGTTTTGCAGCAATTTTTGTGGGCTCAATGTATGGCCTGCAATTTTTATCGGCAAGTTATCAACACTACAACCTAGCCTTTGCTGTTAGCTCGCAAATATTAGTGCTTGGATTTGTTATTAGCTATTTAATGTTGATGTCAATGATATTCAAAACAGTTGCCGAATTACGAGCACAAGAGCGCATTTTTTATCCGGAAGCTTTTGCCCGTGAAGTGGATAAACAATCTTCAAAAAAGCGCGAATACAAAAGCAGCTTGCACATATTTGGATACCCGCTTGTGCATTTTAAATTTGGTACACCTGAAATTAATGAGCCTGCAGCAAAAGGCTGGATAGCTGGCGGGAGTAAGGCTTATGGTTTGCTTTTTGCCTGGGGTGGCTTGGCAGTAGCGCCAGTTAGTGTAGGTATAATTTCGGTCGGCGTAATTACTTGTGGTGCTGTGGGCGTTGGCATCTTCAGTATTGGCACGGTAGCTATTGGTATTGTTGCTTTTGGCGCGTCGGCGGTTGCCTATAAAGCTTATGCTTCGTTATCTGCTTTGGGATGGGAAAGCGCTTTTAGTAATGGTTTTTCAATGGCGAAAGAAGCCGCTATTGGGCCAGTTGCATATGCTTCTGAAGTGAATAATGAAGCAGCCAATGCACTGTCAAATATGACTGTATTTGGTGAACACTATCAATGGATATTAATCACTATGGCCGCGTTTGTGATTGTGCCGGCCTATTTGCACTTCAATCAAGTTCGTGAGCGCATGAAGTAGTCATTGAGTCTAAAAATGAAACGCCACCGGCAACGAGAGCCGGTGGCGTTACTTATCATTTAAATTTCTTTTGCCATTTGTTTAAGCGTATCGCTTAAGGCCCTGATTGTTTTTGAAGCCTTTGCACTTTTGTCGCTTACTAATGTTTTAGCTATTTTAGTTAGCGCGCGTGAAGTTTTACGATCGCTATCATTGTTATTTAACAAGATTTCGACTTTTGCCAACAACGACTTTACACTCTCATGCTGTGCATCTGACAAAGCGTTATGTCGCGCCAATTGGTCCAAATAAGCACGAGCAACGACCGGATTGGCTGGCCACGATACAGGAAACTGCTGCTGAGGATTAAAAGTATCGCCCATATCGGCCATCTGAGCCGCCGCTATTTCGTTTTCACTTAGGTATTCACTAGGTGTTAACTCCCACACATCTAAACCACGCACAATACCCGTGCCATAAATTTTGCCGTTATACCAATATGTTGACCAATAACCGCCAATTACCATGCGTTCTTCGTGGATAGGTCCGCGGTCAAAATATGCGATTTCTATTGGATTTGCTGCATCGGTAAAGTCCATTAACGACAAACCACCTTGATACCACGCTTGAGCAAATATATCGCGACCCGGTACCGGTATAATAGAGCCGTTGTGTGCAACACAGTTTTCTGTATCAGTTTGTGGAGCAGGTACTTTGTAGTAGCTCTTAAACTCCAGTTTGCCGTCTTCGATTTCATAAATCGCATTGGCACCCCATGTGACAGGATCAGATGCTCTGCAACGTGGCTGTGTGCCACCGCCCCATTCATCGGTAAACAACACTTTTGTGCCATCATTGTTAAAGGTTGCTGAATGCCAATATGCAAAGCCTGGGTCGGTCACGTCGTCAATTCTTTTGGGCTTTTTAGGATTAGAAATATCTAAAATAATGCCGTTACCCGAACATGCGCCAGCTGCAAGCTTAGCCGAGGGAAAAACCGTTATATCATGGCATTGGTTGGTCACATTAGTACTTTGTGTGCCCTCACCATGATCACCACCTAACCATAAACCCGCTAAACGACCGTCGTCGTCAGCAAACACACCTGGACTAGAAGTAATGCGTGCACGCGCAGGGTTTTTAACAGGAATTTCAATGATATCAATTCTAAAAAGTGCGGTACGCTCATCCCCTGGTACATTACCAACACAGCCTTCCAATTCGTCACCATCGCGCACACCAGCGGTACCTGAATTATAAACCACAATGCGCTTGTCGTTCGCAGACACAACTGAATGTGTGTGAGAACCACGACAAGTTTGTACGGCGCCAACTTGTATAGGTTGAGACAAGTCAGAAATATCAAATATACGTAAACCTCTGAAACGTTCGTCGCTCACGTCTTCGTTTACACCTTGCAACCCACAATCAAGTCGGCCGCGGGTTTGCTCAACCGACATGATCAGTAAGTCGCCGACAATAGATACATCGCCTTGACCGCCAGGACACACTATAGAACTTGTCAATTCGGGCAGACCCGACGTATCTAGCTTGTAAAGGTTAAAACCGTGATAATTACCCACCGCTAAGATGTCTTTTGAAAATGCCATATCGGTATTCCAAAAGCTCAATAAAGGCCAACGTTCACCCCACTCGGTTTTAATATCGCCGCCTTCTAAATCCTCGGCGTCTTCGTCATTGGCATCTCCGTCAACGCTGCCACTTTCATCTACAGGCGGCAAATTTGAAGGGTTTTCAGGATCAAAAAAACCAGCTGGTTTGGGCAAAGACGCAAGTAAATTCAAATTTGAAATGGCTTCGCCAGCGTCTCTAAAACCCGCTGTTAACCCAACTCGTTCATCACTCGATAGATCTGCTAACATCGCGTCCATTTGTGCAATTTCGGCTTCTTGATCGTTAACGATATCAATCACAAAGTTGTACAATATAGGGTCGTAAGCCGAGCCTGATTTTTCTAACAGCTCATCAACCATATTCACCGCGCCTTCGTGATGCGGGATCATTAAATTCAAAAAGAGTCGGTCAAATTCAACACCTTCTGATTGTGCCAGTTGCGACATTTGTTCAGCCGTTGCCATGCCCATAGCTAGATGATGAGCAACATGATTGTGATGGGGGCCTTCCGTCGCTTGACCTCTGTCCTCAAGCCACGATCGCATAAAGGCAATTTCGTCCTCTTGCGCGCGCATTATACGCCCCGCAATATCGATGATTTGTGCATTATTAGTACGACCATCTACTAATAAACCCATTTCAACTGCCTGCGCGTGATGCGGTATCATGTCTTGCATAAAACTCACATCATCTGATGTAAAACTAGTGTCTGCGATATCAATCGCATCTTCAGCGGTAAGCGACCTACTAGCTTGACCAGGTGCTCCCGGCTGAATAATTTTCACTTTGGGAGTATCAACGTTAACTGTTGTTTGTTGCCCAATAGTTGCACTTACGTTGATGCTGTTAAGTGAAACCGCAATACCTAAAGCAACAAGCGTTAACGCTCGTGAATTTTTAGTAATATTTTTCATTTGAAGACCTTGGTTACGCCTTTATTCTTGTTATAGCGTTGTAATGACGAGTAATTCTCATCAGCAGATTAGAATACTTGTCTACTGCGTGTCAAACCCAAAGAAAAAAAACTGATAAAAGTGAATCTAGGCATGACACTTTCAGCTCAGCAGTATAACTTTTATGGTCTTGCAATGTTTTGCACTTATAGACGGTCTGTTTTATTGTTGAACGAAGAAAAAATATGAGCCTAGTTTATTGCATGCATACTGCCGCTTTAACCATAGCTCTTAACTACTAATAAATGAGGTATAAATGCGCACTAAAATATTCAAATGGTTGATTGGTGTTAACGTGGGCGTTGTTATTTTAGGCTTCTTGTTCACACCATTGATGTGGCTTTTAATTGTTAGCCTGCCTTTATTATTGATTGCGCTTTACGACAGCCAACAAGAAAAGCATGCCATTTTGCGTAACTTCCCATTAGTAGGTCGTGCTCGCTGGATAATAGAAGATATCCGCCCGTTTATTCAGCAGTACATTATTGAACCAGATACCGGCGGTGCGCCAATAAGTCGCATGTTCCGAAGTATTGCCTATCAACGTGCAAAAAACAGTCGCGATACCATTCCATTTGGTACGCAAATAGATACCTATAAGACTGGGTATGAATGGATAGGGCATTCGTTGTCTGCCCTTAGTATTTCTGAAATGGAAGAACTACCACGCGTGCATATTGGCGGTAAACACTGTTCACAACCTTATTCTGCTAGCATCCTCAATATTTCTGCTATGAGTTTTGGTTCACTTAGCAAACCAGCTTTATTAGCCTTAAATAAAGGTGCTAGCGACGGCGGGTTTTATCATAATACTGGCGAAGGTGGTGTTAGCCCTTATCATCTAGAGCATAGTGCTGCTGTTGTATGGCAAATTGGTACGGGGTATTTTGGTTGTCGCAATGATGAAGGGTCTTTTGACGCAGACAAATTTGCTAGCCAAGCAAAGCATGACAATATCAAAATGATAGAAATAAAACTATCACAAGGAGCAAAACCGGGTCATGGTGGTATATTACCAGCAAACAAAAATACCATAGAGATTGCAGAAATTCGAGGTGTAGAGCCGGGCACACAAGTCGATTCGCCACCTGCTCACTCAGCTTTTGATTCACCTATTGGTCTAATTAAATTTGTCCAACAGTTAAGAGAACTTAGCGGGGGTAAACCGATTGGCTTTAAGCTCGCTATTGGTCGTCGCAGCGAGTTTATGGCAATTTGCAAAGCCATGGTAGAACTTGGGATAACACCCGATTTTGTGACTGTAGATGGTGGTGAAGGTGGAACAGGCGCAGCTCCTTTGGAATACTCCAATTCTATTGGGTCTCCTTTACGTGAAGCCTTAGCTTTTGTTGACGATTGTTTAGTCGGTTTTGGTCTTCGAGATGAAGTCAAAGTGATAGCTTCAGGTAAAATAATATCAGGCTTTCATTTGGTGAAAAACTTGGCTTTAGGCGCTGATATCTGCAACAGTGCTCGCGGCATGATGTTGGCACTAGGATGTGTGCAGTCGCTATCTTGTAATACCAATGAATGCCCGACCGGGGTTGCTACACAAAACCCGGAATTATCAAAAGGTTTAGTGGCTAAAGACAAGGCTGTTAGGGTAAAGCAATTTCAACACAAAACGGTGCAAGCTACTTTAGACATTGTATCTTCCGCTGGCTTAAAAGCACCTTGCAACTTAAATCGTACACATATTTTTAGACGCGTTAGCCAAGAACAAGTAAAACGGTATGACGAAATATTTCCACATATGGAAATAGGCGGATTTTTAACAGACAAAGTCCCCAGTAAATATGAAATCGATTTTGCGGAGGCCGATGCCAGCACATTTACCCCCAAGAATACTTTGAGTAATATTAATGAAGAGGTAAAAACTCTATGCTAGTGAAGCAAACCTTTTGAAAATATGGCAGTCAGCACTACTTTAAGTTACGGATTCATACCATACAAAAATCTGCAATGTAAGCAGAACCATTCCAGCTAGGAAATAGCTGTTTATTAATTATCAATTGCAAGCTAACATTAGTAAAAGCAATATCGAGGGTGCACTATATGCCCTCATAAACAAGAAATAGAAAACGAATAAATGAATCCTAGCGAAAGAATCTATTATCTGGACCTTCTCAGAGCCATTGCCATATTGCTGGTGTTTAATGGACATACCATTTTAAGTTATGGCGCCACTGAATTTAGCAGTGGCTTTCAGTTTGGCGGCACTGGGGTCGATTTATTCTTTTTACTTTCTGGCTGGCTAATAGGAAGTCAGTTATTTTCTGAGCACCATAAATTCGGCAACATCGATATTAGAAAATTCTGGGTACGTCGCTGGCTACGCACTATGCCTGCCTATTTTACCGTGCTCCTGCTTACATTGCTGCAACTATACTTGACCAAAGACAATGTTGCTTCGCCATTACCGTATTTTACGTTTACCCAAAACTATTCTGATTTACCTTACTTTTATGTGAGTTGGTCATTGGCTGTTGAAGAGCAGTTTTACTTTGTAATAGCTCCATTAACCGCTCTATTATTATTTTTCAAACGTCCTTGGTTTGCACTGTTGGCCTTAGTCCTATTCTTATTGCTCCCTTCTTTATTTAGGTTTTTAGAAATGTACACGTCACTTAATCAAACACATGTGCGATGGGACTGCTGTTTGATGGGAGTCTTGCTCGCGTACATGCAAAAACAATATCGACAAACATGGGACCGATTTGCCAAGTATAAAACCGTAATTTGTACAGTATGCGCAGGGCTGTATATTAGTTTTTTCCTCTTCAGATGGTTTCCCCCGGTAGAAAACTACGTTGACCCATCTACACTAGTGTTAGCACTTGTTTTTGGTGGCTTTGTTTACACTGCTGTCAACTCACCAATTACGCGTTTACCTTTTGCGCATCGTTTGATTATGCATATATCAACCCGCTCTTATTCGATCTATTTGCTTCATCCGGATGTTTTGGCCATATGCAAACGTTTGATACCCGACGCCCCTATGGCGGTATACTATTTAGTGGCATTTAGCCTGACACTCTTGGTAGCAGAAGGATTATATAGAATTGTTGAAATTCCCTTTATTAATATACGTGAGAGGTATGCTATATCGCAAAGGCGACGTCTCGAAAAAAGCTAATTACACAACTTAGGATAATTACTATGTGGAAATGGATAGCTGGTCTTTTTGTTGTGCTTATTCTAGGGGTAAGCGCTTATTGGTTTAGCCTTGATAAGAGCGTTCGCTATTTGATAATGAATCAACCCAGCTCAGACAATCCGCTTTTTTGGACGACTGAGCAACGAGATGCCGCATTTAGGGCAACTGAACAACTCAAAATATTGCCTCTACGAATCATAAAAAAGGGTGAAACAACACCTCTAAAAAATGGCCCTGCCTTGAATATCGACAATGATACTTTAGCGCGATTATTCTCTAAATTACGTGCGTCTGGCCTTGTGGTATTGCACAAAGGCGAGTTGCGTTTCGAAAAATACGGCTTGGATTTTACCGTAGAAGAAAAATGGACTAGTTTTTCGGTTGCAAAGTCTTTCACCTCAACTTTGGTAGGTGCGGCGATTAAAGACGGCTACATTAACAGTTTAGATGACAAGGTGACCAATTACGTTACAGATATGCGTGGTAGTGCATACGACGATGTAACCATTGAACAACTGCTAACCATGACCTCGGGCGTGGCGTGGAATGAAAGTTATACTGACCCTAATTCAGACGTAAACCTTTTTAACACGCATGTACCCGACGATGGGATTGATGTTGTTGCAAGTTATATGCGTAAATTGCCAAGAGCCACAATAGCGGGGAGTGAGTATCGTTATAGCACCGGAGAAACTAATCTTATTGGCTTAGTAGTAAGCGAAGCGACAGGAAAACCACTGACTGAATATTTATCAGAAAAGGTATGGCAGCATATTGGTGCAGAAAAAGACGCTTCTTGGTTACTAAACACCACTGGACATGAAATAAGCGGTTGTTGTATTCAGGCTACCACTCGTGACTATGCACGATTTGGTCATTTTATTTCGCAAGGAGCAATGGTCGACGGCGAGAGTATTCTTGCTGATGGCTACTTAGCAAAAGCAACGAGTCAGCAAGCAGATTTTGGTTCTGATACTCTTAGTTATGGCTATCAATGGTGGATATACTCCAACGGTAGCTTTGACGGTCGAGGCATTTTTGGGCAGGGTATTTATATTGACCCTAAAAATGACCTTGTTATAGCCATAAACGCCAACTGGCCTGTGGCTAGTGCAAGTGAGTACTCTAGTCTGCGAAACGATCTATATGAGCTAATCCAAGCCGCAGTTGCAGATGAATAGTTATTCTAAGTTAGCAGTATTTTCGGGTATAAACACATTAGAGTTAACGAACACCATTGCTGTTCATTTGTAAGGTATACACTGAATCCATCGCAGTAATAAACAATGTGCGTTGATTTAAACCACCAAAGGTCACGTTAGCTGTCCAATCTTCAGGGACTGGAATATGCAGTACTTTTTTACCTTGTGGGTTAAATACTGTGACGCCATTCCCGGTAAGATATAGGTTGCCTTGCTGATCGATAGTCATGCCGTCTGAGCCAAGCTCGGTAAACAATCGTCGATTGCTCAGCTTACCATTTTCACCAATATCATATTTGTAGGTTTTATCAGCGCCGATATCTGCAACAAATAAGCTTTTACCATCCGCACTGCCAATAATTCCATTTGGCTTCACTAGCTCACTCGCAGCTATCACAATTGAAGTAGAATCAGGACTAATATAATAAACATTTTGTTCTGTAATTTCTTGCTCTTCATGCTGCCAATAAAGGCGCTGATAAAAAGGGTCTGTAAAATAGATTCCCCCTTTTGCATCTAGCCACAAGTCATTTGGGCCATTTAATCGCTTGCTATTAAATTGGTCGACAAGTACTGTCTTTTCACCATTTAAATCAATCTTCCATAGCTCATTTTGCTCATCGGCGCAGGCCAACAAATTGTCATCATGGTCGAAGTAAAGGCCGTTAGCACGTCCCGCTGGCTGCATAAAAACAGACACTGTATTGTCTAAAGCCGACCACTTCATTATTCTATCGTTGGGCTGATCTGTAAAAAATACATCGCCGCTTTTATTAACAGCAGGCCCCTCGGTAAACGAAAACATATCGGAAACAAGATTCAGTTTTGCACCATCTTGCACCAACTTAGATGGCGTCTCAGCTCTGAGCCCAAATGGCGTCGCTAACATAAAAAAGAGTACAGCAATTACAGCAATGGTCGAGGTAATCATTCCGGCTCGTTTTGACCTCAACCATCCTGTTAAACCAATGCTTACCAGCAAACTAAAAAAACCAATTCCATAGCCTAACAACATTCCTTTCCATAACGTCTCTACCAAACCTGTATCTGTCAATCTTGGCATTTCAGGATGCAATAGAATAATCAGTCGCCAAGATGCAATCACCGCGACTAAAAGACTGCAGGCGGCAAGGGCAGACGATGCCACTATCCAGCTTACCGATTTTTTAGACGCTGTAAAAACCACAATGGTCACTAAAATTGTTGCTGAAACACCACCTAAAAATGCGCTTACAAACGATAGCTGTTCGGCTACTGCAACAATGAATTTAGGGTTCATTTGTGTCATGTTTAGTCTCGACGTCCTAATCGCTTTTGCCTCAGAGATTAACAAATATATTATATCTTGACCAATCTATAAATTATCCTAGCATCACCTACAAAGAATATATGATTGGAGCACCAAAAGCTCAAATTGGCTTGTAGCACTTCTCATCCATTAGCATACTTAAAGTGTCAACATTATTTACACCAACCAAGCCCGATTTCTCATGATCCTATATATCATATTGAAAAGAATACTTTTTTCCTATCGGCATAAGACCTGCATACCCTAGATAGTTACAATCAAAAAAAAGAAAAAGGTGGTAAAATGAGAATAACAACTAAAAATATATTTTCTAGCTTCATAATTGTGGCATCTCTTCTAATATCGGCTTCAACAATGGCTAATATTATTGCAAGTGACAGCTTTGATTATTCGGATGGTACTATTAATGGTCAGAATGGAGGTTTTGGATGGAATGGTTCTTGGGGTGGGAGTCATAACCTTGAGAATGGGGTTGTAAAAGGCTCTAGTGTTTCGTTTAGAAACCTACAAACCAGTATATCGCATAAAGTGGGAACACGTGTTTATATTGAGTTTGATATGGCAGCTGATTCTGCACCAAATAACGATTTTTCTGGTATATCTTTTTATAATGGTGGCAATGAAGAGTTGTTTTTTGGACTATCTTTTGCAACAGATGTATATGGTATAAATTGGACCGGCTATTATAATGGCGAGACTGGACCAGCAGTCACAACAAGATTTGATAGTTTAGTTGGCGAGGTGATTTTTGGTAGCGTTGATACTATCGTAAACCTTTTTGTTAACTCTGGAGGTCAATTAACTACCCCAATAGATACCTTCACCGCCGATACCAGCTCTTTAGGAGGTTCTTGGGATAGAATTCGCATTGCTGGAAACGTACAAAGCATGTACGACAATTTGTCGATTTCTGTTGTCAACGCACCATCTACTATTGGTATTCTTTTCTTGAGCTTGGTTTTACTAAATTGTCGACGTTGCTCAACAAATATTAGTTAATTGCCAAGGAAGCGGTTACCGCTAAAACAATACTCACATGTCAAAGTAGATGCGCCGGTAGTAATTAATAAATAAGTTTTTCTAAAGGCAGCTGCATAATTGCTGCCTTTTAGTTTGCATCACTCCTCAAAAATACTTTCGATACTTGTATTAAATAAGCGTGCAATTTTGAAGGCCAATGGCAGGCTCGGGTCAAATTTGGCTTTTTCAATTGCGTTAACTGTTTGACGAGAAACATCGAGTTTTGCGGCTAAATCGGCTTGGGTCCAATCGCGCTCTGCTCGCAACACTTTAAGTCGATTTCTCATTTATATCTCCGAGTACCTATAAGCATAGAAATAAAGAAAGTGGGGCCCAAGACAAAATAGATATGAGATATTCTTGCTTCAAAAGCAAATTGAGCGCCAGCGAATGAGACAAGCTCATAACACACGCCAAATACCACCATCACACCTAAAGTAATTGCTGCAGCATCTAAAAAAACTTTTCGCCCTAGCTCATCTAAGCTTTGCAAATGTCTTATATTAGCCATTGTCATTCCTGCGCCAGCTGCAAGGTTTAATAAAATAGCAAGGATAGTTAGCGCTGTCGCGAAGTCCCATATTAACTTGGGACCAAAAGCTAATAACGCTGTGCTTACTAACCAAGTGCCTGTCCATATTGCTAAATGTTTATTCGATTGATTAATACGTTGATTAAGTGTTTGTTCGGCTTGTTTCATATTTTTTACTCTCCATTTACTGAATAATTAAAGTGAGCATTACATTAAGTAAAGTTTACTTGACTTAAAAGAGGATAGATGACGTTCCCGACAATGTCAAGCTTACTTAACATTTAGTTAAGCTTGCTTTTCATTTTGAGCAAGTGTGGGTTAAGTGTATATTCTGA
Organism: Glaciecola petra; assembly: GCF_031846345.1. Lineage (NCBI taxonomy): Bacteria > Pseudomonadati > Pseudomonadota > Gammaproteobacteria > Alteromonadales > Alteromonadaceae > Glaciecola > Glaciecola petra. Next base: position 228,353 of record NZ_JAVRHX010000002.1, on the reverse strand, counting down.
ATTATTCAGCAAACGGTATTAAGTTTTCAGCAAAATACCCAGCATTTTGTTGATAATGCTCAGCTGATTTTTCAAGCATCAGCGCTTGCTCTTCGTTTAGTTGTTTGATTACTTTTGCTGGAGAACCTATTACTAATGAATAATCAGGTATTTCCATCCCTTCAGTGACCAAAGCATTAGCACCAACTATGCAATGATGACCTATTTTAGCACCATTAAGGACAACAGCATTGATACCAATTAACGAGTAGTCCCCAATACTACAGCCGTGCAGCATCACTTTATGGCCTATTGTTACACCTTTACCCACATTTAGAGGAAATCCATAGTCGGTGTGCAATATAGAACCGTCTTGCACATTGCTTCCTTCACCAATAGTGATGGGGTCACAGTCGCCCCGAATAACCGCGTTGAACCATACACTCGCATTGTCTTTGAGAATGACTTTACCCATTACATGTGCACCAGGGGCAACATATACTTCATTGCCCATTTGTACTTTATTATTGCCTAGTTGGTATATCATCTTAAGGGAATTCTCCATGTTTATGGTTGATCGAGTAATTCTGGTGAACGCAAATAAACCGGACAAACTGAAGTGATTTCTTTCAGTAAGTTTGCTTTCTCTGCACTCTGGCCCAAAGTGCCTGCAAGCCAGGCCAAGTGACTTCTTGCTTTAAGCCCCATTTGTCCTCGTTCTTCATAAAAAGTCTTGGTTTGCCCGATATAATCACTCACCAGTTGCTTTTCGGGCGCGATGCTCTGCAACTTTACTTTATAATAGAGTTTGAAGAGACCGTCTGCAAAGCTTGCATTGTTAAGTAATTCGTCTCGTTCAATAATGGTGAGGGCATTTACGTAATTTTCATACGCTTTGTCTAACTCGCTGATTCTCAAGTATGCTTCGGCCAATCCAGACCACACTTGATGAATTGAAATTTCAGGTTGCTTTTTTATCGCAATAAGTTTTTGCTCAAGAGCTTTTTGATATTGTTGTTGAAACAAAAATACCGTCCCTAAATTTTCATGCCCTAGCGCATTATTTTCAAAAGAAGCAATTAGTTTCCGATAGGTTGACTCTGCTGATTCCAGCTCGTCAAAACACATTTGCATAGTGCCCAGGTTGCCCATTATAACTTCATGTACTACTATTTTTGACGCCTGTTCAAATTGGTTTTTAGCAATGTCAATTTGACCTTTATTAAAATAAAAATTGCCTAGGGTGTTGTATGCGCGCCAATGGCGTTTTTCGAGCGCAATGGCTTGCTTAGCAAACTTTACAATATCAGAATTGATTTGATCTTCGTCACTTGTTTTAGACTGTACCATCAACAACTCTGCCAGAATCGCTTTAGCATCAGCCGAAACTATCCTGTGATCCAGTATATTTCTAGCTAGTGTAATAGCTGCGCGTGGTTCACCCGTTCTAGAAAGCAACTCAGATTTAGCCAATAAGGTATGTACATCTTCGGGTGCTAAATTTTCAGCAGTTTTACAATAAATAGCAGCGGCTTCAAGTAAAGTAACTTCGTCTTTTATCCAACTTTCGCGAACCTTAGTTTTACATTTTTGCGCATACGCCTGTGAGAACTTTGGATCTAGCGCTGTTGCATTCCGAAAATGGGTCTCTGCAATGGCATATTCAGATGCAGAATGACTGACAAATAGCTGGTTCACTCCTGCAAAATATTCGAACAAAGCCTCTTTGGAGTCACTATAAATTGGATTCAATATTTGGCCGTTTATAAACCGAGTTACTTGTTCACTAATAATAGTTGCAATTTCGGCGTTATGGCTTGCGAACTCATCAGCACTAAAAAAAAACTGGCCGAGGGTTTTGGTATATACCTTTGAAGCAAATTCGACATTAACAAAGTCATAAAATTCACCAGTATTAACGCTCATACGAAGTACACCATGAGCTTGCCACTGGCTCAAGGAATCAGCATTACTCAATTGATATGAGTCAGGTCGCTCGGGCAATATCACGCTAATGTTAGTTTGACTTGTTAAATCTTGAAGCAAGAGCCGCGCTAGTTGACTCGTTTCTGGCGGGGATTGAACGACAATTAACACCTTGCCTAGTGGGCTACTTATTTTTGTATCTAAGGGTGCGACCGATGCATTATTAAAAACATGTGTACCATTAAAAGCGTTCCACCACCAAATGCCTATCACCGTTAATAACAACAAACCAATCATCGGAATAACAAGGTTATTTTTCAGCTTGAAATTGGGTGGTTTCTTAGTCTCATGTATGTCCGTAGCAAGTGTTTCTATAGATTTATTAGATTGAACAAATGTTTCACTCTGTTGAGATTGCAAAATACTACTGACTTGATGATCGTCTTTTGCTAGATAAATAGCATGTGATTCAACATTGAGCGCTTTTGCCACTCTTGCCAAATTAGCAACCGATACTGGTTTTTCATTAAATACTTTACTAACTAGGTCTTTAGGAGGTTTTTCTATGTTCTCATTTTGGGCGATTTGCTGTGCTAGTGCGTTTTGCGTTTTTAAACCGACATTAATCATTGCCAATTCGAGTTTTTCTCGTGACGCACGAATTCCACGTTTTCTTTTTCTGGTTTCCATAGTCTTCTTTTAGTTGGCAACACAAGCTAAAAAGCAGGATAAAAGTGTAACTAAACCGCGTTTGTATTACACCACTTTTTGATAAGTTTTGCTTTCCATTTCCTTATGTTTTAACAATATATAGCGCTTTGTTCAGGTTCTTAAGGCGTGAACTATGTCGTCACTTAACGTCATTTAAGCGTAGTACAAACGAAAAAAAATTGAATTCGCTTTTCATCGAATATTGCGTGGTGTATAGCTATGTTATGTCTTGTTTTTGACAAAATAGAACGTCCGGTTCATTACACCCCATAAATCAAAAATAAATAAAACGGATTTAATCATGAAATTTAAGAAACTAGCCTTACCCTTTACCATCAGCGTAGTATTTGCTTTATCGGCCTGCGGCTCTACCGATAATAATAGTGATTCAGGTTTAGGGCCAATTATGAAGACAGCACTATGCGCCGCTGGTGGTTTTGCGGGTGCCTACATAGGCAAAGAGCTAGCTGACAAATATTTTGAAAAAACAAATACTTCTTACACTGGTCAAGAACGTGAAATTTTAACCAAAGGTTTTCAAGTAGGTTTATTTCTCACTTTTTGTGGCGTTGCTAATTACGCTGGTGAAACTATCTATAAAAAATTGTCTGAAGACGGTTTAGCCAAGCGAAAAGAGCAGGTTTTACAAGCCGCTGTCACATCAGAATCGACGACTTATTTTGACCCACAAAATCCAGATTATCGAGGTTCAGTTGATATCATTGACCGTTATACAGAAAACGATGGAAACAGATACTGCGTAGTGGCAAAAGATACCCTAAGTATTGACCAAACCTCTGAATCTATTTTGGTCACTCAGTGCAGAAACTTGCCTAATGGCGAGTTTGAAGTCGTTGCGGTGTAATATAGAAAACCTATGAAATACCCAAAGATTTGTATATTTATCGCCTTTTGTAGCTTCTTATTTTCTGCGGCAAGCGCAACAGCAACTTTAGCTAACGCAGAAATGCAGACTAGCGCCAATCAAGGGCGCGAATTACAAGGGCGATGCAGCGACGCTGTCCGTAAAAAAGTCCAAGCCCAAAAAGACAGAGCGGCAGTAACAAAAAAAGACTGTATGCAAATACGTACCTTTGGTTCCTATTTAACCATAGAAGGAACTGTTGCTCCCGATGATGCAGTGAGAATTCGGCGTGCAATTAAGCAAGCAGGTTCGGCAGTCGAAGTCAGACTTAATTCTGGGGGCGGTGACTCAGCAGAAGGCATGAAAATCGGATTGGAATTTAGAGCAAGTAACTTACTTATAAGAATCGCAAACCGAAGTAGTTGTGCTAGTGCCTGCACTGTTGCTTTCATGGGCGGTAATTTGCGTACTATTGATGACGGCGCAGGATTTCAAGTCCATATTTATTCGGGGTTTCGAGATGGTTTCAACCATTTTAATAACTACGATTTTAACCGTTTGCGGAAAGGTGGATACATCTGGAAGGATGAATTACTGAAAAGCCCCAGAGATTTTTTACTCGGCGTGGTTAAATATCAGCATGGCTTAAGGGGTGGTTCATCCATAAAGAATGGTATGGTTTATGATGAAAATTATTATCGAAGCCCAAGTTCAATAAAAGTTGCTCGCCGTTTTAATTATTTGCGGAGTATGATCCAGCCTCCTAGTCAACGCTTTAGTTATGACGGAATGTTGCAAGCTGCCGCTAATTTAACTAAACGCCTGCAACAAAAACGAGCTCAATCCTATGAATTTTATGTAAAAAACCAATTGGCTCAGGACATAAAACAAATTGAATTAGGCGGACGTTCAGCAGCACATCAAATTGCAATGCGAATAGAGCGTGATACAGCCTTTAATATGATTGCTGGAATCTGCGAAATAAATGAAGCCAAGTCAGAGTTTAGTTTTATATCTAATTCCCTAAAACCTTATACGGTAGCCGATAGTTTGTTTAGCTTGTGCAACATAAGTCGCTTTGATCAACAATCTGATAGTCAGAATTCCCTTGGACCACGAAGTAACTTTGCGCTTCGAATGATCATCACAATGTTTGAAAGTAGAATTCAAGGGGTTTCAGAGCTCAGTCAAGAAACACTTTTTAATTATGGGTTCACTAATGTTGAAGAATAATGCAAATGCTCGAAAATCATTAGTATTTATAATCGCGTTTTTATTAATGTCTTGCGTATCAACATCGCTTGATAACAATCTCGATACAACACTTGAGGGAAAAGGCAATAATCTGGTCTTTTCATGGAGTGAACAACATCCCTTTGCTCAAACTTACAAAACAGCTCGTATACAATTAGTCGCGGAATACGTAGAGCAAGACCCAAATGGTCGCACTAGAAATGTAAAACAGGTACTGTCTCAACCTGCTCGCAACTTTAGCGAAATAAACACAAAGGTATTTACGCTTCCACCCAAATTAAGGTCTATACCTGCGTCATCGAATGTATGTTTGTACTTGTCGATGAACAATCAGCCTATACCTGTAAGAGCAAGTGTAGCAGGCAGTGAATCATCGCGTTTTGCTTTCCCTTTTTGGCAAAAAAATGTGTATTCACAGACCAAGAGTGAATATTACAGTCGTATTTTAGCACGTGCAAAAGCTAATTTGGCAAAAGCAGTAAATGCTGAACAACAAGCACTTAAAGCCCCTTTCAGCAGACTAAACGAATTCAATAGTGTCTTAAAAAAAGAAAACAACAAAGGTTTGAGTTCAATAAGTCGTATTGAACAATGCGATGATATTGTAATTGAACCACAATTTGCCAAAAAGACTCTCGATATATTGAGCGAAGAACAAATTTTACCCACCGCAAATGCAATATGTACCGCGGCATCATTTGACTTAATTGATCAATTTATACCTTTATACAGCAAAGCAAAAACAGACTCGGCAAAGGAATTTTATCGAAAACGAATGGCTGATTTTTCAACAGCTTTGATTCTTCCGGCAATTTATCGCTTTAAAAATCAACTGCAACAAGCTGGCTTCTTTGCATCTGCGCAATACATGAGTATCAAACCTATCTATGAGCGGTTTGAAAAGCTTGCAGAATTTGCTGATCAATATAAGCAACAAGCAAATGTTTTCAAACCTTCCGGAATAAAGATCTTCACATCACCCTACACTTTTGAGGCTGGAAAGCTGACTATTTTTGACAGTTTGCTTGGCATCCCAAATAAAAACTACACGGGCGCGCAACTCAGAGAGGTTGTTTATAACGAGTCCAGCGAAATCACTTATTGTACTCATGACTTCATTAAGCACTTAAATACAAAACGACAAAGTTTTGCTTTAAATATTGAAAACGCGCCAAAACGAGCCATTGCCGCTAACACTTACTTTAAAAATTATTGTAAGTCGGTATTCAACAATAAGGTTGATACAGCAAGTAAATACACCAATCAGCGCATTCAAGCAGAAAAAACACTCGCTCAATTACAAGCAGAATATGACGAATCAGAATTGCAAAATGAAAATAATCGCGCTGCGACTGATCAACAACTCAATCAATTAGCTTGTAAAATTTAAATCAAGCCGAGTTCGCGCTGTAGCTTTTTAGTTAAATTTAAGCTTACAAGTCGATACGATTCGTCGAGATAATAAGCTAGCTCCTCGTCTATTATAGGATCTGAGTCTGTTGCTAATGAATGTTTGAGGGTGCTGTCATAATATTGTATCCATAACATGCCACGCGATGCTAAATAAGGCGCTGGCCGATAATTATCTTTTTCTCGCAAAAAATAAAAGTTTGCCTCAGAGGTTTTAAAACTGATGCCTAAAATATCATTCTTATCTACCCTCGCTAAGGCAAATACTTTGCCGCCAATCTTCCACACATCAGAGCCGCCCCATTGATTAACATAAGTGCTTGCGTGTTTGCTTCTGCAATATTGATTGTAGCGTTTTAAGTTCATTGATTGCCCATATAGAATAATGGCGATTAGACGATATCATATGTCTAATGATACCAAAATCTTATTGCTAATTATTATATTGGCGTTATGCTGAATATGGGGTATCCCTAATGGTTGATTGCGGCTTGTAATATATGCAAAACATTAATAGTGATCGCAACAAAATCGAAAATTTTTTTATTGAGCTAAGAACCTCAAAGTTATTTTCGATCTTAAATATTACCAGCATCATCTATTCAATTGTATTGATATCGACTTTTGCCGCTGTATATGGGCAGATGCCAATATATATTGTCGCTACACATGTGATTGGTCTAAGCATAGTGATTGGCAATATTTTTCTAGCTTACAAAACTGAAAATATCCCGCGTTCTGCCGGCATACTTTTGTTTTGTATGTTAACGATACACCTTGTCAACATTACCATTGTAGGCGGCATCAATAACCCACATTTTGCATGGTTGTTTATATTCCCTATCCTCGCTGGCGGGACTCTTGGTTGGCGCGGACAAATATTCTTCTATATATGTTGTTTGCTGGGCACGATTTATTTTTATGTGGTCCCTGAAAGTATTAATTTATTGTCTGACAATGACAACCTCGGATATACCTTATTTACCCGTATAATGTGCTTAAGCATTTTTACCTTAATCATGTTGGTGTACTACTTTACTTTGAACGAAAAAATGCAACATTTGCAAAAAGCCCTCGATTTAGCTTCCTTTGAAAGTGACTTATTTTTAGGCGTTTTTAACTCAAAAGCACAAAGTGTCATCATGACCAATCAAAATGGTCAAATTGAAAGAGCCAATGCAAAGTCCCATGAAATGTTTGGATTTGAACAGGGCCAACTTTTAGCACTCCCCATCTCTCAGATATGTAGTTCAGGCATTGAGAATTTATGCACCGCTATTAAGCATAGACAATCTACTGAAGCCAAAGTAACGACCCACAATGGCCAGACAATTTGGCTTGAATATACAACCATGAGTGTTATCGACGAAGACAAAAACACGCATACATTAATTACAATGGAAGATATAAGTATTCGCAAGAATCATGAAGCAGAATTGTCGTACCTCGCCCGGTTTGACCATTTAACTCGCCTTCCTAATCGCTTGTCGCTGCAAGAGAAACTAAATGAGGCGATTGCTTTCGCAAAAACCGATTCACAAGAATTTGCAGTGGTTTTTTTCGATTTAGACAAATTTAAGAATGTTAATGATATACAAGGCCATCAGGCGGGCGACACTGTATTAATTAAAGTCGCGCAGCGTATACAAAGTTTGAATAAAGCAAACGACTTTGTAGCTCGCTTCGGTGGTGACGAATTTGTTCTAGTGATAACGAATATACAATCAGAAAAATACGTAACCGACCAAGTTAAAAAAATTCAAGATAGTATTTCTAAGCCTATTAGCAACGCAGGAAGTGACTATTATGTTGGCTCTAGCGCTGGCGTTGCTTTTTACCCACAAGACGCTCAAACGGCCAATGACTTGATTCAAAAAGCCGATATGGCAATGTATAAAGCTAAATCTAATGGCCGCGGACAATATCAATTTTATAGTATTGAACATGATGAAAATATTAAACGTCAAATCAAGTTGAGCAGTGAACTCAACTTTGCAATTGAACGTGACCAACTCAATTTACTATATCAGCCTATTTACCATATCGACGGCAAAATTTGTGGTGCTGAAGCCCTTGTAAGATGGAACCATGACGAACTAGGCATTGTGTCTCCGAATGAGTTTATTCCTGTTAGTGAAGAAAACGGTTTAATTGTTCCAATTGGCCTATGGGTGTTAGATGAATCTTGTCGAGTAATTCGACACTGGCATGATCTTGGATACACTCACTTAGTTATGTCTGTTAATGTTTCTTATCGGCAGATAAACAGCGATGATATGGTCAAAGAAGTACAACGTATTTTAACTAAGTACCAGTTAAGTGGTGCCTCGCTAATTTTGGAATTGACTGAACGCGTATTTGCCGACGATTTGAAGTTGGTCCAACGCAATATTACAAAATTTACGGAAATGGGCGTACAAACGGCAATAGACGACTTTGGCGTAGGCTATAGCAGTTTGAGTTATTTAAAGAAAACGAAATTTAGTTCGTTAAAAATTGACCGCGATTTTATCAAGGACATCGATTCTAACTCCGCTTCTCGAAAATTATGTTCCGCCATTACCACTATGGCCTCAGGGTTAGGTTTGAGCGTCACTGCCGAAGGTGTTGAAACCAATGAGCAGTTACAAATATTAACTGCTATGAATATTGATAAATACCAGGGCTACTTAATGTCTAAACCCATTGAAAGTGACGCCTTTGAAGCATTACTGAGTAATTCTAATTAAACGCTAAGGTCATTCGTGCCCATTACTGCTCTTTGTTTTCTGGCTTAAAATCCACCTCAGAATCTGCAATAAGATAAATACTCGTCGCATAAGCCGCTACATTTTGCGCCAGTTCTTTTGGATTGATCTTATCCAAAGTGTCATCAGGTGTATGATGCAAATCAAAATAGTCTCTACCATTTTGATTTAAACGTATTGTGGGTACACCTTGACGAGCCATGGGTATAATATCAGGGCCTCCGCCTGGCACATTAGAACCGCCTCTCACAATCCCTAGTGGCGACAGTATTTTAGCTATTTCGTCTATCACTAAAGTCGCTTGCGGATTTACATTAGAGACTAACTGCCAAATTGTTTGCGCGCCAAAATCAGACTCTGTGGCTAATACATGATTATGAAGATTGTCTTTGTGCTTTTCAGCATAGGCAAACGCACCCAATAAACCCACTTCTTCAGCGCCAAACATGACCACACGAATAGTCCTTTTAGGCCGTTTAGGTAACTTTGAAATAAGCGCAGCCGCCGCTGTTGTTATCCCAATGCCAGCGCCATCATCTACTGCCCCGGTGCCTAAATCCCAACTATCTATATGTCCACCAATGAGTACAATTTCTTCAGGTTTTTCACTGCCTATCAAATCAAGAATTACGTTACCACTACTCACTTCTCCTTTCCATTTAGACTCAGAATGCAAAGAAACGGCTAGGTCTTTTCCTAAGCGATGTAATCGACGAAAATGATCAGCATCAGGATTTGAAATAGCCACCACGGGAATAGTCGCCCATTCATCTTTATTTTTACGCATCATGCCAGTATGCGGAAATCGATGAGAACTTGACCCCACAGAACGTACCATGAGCGCTTCGGCGTTTGCTCGTTCTGCATGATGATATCCACTTTGTCTGCGAATATTGGCTTGACCATACCCAGCACCGGTTTGGCTTTTTACCATTTTATCGCCGTCTACAAAGGCAATTTTGCCCTTTAAATCGCCCGCTTTTACATTTGCTAGTGCGTGGATGTCTCTAAAATAAACAACTGGTGCCTGTATTTCTTTTGTGGATGGCGCGGCTCCACCTAAGGCTGTGCCATATAAATCTTGCTGATAAGGAGCGGTCATTGAAATATGTAAGTGACCTCTATCCCAAAAAGGCATCGTAAACTCTTCAATGCTCACTCTATCAAAACCAAGTTCTTTACCTAACTTTACACCCCACTGCAATGAACGAAGTTCGGCTTCAGAGCCGGCTAATCGAGGACCAATTTCAGTAGTCAGTGACTCAACAATTTCGAAACCGAGATCGCTGTTTAGTGCTGTTTGCATTAAATCAGTAGCCGTTTTTCGTTGCTCTTCAGATATAATGTTGATCGAGTCATTCGTTTGGGCAACAGATAGAAATGAAAAAAGGCTTAAAATCGCACCAAAAAAAAGGCGCCTTGAAATTGGCATAGATTGCTCCGTTTATTACATAGTGGCTGATAGATATAAGACGACCTAATAAGTATAGTCAGAAACTAGCGAAAAATAATCATATATATTTTAAAGACATGTAAGGGCTTTGACTATTCTTCTCTCGATTACTAACATTTAGGCCGTCACAAGGAACTCTTTACTCGGGTCGACCAATACCCGTTCAGACATCGCTTCTCTGCCAAGCAACATCATATAAGTCATTTCAGATCGATCTGTTAAGGTCATTTTGATTGGCCATGATTGATCACCAATAACAAGCAATGTCTCAATGACAAAACGCCTTTCTCTGGTAGCGGTAGAACTTTTCACTCTACGTTTTGCTTCAACTTTACAAGAATGTCGAGTGAGTATTTCAACATCATAAACATCCGGATGAATATCGAAATTAATCCATGACTCATCATTTTTTTCGTATTCTTCAACGTTCTCAACATGCAGAGATGATGTTGCGGCTCCAGTGTCAACTCGCATAACTAGGTTAAATATTCCTAGCTCAGGTAAATCGCACTTTTCTAAAGCACCCAACACTAATTTGTCATTGCGTTGTCTGTATTCCATTTGCATTACTCATTTCAAAACGATGCTAAGAAACATCGCATTTACTACTTGTTAATCTACAATAGGTACATCGTTTAATGCCAGATCATCTTGCACCCATTCAACATGCTCAGCTACAGAATCAGGCTTATCAAATAAGTACCAACTGTTATTATACTTTAGTATATCATAACTAACATACATGAATAGTTTAAGCGCTATTTCAGGGCTAAAGTGCCTTGGTGGCATCACACCAGCGGCGTAAATTAGACTATTCACTCAAACTTCAGATATGCGATTGTCTTGAAAAACACCAGAATATAATTGATTAAAATCAAGCTATATATTATACTTTCAGAAATTATTGAAACTTCAGAAATTAAAGTAAGGCTCAGATGTCAAAAGAAACTCAAAATATAAAAATGACTCCTATGATCGAATCATTTGTCTTTCATTTTGGCGAAATGGGCAGCCGTTGGGGTTTCAATCGCACCGTTGGTCAAATATATGCGCTGTTAGTCATGACTCAAGACCCTATTTCAGCTAATGATATCGCTGATACTCTTGCTATTTCACGCGGCAATGTCTCAATGGGCTTAAAAGAGTTAAATGCTTGGCAACTGGTTGGTACGGTGCACAAACAAGGCGACCGCAAAGACTACTATGTGACTAAAGGTAGTATTTGGGAGATGGCAAATAAGGTGTTTGAAGAACGTCGAAAGCGAGAAATTGACCCTACTCTAAGTTTGTTGCGGGATAACTTAATGGACACGCCGGGGAATCAAAGCGAAGAATATGCACAAGCGCGCATTCAAGAAATACATGATCTGCTTGAGAATATTACCAAGTGGACACAAAGCTTACAGGCCTTGAGCCCCGAACAGCTAAATGGTTTGATGAAACTAGGCTCTGGTGTAAGCAAAGTGCTCGACCTAAAACAAAAACTCATACAAAAAAACCAATAATAACAAGCGAGCAATACCCGAATTATTTTTTTTCTCCATTTTGGAGGCCTCTTGTTGAGGTTAGTGTGTTCGAGGTGATACATGTTAGACGTACTCTTGTTATCTAGACTGCAATTCGCAGCTAATATCAGTTTTCATATTCTATTTCCGACAATAACTATTGCGCTAGGCTGGCTATTGTTTTATTTCAAAGTGCGCTTTGATCTATCAAAACATCCGGTGTGGATGCGTGCTTATCGTTTTTGGGTGAAAGTATTCGCATTAACATTTGCGCTCGGAGTGGTCAGTGGTATTACTATGTCGTTTCAATTTGGCACCAACTGGCCTGGTTTTATGGAAACAGTTGGAAATATTGCCGGTCCATTGCTGGCCTACGAAGTTCTCACCGCCTTCTTTTTAGAAGCCACCATGCTCGGCATTATGTTATTTGGTATTTCACGTGTGCCTAATTGGATGCATACCCTTGCAACATTCTTAGTCGCTTTTGGCACCACGATGTCGGCATTTTGGATTTTAGTGCTCAATAGCTGGATGCAAACGCCAGCTGGCTTTGAATTGCGAGAAGGCGTAGTGCATGCTACTGACTGGTTTGCGATCATATTTAACCCTTCATTCCCCTATCGATTCACACATATGTTGATGGCCTCAGCGTTAACCGTATGCTTCTTAGTTGCGGGTTTGTCTGCTTATCGTATTTATCGAGGCGACAGCAAAAAAGCGCCTCGCTTGACCTTAAAAACAGCCTTATTTAGCGCTGCCTTGTTAGCTCCTACACAAGCATTTATTGGTGATTTGCATGGCTTAAATACCCTAGAACATCAACCTCAAAAAGTGGCGGCGATGGAGGGAGTATGGGAAACATCTACCCAAGTTCCTTTGCTTTTATTTGCTATACCCGACGAAGAAACCCGTAGCAATCAATTTGAAATTGGTATCCCTTATGCTGCCTCGTTTATTTTGACTCACGATATCAATGGAGAAATCAAGGGATTAAATGAATTTGAAGGTGCTCACCCTCCTGTTAAGCCACTGTTTTATGGCTTTAGGTTAATGGTTGGGCTCGGCATGCTGATGATCATAATTGCTTGGTGGTGTAGTTTTAGCTTAAAACGCCACAAAAAGCTTAGTCGCTTGCAACTTGGAGTATTAATAAGCATGACTTTCTCTGGGTGGATTGCCACCTTAGCAGGATGGTACGTGACTGAAATTGGTAGGCAGCCATACTTGGTAAGTGGTGTTCTCAAAACCGCAGATGCTGTTACCACTATTGCCAGCGAAAATGTTCTATTCACCTTTATACTTTATTTAAGTCTTTATATCGTTTTGTTATTGGCCTATATAAAAACACTGTTTTTACTGGCAAGAAAATCAATTAGCGTCGAAGAGTATGACCTAACTGTGCCAGGCAGACCCGACATAAAAGGGCAAGTTAATTCCAAACATTCGGCTATAGGGAGTTCACTATGAATAGCATTTTGAACGCAGAAAACCTCGCTATTATTTTCGCCGGCTTGACCTGTTTTTCATTACTTCTATATGCGGTTTTGGACGGCTACGATTTGGGTATCGGGATATGCTTACCCATGAACAACCTAGAATGGCGTGATACATCGATAGCCGCTATTGGTCCTTTTTGGGATGCAAACGAAACGTGGCTAGTGTTATCTATTGGTTTGTTATTGGTAGCTTTCCCGGCAGCACATAGTGCTATTTTATATAGCCTTTATATTCCTGCTACCTTAATGTTAGTTGGGCTAATTCTGCGTGGCGTTGCCTTTGATTTTCGAGCCAAAGTTAAACAAGACTATCAAGCCTATTGGGATTGGGCATTTAAAATTGGCAGTATAATAGCCACCTTTACCCAAGGCTTTATGCTTGGACTCTACATTATGGGCCTTGAGTATACGTTGCTCTCTACTACCTTTGCTATTTTCAGTGGATTTTGTGTTTCAGCAGGATATGCCTTAATAGGCAATTGCTTTTTGATCATGAAAACCAGCGGCGAATTACAATTGCGCGCAATTAAGCAAGCAAAGCGTTATGGCACCATAACTTTTGCAGGCATTTTAACAGTATGTTTGGTCAACCCCATTGTTAATCCTGCCGTAAAGGAAATCTGGTTGAATTCACCTTATGCCATTTTTTACGCTATTGTTCCGTTGCTGTGTTTTGCTATGTTTGGACTCGGTTATCAAGTACTAAAGCGACTACCTATGGTTAACGATAAGGGAAACTGGTTGCCCTTTGTTATCACAACAATAGTGTTTGTAAGCTGTTTTAGTGGCTTAGCTCTGAGTTTTTATCCATATGTTGTGCCCGGTGAAATGACCTTATACGAAGCCGCAAGCTCGCCAGAAAGTTTAAAGGTCATGTTAATAGGCGCAGTAATTGTTGTCCCTATTATTTTTATCTACACCGCGTTTACTTACTATGCCTTTAGAGGCAAAGCTGAGGGCTTAAGGTATTACTAATGTGCCCATGTTAGCTTGAGTGTGTTTGTCCGACGATAATAAAGTTTAATATCCGACATAATATCATGTCGGATATCATGTCAGACTCTTTGAAGACAGCTTCTAGCCTTTAACTTTTCTTAAATAAAAAGCAAATAAAAGCGCTAAAATAGATAGCCCATAAGGTGCATTAGCATTGTTAACAACCCTTTCGGTAATAAACAAATCAACCTCAAAATCAAAGCCATTGGCACTGTCACGCAGACCTCCACCAAGGAAATCACCAAAAATTTGAAAATCCACAATAAGCGCATTTTCAATTAGATTGGCGTTGCCATCTTCTACAAAAAAGTCGAGTGAATCAGCAAAACCATCAAATAAACTGAAAACAGGTGTGTCTGGAAAACTAAGATCATTGGTTTGATCAAAGCGTTGACCCAAAAAAGTAAAGGAAAAATCCGTCAATGCTTCAAAATCGACAAAACTACTGCCTGAAAAGCCTAAAAACTCTTCATCAATAAGCAGCAAGTCTGTATCGTCAAAGCTAATAGTCCCCGTTCCGCTTTCTCCTGCAAAAGTGCCGTCAAACACAACAGCCTCAAACTCAAGTGTAATAATGTCGGCTTTGGTCGACATAGAGCAGGCCAAAACGATGGCAACAAGTGCCGTTTTAAAAATTGTCATACTACTTCTCCTTTGTTTCATTGTTTTTCTCAATTTAGTTTAAAAAGCGCCACAAGCCAAGGCAATTGCTGCATCGCCAGGGCTTCCACCGCCAAACCCTCCTGGGCCATTCATGTTATTAATAGCGCTGCCTACTGCCCCACCAAAACTATTGACTGCACCTCCTGCTTCACCTGCGGTATTGTTAATTATCCCTTTTGCTATACAACCACCAAATTCGAGCACTAATCCATCGTTTGCTGTAGATGACGCAATGCCTTTTCCAATACCTTCATATAAGTCCGACAGACACTGCCCAACTACTTTATATTGCCCAGCTTGAGGCACGACAATCTTACAAAGAATGACGCCGTATTCTTGGGCTGCTGACTTTCCTGAAGGGTCGGTAGCATTGAGAGGATTATTGAAAACGTAGCGATACAAGTTTGCATCATTTGCTTCAAAACCAATCGGATCCTCGCTTATAAAGCGTCTTGCAGCAGGGTCATAAGCACGAGCGCGATAATCATACACATTGATATCTGCTTCGTATTCACGACCCGTAAACGTAAAGCGATCACCTTCTAAGGGATTAGTTTGCGAGATAATCTTACCAAAGCTATCGTAGTCAATTTCGTTTAGCATATTACCATTGCTATCAACTAATCCATGTACGCTTTGTTGTTTGTCGGTCAAGTACCAAGCAGCATCGCCATTTACCAGTCGAGCCAGTTTTTCATCAGTATTGGCGCCATTTAAATAACGTACACTCACATCGCCATTGACTTCCATGTCTGTCCAAGCATCAGACATTACGTAATTAGTGTACGCAACATCATTGTTCACGCTGCGTTTTACTCTGCGATCTAGTGCATCATAGCTGTATTGAATATCGCTTATTGTTACACCCGCATTGTCGACTAATTTAACTGCTGTCAATCGACTACGATGATCGTAAGTAAAGCTTGCTACCTGCCCCGTTGTGTTGTCAGTTCGAGTTAACATGTTACCTGCGTCATCATAGGTATAGTCAATATCGCCTTGAGATAACAATCTATTGCCTTCTCCAATGCTTGCGTCATCGCTAGGGTTACCATTGGCATCAAAGGAGTACTGCTCGTTAGCGTTTTCACTTCGGTTTGCTGTTAATAATTGGTCACGATTATCGTAGCTATAATCAATCGTTTCTGTATCTTGGGTCTGCATTGAAACGCGACGATTTCCATCCCATACATAGTCAAAGCCATAAATGGTGCCATTAACGTCGTGAGATATCATCTGCGCAAGATGACGTGCATTAAATGCATAGCTTGAGGTCCCCAACGTAGCGGTATCCAATTTTCGCGTCAAACTGGCTCGCAAACCTCTCGGATCGTAGTTTATATCAGCAGCTAACTCTTTGCTATCAGCAGCCAAAGCAATCGAACTCAGCAATTGACGGTTGTTGTAACTCAGGCGTTGGGATGAAGCAGAATCCGAAACCTCAATCAGCTTATCATTGCCATCATACAACATGCTCAAGGTGCTAGTTGGCCCCGAAACAATCGATACCTCGTGGGTAAGCACTCGGTTGTTCGCATCGTAAGTGTTAGTAATATTGCTACTGCCATCATTCATGCTCAGTACATTACCCAAAGCATCGTAAGTGCTGAGCAATTGCCAAACGATATCGTCATTGCTATCAAGCCAAGTTTCAGCGAGCAAGCGATTTAACGCATCATATTGATAGTTGATTTTGTATCCACGACGATCTGTTTTAGCAATCAAATTGCCAATTGCATCATACTCGTAGCGTTCACTAGCACCGGTCGCATCGGTTCTAGTGACCTTTCTGTCTAATGCATCATAATCATAGCTTGTTATGTTGCCATCGATATCAACTACGCTAGTCACATTACCATTTGGGTCATAAGCAAAATTGATTTCGGTGCCATCATCAAATCGAGTACGAATGAGTTGATTGCTCGCATTGTAATCGAAAAATTTGGACTGACCGGCTGGGTAACGAATAGTCACTAACAAGTTACCTTCATACACGAACTCATATAGATGACCGTCTGCATCAACTTGTTGAATAGCCCGACCGTTGGCATCACGAGTTATGGTGACTGTATTGCCAATTTCGTCTGTAATGCTCGTCACAAAACCTCTTTGATCTAAGGTACGCAACTGCGTATTGCCATCGGGTAAGGTCACTCTTGTTGGCGTGATAAAACTACCTGTATATTCATAGGTGGTTTGATTACCTACCGCGTCAGTCATGCTGATCAAACGCCCCTCAATATCATAAACATAGGTAAATACACTGCCATCTGGCATCGTTAGTGAAATCAAATTACCATTTTCATCAAATACGCTTTGTGCAGCGTGACCCAATGGATTAACAACAGATGTCTGATTGGCAAACTCATCAAAACCAAAGGTACTGGTAAATCCTAAAGCGTTGGTTTCAGCAATAACATTGCCCATCTCGTCATAAGCAAACTCAGTTGTGTTACCGTTTTCATCGGTCACTCTGGTTTCGTTATTGTTGGCATCTATCACATACGTTTTTGCGTTTCCAAGCGGGTCTTCCTCGCGAATAATGTTTCCGCGTAAATCATATTCAAGTAGAGTGACTTGCCCTTTAGCGTCGGTAATTGTGCCCATGAATGACTCTGGTTCCCATGCTTGAGCGATACGATTTCCTAAACCATCTACTGTGCCAGCGAGTCTGCCGTCGTCATCAAATTCTATGCGAGTAATGTTGCCATTTACATCAGTGAGTTGCTCCATAAAGTGTTGTGGCGAATCCAGATAGGTATAGGTTTCGGTTTGGCCCATACGATCAGTAAATGAAACTAACTCACCCAGAGAATTGTATTCATATTGCAAGCTATCACCCTCTGGGTCATTGATTGCAACGATTCTGCCTTCGGTATCTCTGTCAAAGCGCACAGCAATACCTGATGAATGAAAAATACCTTCGTCGGTGTAAACAAGCTCGTTTCCATTGCGGTCGCTCACACTATTCAGGCCTCTAAATTGGTTGTATTGCCATTTAGTTCCGTTTGGCTCAATCAATGTAAAGTTCTGCGGGTTATAATTAAATGACAACAAGAACAATACAAAATTACCGTCTGAAGTCTGACTAATGGTGACAGGGTCAACCTCTAGCTCATAAAACACACCTGGGTCCGGAATGAACTTTGGTACAAAACTGTTACCAAAGAGGCTGGGGACGGGTTCGGGATCAAAAGTAAAGCCAATTCGTTTGCCGTCAGGCGCGTTCAAATACACACGTGTTTCGGCACTGTATGGATTAGTCACAAACAATCCTAGCGTTTCTTCCATTTCCGCTACCGGAATGGTTTCTCTTATATCAGGGTTAGAGAACTGGAAGTGCCAACCATAACCAAGCTCTCCCGCTACAGCAGCATCGGTACTTCTATACACACGATTAATTTCTATTGGAATATTTGAAATTGGAATAGACAAGTCGGTATAGGTCAATTGGAATACACCAATTTTACTTTCACCTGTTAAACCAATAAATATCGCGGCGGCTGCCTTATTGCCATTGATGTCCTCTGCCAATAACCGCACTACATAGTCATCATTTCGCAATATAGTCGGGTCAAAGGTACCGAGAAGCGCTGATTGAGCAGCTTGAGTGCCTTCAGCAAAGGTTGTCCATTGAGGCCCTTCGTCAGCAATGGTTAAAGCATCATACTCGCTAGCGAGGGCATATTGCAGCACATATTCCCGCAAATCATCGGCTTCGATTGTACCAATAATATCGGTCAAAAAGCTCGCTGTACTGCGCTGCTCTGGGGACTCAATCGATACAATAGGCGCGTCGTTATCTGCAATATCAAAAACGCGCAAGCTAGCGGTATCATCACTTGATAACCCACTAATATCGACAGCAGTAGCGCTCAACACAAATTCACCTGCTTCACTTGGCGTAATTGACACACTATTGTTGCCGTCTAAGCTTTGCTCGACACCCAAATATGTCAATGAAACACTATCTAAACCAGCATTGTCGCTAGCAATGACTGTCGCAACTGTGCTTTGCCCTAGAGCTACTTCAGTAGGATTAAGCACAATTGACACTTGTGGTGCTTCGTTGTCTTCTACTATTTGAAGTATAAAGCTTTGCACAGCAAAGGCTCCAAAGGGGTCTGTGACTAAAATTTCTACGTCATATTCGCCAATTTGCGCTTGCGTTGGCGACATGCTGAGTGCACCTGTCGTACTATTGATTCGCAAACCTAGTGGTGCAGTATTTAGTTCAAAGACCAAATCGCTATCATCGTCATCCACTTGCACAGCATAGAAATAAGAGGCTTCCGCTGACACACTCGTGATGGGATCCGAAACAATCACCGGCACTTGATTTTCGGCTCTTACCGACAAGATCCAATTTTGTTGAGCCTGACCACCTTGATTATCAGTGACGGTTAGTTCAAGACTAATAGCTTGTACACTTAAGCTGCTAGCTGCGGCTTGAATTAAACCTGTTGATTCATTGATACTGATACCAAGAGGCGCAGAATCAAGCTCGTAAAGCAAGGTTGAGCCCTCGGGATCTATAGCGGCAACTTGATAAGCGTATGCTTCATCAACCAGCAATAAGCTTTTAGGTGTTGAAGTAATAAACGGGGGTAAATTGGCAACATTTGTTGTGACACTTAATTGGTAACTTTGTTTTGCAAGCCCGCCCTTACCGTCGGTCACGTTTAAGCTCACTAAATGAGTACCGCTTTGGGCTTGACTGGGCTGCCAACTAATTTGTCCTGTTTGTTCGTTTATCTGCATGCCAATCGGTGCAAGTTCTAGTGCATAAGTCAAGACATCTCCATCGTCATCAATAGCATTCGCCAAATAATTATACTCTTCGCCTTCTTCGATACTGACGATTGGACTATTGGCAAAATAAGGTGCTGAATTAGCCGCACTGAGTGCCTGTCCATTAATTGAGAAGCGGTCTCGACGCGGATTAGCCAATATCATTTTAAACGGGCTACTTTTTTCTCCACTTGCTACGCCAGCGCCTAATTCATCATCAAAGAATACGCGCGCTAGACCATTAGTAGTTTCGCCATCTGCATTGCTTACACGAACGGCGACAGGATCCGTTTGTAGCGTCACAGTGACAGTATCATTTATGGGTAAGGCACCGTTATTTTGTAATTTTGCATCTACAAATAGGCGGTTACTGGCCCGATTGAAATACACATTGTCATAGACAACTTGGCTTTGAGACGCTTCAAGGCTAGTAGACCCGTCTCCATTGGCTGAAGCACCAAATAAAGTGATACGCTTTTCAATACGATTATCGTCAGAATCGAGCGCCGCAATGGTGAACTCGTTTGCACCTTCGTTCAGAGTAACCGTGCTAAAAAAGTTACCAGCAGCATCAAGCGCCTCAACTTCTGCGCCATTGATTTCTACATTAGCAAGGGCGAGCGATTGCAATACTAAACTAGGTAAATCACCAGGGTTTACTACCGATTGAGCACTGGCAATTGAATTAGAATGCGCGTTAATGCCATCAACAATATTTTGCAGCGAATTAGTTATAGTATTGTTATTGATTTGGAAGGCAAACAAAGTGATACCAAACTCTGCTAACGCCTGAAGCTCCTCGGCATTAGCATTGTTTAGAGCTTGGCCATCGGTCAAGAAGAAAACAATAGTTTGGTCGGCCGGTGGAGCAATGCGGACTTGCGTTAAGAGCTCACTAATTGCCGCACCAAAATTAGTACCAAAAAGCCGGCCAACATTGTTTTTTAATGCAAAATCAAGATTAGTATCATCTCCAATAACACTTTGCTCATCTGGCCTTATAAAGCTTTGTTTAAATCGCTCAGGCCCCAAATCAAGGGCCGAAGCATTATCATTGAAAGGCACAACCGACACTAAGGTATCGCTAGCGCTTTGCTCAACTTGCTTGGCAATATTAATTGCGGAGCTAATTTCGACGTCTAGTACATCGCCATTTCGGCCATCACCGTTAAAGTCATCAAGTTCGTCCACACTGCCATCGCCATTAGCATCAAAGCCTGAAGGGTTTGAGGTGCTAGCAGAGTTATCCATAACAAAATAAACGTTAACCGCGCCACCACTTAAGTTTGCCGTGCCTGACAATACAATAGGCGTGTTTGCCGGTAGCAAACTACCATCTTCAATATCCAAGGCAATAGCACCTGTACCGGTAGTTGGCCTCTCTTCAAAGAAAATGAAATTTGAATCCAATGTAAATTGATTAAGGTCACTACTGGCTTCGTAAACTGCATTTTCGATGTCGGCAGTAATGATTATTTCAAAAGACTCAACCGTTTGTCCACGCAAAGGATGGGCGATAACTAAATCTTTGGTATAACTCTCTCCAGGCGCAAGTACTTGAGCATTGTCTAGTTCTACAGGAATAGTAAAGTCAAAGGCATTGTTTACATTAGCTACTGCTAGCCTAAATTCGTTATCTGAATAAAACTGAATCTGGTCTTTCCAAGCACCCACATTAGTCGCAACGCTGCCGTTGTTGGTCACAGTATAAGTAAGCGAGATGTTTGCGGGGCTATCGGTAGATACAAACGACGCCGAAGCTGATGTAATTTGCAGTTCTGCTGCACTTTGCGATACAAATGTGTCATTAGACTCTGAAACGATAAAACTGGTATTACCCGTAGGAACCGCGTTAATGCTGGTCGAACTTGAGGCAATTAAGCGATAGGTGCCAGTTTCGGGCAACGATGTCACATTCGCATCATCGGTTCTACCAAGAAACAAGAATCGTCCATTTGGTGCAATTAACGAAAATGAAATACGGGGCGCATCTCTGTAATCGACATTTAAAAATAGCGGATTGCCTGCCGTAGCGGTAAATTGATACTCTCGGCTGTAGCCTTGGCTAGGTAGTCGTAAAGTCTCGATGGAATCCAAAGTCAGTGCTTTTGGCTCTGGCTGATCCACCGGCCATAAACGGATATTAAAGGCACCCACAGTGTCACCATTTCCATCGAATTCGATGCTATAACGACCTATATTTTGAATATTAAAAAGTGTCGCGGTAGTTGATGAGGCAAAACTACCACGGGTATCAATAAGTACATCCTCGGCGTCGAGTAATTTAAGGCTGTAATTGCTACCTAAGGTTCCGCTTAGCCTCTCGACGCCTAATAATGTTGGCTCCTCAATATCAAATTCAAAGCGCTGTCTTTCTCCTGGCGTTTTAATTTCGCCCGCTGCACCCAAATATAACTCAGAAGCAATCGTTTGGGTTTCGGGTACTTTATGGATTTGGAATTGATATGTGGGTTGATCATCTCCCTTACCATCAATAAGCAAAGTATAATTTCCACTTGGCAAAATAGTGGGTTCTATGTCAACCCAACTTGCAATATCAAAGATGACTTCACCTTGGTCATTTGTTAAGGACCAAGAAATAGAAAATGATGCACCTTGTTGGCGATCAAAAAAGACTTCTTGGTTATCTGAAACTGAAAACGTAAAAGCGTCTTTTTCGCCTTGCACAGTTATTTCGCCAGACACTTGCTCGTCTAAAGTAATTGGTGTGGACGAAACCTCAGGAATGGCCGCTATTTGGAACTCGTAGGGTGTCGTATTTTCAACACGCCCATCTATTTGTAAGATGTAGCTCCCGGTCGGTAACATTTCGATTTCTTGGTCAGTCCAAAAAGTATTGGCGAAGATACTTTGTCGATTAGCATCAAATAAGGTCCAACTTATGCTCGTCGAGGCTCCCGATATACGATCAAAAAATAAATCTGCCGGCTCATTTAAGGAAAAGGCAAATTCATCTACCTCTCCTTGCACGCTTATTTCTCCGCTGACGATATCATTGACGTTGATATTAGTAAGCGATACAGGCGGTACTACAGCAACAATAAAGCTATACGCAAAGGTATCGTCACCATTGCCTCTTAATACTAAACGATAGTCGCTCGCCACTAAGCTTAAAGACTGAACGTCCACAAATTGACCATTAAAAATTTCATTGTCGTTTGCATCAAACAGCGCCCAACGCCCTGCTGAATTGCCAGAAACACGATCAAAGTAAATCACATGGTCTTCGCTCAGGCTAAAAGTAAAAGCATCTTGTTCACCTTGAACACTTATTTCGCCTTCAATGCTTACATTTAAATCAATAGCCGTTGATGAGGTAGCAGGTACATTCACAACTTGTACTTGATAGCTGCCAGTTCGATTGTTGTTACTAGCGATGCTTAGCACGTATTCGCCGCTTTCAGTTAAGACTATTGGTCCCTTGTCAGCGTAAAAACTAGAACTAAACAGAGCTTGATTTGTAGGGCTAAGGACTTGCCAGGTAAAATTAACTGAACTACCCGACTGTACGTCAAAGAATAGGGTATCACCTTGGCTTGCCGTAAATTCGTATTGATCCACTTCACCAGCAGCATCTATAGTGTCGTTAATCACATCGCCAACATTGATTGGGCTCGCAAAGGCTAGTGTTGAAAACAATAAAAAAGAAACTGCAATAGTTGATTTTAATGCATTGTGTAAGTTTCTGATAAACGTCATGATTATTGCCCTCCCTGTGCAAGCGTCTCTGTTAGGATAAAGCTTCCGTTATTATCGGCCTGAAAAATAAGGACCTCGGTATTGTTTGAATTGGCTACCAAGATTGGTGGGGCGCTACTAATCGCATCACAAAATACAGTTCCTCCGGCATTAGACAATCCATTGTTGATAACGGAAGACAAATAGCTATTGTCGACTATCATGGTGTCACCTGCATCTACTGCTGACACAACATAAGTTGCGCCTCCTCCTGGGGGCTGACCAATCAAATCAAAATATAGAATGGCCTCACCTTGTACGCCTGAAATGTCTACGCTGACTTGTCCATTGTTATAGTTCACGCCATTTGCGACATTTACACTTCCGTCAGCAGCAATATTCAAAAATGAACTGGCGCTTGCGTTGACGGTGTCCACCAAAGATTGATTGTTAGCATCGAGCAAAGAGACTTCGAGTACGTCAGGAATAGCCCCCTCACTTTGCTCTAAAAGAATAGACGAAAGGGTAAATTGCAGTTGTGAGTAGTCTGCTGAAGGGGTAAATTTTTGATACAAGCTAACCAAAAACGATTCGTTCTCAAACAACTGAGCTCCGTTGGCAGAGCGTGTTACACGACCGGCTTCTTGGCTCTTTTGTCCAGACGCATTGTGTCCAGTTGCATTGGCCATCCAGCCTGACAAGCCATTGCTAAATTCTCCGTTGGTAATAACCGATTGAATAGATGAGTTGTCGTTTCGGGTATAGAGATTTAAGTTTGAATCGTCTAGGACGAGTAAATCACTGAAGCCGTCTTGATTAAAATCACCTAAGGTGATTTCAACAATAGCACTTGCTTGAAAAAAGACTTCTGTTGCTTGTGAAGCAAAACTACCATCACCCAAGCCTGCATAAATAGCAACACTGCCGTCACTATGTCCAATCGCCAAATCAAGTGCTTCAGAATCGACTAAATTAGCAAGTATCGCTGTAGTCGGGGTCATGAAACCACTAGTAAATAAACTTGCTGCGCTAAATACACTGCTGCCGTCGTTTATCAATACCTGCACACTAGCTTCACCGCCATCAACGAACACCCAATCGAGTAAGACATCGTCGTTAATAAAGCCTGGCACCACTAAAATTGCATCTCCTGCATCCGCCCTAAATTGATGATACGCGCCAGAAAACGCTGCGTTTGTTGGGTCGAGTTCAGATAAATCGCTGTTGGTGAGAGGGAAAGATTCAATATAAAAAGGCTTGCTGCTTATATTTGCCTGACACTGCAAGCGTTCAAGCGTTAAGGCTAGTTCGTCTTGATTGTCTGCAATGTCTGTGGCTGTAATTTCAAATTCATTATCACCCAGCTCAAGATTAATATTGGCGACTTGTCCTTGACCGTTTGCATCTGAGGCGTAGTCAGTTAAAAAAGTTACTTGACCTTGTTCTACTTCTGAAACCGCAATTTCGGCACTAGGCTCACTCAAGGTGTTTAGCCTCACTTTTTGTAGCAAGCTCGAATTATCACTGGGAGGGGTATCGGTACTGGGAGCAAGATTAGCAACGATATTGGGTGCTTGAGTATCTAAATTAATCGTCACTTGTGCTTGGCTGCTATTGCCTGACGTATCAACAGCAGTGCCTATGATAACTTGGTTTGCGCCATCGCTATCTATCAACACATCATCACTACAAGACGCAATCGAGACATCATCAGCACAAATAAACGAAACCTTAACTGGCGCATTGTGCCAGCCATTTTGATTTGCTTGCGTGCTAAGTTGAGCGCTTATTGTAGGGGGCGTTGTGTCATCATTAACAATAAGCTCTTCACCACTAAACACATAATTTAAGAGAGACAAATTAGGGCTAATTCTTGAGCTTACTCGAATGGTGAAAGTGTCGGTACTCGACACTAGAATGTTAGTCGCGGCATCACCAAAATTTAGATTGCGCTTTGTCACACGAATACTGCGATCAGTGCTGGAAACTACACCAGTGACGTCAGTTAAGGGGACATCAGGGTTGTTAATTTGTAAGCGATAGGTGTAGTAAGCGGTTCTGCCTCTCACCAATACGTCTTCTTCAATGACTTGAACAACAGCAATATCTTCAACACCTGCTGCTACTTCGTTGGGTCCTAGCAATGTTCCATACAAAACAACAACCAACCCTAGCCAACCTAGCTTGCGCTCACCCATTTGATAATCTCCTTTCTATCTGAATGTCCATGCAACGAACCGAAAATTCGGCTACATCAAAACACTTAACGAGAAAACGAATAAAAACCGGACAAAAATATTTTCTTGTATCGTGTTTGTTTTTTAGGCAATCTAAAAAGAGAAGCAGTTAGAAGGTATTAAGACGTAAATGAGTGCAACGCAAACTAACAAGACTGAAGGTTATAGTGACCAAGAGCGTCATATCGCAAGCCACTTACTAGAGCAAGCTTATGAACCATTACTGAGGCTGGCCCGAAACCGAAGACGCAGGGTTGCACAAAGTGCTACCTTGATGACAGAAGACATCCTACATGATTGCTTTTTAAAACTAAGTGGTAAAACCGTTTGGCAATCGCAAGATCAGTTTATCCGCACGGCTAGCTTAGCGATTAGGCAGGTTATTGTTGATCATGCACGTAAAAAGCTTACCGTAAAACATGGTAGTGGAAACAATAATCTAGCATTGAGTGAAGATGAAACCTTACTGCCAGAATACAGTGAAACACCAGAGCAAATACTCTCAATTAACGATTTACTCGAAAAACTAGAATGTAAAAAGCCACGTTTATCTAAAGTGGTTGATGCTCGCTATTTTGCAGGTCTGACAGAGTCAGAAACCGCCATTGCATTAGGTGTCTCTGAGCGCACAATAAGACGCGATTGGCAGCTTGCCAAGGCGTGGTTAGCAGAAAAAATGGATTCATCGGCTTAGATTTTCACCAAATCAGTCATAATCTAGCGAGCTTCTTCTATTGAGCCTTTTCAAGTGAATCTGCAACTAAAGAGCTTACACCTAGAGAAACCAGGCGCTCTCTCATAAAACTTAACTCAATATTTTTTTGTATAACTTCGGTATCTAGCAATTTTTCTTGTGCAAGTTTATTTGCCGCATCCAAGCCCTCTAATTGAAAGCTTACAAACAACTCCGCCAATCCTAAACGAGTATCTAAATGCGAAGAAGGCTTTTTTTCACTTAACCTGTCGGCGACTTGTCGCAATATCAGTTTGGCACTAGCGTCATTATTTAAAGCGAGGTATTCAGCCTTATCAAGCACAACGTAAATAGAGCTATTAGAGCTTGCTCCACTATATTTTTCGATAATCGGAATCGCTTGATCAATATATGACAAGGCTGCATCAACATCATTTTGTAACATTGCCCTATTTGCCAAAACCGAATACGCGATGCCGAGCTCTCTGCTTTCGCCTTTTTTTGCCACAACGGTATCTATAACGCGCCTCGCTATTGTTTCAGCTCGATCCAAATCTTGTGTATGCCACAGTTCAAATTCAGCCAAATTAAGTAAGCCTGTATCGGTGCCTGAAATCTCGATTAAAGGTTTGGCATCAATAATATTCGCTACTTCCTTTATCGCCTCATAAGCCGCAGGAAAATCTCCTCGTAACTGTCGCAATTTTGATGTTTGATTCCAAAAATACATGGCAAGTGGATCAACAATTTCTACGCTCAAACCTTTGAGCAAAAGGCCTTCTGCCTTTGTTATGTCATCAGGTTCTTCAGTTAGAATGGCAATTTGCGTCGCAGCAGCAATGTGGTCGGGTGTATTTGCATCAAAACTAGCAGCCATCCATGCTTCTGTTTTGCGTAACAATGGCAAAGCATCTTGCTCTCGACCAACAGAAAAGTAGGCAATGGCGAGCATCTGACGTCCAAATCCCAAAAGAGCTGGTGGACCATACTCTTCGTCCACCCAAGGTTGAAAAACATCTATCGCGGTTAAGTAATCGTTACGAAACAAAAAGTGGCGACCAATTGCATAACTCAAAAACGCGGCATTATTGGGATCACTTTCGCGCAATTCATAAGCCTGCTGCCACCTACCTTTAAGAATACTCGTTTGTTTGTCAACGTCTGCCTCTGCGCCAAACATGGATTGTAAGGTGTCGGCGTAGGCCGATTGAGTTGCATGGAACAAATCTGCACGATCTAAATAAAAATTAGCTTGGGCTAAACTTTGTTCAGATTCTGTAAGGGCAAGTTTTGCTCGCTGCGCTTCGGTGTCTGCCTGCTTGGCAAAATTTAAGCTTGCGACTAAGCCAACCGTGAGTGAAATGACTGCGAGTAGACCAAAGAGATTAGCAAAAGGATAGCGCTGTATAAACTTGCTTGCTCTATAACGCCAAGTGTCTATTCTTGCCGATACTGGTTTGCAGTCTAAATAGTCCGAAATGTCATCCGTAAGCGAAGATATCGAACTGTATCTGTTCTCTACTTGCAGTGCCAAAGACTTTTCGATAATCGCAAGTATATCTCGGTCGGCTATTGCATCATTACTTACTTGCATGCCACCATCGTCTTGGCGGATCGCGGCTTTTCCAGACACAATTTCGTGTAACAATAAGCCCAGTGCAAACACATCTGTTTGAACTGAAACCGTCTCTCCTTTTAATTGCTCTGGAGCGGCTGTTGCGAGACTAAAAGCCGCTACATGACCTGTTTCATCTTCAAGATCAGAAGCGATGCCAAAATCAATAAGGCAAGGTTTGCCTTGCTGGTTAACTAGCACATTTTGAGCTTTGATGTCGCGGTGTAAAACGAGTTGCGAATGTGCATGTTCTACTGCATTACACAAGTGTAAAAACATGACTAACTGAGATTTAAGGCTTAAATTATTGTTAGCAATATATTCTGTAATAGCTTGACCATCTATAAATTCCATTGCCATAAAAAGACGACCATCAGCACTGGTGCCGCCGTCAATAATACGCGCAATCCCCGGATGGTTCATTAATGCAAGCCGTTGTCGTTCTACCTCAAAAAGTGCAGCCCGCGATGGTGATAGGCCTTGCATAACTTTAATAGCAACGGTTTGTTCGTATAGGCCGTCTGCGCGCTTGGCTTGATAAACGTCGCCCATGCCGCCTTGTCCAATTGCATGTTCAATCTGCCATGGACCAACAAACGAACCTGCTTCAAGCACGTTGTCATTTTCTGGATTTAACTTATCTTTGCCTTCATTTGAAATAGAAGTCGCTAGAAAGTCCATTCTGTTATTAGATTGCTGAAGAAGGCGCTTAATATGCGCTGCTTCTTGAGTGCCTTCGATAGTTTTCAGATAAGTCTTTAACGCACTATCGTCTAGGGTTAATGCATGCTCTACATCATTAGAAATTTTAGCCCAATCCAGCATTAAGCAACTCCTTAAATAAGTTTTATCCCGCATGTACCCAGCGTTGATATAAGACTTATTTCAATTAGTAAATGACAATAAGCCGACTCAGTAAAAAAAGTATCACATATTACAATAAACTTTCATACTGAATGTGTACGCAATGAGTCTTAAATGCTGGATGGGAATTTGGCTTCGAACCACCGCACTTAAGATGGCTTTTTGCCGGTCAATAATTGAATAGAATGCTTGCTGTCACTGCAAAATTGTAAAATTCAATTATTTACGAACAGCATTGATTATATTCAGTTTTACCAAAAATCCTCAGTATTAAAATATCGATTTTAGTGGGTGAAAGTTATTACTCGCTTATGATAATAAGAGCACTGAGTCCATTTAAAGTGAGTGTTTCGGCTGGTACAGCTTGTTTAATTTTGATATCGCTAGATTGCCACAATGTCCAACTATTTGTGTTTAGTATTTGTTCTGGTATTTCTATGTCGACAGGACGTTCTTGAAGATTAAAAGCTACCCACGCTTGAGATGATTTTTGTGTTGCCATATCGTTTGAATCAGGCCAGAAACGACGATAAGATAGTAAGCGCTCACCATCATCATAACTATCAAATTGTATTTCACCAAGCCTTAAAACGGCTGAACTTTGACGTAGTTTTATTAAAGATTGATAGTAGTCAAACATACTTTGATCAAATGCGACTTTATCTGCTTTTTTAGGCTTGCCCAATGGATGTACTTTCTCGTCATCAAAGGTCAATTCTGGCCAAATTAAGGGCTTACGATTGTGAGGGTCGTCGCTTCCCCACATACCCATTTCATCACCTTGCCAAATTTGTGGTGCACCAACGTAAGTATATTGATGAGCGAGCATTAGTTTTACCCGCAAAGTCGTATCTAAATCTGGTTTGTTAATTTTATAGTTTGCATCTTGGGTTTCTTTTGCGTTGAATTTATATTTATTGTTATTGTAAAACGATGTGGATAAACGCGGACTATCATGACTAGCCGACATATTCATCATCGCGTATGGATATTCAGGTGCTAAGTTGTTTGTAAATGAAGCCAATCTATTAGAAAATTCATTTGCACTTATTGGGTTTGGCGCTTCAGCAAAAAAACGTCTAGCTTCTCTATACCAACGATAGTTCATTACTGCGTCAAATATATCACCTTGTAAAAAGGGTTGAGGGTCAAATAGGTCGTCAGGAAATTTTTCCCACCAAATTTCACCCACCAAGTAAGCTTCTGGATTTAGCCTTTTAACCACCTCACGATATTCGCGCCAAAATCCAATGGGTACTTCTGCTGCCACATCAAGTCTAAAACCGTCAATGCCATCCTCTGGGTCGCCATCGCCATTTGGATCAAGCCAACGACGAGTAATGGCGAATATATGCTCTTTTGCCGCTTGGCTATAAATATTCCCCTCAACTAACGAGACCTTTTCCGCATGGTCTGCATAAACGGTCTCTTTGATTTCGGGTAAATCAAATACGCCAAACCAACCTCGATATTCAAATTCGTTATCAGGTGTGTCCGGATCATCAAATTGCTTTACCCAATACCAGTCTGCATAATCAGAGGATTGTTGATTTTTTAGAAGATCTTGCCATGCCCAAAAAGTGTGACCCGTATGGTTCCATGAATAATCTAAAATAACTCTGATACCGCGCGCTTTTGCTTGTTTTATAAGTGCTAGGAACAGCTTGTCGGCATGGGTGAACTCCCATGTATCGGGGTCGCTAGGATCTTCATCTGCAATAATTTCCCGATCTTTTGCAGGTTCAGGACCAAAGTTCACATCAACATGACGCCAATGACGAGCATCATATTTATGCATCGATGGGGCGTCGTTAATTGGGTTAAAATATATCGCATTAATTCCTAAGGTTTGCAAATAGTCGAGTTTATCTATCACGCCCTGTAAATCCCCACCATAGCGGCGTAACGCGGTTTTTGCATCAAAACTTGAAATTTCGTTACCGGTGAAATCAGTTTTACCATCGAGTGATGAGAAATACTCGTCAGCTTGATACCAATCTTGTGTCCACGGAGTCAATTTCCAATCATCAGGAATATACCCTGGATACGAACCCTGTATGCTTTCTGACGTAGGGTCGTTGGTAACATCGCCATTATGAAAGCGTTCAACAAAAATTTGATACCAAATTGCTTCTTTAGTCCACTCCGGCGGCTTTGTAGGAAGCGTTTCTTCGTTCTTAGCGTTGTCATTTGTGCACCCACCTGAGATAAAGACACTGGCGATGAGTGCGGTAAGTAAAAGGATTTTTTGCATATTATTCGTGTCCACTTACCAATTTTGCCTTATTTTTTGATTAACGCTAAGCCTATTCTATGCGTTATTTCTAATCTAAAATTCAAACTAACTACACCTATAAATTATAGAATGCATACCCATCATTCAAGCTCTTAATTCAGAATACGACCAACTGTTTACAAAAATTCTTACCCCAAGCATTGCGGAAATACATTCGTTTAGTCCAAATAGACACAAACCCAGGTACAGTTCTTAAGGTAAAATTCAGTTAATGATTGATAATCTTGATGTTTTCATTTAGCGTTAGCAATTATAACTTCCCTCTTAGATAAAGTTTTACTGGATAAAACAGATTCTTTAATGACGATAATAATGAAAATTAACCTAAAACAATTGCTGCTTCTTATTTCCTTTATCGCTTTGATTGCTTGCTCAGAACATACTCGCACGCCCGCGATAGAAGACGAAACGAAGCCGATTGAAGCAAGCACGGCAAGTTTGCAAGCAGAGTCCATCAATGACACTTTTGAAACCGGAAAAGACTATCATTCCTTTGCTAATCCAGACCAGATTAGTGTGAGCCATATTGCTTTAGACCTAACTGCAGACTTCACAAAAAGAAGCCTAATCGGTTTTGCAGAACTAACAATGCAACGTCACGATGCCAACGCTACTACATTGATATTAGATACACGTAACCTAAGCATTGAAAGCGTGACTGTTGCTGGCGAAGCCGCCGAATTCGAATTGAAGCCCGCTGACGAAAACCTTGGTGCTGCCTTGCATATTCAAGTAGGTGATGTTGCCAAAAAGGTAAAGGTGAGTTACAGCACTTCGCCAAATGCGTCAGGTGTGCAATGGTTAAGCCCGGAGCAAACCGCAGGTAAAAAACATCCCTTTTTGTTTACACAAGCGCAAGCCATACATGCTAGAAGCTTTATCCCTTTGCAGGATTCACCCCAAGTAAGGGTTACCTATAACGCAACCATCCGAACGCCAGAGTCCTTACTAGCAGTCATGAGTGCAGCCAACGACCCAAATACACCCCGAGATGGCGTGTATGAATTTGAAATGCCTCAAGCCATTCCCTCTTATTTAATCGCGTTAGCTATAGGTGACTTAGCCTTTAAACCAATGGGAGAACGCACCGGTGTATATTCAGAACCCGCCCTGCTCGAAGCATCGGCAGCTGAGTTTGAAGATACAGAAAGCATGCTTGAAGTTACCGAAAGTAAATACGGAGCATATAGTTGGGACAGATACGACTTACTCATATTGCCGCCGTCGTTTCCTTTCGGCGGAATGGAAAACCCGAGATTGTCATTTATTACACCAACTGTTATTGCTGGCGATAAGAGTTTGGTCGCATTAATTGCCCACGAATTAGCACACAGTTGGTCGGGTAACACAATTAGTAACGCCACATGGCGAGATTTGTGGTTAAACGAGGGCTTCACTACTTATTTAACTTACCGCATCATGGAAATGATATACGGTACTGATCGTTATAATATGGAAGCTGTGCTTGGTTACCAAGATCTGCAAAAGGATATCGCCAGCTTAACGCCAAGCGATCAAATATTGGCCATTGACCTTAGAGGCCGTGATGCAGATGACGTTTTTTCAAACATTCCTTACGAAAAAGGCGCTTTGTTTTTACGCGAAATTGAACAAAAGATTGGTCGTGATAATTTTGATAAATTTTTACTACAGTATTTTGAAGATTATGCCTTTAAAAGCATTACAACCGATGAATTTATCGACTATTTGGATAAAACCTTGTTGGAGCAATATAGCGACCAACTAATTAAAAGTCGGATTGAAGAGTGGATTTTTGAGCCCGGCATTCCTAATGGTGCCCCAGTGCCCGAATCAGACGCTTTTTTAATTGTAGATTCAGCACGGAGTAATTGGTTGAGTGGCAGTATGCAAGCAAGCGATATTCAAACAAACTCATGGACCGTGCATCAATGGCTATATTTTTTGAATAATATGCCTAAGCAACTCAGCGAAAAGCAGTTAGGCGACTTAGATGCCGCATTTGCGTTAACACAGTCCGCAAACAACGAAATTGCACATAGCTGGTTACTCATGGCGATTAGAAATAATTATCAATCGGCGTTTCCTCGTTTATATACTTATTTAGTGAGTATTGGCCGCAACAAATTGGTGGCACCACTATATAGAGAGCTTGTTTTAACGCCTGAAGGCAAAGCCTTTGCCCAAAAAGCGTTTTTAGAAGCGAAACCGGGTTATCACCCTTTAACAATTTCGGCAAATCAACATGTTATGGATTAATCAATTGTTGCAGGCTTCCAGCAAACAGGTTGGCATTTTTATACTAAAAAAATAAGCAAGTGAGGGTATCGTTATGGTGATGTTTTTATTTGTAGTATCGTGTTTTGTCTTTGTGACGACCATCACATGGATGAGTTATCAATTAGCCGAGGCAAAAGCAATGAATCCCGTTAGTGCTGGAGCAATAGGGTTTTTCTTGTCACTTTTGCCCCCAATTGGTTTGATATTTGTCGCTTATTTAGCATTGAAGGAAGAACCTAGACAATATTAGGGGTTAGGGGGAGTTGGTTTTTGTCCCGCCTGTTTTATCGTCAAGATAAACAAAATCATCGCTATCAGTAGTCAACAGCTTATCCATTAACGATATCGCAGCCTCTTTTGCCACATGCTCTATCATCTTACGGTTAGTATTGTCGCCCATTTCATAGGTCACGGCATGTACATTAAATTTATCGGCAATATATTGCTTAAAAACGCCTCTGCCAGGACTAGAGCCTGGCCGCTCACGAATAACAAAAGACGAGGCAAGGCGTGGTTTTAATTCTTTTAACCACTCGTTGACCAAATTAGCGGGGGCCACATGATAATCGGTGGGCATGGTATAAAAAATATCTTGCTGGGTAGAATGAAAATCTAAGGCAAATACCAATTTAGAGTACTCACCTAAAAGACTCAGTATTTTGTCTCTTACCAGCCGAGTCTCTATTTGTTCAAATTTATGCCAATCTCTATTTAAATCCACCCCAGTTGAGGAATGACGCCAATTCCCAGCAGCGACGCCATCGGGATTCATATTTGGCACAATGAGTACATTAAAACGCTCAAAAAAAGCAGGATTAATTGCATCGATATACATGGTTTCAACAAACGCTTTGAGAGCTAATGCGCCAGTTATTTCCGGAGGATGCTGACGACCAATAATCACTACCCACTCATGGTTATCTTGCTGCTGAGATATATAAGCGTGAATATCTCGACCCTGCGTGGATTCGCCAATAACCACATGTCGTAAGTTTTCACTCTTCAAAAGTAATTCGTTTTTCCAATCTAAATAACTTTGATTATCTAGAATTTCTTGTCCCGCAATCCATATCGGCGTTTTAGATTGTGGAATAGTAAAATGCATGTTTTGTTCACTAACTGAAAAAGGCAATGACTGCCATGTTTTGCCGTCTGTACTTATTTTAGGTAAATAACGAGGTCTCGATTCAATCGCTCGCAAAACTATATCAATGTCTTGCGTAAGCGACGATTCAACTTTAAACGCATACCAAGGGCTTGGGTTTATGGGTCGATTTTCAGCGTCTGTACTCAACATAAATTCATGTTGTGAAAGCTGTTCGCAGCTATTAAGCCTTGCGCCTTCAAAATCGACTTTAAATACAACATTTGTAAATTTACAACTTTGTTCTTTAGTTTCTAGAGGATTGATGACTTGTGTACTGTTGGCCTTGGCAAAGAGATTGGCGTTAGCAAGAATATTTGTACTAAAAGCACTAAAAAGTAAACATACAAAAAGAACAGCAAAACCTTTTGCTTTGATTTGAATCAGTAGTGGCAGTTGCATGCTAAGCTCTCTTAACAAAGTTTGGTAAATATTAGCAACAAATAGGCAATTTGTATGTAAGTAAGATTTATTAGCAGTACACAAAAAATGCCCTAACACTTCTAAATAGTCATTACTTGATATTGCATCTTCAATGATTGATAAAATTTCTACGGTAAAGCTTTTTTTATCAAACAGGCAATGGGATAATATTCAGTCAGAGGGTAACAGAGCGAAAAACACTAAAACCCTTATATACTTGAGATTCAAACACACTTTTTAAAAGGTAAAAAATGAAAATTAGCCGCATAGGACACAGATACAGCGATGTACAATCAGGTAAAACTCTTGATGTATGGTTCCCTCGAGACAACAAAAAGTTAGCTAGAAGTTGCTTAGCTGAAAAAGTGGGTATTATCAAAAGTGACTTCATTACTGTAGATATTGACTCTTTAGACGAGCCGGCTGCTAGTGCGGAAGAAGCCTATTTACGCTTACATTTATTGTCTGAATGCGCAGTGAAACCTAATGGGCAAAACTTAGATGGAATATTTGGTTTATTAAATAATGTCGCATGGACTTCGGCTGGTCCAGTATTGCCAAACAAAGTAGACGAGTTACGCAGCGCAATTAGTGGTGAGTATCATCACTTAACCATTACATCTATCGATAAGTTTCCGCGCATGACTGACTATGTTATTCCGCCGGGTGTAAGAATAGGCGACGCTGACAGAATTAGACTTGGTGCTCATTTATCCTCTGGCACTACGGTAATGCATGAAGGTTTTGTAAACTTTAATGCAGGTACTCTTGGCGAATCAATGGTTGAAGGACGAGTGACTCCCGGAGTTATTGTCGGCAAAAATTCCGATGTAGGTGCTGGCGCATCTATTATGGGTACCCTTTCTGGTGGCGGAAAACAAATCAATTTTATTGGTGAGCGCAGTCTGCTCGGCGCAAATGCCGGTATTGGTATTTCCTTAGGTGATGAATGCATTGTAGAAGCCGGTTTATATGTTACCGCCGGTACAAAAGTGAAAACGCCAGATGGCACTGTTGTTTCGGCTAAAGCATTGTCTGGTAAATCAGGCTTGCTGTATCGACGTAATAGTCAAACAGGTGTTGTAGAAGCTCTCGTTACAGACGCTTCACTGTGGGGTGGACTAAACGACAGTTTGCACAGTAATGACTAAGGTTTAAAAATAAAAGAAGGTTCGGTATGCCAGTTTACGAAATAAAACACCCCCTTATTCAGCATAAAATAGGACTCATGCGCAAAGCCAAAGTCAGTAGCAAAGACTTTAGAGAGTTAGCCAGTGAGGTGGGAAATTTACTGACATACGAGGCTACACGAGACCTTGAGGTAGAAAATGTTGATATCACTGGGTGGGCAGGCGAACCCATCCCTGTGCAAAAACTGAAAGGGAAAAAAATAACTGTAGTACCGATATTACGTGCGGGTTTAGGCATGCTAGATGGTGTTTTGGCCCTTATGCCCAATGTAAAAATAAGCGTAGTTGGTTTATATCGAAACGAAGAAACTTTGCAGCCTGTGGCTTATTTTGACAAGGTAGTTAAAGACGTTGAATTAAGAACAGCGCTTATAGTAGACCCAATGTTAGCCACCGGCGGCACCTTAATGGCAACAATTGAGCTGCTTAAAGCTAAAGGCTGTGAGCGAATATTAGGGTTGTTTTTAGTCGCTGCACCAGAAGGAATTGAAGCGGTACTGCAAAAGCATCCTGACATTGATATTTATGTCGCGGCAATCGACGAAAAACTAAATGAACATGGGTATATCTTGCCAGGTTTAGGCGATGCGGGCGACAAAATTTTTGGCACCCGCTAGTCGGCTATTTATCAACCGTTTATAACTCGCCGCGGCGTTCTATTAACTCTTTTTGAATTCCCCGTGCGCGATCTTCGTCCAAATCGTAAGACCACATGACCCATATTGCTAGGGCTGCGGTGCTTGCCGGTATTACAATATCTGCAATTCTTAGTTTGGTCATTGTCTCGGCTGTTTGTACCGCTAGGCTTTGGTCAAAGCCAACAAAACTTAACACTACGCCGCCTAAGATCATAGCAATGGCTTGCCCAATTTTTACCATTAGCCAATAAATAGCGGCAAAAGTACCTTCTCTTCGTGGCATGCCATTTTTTAATTCATCTAAATCACACACATCAGCGGTCATGCTCAACATAAGAGTAAACAAGCCGCCTATACCGAAACAAAACATGGGAATAGGTAAAAATATCATCCATGTATTACCCGCGGTAAAGCCATACCATTTTAATCCGTAGCCAACAATTGAAATTGAAGTAGAAATTATAAATGCCATACGTTTACCCCATTTGTTTGCCATCCACGAAACAATTGGAATAACAAAAAATGCAGTCATTAAAGCACTTGCTGTGGCGTACCATGCTGGCCAATTACCGGCGGCGCCGTAGTCACCGTTATACATATGAAACACAATAATATAGTAAGCGAAAGAAGAAACTAGCTGGAAGCCATTAAAGATTAGAAAAGTTGCCGCACAGAGCTTCACAAATGATGGATTTTGGAAAGTTTGTATTATACCTTTCACAATAGCGACTAGATTTGTGCCCATGGTGCGCAATGAAATTTCTTTGGTATTATCAATATGGTCGCTGTCGATTCCTTTACAAAATAGGCCCGGTACAATCCCTAAAATCATACAAATCCCGCCCACAATTAAGGCCATTTTTTGCACGCCTTCCGCTTGAGTCTCAAATAAATCAGGGTTAGCAATCAGTACCCAAAACCAAGGCACTATCATCCAAGCGATTTGTCCCATAAACTGCGCTATTGCCATTAAACGGGTGCGCTCATTATAGTCAGTGGTGATTTCGTAACCCAAGCCGACAAAAGGGGTTGCGAACATCGTATTACCGATAGTAAATGCTAATGAAAACAACAAAAAATACCAAAAATTGTATTGTTGGGAAGCCTCAGGATCCATCTGCCACATAAGCGCAAAAAGCACACCACTCAAAATAGAGCCAATAACAATATAGGGCCGGCGTCTGCCCCAACGTGATTTGGTGTTATCGGTTATAAATCCCATGATAGGGTCAGTAATGGCATCAAAAATTCTTGGCAAGCCTGTTAAAAGACCCGCCAATACAGGGTCCATTCCATACGCAGTGACCAAGAAAAAAGCGAAAATGCTGACTGACGCAGGCAATAAATTAAGAACAAGGGTACCGGTGCCATAAGCGCCTTTAAGTGGCAATGATACAATATCTTTTGCAGGAGTTTCGATGTGAGACATTCTGGTTAAGCCGCCTTAGTTTTTATATCATTGATGCATGGTTAGCATACTTCATGTCAGTAGTGTAAATTTTATGTTAACACGTATTGGTAACACCTTTGCACATTAAAGTATGTATTTTGAGACCACGCGGGATTATTCTGCGGTGACTTGCCTATGTAGATAATTTCGCTATGTGTAGCGTTAAGCTTTTTTAAATGAAATTTAATGCTAGTATAAAAAACCAATTTTGCTATGGCATTGATGCAGTGATAATGAACCCTTCAAAAATGAAAGATTCTCTGATTGTGATTTTTGCAATTGTTATTTTAACTATTTTTAGCGGCTGCTCCAAGCAAGAAATCAACCGCGAGGTAAACGGCTTAGAAGTTAAGCGCCCTAATATTTTGTTAATTGTTGCAGACGATATGGGCTATACCGATATTGGTGCTTTTGGCGGAGAAATAGACACTCCGAATATAGATATGCTGGCGTCTAGCGGCCTTAGCTTTAGTAATTTCCATACCGCGCCTATGTGTGCTGTTACCAGAGCAATGTTGCTGTCGGGCAACGATAATCATATTGCTGGTATGGGAAGCCAAGACTTAAATTCGCAAGCCTTTGGCTATGAAGGTCATTTAACCGACCGCATTGTGCCCTTACCCGCTTTGTTGCAGAAAGCCGGCTATCATACCAGCATGGTAGGTAAATGGCATTTAGGTACAGCGCCAGACCACCTTCCAGCCAATAAAGGCTTTGCGCAATCATTTATTATTCCTGAAGGTGTGGCAAATCACTATAGTGACAAAGGTTGGTTAGCTCGCGATCCGGTGAGCACTTATCTAGAAAATAATGAGCCTGTTAAATGGAAAGAAGGCGATTACTCAACCGACGTTTATACCTCTAAAATTATCGAATATATTGACAATAACAAAGATAGCGACAAGCCATTTTTTGCATTTGCGGCATACACCTCACCCCATTGGCCTTTGCAAGTAGACGAAGCGTATTGGAAGAAATATGAAGGTAAGTACCGCGATGGTTACGAGGTGTTAAGACAAAATCGCTTTACTAGCCTCAAAAAGCTGGGGCTTATAGCTGAATCTGCAGAACTACCAGATACCCATGAAAGTGTAAAGCCATGGAGTACTTTAAGCGCTGATGAAAAACTAATTGAAGAACGTAAAATGGAACTTTATGCGGGTATGGTTGACAATTTAGACGTTAATATTGGTCGCATAGTAGACTACCTTAAACAAACAAATCAGTTCGAAAATACCCTTATTGTTTTTATGTCTGATAATGGCGCTGCCGCCAATGATTTTTACTACCATCCTTATTTTGCAGAATTTTTGAACGCAAACTACACCGACGCTTATGCTGAAATGGGTAAAAAAGATTCCTTTATTTCGTACGGTCCTCAATGGGCTGAAGCCGGCTCAGCACCTTTCAGGTACTTTAAAGGCTATACAACACAAGGCGGCATTACCAGCCCAATGCTTATATCTGGGGCCATGGTTAAGCATAAAGGAACCGTCACTAAAACATTCACATCACTACTCGATATCGCTCCAACTTTTTATGAATATGCGCAAATTGATTACCCAGAATCATTTTTAGGAAAGGAAGTCTATCCTTTAAAAGGCGCTTCTATGGCCTCTCTTTTAGAGCAAAAAGCTGATTTTTTGCATGATGCCAACTATGTGTTTGCCATGGAACATCGACATAACATTGTGGTGCGAAAAGGTGATTGGAAGCTAGTCAATGAAACAAAGCCTTTCGACCCGCAAAATTTTGCACTATACAATCTTGCTGAAGATGCGGGTGAGCAAAATAACCTTAAGGGTGAATATCCTCTTGTTTATCAAGATATGCTAGCACATTGGCAAACCTATAAACTTGAAAGCCAAGTACAGTTTCCAACACCTTCCGGTGTATCTAAATAAGCTTTTCTGATTTTGAGTTGGTTTTGAGGCAGTTTTAGCTTGGTTTTAAGGCGGTGACACACTGAGGTGTATTAGTGATTATTTAGTTTGATGATTTTACTCGCCCAAGCCTTGGTACTATTCTAATGCTAGCTCACTCTAACAAGTGTGCTTTTTTCACAACAAAATGCAAAAGGGTTGAAATTAATGACAACAAGCACTCAACAGACCAGCGCAAAACATTATTCTACCTGCACACTTTGCGAAGCCATGTGCGGCATAGAAGTCACCACTGAGGTGCTCGACAATGAAAATCTTATCACTGCTATTGCCGGCGATAAAAATAACCCTTTCAGTCAAGGTCATG
This sequence comes from Glaciecola petra, assembly GCF_031846345.1. Classification (NCBI taxonomy): domain Bacteria; kingdom Pseudomonadati; phylum Pseudomonadota; class Gammaproteobacteria; order Alteromonadales; family Alteromonadaceae; genus Glaciecola; species Glaciecola petra. Next base: position 187,798 of record NZ_JAVRHX010000002.1, on the reverse strand, counting down.
TTTGTCCAAAAGCAAAGGCCCTTAAGGACTTATATGATGACAAGGATCGTGTGCGCCATCCGCTTAAAAAAGTAGGCGACAAATGGCAACAAATCGAATGGGATGAAGCATTAGATTTAGTGGCTGAAAATATTCATAAAATTCAGAAAAAACATGGCTTAAACGCCTTCGGGACCTATTTAGGCAATCCCAATGCACACAATTATGGTGCGATTTTATTTGGGCCTTATTTCTTTCGCACTTTGCAGTCGTTTAATCGATTTTCAGCAACCTCGGTTGATCAATTACCCCATCATATCGTTAGCCTTAAGTTATTTGGCCATCAAAACCAAATACCCATTACCGACATAGATAATACCGACTATTTTATGATTATTGGCGGCAACCCTCTTGCCTCTAACGGCAGCATAATGACCGTGCCGTATGTTAAAAAACGATTAAAAGCAATTCAGCAGAAGGGCGGTAAAGTAGTTGTTATCGATCCTAAAAAAACCGAAACTGCCGATGTTAGCAGTGAGCATCATTTTATAGTGCCAGGCACCGATGCCTTGCTAATGTTAGCGATGCTTAATAGTTTGTTTAGCCAAAACTTGTGCAAAGCCGACAACATATTACCATTAGCCGACGGGCTGCTTGATGTAGAAAAGTACGTCGACGCTTACCCTCCTGAAAGAGTTGCAAAATTAGTTGGTATTGCAGCTGACGATATTCATCGAATGGTAAAAGAATTTGCGCAAGCTGAATCAGCATCGTGCTACGGTCGAATGGGTGCTAGCGTGCAACGTTTTGGTACCTTAACTCAGTACCTCATTATGTTGTTTAATATGTTAACGGGTAATCTAGACAAAAAAGGCGGTATGATGTTTACCCAACCCGCGGCTGATTACTTACCTCACTCTGGCCGTGGCAGCATTGCCAAAGGCAAAACAAGAGTGCGTGGTTTGCCTTCATTTGGTGGTGAATACCCCGTATCGGCTCTAGCAGAAGAAATTCTCACGCCGGGAGATGGGCAAATTAAGGGCATGATATTAGGTGCGGGCAATCCAGTGCTCACGACTCCCAACGGTCCTCAATTGGACAAAGCCTTTGAGCAGCTTGAGTTTTTAGTAGCAGTTGACTTTTATATTGGCGAAAGTAGTCGCCATGCTGATGTTATTTTGCCCCCTGTCACTGCACTCGAACGCGATCATTACGACATTGTTTTTCATAAGTTTGCCGTGCGGAACTCAGCGAAGTTTTCACCGGCTGTATTCCCTATGAGCGATGACAAACGCAGCGATTGGCAAATATATTTGAGCTTGGCTGAAAAACTAGAAATACAACGTGCAAAAGATAGTTCATCTGCAAGTGGGCAAATGGACGAAACTGAAGCAGCAATTAAACAAAAATATCAGCCATTATGGGACAAAAAGCCCAGCGGTGTTGTTGACGACTTACTAAAGTCTGGGCGCTATGCAAATGGTGAACATAATTTGAGCCTGCAAACTTTGATTGATAATCCACACGGTATTGACTTGGGTGAACTTCAGCCAAATCTGCCCGACGCTCTGTTTACCCAAAGTAAAACTATCGAATTGAGTATTGACTATTTTATGCCTGATATTAAGCGTGTAGAGGCCTTCTTTTTTGGTGCGCAAGCAAGCGATGAGTCACTTCTTTTGATAGGTCGTAGACACTTAAAATCAAATAATTCTTGGCTGCATAATAGTAAACGCATGGTTAAGGACAGCGCTCGTTGCACCGCGCAAATTCACCCATTGGATGCGCAAAATCACGACATTGAAAACGGTCAAGATATCACTATCGCCTCTCGAGTAGGTGAAATAAACATAGCGGCAGAAGTCACCGACAAAGTCATGCCTGGTGTAGTGTGTGTGCCTCATGGTTGGGGGCACGACAAAAAGGGCATTCAGCTTGAGCACGCACAAAGTATTGCAGGAGTTAGCTGCAACGACCTAACCGATGAAATGGTGCTCGACGAGCTATCTGGCAATGCAGTACTCAATGGCGTACCGGTAAATATTAGACCTGCATGATGATGTATTTGCAGGCTCGCAATAAATGAAGGCAATGACAAGCGTGCAATCGTGCGCTTTTTAACGTATATAGTTACTCTTTAATCCAATAAGACAGATTTTACTAACGTGCCCCTAGATATAGATTTTGCTACCTTTGCTGTTGGCGTAATTGGCCCGGTTATTTTGATGATTGGCTTTGGTTACGGCTTATATCGCTACGGTACACTTGATGATGCCTTTGTGCAAAAAGCGTCTGGTCTCGTGTTTAACTTCGCACTCCCCGCTCTTTTATTTACCACAATCAGCAAAAGTTCTGTCACACAATTAACCGATCTAAAGGTGATATCTATTGGTGTCAGCGGTACTTTATTGGTATTTGTTGTCATGTTGGTACTAGCACCATGGTTAATTAAGCAAAAAGATGATCGGGGAGTAGTGATCCAAGGCGCCTTTCGATCGAATATGGGTATTATTGGTTTAGCCTACTGCACAAATGCTTATGGCAGTGAAGGTTTAGCTTATGGTTCAGTTTATCTTGGCAGTTTGACCATCATTTACAATGTATTGTCTGTAGCAGCACTTAACATATATCAGAATAAACAAACCAGTTATGCCAAGATAGTTAAAGATATTTTGACTAACCCTATTATATTGTCGATTGTGGCCGGTTTACTTGTCTCCGTTTTTGCAATTCCTTTGCCGGCAATCATTGACAACAGTGCCGGTTATTTTGCACAACTCACGTTACCTTTGGCGCTATTGTGTACAGGGGCAGCTTTGCGCTTTTCTACTATTCGTCAAAACGGAGTTCCAGGTATACTGAGTATCAGCATCAAATGTATATTCTATCCATTGATTGTTGTTGTGTTAGCGATACTGTTTGGTATTAAAGGAATGCCTTTGATGGTGATTTTTTTAATGGCCATCAGCCCTACCGCGGCAGCTAGTTATGTTATGGTGAGAAAGATTGGCGGAAATCACGAATTAGCCGCGCAAATTATTGCTATTAGTACAGTGATTTCCGTGCCCTTTACCTTGCTTGGGTTTATTTTGATCAGTGCATTTTTATAATCATTGGCCAGGTCGATATCGCCGCTTAGCCTGTTTCTCGACTTCTTCACGCTCAAACAATACTCTTCGCTCTTTATGATCAACAAACATTTCCATTTGGTCATTATAATGAGGGGAGTCTTGTAAGTCGGTCGCAGCGCCATATTGATGGATCGCCTCAGAGCTTACCAGGCCATTTTTATCCCACGAAACAAACATCATAAAACCATCACCGGCTATATTCTCAATCTGTCCATTTTCGTCCATCTCTTGACCATAAACTGCCCTTAAAATATCTGGGCCACCACTCATCGCTAGGTTTTTATTGCCACGCTTTAAACGAAAAACCTCGCCATAAGGCACCTCAAAACTGCCATGATATTTTACTAATTTAGACACGGCTGTTTTAAAGGCCAATGTGGTATCGTCAAAACTCACTTTTTTGCCTCGGCCTGTTTGCACTGGCTCCAAGGTCATAACTGCAAGAGCTGCTTGCTCATTGTCCTTATGAGTAGAAAGGTTCCACTTGCGCAGGGCACTTAAAGCTTCTGCCTCAAGTGTGCTATAAGCACTGTCTTTTTGCTCAGCAAGCCATGCGCTAAAATGCCGAATTTGATTTGATTGAGGATGATAAGACAAATCATACTTGGCCTCTTTAAGTGCTTGCATAGATATCTTTTCTTGTGTAGCAAAGAGAGCTTCTATTTGTAAAGCGCGATTAGTAACAAAGCTTTCTATCCCCATTGAAGCGGGATAATCAGATACCTTGGCGTCGTCAGCACCATCGGTGGCCTGCCACGGAGGATTATTTGCGTTGTATACTAACCCCGATACAGGATTATGGGTCTTAGGCATGAGGGTAAAATCATGATATTCATTCCATATAAGATTTGAACGGTCACCTGGCAAAACATCTAGCCAATCTGCTTCAACGCTGCGTTTTGGAAATTGAGCGTTGTAATAATGGGCTATGTTGCCGTCTTTATCCGCGTAGACAAAATTGATGCTTGGCATGGCTTTTAATTTAATCGCGGCTTCAAATTCGTTTATGTTTTTCGCTTTATTGGCATCCAGCATAAATTCAAGGGTTCTTACCTCGTTCATGCCGGCCCAACGCATAGCAAACAAACCATGCTCGGTTTCCATAACGGGCCCATGTTGGCTAATTTTAATATCTTTATTGAAGGTCCACCTTATGGGTCCTAGTAATTTCACTGTTAACTTGGCTGTTTTTACCGAAAAGTCTGTCCATTTCCCGTCCAATAAATACTGATTATCATTGTCTGGATTGATGTTTAATTGATACACGTCGACTAAGTCAGGCTTATTTACAGTATTGGCCCAACCAAGACTCTCATTATGGCCATGAATAATAACTGGCGCTCCTGGAAAGGTTGAGCCCGCCATATTCCAACCTTCTTCACTATTTAAACGCGCTTCATACCACGCGACAGGACCAGTAAGCGGTTGATGACTATTAATTAGCAAGTGAGTTTGTCCCTCAGCCGAACGATGCGGTGCAATTGCAATACCTTGGCTCCCAATTGGTACCGAATTCTCAGATGCTTCTGCAATAAGTAAATTACCATTGACTACATCGCTAAGTATTTTGTCAAAACCATAGAACATGGGAGTTTTAAACGTAAAGCCGGCAATAACATCCTTGGCCGTTACAGGCAGCAAATAGCGACTCACTGCGTCAAGGTTTTCTGCCGCATACAAATTAACCCCATCAGCATACGCTTGGGCAATTAGCTTTATTTTTTCAGGTACTTTTGCATCGTAGTGGGCGTTTACAGTATCCCAAACCCCCATAAACTGAACAACAAAATCACTTTCAATCGCGTCAAAGCCTACCTCAGCGCTGCGCATTCCACGAGTTGCGATAATGATAGATTGTAGTGTTTCAAAATCGTCTTCACTTTGCACATAAGCTAAGCCAAACGCGGTATCGCCATCTGTTTTTCCATAAACATGTGGAATACCTAGGGGATCACGTAAAACTTCTACATCATATTTTTTTGCTAGTGCAATATACTCTTTACCACTTGGTTTACTTGGCAAACTTAGTTGTGCAATAAGCAACACGATCAAGCCTAGCGTTAGTATTACTACAATTATTTTTTTTAACGAGAACAACTTCATATTTAACTTTACCTAATTGTCCCAAGTTGGGCTTAATTAATTTACTAATGATATAATGACACATTCTGTGCTGCTAGCCAGCCATTCATTATCATATGTTCAACAGGAACTTTTTTGCACGCTTCAACGCCGTCTTCTCGTTTTTTCATTATTGGCTTGTGTTTTGCGTTGGCCGGCACTTTCATGTTTTCTCTTAAACCTATATTGATTAAATATGCCTACGAACTGGGACTCAATAGTGAACAAGTTATAGCACTAAGAATGATAATCGCTATGCCTTTTTATTTATCTTTGGCTATTTATTTTTGGGTGAAAAAACAAGATAAAAGGGTCACATATAAAGCATGGATATGGAAAATTAGCGGCCTTGGTGTGCTCGGTTATTTTATTGCTAGTTATTTAGATTTATTGGGCTTGCAGTATATTAGCGCGCAATTAGAACGGGTTGTATTGTTTTGCTTTCCGACTATTGTTGTAGTGCTCAGTTACTTTATATTCAAAACTAAACTACCTAAAAACATCTGGCTTTTGTTGGCGATGTCATATGCTGGTATTTTGATTATTTTTGGTCACGATTTGAAGACTTTAGGAGATGAAGTCTTGTTAGGCACATTTTTGGTTTTCATTAGTGCTGTCGCTTTTGCGATTTATGTGGTGTTTAGCAAAGCAATTATTACCCAGGTTGGTAGTCAAATGTTTACCAGTATTGCAATGCTGGCGGCCAGTGTTGTAATACTAGTTTACTTTGTTGCTACACAGCCTATTCAATCGCTATTTGTAAACATAGAACAGTTTGCAGTAGTTGCGTCGGTTGCTATATTCTGTACCGTTATTCCTTCATTACTAGTAGCAGAGGGCATACACCGCATTGGACCTGAGCGCACAAGCATTGTCGGTACTAGCGGGCCTGCTATTACTTCGGTATTGGCGGTATTTTTGCTGGATGAAGCATTTACTGGCTATCATGGTTTGGGCTTGGCACTTATCATGGCTTCAATCGGATTAATGATAAAGCCTGAGAAAAAGTCTGTTGAAGCAAAAGAGCAACCCGACACTCTCGCGTAAGGTTGCTCTGAAGACTATTTTGTAGCCTGTAGTTAGTGTTAAGCCTCGTGACTACGATTTACTCGCAACCAGTATGTTGCTGCCAGAAACAAACACCCAATCCCAATTGGAACAATACCCGCTTTGGCAAAAATAATGCTATTAACAAAGAGTGGAGCTTGAACAATCATATTGTCACTGTTAAGCATTATATTCACTGAATCACCGGGATTAAGTCTAAAATATTCTTCCAATATTTGAATGAAGAAAAACGAACCATTGCCAAAAATTTCAACAAAAATAAATTCAGCAATAAGAATCGCTAATACTGGCAATACCGCCCATAAAAAAGGTGCGCGTTGAGCAATCATCGATGCCAACATCAACCATGTAATTACCGGAAAAAGCCATATCGTGATTGCTACCACCCCAATTAATATCGTCGAAATAGGCCCCAATATTCCTATGGAGCTAAAAAACGTCCAAATGCTGGTATCGGGGCCTAAGCCGCCAAATACTGACACAAGAGAGGCCAATAACAGTGCGGCAATAATAAATAAAGCCCCTGCAACAATAAAAACCAGAGGAATAACAAAAGCACCCGTCACAAACTTTACGGCTATGGTTTGCGCATCTGAAACCGGCAGTGAACGCCAAAAATAGACAGACAAATCACGACGCTCATCAAATAAACAAGCTAAAAAATACTTAATTTGCAAAATGACTGCAATCAATAAAAAAGGTATAAAGATAACCAGTACAAAAGCAAAATTCCTGCCTAAAGACCTTGCACTGTTGTCATTTAACTCGCTGGCCAACGCAATAAATTCACCAACCTTAGCTGCTTGATACTCGTTTAGTGCCAACAAATGTGATGCCAGCAATATAAACAATAATATGGCAAGGACAAGGGGAGTCCACACTAAACTTTTTTTGTATTCCCAGATTTCGCGCTTGAAACTGCTTAGGATTTGAAGGTAATTCATATGCTTTCTCCTTCTGTTTTAGGCTCTGATACGACACTCTGGTTTTGTATTTCATTAGGACTCATCAAGCCCACAAAAATATCAGCCAAGGAAGGCGTTTGCACTTTGCCCATTTCAGACAATGGTGGGAAATTTTCAGGTAAAATTTGGGTATCAATTAGCATGCTATGCAAGCCCATCATACTGTTAATATAAAGAGGCTTTAGTGCCGACGCTTGAACTAAAAATTCGTTATCTACCGCTAGTAATTGATAGCGATTTAAGAGTTCTTCACAGTTTGCATTAACGGCAATTCGTCCCTCTTGTATAAAGGCAACGTCAGTTAAAATGTTTTCGATTTCTTCAATTTGATGTGTTGTCACTACTATGCACTTTTCTTCAGTGTAAAAGTCTTCAAGTAGATGCTTGTAAAACTGTCTTCTGGTAAGGATATCCAAGCCTAAAGTTGGTTCATCTAGAATTAAGACTTTTGCGTCTACCGCTAGTATTAATGCAAGGTGTAATTGCGTCACCATACCCTTAGACAGGGTTTTAACTTTAGCAGACTGGGAAATATTGGTTTTAGCTAGAAACGCTTTTGCTTTTTCAAAATTAAAATTAGGATGAACGCCTTGCATATATTCAAGTGCCTCTTTGACTTTAAGCCACTTAGGCAATACCGCAACATCAGAGATATAAGCAACATCGTTGAGCATTTTAATGCGCTGTTTATTCGGCGAGTACCCGTTCACTTGAATGTCGCCGGTATAACTAGTTAAACCTAAAAGCGCGTGTAAACAAGTACTCTTACCGGCGCCGTTAGGGCCAACTAAACCTAAAATTTGGCCCGGATAAACTGACAATTCGATCTTATCTAACACATGCTTATTACCATAAGACTTAGAAAGATCTGTGATATTGATTAAGGGATTCATGACTGCTCTCCTTGCTTAGGCTGAGCAGAGAGTAGGTCTTCTGTCGATAGCTTTAAACGCGCAATTTGCTCCAATACAATAGGCCACTCTTTTTCCAAAAAACTGCTACGTTCTCTCTCCAAGATCAATGACTTTACACCACTTTTTATGAATAAACCTTTGCCTCGTTGTTTTTCCACAATGTTTTCCTCTTGCAGCATTTGATATGCCTTAGAAATAGTAATAGGGTTTAATTGATACTCTGCAGCTACATTTCTGACAGAAGGCAATGCTTCTCCCTCTTTTATATAACCGTCGAGTATTCGACGAATCACTTGCTGATAAAGCTGCAAGTAAATCGGAACATCGCCATCCCATTGTTGAGCCATTGGCCGCACCTCGTTGAATAGAAACTTAAATTGGCTACAGCAATAACATAGTGTTATACCTCACCAACACACTTATTGTAGTGTTATACATCACCAACACACATATTGCAAGTTTTTATTTAATTTATCGAAAACCTCTTCTCAATTTATTGGGAGATCTTCGCTTTCGCGAAGATGACGGGGTGACACTACAATTAATATCCAAGCCAACAAAATGTTGCGTCTTGAGGCGCCATTTGAACAGTTACAAGAAAAAGCAATCAACTATGTTAAAAGTGCGGCGATCAGTAGCTTCGCTAAAAACGCTTAGCTATATATTCGTGTGGGTTCGGCTTGTAACCAATTTTCATTGGCGTACTCAGCTTGTGCAGAGGTAATATGCAAGGTGAACGCATGACGAGATTTACCTGAACGATTCGCTTCGCTATAGTGCGGCAAGACTCCGTTAAACACTACCAGAGAACCTGCTTTTACCTCCAGGGCATTAGCTTGCTCATTCGCTGGCCAGTCAAGGTCTTGCAATTGAACCAACTCAGTGGTGTCATCACTATAACGCTTAAACTGTTCTTTTAAAGGAAAGTTTGCACCATCTTTATGTACCTGCAAGCAACCATTCAATAAGGTAGCATCTTCAATTGCAAACCAAAACGTAACAACCGACATAGGTTTGGTAAAGAAGTAACTAGCATCTTGATGCCAGCGAATTTCACCACCAATTTTGGCTTGTTTAAAAATGTACATCGACTGCCGAATTTCTGGCTGATTAACCCCTACAGCTTGTGCAATTTTTGCTATTTCTGCTGCTTGGCTAAAGGCAGAAAACACATCGTTTTTTGTGTGTAAGGCATGCCCTATTTTGTTGATACTCAGATGTTTTTCTTGCTGTAGATTTCCTTCTTCGTCAAACGCATCTTCTTCGAAAAAGCAACGCACTTTATCACCTGAATTTAAAAAGTAGTCATCGCGATTGGTGTCGGCAGTTTTTGTCGAAAACACAGAACGCGTTGAGTTTGGGTCAAAATCGTCCACTATTTTGTTTGCCGCGTCTTTTAGTGAATTCATTTGCTCAAGGCTAAAGAATTTTTCTAAGGTGACATAGCCAAAAGACTTGAAGTGCGAAATTTGAGATTGATTTAACATTAAAGAGCTCTACCAAGGCTATAGATGATGCCTCATAATAGACTACATTGGGATTGGAACAAAGCCAGTATTGAAGACGATTATTTTGCTACGCCAATTGTACGTGCAAAATGAGCGCATCTATTAATCGCTTAATTGCCGTTGTATTTCTCTTGCTACAAGCCAGAGTCTATCTTGCCCCCAAGTTGCAAATACTTGCTCCCCGTTTTCATTCAACAATCGAAAGCTGGGAACGCCCCAAATGCCCAATTTGTACATCGTTAACCTATTTTCTTCTAGCATGCTTTCCCAACCCGGTTTGCCAAGTATTGTCTTAGCTTCTTGCCAATCAAGCCCTGCTTGTTCAACTACGGTTTTTATACCCGAAGTTTTGTTAGTATTGATGCCTTGAGCAAAGACGCAATTGAGGAAGCTAGAGAAATAATCAACTTCTCTACCCTGCGCTTTTACCCACGGATAAAGGGAATATGCATTGCGTACTGGTTCTCCAATAGGATCATAAAAATTACCATATGACACATTTGCAGCATCAGCTTCTCTGGCGGTATCCATAAAAATGTATAGACCCTTCTCAAGGGTTGCTGGTACACCCCGCATCACCATTGGTAAAATAGGTTTCACAGTCAAATTTACGCCTGTCTGCGATGCTAATTCAACTGTTCGGTCAAAACAAATAGCGGTATAAGGGCTACGTAAGGATGCATATATCTCTAGCGTTAGTTTGCCAGAATCTTTAAGTGTACCAGCATTCAATGATGGCCTATCGACTAATAGGGGTTGTTTTGGGGCTGTATCAAGCCCAAGTTTGGCGAGTCGCTTTTCTAGATGATACAAACGGTCTACACCCCAATACCATTCGTTACCGTAGTAAAGCATGGCTCCTGAGTAATGCTTAAGTGATTCTCTGCGCAATTTACCTTCATTTAGCTTATTTTCTAGTGTTGTTTCGCTTGTCATACCATATTCAACAGACAGTTTATCAAGTGCAGCTTTATCACCTGCCCACATTGCTTCACCTACCTTCGCTACACAAGCAATAAATCCTTTTGAATCTTGCTTAGCTAATATTTTAGATGCCAATTGTAATAAATTGGGGGCAATCGGTTTTTCGTGCTCGGGGAATGAAAGACCATATTCCGGTGCTATATAAAAGGCATCGTAGCGTGAAAGTTTTAAAAGTAGTTCAGGCTCGGGGGAGTTGTCTCCTTTTGCGCTTTCAACTAAATGACAAACTAGTTTTGCATCATAACGTTGAACAAATGATGTTAATATCTGCGCCACAAGGTGACTATAGGCATCATCCACTTGATGGAAATACTCAATACGATGCGCTTCACCAGTTTTTTGTCGCTTTAACTCCGCTTTACGATGTCTTTTTACTGTTTTCGTTTTACTGAATAAATAGGTCATCGCTTTTGACAATAACCAGCGCCGAAATATACTCGGATTAGATTCACTCGCACCGCTGCGGCGAGTAAATTTAGGGGCTTGCGATTGACCTTTCATTATTACCTCTCCGCTATTTCTTAATTAGCTTGCATTTAAAAACTACGCTAGAAAGGAAGTAATTGTCAACAACAGCCGGCTTTTTCATCCTCGCTAGTGCAGGCCTTTTGGATAGGAAACAAACATTTTTTAGGGCGTAGACCAAGCCATTAAATTAAGGGAAGTGCCACTATTGCCGATAACCACACTATAAAACTGTAGTCAGTCAAGAGTCCTAAGTGTCAGTATCAACAAGGTATCAAAATGGGTTTACGCTAATTGAGCTTATCATAGTCATTGTGGTGCTCGGCGTATTGTCTATTGTGGCCTTGCCACGGTTTATAGATTTATCTAGCGATGCAAAAATCGCTTCGCTTGAAGAATTGGCCAAACAAGCCAAAAGTACCACTCAAATGGTTCAGTACAAAGCCATTATTCAGGGCTTGCAAACTACAAGTTCTAATCCAGGCAATGGGCAAAGTGAATTTATCGTCAATTTTAGTTTTGGGAGTGTTGAAGTTGATTTTAGAAGTTTATGTCCTGAAAGCCAAGGTGAGTTGGGAAATCGTTTAGACTTTCTCGATTTTATGTCCACATCTTTTAACGACCAAATTACCACTAGAGTAGACAATCAATATACACTTTTTGGCTACGACGTACCCACCAGCGGAACCCCAACTAATCAAGGTTGTTACATAATTTATGATTCCTTTGCTGAGCCGCAGTGCACCATAGAAGTTGTCACTGCAGACTGCTAATACCTAACATATACTCTTGCAAATACTCTTGTAAATAACTTGCGGTCAACATTGCTATCTAATAGTCTTTAGGATGACCTTTCAGTATTTCTGGCAATAAAATATGGAAGCTACGCATCTTCATCCAAAACAGCAAGCATGTCATGACTGTGATTTACTCATCGAGTTACCCGAGCAGCTCAATGATAATCAGTCTTTGCTATGCCCTAGGTGCAAGAAGGTGCAATGGACACAATATAAGCACCCTGTTGATAAAACTGTTGCCTATAGTTTAACAGCACTTATTTTGTTGGTGATTGCCAATGCCTTTCCCTTTTTGTCTTTTGACGCACAAGGACAAACGCGCACTATAACGATTATCCAGGCCTCTAATGAACTTTATATACAAGGCTTCTACTTATTAGCATTTTTAGTTTATGTTTGTGTGCTGCTATTTCCGGCAATTTATTTAAGTTGTTTACTCGCTATTACAATACCCACAAAAATTGGGCTTAAGCCACCCTTTGCGATCACCTTGGGTAGAACCTTGAGTTATTTACTACCGTGGGTAATGACAGAGGTATTTATGGTGGGAGTATTGGTGGCGTTAATCAAAATTATTGAGCTTGCTGACATTGTTTTTGGTGTGGCATTTTGGGCATATATTGGTTTTGTGGTTTGCTTTTTGGCATCTTCGGCTATTGCCAGCAAACACCAACTATGGACATGGATAAATCATGGCAAATGAAAATGTCACGAATATAGATTCTACCAATGATTCAATTAGTTACCCTGAAGGTACCGCCGCAAGTTTAGGCAAAGTAAGCTGTCGTACATGCCACTTTGTAACTGACCTAGACTCGCAATATTGCCCACGCTGTAGTGATCGCCTGTATTTACGATATCCAAATAGCGTACAACGAACACTTGCGATAGTTTTGACAGCAATACTTTTTTATATACCGGCTAATATATATCCAATTATGACAACTACCTTATTAGGCGATGCAACACCCAGTACCATTATCAGCGGTGTTTTACTATTTATCGAGCATGGTTCATACTTTGTTGCGTTCGTTATTTTTAGCGCGAGCGTGTTGATTCCTCTGGCAAAAATGATAATCATATTATGGCTTTGCTACAACACTTCAAGATCAACAAAGCTATCAAAGAATGAGCTTACTTTTTTATACCGCGTGACCGAATTTATTGGCAAATGGTCAATGATAGATATTTTTGTAGTCGCAATTTTGGTGGCACTTGTGCAATTTGCTGGCATTATGGTAATAGAGCCTGGCATGGCCGCTAGGGCATTCGCAATTGTGGTGATTTTAACGATGATTGCTGCGCATCAGTTTGATGTGAGACTAATATGGGACAGGCAACAAAAAAATGAGTAATAACGACGAAAATACTAAAGCGGTCATAAAGCAAAAATCTAACTTTTCAGTTATATGGATATTGCCTTTCATTGCTGCGCTCATTGGCATGGGCATGGTCTATCATCATATTCAAAATCAAGGTATCGAAATCACTATTGTGTTTGAAGATGCACAAGGGCTTGAAGCCAACAAAACAAAAGTTAAATATCGCAACGTTGATATTGGCACGGTAAAAACAATCAATTTCAATGAGGATGGTACGTCGATTGAAGCCTTGGTCGAAATCGACCGAAAAACCCAACAATTCTTGCATAGCGATAGTCAATTTTGGGTAGTGCGGCCTCGCATAGGAAGCTCAGGTATTAGTGGATTTGGCACACTTTTATCTGGCGCCTATATTGCGATAGAGCCGGGTAAATCTGCTTATTACTCGGAACGATTTATAGGCTTGGAAGTACCGCCTATTTCATCACCCACTAGTGCAGGTTTAAAACTGACTTTAGTGTCTGAAGGTGGCAAATCTTTGCAAGAGGGCAACCCCATTATTTATCGTGGTTTTGAAGTGGGTGCGGTAGAAACGGTCGATTTCGATGTCGCATCCCGCCAGGTGACTTATGGCGTTTTTATTAGAGCTCCTTTTGATAATTTAATTACTACCAATACCCATTTTTGGAATGCTGGCGGTTTTTCGGTTTCAGCAGATACCCAGGGCCTAACCGTCGATTTTGCATCAATGGAAACAATTCTATCAGGGGGTGTGCAGTTTGATGTGCCTGAAGATTTAGAGTTAGGCAAGCGCGTTGATGCACCTCGAGAATTTAAGTTATATTCATCTAAAACAGGCATTACCGAAGACCGTGTCTATGAATATCTAGAATACGCGATATTGGTTGAAGATTCGGTAGGGGGTTTAGATATTGGCGCTCCAGTGGAATATCGCGGTATTTTGTTGGGCCGCGTGCATCGCCCTTATTTGAATTTCCATCAGAAAAATCTTATTGACCCCGACGAAACGCGTATTGCGGTAATAGTGCATATTGAGCCTCAGCGACTTACGCAAAACGCGGGTTATGGACTCGAATGGTTCGACAAGCAAATGACCGAATGGATAAAAACGGGCATGGGCGCAAGACTTGAAACCGCCAATTACCTTACGGGCTCACTCAAAGTTAGCTTAGATATTGATCTTGATTTAGTGCAAGAACAAGACTACGAACTTGAATATTTCGGCAAATATAAAGTGATTCCCACATCGCAAAGTGGCTTTGCCAGTATCATGAACAAAACTGAACAATTATTAATTAAATTAGAACAGCTACCTTTAGAAGACATAGCAAGAAGCACCACTCGCGCTATCGACTCTGCAAATACCACAATATTATCGGCCAACTCTAAAATTTTAGCCACTCAATCAGTGCTTGATGCAGTTGAAAGCACTTTGCTTGAAGCTAAACAGACGATGGGGGGCTTACAGCCTGATTCGTCTGTGTATAGAAAACTAGAAGACAACTTAAGTGAATTAGAAAGAACCTTGAATATGATGCAACCATTCTTGCAAGAAATAAGAAGAAAACCTAATTCACTCATCTTTAGCGATCCGCCACCGGCCGACACCGAACCAAAAGGGAAATCGCAGTGAATACAAATAAACGAATCAAACAATCGACTATATTATTAATGTTCGCTTTATTGCAGGCATGCGCAACCTCTGCTCCACCCCCAGATACATTTTATTATGTGTTAGACCCGACGCCCAAAAGCTTTGCAGTAAAAAACACCGAAACTGAAATCAAAATATTGCCGGTGAGTTTGCCTGATTATATGAATCAACCTAATTTGGTGATCAAACTTAGCGATCACCAAATCAAGATTACTAACTACCATTATTGGGCTGATGATTTACGACAAAGTGTACAACGGGTTGTTATTAACGAACTTAACCAATTAAACGACACCATAAATTTCACGCAACAATGCCGAAACTGCATTAATGTAGATATTAGTATTGACCATTATTACCCAACTGAAGGCGGTGATGTATTGTTAGCCGGAACCTACGTTATTATTGGCACCAACGCTAAACAGAATATAAATAGCTTTAGTTATTCAACGAGTCTCTCTGAAGGAGGCTTTGAAGAATCAGTGTCTAAAATGCGTGAACTCCTCGATGTTTTGAGTACCGACATCAACAACAATTTGCTTTGATTTAATAAGGCAAAGCGTTGATAAACGGGGGGCTAAGTCTTTTATTTGGGCCACTGAAAAACATAAAAAGGCTTACTCAAATAAAATGAGTAAGCCCTAATTGATCACTTGTGAATATTTAGCACCTTCGTTGAAACCATAGTGCGATAAGTCCACTCAGAAGTAAGATTATAACCGTTGGAGATGAAACCTGACTTGGCGGGACCACTCGCAATAGATCAGTATTAGCATTACTCGTCACGTTAATTGGAAATATACTCAATGGTGGGAAGAACCCCTGATCAATATTAGTAGCGCTATACCCAAAATTATCACTTTCCCCTAGCATCAACGCTGTCAGACTAAAACTTGCAATATTAAATTCTCCAAATGATGGGTCAAATGGGAAAAAGTCTATAAAGGTAAAGTTGATTACATTGCTATTTTGAACCACTGAAAGACCGACACTAAAGAAAGGGTCAAATAGATTAAAGTCAGATGAAATACTGCTTTCATTCAATTGAAAAATGTTAGCATCTAAAATGACATCAAAACTAAACAGGTCGAAGTTTTCGAAAGCGCCAAAGTTTGAACCTGTAATCGTGACATTTATTTCTTGCCCCGTTAGTACTTCGTCATTATCCACATTGATTTCGACAAGTGCCGCAATTGAATGTGCTGAATATAGCAGGCTTACAATACAAAATAGTGTATTAAATAGAGTTTTCATTTTTTTAATTTCCTTAATATAAATTATTTATTGAACGGCACATCGTGCACGTGTGCATAAAGGCATCAATGCCCTTACATCAAACATATTCACAACATTGTCTTGGTTAATATCAAATTCGATATCAACAATTTGACGTTGCTGTAAGGCTCGTAATAGTCCATAAACATCGTTTAAGTCGACGTCGCCATCCTTATCCCAGTCTCCGATTAATACATCTTCACTTACATTCACAGTCAGCATTATTTCAGTTAAACCTTGGGAGATATCTGTACTGGATAAACCTAATATCGTATTGCTTTCGCCTACTTCCTGTGCTTCAAAAGCCACCACAAATTGACACATATCCATCGACGCAAGAGGAGTTCCAGTACAATTGTCAGATACAATTTCCCAAGGTGCTTTTAAACTTTGGAATTTAGTCAATTGCAGACTTTCAGCTGGGTTGGCTTCATTGATATTAGCCACTGTAATCACAAATTCTGGTTTATCACCTAGTCTCGCGTCATCGATAGTTTTGCTTGGGGATACCGAGTAAGCGAGCTGTGGTACGTCTGCAGGATGCACAAAGGTTAATTGTTTATTCGTGCTTACGGTTTCACCAGTATCCAACATTGTTGCTGTTGCTGTAAGCATGGCATTGACTTCGTCAAAGCCATTGGTGTTTAGTGGTGTTTGTGGTAAATCACTCGCATAACTAAAACCGGCCCCAATACTTCGCGAACTACCTATATCAATGCCGTCTAAAGCATAAGAAACTTCTACAGGCGTAATTCGGCAAGCTTCACCAGTCAAGGACATCCCTGATAGATTAACTACACTGCTTAAAGTTAAGGGGCGTTGACCAGTCTCATCAACAAAAATCATCCCATCAAGGCTAGGGCTTAATTCCACACTCTCGAGCACACAAGAATCCAATTGTCCTAAACAAAAATCTTCTAAAACAATGCTGCCCACTTCAGATGCATCAACTTGCACAGCAAATTCATGTATACCGCCATCTGCAAACGCTGACATATCAATAAAAACTTCAGCAAAATCGTTGGTTAACTCGCGAGGAACAAGCTCCCAAACTGTCTCCCCATTCATTAATATTTCTATTTTACTTTTATCGCAGTTTTCGAGACATCCACGTTCGATTTTGTAATAAAACTTTAAGCGAGCCGCTTCTGTATCTGGCATTGTGACAATTTGAGATAAACGCAGGCGTTCTGGCAAATTGTTTTGAGTACCAATTTTAGCTCCGTAAAAGCCTGTCAGGGCATCCCCGCCTTGTGCATACTCGAGTTCGTTCATTGTCGCATTCCAAAATGCCGAGGCATTGCCTGCTTCAAAACTAGCATCTCCGAGAACATTGTTGTCACATACGAGGTTGGCATTTTCGCCATAATCGATTTTGACATCATCAATTAACCAACCTAAGTATTCTTGTGATAAATCACCACGGTCTAAAGGCGGTAGTACAGTAAAATTGAGGTCAACACCTATACCTGAGGCATCGCTTGCACCATTAACAAACTGTAAAGGCCAGGTGACTTTATGCCAACCATTGGGATAATCTTGAGGAACAAGATAATCTATAAAATCACCATTATTTTGATTGTCGGCTCTCGATATCTCAAGTTTGAAATCCCAGGTACTAGGCTTATCAATGTATTGCCACCAAGAGATCGTCGGGCCAGCACCATCTTCAAACAAATAAGGAATATTGAGCTCTTTTCCTAAAAATATAGTGTTTCTTTCATTGCTGTCTAAAGAACAAGATAAATTATTTGTGCTACTTATTACATAATTACCACTAGGCATGGTGCCATCAGCAGCAGGTGTCGCCGCGAGTGGATCAGGAAAGTCACAAAATTCTTTAGTTGTTCGCTGCCATTCGCCAAGAGCAGTTATGGCTGTTGCACCAAACGGTTCTGAATCACTCTTAACTTGCCAATTATCCCATGAAGCACGCTGTCTATTGGCAACTCCGGTATATAATTGTGCCTTCCCTTTGATTAAATCGGCATTATCAATAATGACATTCAGTTCACCTGTTGTTACTCGTAGTGAGTCGTCCTTGAGTCGCTCCAATCTAAACAAGCGATTTGTCTTCAGTGTGCTGGCACTCACATCTGCCGCTATAGAGTTGTCAACTATGGTGCCATTTATTACTTCAAATACATTCAACTGATGTGAAAACAGGTTACGAAACGGGATTTGAGCAGACGTCACTTCGAAGTAGTAACCATTAGCTATACGTAAATTTGGATCATCTATTGCTAAAACCGACCATCCATTCCCAATTGAAGCATTGCCTATATTTCCTTGAACAGAAAACGTTTGTCCAATTCTTAGGGTTGCTGCCGGATTGATGGCTGCATTTGCTCTTGAGGGGTCGTTATTGGCGTACTGCAATGCACCAGCAGAAATTTCGTATTGCCCGCTATTACCGATTGACGTTTGTCCGTTATTACTAATATTGAATAAGAAGTAATAATTAATATTAGAGGTAGCGGTATTAAATTGATCAAATGAATAACTATCAAAATCGTTTTGCAAGAAAGCATAGCTCTCATCAACATTGATATTAATTGCACTACTTGTGCTCACATTATCACTGCCAGTGATCGTCATAACGAGTTCATAATTTTCGTCACTTGCTTCGTAACTGTGACTGAAAATACCAGTGCTCGCTGGGTAATCAGAGGGATCTAATTCGATTTCTTGCTTACTCCCATCGCCCCAATTAATCAGTAGCGTATATGGACCATCTAGCATGCCAGCTGGATCGTCAAAAATTGATTGCACCGAAACTAACCCGGGTGCAACGCCATTAACATCCTTGCCTAATTCTCGGCTATTGATGTCAAAGACGCGAGGCCGCTGAATTGTAGGTGGTTCGTTGATTATTCTTACTGGATATATCTCGCTTATCGTGTCACCTCCGCATGGTGGAGCATAAGACACTCTTACTTGGATAGACTGTTCACTTATATCTCCATTTAATACTTCAACGGCCGCTACTTCGCCGGTGCCAATTTCGGTTACGTCTAAATCTATACTGCTTGAAGGGTTTAATACTTCCCAAGTATATCTGCCTTCTGGATTACCAGCGTTACAACTCACTAGCATTGACGTGACTTTATCTTCTGTACCATCAGGCAATACCTGTTGTGAAGTTACAAATCCATTGGCCGAAAGTCGGTCGTTGTTATACTTGGGATCATTATATGAGTCATCATCGAACAAGGTTAAATTCCAATTGTCTGATGGCAAACAATAACGAATACTAGACGCTTTATCACTGAAACCCGGATCGCCTGCTTGATTACCGTTCAGGCGCTTGAAGTCGTCCCAATTTTCAAAGTTTCTGTCTAGCCAATCATAGGTAACCTTGCGGCCCTCAAAATTACGGTCCTGGTATAGCTCGACCCAAGGATGGCCTTGTTGACTGCTTGCGCGGCCAAGTAAACCTTGCCCTTCATTTAAGACAAAATCGCTAATTTCTACTCTCAGGTCGCCATCTCTTGCTATACAACGGCCTTCGTTGTTAATGCGGTTGTGAGCAAGCTCCGCAAATCTTGCAGTGCCACTTGGACCACGATTATAAAATGCCGCCGAGTAATACAACAATTCACCAGACGGAGTAATATGAGGCGCACCGGATGCGTTGAAATTTGCTTCTTGTTTGGCAAAATTATCAGGCTCACCAGGTAAAAAACCCGCAATACCAGAACCTGCACTTCCACCCCAAATTCCGCCGATAATAGCACCAATACCTGTGCCAAGAATCGGTACAGCTGAGCCTATAGCGGCGCCCGCAGCAAAACCTGATGCGCCGCCTGCTGCTCCATCTGCCACATTTATGCCATCGGGTAAAAAAGCAACGAAATTGCCAGCGCTAGATAGTTTTTTATTATCAATACGCACGGTAGAAACGTTAATAACGCCGTTGTTAAAATCGGGTAGATTCATTTCGAGTAAATGCAATCTATCACTTCCGTTAATAAACGGTGGCCCAAAACCTGTATTTTGCGACGCTATTAGAAACATTTTTTCAGGTGAACTAGCGCTAGCCTCTTGATGTAAAAAGTGTATGTTTTGAAAAGCGTTGCTTGGTTGTGGAAACCCTGCTTCTTTAGCGTTCAGTTCAGCATAAAACTCCCAATCACCAGGTTCACTGGCTTCGGCCAGAGATTTCCCTCTTGCAGTAGCATAAAACTGCCAATATGTATCAGACGCCGCTGGGACTAAAATAAAATGACGATCTTGATATTTCACAGCACCAACAAAACCAAGTTTATCGTTTTCCAATACTCGGCTAAATCTCTGATTAACGGTATCTTCGATATTATCCTCGGTCACTATGGGCGGGTTTTCTTCAACACCACTACCGGGGTCGGTGCCGCCGATAGGGCGCACAAAATCATACATAAAAATAGGATTACTCGGTTCGCTAATATCATAAAAACGTACCACCGAATCAGGTATATCGCTTATGTTATCAGGACAATAATTTTCGCTTTCGGTTTGACATGAGCCCTCTAAGGCAACCGCAAGTACATCGCCAATAACGGTCATTCCACCTGGATGCCAATAATCTGGAAAGGCAATTGTTTTGACTACTTTATCTGAATTAGGAGGCGTTGTATTTTTGGTTTCTTTGTCACGGGCAAGCCTATTTGACCGCATACGTTCGCCAGAACCATTACGAGACCGCAATTCAATCACGTCAACTGTACCTAAATTATCTGCAGCGAAATCGCTGGCGCCAGAACGCGCGACGTATATAAATGGTGTACCTGGTCCGTTGCTTCTTGCAATACCTTGCACGTGTTGATCTGAAGTATAGCCTGGTACAGGTTTAGGAATGATTGGTTCAGCTGTAATAACTGAATCAACGCCTGGCCAATAACCCATCCATTCCCCGTAAGTAGATATCGCTGCGAACTTTTGCTCTACGTCTTGGATCGTATCATTTTGGTCGTTGATAGGTTCAGCAAAAATGGTTGCCGAACCGCATGCAATAGAGACTGCCAGTAGTGCCTTTTTGAGCTTACTTTTGATTTTACTATTTGGTTTCAACATGTCCTTAACCTTTTTTACTTATTGGTATTTAGCATCATTACTGAGGGTATTGAAAAGAAGGGATAGGTGTTTGTAAAAATGTTGCAATGTATAGCACAATTGTTGCAATTAAATATAATTCAATAAATTCAATTATTTAGAGCCCTAGGAAAAGGTGCTTTTGAAGCTGACTAATTATTCGGATAGATGCTTTGTAGGTAAGAGTGTCTCTGTAAATTTTGATTTTTGTGATTATCAATGGTTTATGGTTGATATAATTTGCACTCAGTATATATTTGAATTACACCAAATATATGTTGTAAAAATCAATTAGAAATGAATTCTAAGTGCATACCATCTTTAGAAAATAGCATCACGCTCATAAGGTGGTGTTTCACTATTGTTGTCTACACTATATGCACTTTAAGTCACGCGAAGACTGATTTTTCTGAGGTTGGAAAACCTGTTACTCAAATTTATAGTATGACTGAACACGGTGGTGATCATCAAATTTGGGATATTATACAAGATGACAAAGGCTGGATTTATGGCGCAACAAACTCGGGACTAGTCATTTGGGATGGCGAACAATGGAGCCGATACGATACACCAACTAGAGGCGTCGTGCAGTCTCTTGCAGCTTGTCAAAAAAACAGAATTTACTTGGGCGGAACTAATGAATTAGGTTTTTTTGAGAGCGATGCCTCAGGAGCCATATCGTTTATCTCTCTGCTTGAGGAGTGGGACTTTGAGTCAAGGCAAATAGGAGAAGTACAAACCACCATTTGTTATAAAGATGACGTATTGTTCGCAAGTGCTTCTGGCTTGTATTTTTACGACGGAACAAACCTATCCTTAATTGACATTGCAAATAAGTCCATTGATAAGATTTTCATGGTGAAAGATCAAATCTGGGCAAAATTTAAACAAGATACACATATTTCTAAAATTGAGTTGACTACTGAAACCACTCTCCTCGAACCGGTAATTAAAGGTTTACCCGAAAACGCTCGTTTAGTCGACGTTATCGAAAAAAACAAATTTACCCAGACCATTGTCACAGCGCGTCATGGCGTTTACGAAACAAATACTCAATCGTCCGAGACTTCGCAAGTTATTGTTCCACTTCAAAGCAACGCTACCATTAGCAGTGCACTATTGGACAGGCAAGGCAACTTATATCTTGGTACCAACAGCGATGGACTATTTATTTATGATCAAAGTTACCAAGCAGCAAGACATTATCAAGAAAACGATAATATTGGAATGAATGCAGTTTATACGCTGTTTCAAGACTACCAAGACATTATATGGTTAGGAGGTTCACCCAATATTGTTACAATGCAAGCGCCCCATTTAGCAAGCGTATTTAAACTAGGTGGCCAATCAGATGTAACCGAAGCGATCGAGGTTTTAGATGGGGGCCTTTACGTCACAGGAAATGGTTTTTTTCGTTTGCAAGCGTCTAATAAAGCATCTGGTCAAGCGAGTTTTACGAATTTACTAAGCGATAACAAGTTCATTTATAGCGCTATAATTTATAAAGGACACTACTTGTTAACCGCCCCAAATTCTATTTATGCTGCAGGTTTAGATGAATCTATAGTATTTGAAAAAGTTATGGATATTGAGCGTCCTATTTCGCTCTATATCGACAAATCGAGCAATACTCTTTTTTTGAGCAGCGCAGAAGGTCTAGGAATTGTCGACTTAAAAAAAACAGGTCAAGAAACGGAAAATTGGCAAGTAAGGTGGATTGACGGTACTCAAGACTTGAATGATTTCATGGCAATTGACGATAACGGCGTAGTTTGGATGGGTAGCCGAACTCAAGAATTGTACCGTATTGAAAACGCACAGCATGAAAGTAAGCAAATCAATATACAAAAATTTACTGCAGATAGTGGCTTAGGGCGGGTTAACGTTCTGCCGTTTTATACCAAAGATCAAGTCGTGATTGGAACGACTAATGGCTTGATGCGATATGACAGAGCGAGTAATCCGCCACTGGTTTTTATAGAGGAATTTCCAGAATATTTTCACACACCCGAAAATGATATTTTTAGATTTATTGAAGACTGGCATTACACTGATGGCCGGCGTATATGGTATCAAATTGGTAATGATGTGGGCTTTGTTAAAAAGGACTATGGTCAAGACTGGCAAAACTTCCCAACCGCCCTAATAAATTACCCTTATGAATCCTATAGGGACTTTCAAACCACCGACGAAGACACGCTTTGGGTTTCTATTTTATCAGGTAGAATTTTTCGTCTAAATATTGACTATGTTTCAAGCCCTCCTAAACCAGGAAAGTTAAATATCCGCGGTATAATCGATACACGCACTACTGAATATATATCACAAGAAAGCTTTACTGGTCAGCAACTCACGTTTGATCAATCGAATAATTCACTCAGATTCACTTTCGCATTGGCTGACAATGCTTCGTGGTTTGATACCGAATATAGAACACGATTAATAGGCAGTGGCGATGATAGCTGGGGAGTTTGGTCACGCGATACAGAAGTTGTTTTCTCGCAGCTATCAGGGAGCGATTATACTTTAGAAATTCAAGCGAAAGATATTTGGGGACAACAGGTTTCACTTAGCATGCCCTTTGTAGTTATTCCCCCCTGGTACTTGAGCTATTGGGCCTACTTCACCTATTTTTTATTTTTCCTATTAGCGCTATACCTGAGTGCTCAAATGGGTAGGAAAATAAAAAATAGACAACTTGAAGCTCAAAATAAGTATTTAGAAGAAACGGTTAAGATACGAACCGAAGAGGTTAGCGCCAAAGTAGAAGAGTTGCGTGAATTGCAAATCCTTAAAGACCGATTTTTTGCTAATGTATCACATGAATTTAGAACGCCCTTGACCTTAACTATTGGTCCACTGCAAGCCTTATTACAAGAGAATCAAAATAAGCTCTCAACAGACGTAAAGCAATTTGCTGAAAGCGCACTAAATAATGCAAATAAAATGCTTGCTCTGGTGGGTCAGTTTCTTGATATCAATCGTTTAGAAGCCGGTAAATTTCCTATTAGAGTGAGCCAATACGATGCTGCTGATTTGATGCGCAGAGTTTCTGAGCGTTTTGCTAGTTGGGCTCAACAAAATAATCAGACAATTGAATGCCTTGACTGTGAGGAAATTGCCTTGGCTTGGTTTGATCAAGACCAAATTGATAAGTGTGTGTCCAACTTAGTGTCAAATGCTGTCAAATATAGTGGGCCAAATAGCCACATCCACCTCAGTATCCTGCATAAACAAGATTTACTAGGCTTGAAAGTCAGCGACAATGGCTTGGGTTTAAGTCAACAAGCAAAGTCGAAAGTATTTGATCGGTATTATCAAGATAAAGCATCCGAAAAAATCACTCAACCAGGTACTGGCATAGGTTTAGCCTTAGTAAAAGAACTCGTTCACTTGCATCACGGTTCAATAGATTTAGAAATCGAATTGGGTAAGTACTGCAATTTTACACTGTGGCTTCAAAAAGAAAATGTGCTGTTTAAGCCTGCGGACATAGTTGAACAATTTGATTTAAAAGGCACACAAGCAAAAGAACCCGAAGTACTACCAGCTCTATTGAACAAAGAAGAAGCATCGTTAGCAGAAGAACAAGGGCAAGATAAAACTACACTATTAGTGGTAGATGATAACGCTGAGTTAAGGCATTTTATTAGTCTTCGCCTTGCTTCGAATTATCGCATTTTACAGGCAAAAAACGGAGAGGAAGGAGCATTAGTTGCTAGCAAAGAATTACCCGACTTAATTATAAGTGATGTCATGATGCCAGTTTTGGACGGATTGGAAATGACTGAAAAGTTAAAACAAAACTCTGCGACATCGGGTATCCCCATCATTTTATTAACAGCAAAAGCAACAAAACGAGAAACAGTGGAAGGGTTCATGACAGGTGCAGATGATTATTTGGTTAAACCATTTGATACATCTGAATTAGTAATGCGAGTAGACGCTTTAATCAGGTCGCGCAAAGTAATCCGACACAAATTTTACCTAGACCAACAAGAGAAAAAGGGTATCCATTCAAAGTCTGACAGTTTTGAAGACTCAGTAACCCACCATATCAACATGCAACTAAGTTCACCAGATTTCAATGTAGAGAAGCTTGCAACTTTGATGTTTATGAGCCGTTATACCTTAATACGAAAATGTAAAAAAGAGATGGGTATGTCACCGATAGAACTGATAAAAAATGTCAGAATAGAGCGAGCTTGTATACTTTTGAATGGTGAAAATAAAAATATTTCGGAGGTAGCATATGGCTTAGGTTTTGAAAGTCTCAGTTATTTTTCACGCAGCTTCAAACAACATACTGGTAAAACGCCAAGCGAATATGCCGATACTTGATTAAACATCTATATAATCTTAAAGGTCTAAAGGCACAAACCAAAAAGAGGGCTTAACGCTCACTCAAATACTAGCACTTCTTGATGCTTTGAGTGCCGACATCAATAAAAATTTACTATAGTTTATTAAGGCAAATTTGGATAAACGATGGCCTAAGCTTTTTGCTTGGGCAACGATAAATACTGCCATACTCAACTAACTCCAAAAGGTCATCTTCAGCTTCAGTATTGCCTAATGATTTTGCCTTAAGCTGGTATATTTGTATTAATTCGACATAATTTAAAATATTACTGTTATTCATCTACAAGCATTTGCTGCAAAATTGGCGTTAGCGCATCGGCAATTGGGCTATGCTTTTTATTAAGAAAGTGGTACAAATTTTCGTGGCCCAAAACAACGGTTTTCCAATTTGGGTGCTTAGCTCTTAATTCAGCATCAATCAATACATCACTTACAATGATCCCTTGAACTCGATTATTGGCAATCATTCGAAATAAAATATCACGCTCAGGAACAAAAATAACATCGAATGATAAACTGTTGTTATCAATAATTTTTTCTAAAGCGGCAAAACCAGAAACAGATGCAACATACTCGATGTTATCTGCATTGCATGTAGGGCATGTATCCGTATTAATCAGCAACACCACTTCAAACTTTCTGATGGGCACCGGCAACATAATTAAATTTTGCAAGCTACCCTTTTTGGGTTTTACCCTTGCCATTAAGCCATCTACTTTTTCGGCCTCTGCCTCAGCGTAGCTGCGTTTCAAGGGGATATTTCTATATTCTATTTTGTGGCCTAGCTGCGAATATGCGTTTTCCATTTTACGCTGAATTGATTGATGATAAGGATGAGAAGAAGGTTTATCGAATATGAGTGTTTCTGCATAGCTAGATACAGTAAAAACCACTAAAATAAAAAACAATGTTTGTGGCAAATTCACCCCTTTTCACAAATACTTAATGAGTAATATCGGCACATAATCATTAATGTATAAGCTTATTGAATGCAAAGTATAACTTATAAACTCAGAAACACTAAATAATGCTCAATACTGTTATACTTTGAAGAGTAAACCGGAACACTTTGTACATCAATGCGATTGAACTTGTATAATCAGGGGTTTGGGAAACACTCTTGATTAGGAAGATCGACAAAAGTTGAAGACACTCGGTTTTCACCTTCACCTGTTATTAAGGTTATGCTCATGCCGCTAGCTAATTGATTTTTGATTTGGCAACGAACAAATTTGTCAGGGTGGTTTTCAGATAAAACTAAGAGTTGTTCTTTAATCAGCGGACTTTGCGATACTAATTTACTTAAATCGAGTGCAACCGACTGTGCAAAAGAGTTGGTCTCAGACGTTTTTAGCATCGTTGCTAACTCCTCTAACTGTGGATTGTTGAAGGGACTATCACGTTTGCTCTCTAACTCAGCCGAAGTGGTTAACCATACCCCATATAATTGCATGCGCTCAAAGGGAAGAAAAAATCGCTCAATCGAAAATAAAATGATTCCTATGCAAAAACAAATAGTGAGTAGTTTGAGCGAGAGCTTCATTTTGCTAGCTTACCAATTTGTACCACCTAGCTCATAAGATTCAGCTTCTTTTGACTTTGCGTGACTCAAGTATTGAAACAACATGCCACAAAACAAAAAAACAAGTGGCAGAGCGAAGTACTTAGCTTTTATTGCTAGCTCTTGAGCCGCTAATGTACCGTCACTAATTTCAAGTGATGAAATACCTAGCAATTTTAAGGCAATATTAATCACTAAAAGAAAGAAAAAGAAATAAGCGACTTCTTTCCTGAAACTCGCCTTTTTACGCGCATTAATCATATTTCCTCCATGCTTCGTGTTCTTATGGATAAGGTTCTTGTAGATAATTATCTTGTGGATAAGTGGAAAATTTCGACACTTATGCACAGAAATAGTTCAAGCACACACAGTAATCTGCGCTAGTTTGTTGAAAATCCAATATTTTTAAAAAGAAAATCTAATAAATCCAGCACCCGCTATACAACATACCCAGGCGATAATAAGGCTAGACGAATACCTTTTGGCAACAGCCAAACAAACTAATGCAAAAGGAAGTTGAACTAGAAGCGTAAGTAGATCAGTAAAAATCAAAAAATGAACGCTAAAAACAATTGCCAATGCGGTAATACAAGGCAAGTACTGTTTATTGACAAAAGTTTGACCCAAACCGTGTTGTAAGTATTGTGAAAAAAACAAATTGTGGTCTGAAATCAAACGGTTAATTGATAGCTGAAGCGCTGTGCAAAATAAGACTAAGACTTGAATAACAATAAACGCGATAGCACTGGCATATTGGGACAAGTGCTCTACTGAATAAACACTCATCATCAGTATTAAAACGCAAGCACTCAACAGAATAAAGGGCACATTACTCTCGCCCGAAGCCGATTTGTTGATAAATATTCCAAACCAAAGCGCATATGAATTTGGCAATTTAAAAAAGGACCTAAGTCTCATGCTGGGTGCATTATATACTGCTATGGCGGCAACATGCATAACAATTAAAATAGCCCAATTTGGAACATTTGAGCTAAATATAACTAAGGCAAGCAATACAGGTATGGTAGCAGCCATAAAATAATTAAAACGTTGCGGTTTAGATAAAATCAGAAAGGTACTTAAGGCCTGTAAAGATAGTAATAAGAAACCTTGAGGGACGCGATGCCAATCTCCCAAATCAATAAATATTAAAACAACAGCCAATATCAAAATAAGCGGATTAGCTATAATGCTTAAGAAAATGTCAGTGATTCTTGTCAGGCCTCGGGAAGATGCAACACTGCGCAGAAAAAGTGTATAGCGACTTCCTAGAATACCTACTCTGAAAATTTGCAAGAAAATGCTTTGACTCAAAAGAATCGAATAGGCGATGAGGGACGATTGGGCGTTTGACGTACCTTCACTCAAAAATGCACCAAAAGCTAACAACAACAAATAGAAAAGAACAGGTATAGCAACGCCCATAAAAAGCGAAACCATTAAAAGAGCTTGCTCTAGTTGTTTTGACCAATGCTTAACTTCAAAAGCGAAGATCTGTAAGCGCAACCTAAAATAAGTGAACAGTGTCAAACCCCTTTTCTTGGTATAAGCTTGGCTCGTTACTCGCAACTATCAAACTACCTTCAAAATCCTCGAGTATTTGCCACAATGCTGCAGCGCTTTTGGGATCTAGGGCAATATTCGGCTCGTCCAACAATAACACTGGTGTTTGTCGCATAAGTGCGCATATCAACTGAGTCTTTTTTAAATTTCCCGCCGACAACGCGTCAATTGATTTATTTAGGTGCGGCTCAAACGAAAAGGCATCTATGAGATTGTATGGTGGGTTTACAGCATAAATTTCTTGCTGCAAATCTATCAGCTTTTGCGGGCTTAAAAAGTTTGGATACACAATAGAATCTGTAGCAATAGCTACCTGTTGTTTAGTATTACTAACTCGCTCGTTTTGCCAAACAAGCTCACCTGCTTGTGGTGCAATTAAGCCAGCAATAATACACAACAAGGTAGACTTACCGGTACCATTGGGCCCAATCAGACAACTTCGACTATTTGTAAATTCGACACTGTAATCAGTAAAAATCTGGCGTGATGCATATTCTGAACTGACCTTAGCATTAGACGACTGTTGGTAAGTATAATAAAGATTTTTTATGCTCAGCATAGGCCTGCCTTTTAATTACAATATCTGCTTAATATTACGCCAAATATAGCGCTTGACTAGCAAAAAGACTTTACCAAATGTGTTTTGTTTAATCAGCCTACTTGTTCTATGATTGTTGCGATAAATAAGATTGGTAAATGAGAAATTGGATATTGAATGGGTGACACCTCAAACCTTGTAGTAGCTTGGCGCAGTGTAATGATGGCAATGGTTTGCTTGCCTATTATTATATGTATTGCTTTACTATGCCTTAAAAAGGTTGAACGCAAGGCGTCTTTTGCCTTAGCCGCAACATTATTTACCGCCGTTGTTGCTATTACCCCACAAATTATTGGTTTTGCTGGCTTTTATGATGTGTACCCTGGCTTAACTTTTTTCCCTTTATATAATGATTTATGGTTAGGCCCCTTGGTGTATTTGCATGCCCATCTATTATTGCGTCAAGAGCCGCTAGGGTGGCGAAAACTATTAATTTTACCGGGTATTCTTCAGACCGCTTATTACACGTGGGCGTTTTTAAGCCTGGGCGATTACAAAAGTAAATGGGCGTATTCAAGTGATTTTCATAGCCCGTATATTGTACCTGTCGAAAGCTTGCTGGCCATTTTATTTTTAGGCTTAGCTTTATTCAAAATTTGGCGCATATACCACGAATATAAAGACTACATTTATGCAACAGAATCGATTGCAATAGAATTTGAGCCAATTTGGCTTAAACGCATAATCTTTATTTTACTCGTTACCGGTGTATTGTTTGCAAGTATCGAGATTATTGAGCTTTTTGTTGGTTTAACCTACTTTGCCGCTTTTCCTGTGCAAGTATTGATCATGCTTGGTATTGCTTGGCTGAGCATAGAGGCTGTTGGACGGATTAATCAACCTTATCCAAAACTACCAATATCAATAGATGAAGAAAATAACCCTAAGCAAGAGCGCAATAACGAAGAGCTAGAAGACGCAAATTGGCAAGCTTTAGCTAAAAAAATAAACGCAGAAGTGCTCACTCATAAATGGTTTCTGGAACCGCGCTTTTCGTTACGAGAATTAGCCAGCAAAATGGGGACGAACGAAGTTTATACGTCAAAAGCAATTAATAAAGGAATGAACCTTAGCTTTAATGATTACATCAATCAGAAGCGTGTGGAGTTTGCTCAAAACCTTATTAGGAATACTAATTTACCCCTACTAAGCATTGCCTTAGATAGCGGTTTTAATTCAAAAGCGACGTTTAATCGTGTATTTAAAGACCAATCTGGACTTACGCCAAGCCAATATAAACACCAAGAGAAAGCCGTTAATGCCTAAATCACCCGTCGATAAGCTCTTAACAAAACACCAAAACTTGATACACAGTGAAAGCATGAAAGTAGTTTCTCATGTACAACGGCAGCAAGATGACTGGTACTTGCACACATTAATGCTAGAGGGCTACGAAGTTGCCTTTAAATACAAGCGCAAGAACCCCTACAAGTCGCTAAAAGGAGCGTTAGTAAATCTTACCTATTATCCAAGTAGTGAAGAAGTAGCCGGAATGTCTTTTGAATATATGAAAGTGGTTAGACTAAAAAGGACCTAAACGTTTTTTAACAAGGAATAATATGAAACCATTATTTTTATGTGTATTTTTACTACTTAGCTTTATAGGCCAAGCAAAACAAGCGGATATCTCCAAATTAATAGATTCCCTTTCCCAAAAACTCCCTGCAGATGAACCAGGTTGCTCCATTGGTGTTTTTGAAAAAGGCAATGTGTTGTTAGGTCAAGGTTTTGGTCTAGCAAACGCGGAATTAAATATGCCCATGTCGAACAACAATGTGCATCGAATGGCTTCGGTGTCTAAACAATTTGTTGCGATGGCGGTTCATTTGTTAGCTGATGAAGGTAAAATAGACTTATCCAAAGATATTAGCAACTATATCAATGGCTTGCCCGATTACGGACATCACGTAAGCATAAACTCGATGATTGGTCATGTTGCTGGTATGGGTGATTATGATCTTGTCTCAAGCGAAGGTATGGATGAAAGCGATATCCATGAGGGTGCATTAAATTTAAAGGCCACATCAGGACGCCCTTTTAGGATCGGTAACGAAGACTACTTAACTGTTGCTGAGTTTCATGATGTAGTGAAACGTTTGCCCTTAATCTCAACACCTCGAACTAAGTGGCAATACAGCAATATGGCTTATGTTTTATTAGCTATATTGGTCGAGGAAGTTAGCGGTAAAACTCTACGAGAATACAGTCAAGAAGAGATTTTTTCTCCACTGGGTATGCACGATACCTTTTTTGCTGATAACCCTACTGAGCTTATCAAAAATCGTGCATATGGCTACGCAAAAAACAAAGATGGTATATACGAAAACAACATGACCAACTTATTCTGGGTAGGCGATGGCGGATTGCACACCACAATAGCCGACATGCATAAATGGGATAAACATTTCTATATGCCCAAGTTGGGTAAACACCCACAAGCATTTATGAAATCATTTATGCGTGCAAACTCTGAATTACCTACAAATGACAGTGATGACAACAAAATATTATATGCTAACGGCCAATTTATAGAGACTGGTGAATACGGACAAAAAATATCACATTCTGGTGGATGGTTAGGCGCAAGTATTATGTATGAACGCTACCCTGAGCATCAATTTTCGAGCATCGTGATGTGTAGCAATGTGTCTGCAGACAGGACGATTAGCCAAGCGATCAGTCAGTGGTATTTTGCGAATAGATGATTAAACCCATAATAGGTTTGCTACTTATATTTGCATTGAATATTCTCATTTAGCGTCCTTACTATTAAGTGAAACTCATAACAACAATATAAAGTAGACGAGACTACCAATCATTTTTTAAGTAACTGAAGAACCTGAGTATTTAACTAAACTTAACCAGTTTGTGTCCGATACAAAACAAAACGCAACATTTGAGCTATTAGTTGTCAGGTAAATGCCAAAGAATCATCAAAAAACGGAACCAATGGATGCTATTCGCAAGCAGTAACAAGATCATTATTTGTACATTATTCACTCTAGGCTTAAAGGGCTAAGATGCTTCTTAAATTCTGCCGAACATTGCTAATTTTTTTCTATGCAAACGTTATAGTCGTGCAGGCTTTTGCGAGCAATTTATCGCCAATTAAAACTTATAGTGCGCAAGATGGTTTATCACAAACTTCAGTGTCCGACATTATCCAAGACAAACAAGGCTTTGTATGGATTGCAACACAAGCTGGGGTTGACCGCTTTGATGGATACAGTTTTGTTAATAGTGAAAAATTTAATTCCAATGGTACCGGACGGCAATTTGTATTGGATCTTGAAGAAGACCCAAGCACCGGTGACATATACATGGTTAGTCGTTCTTTATTGCAAAAATATAATCAATCCACCGCTAAAATAGAAGCGATTGATTTGCCTCTAGTCGATACCCAACTTAATCTAAATTATTATCACATTGACCAAGATAAACATCATATTTTGGCGACCAACAAAGGCATCTTTTTACGTGAAGATATTCAACAAGCATATAAACTGATCTCGCAAGCTGATACTAATTTTTACGTAAAAGATATCGTCTTACAAAACGGAATCTTGTGGTTTGCGACAACCAATGGACTTTATACATACAATGTGAAATCAAAAGACTGGCGATTTGCAGGCTTAGACCAATACAGTATTAATGCCATCGAATTTATAAACGAAAATGAGGCTTGGTTAGGCACAAATGGTGACGGTATTCTTATTATAGATACACTGTCATCTTCACCTTATATCAAATCGAGTTTAACGCTCGCGCAAGGGCTAATAAACGATATTGTTACCGACTTAACACCCATGTCAAACGATGAGCTTTGGATCGGTACTAGTGGTGGCATATCCATCATCAACAAAAAAACAGGGGAGATCAGTAACCGTGCTTTACCCTTTAATGACTCCGATGTGTCCCATTCAATAACTACCCTTTATAAAACCAACAAAGGCCTTATTTTTTATGGGACGTTTGCAAGTGGATTTGGGATATTTGACCAGCGAGCCAATCTAATTGAGCAATATAAGATCCCTTCGGTAGCCCGTACATTCATGATAGAAACCGGTAGGTCAAATGAATATTGGGCCACTTCTGATCGAGGTTTATGGAAATTTGATACTGACCGAAATACCAGCGGACCTTTTGGGTATGAACATAATGCGCCATATCACACCCAGAATAATATCCTCGTTACTGAATACGATGCAGCAAATGACACAATTTGGGTTGGCACAGGAACCGGGCTGGCTAAGTTTGACAAAGAAAAGCAGCTCCTTGTTCATGTAGACTTTGACGGTATTAGAACCTTTCCTGTAAAAAATGCTGATGACGGCAAGTTGTGGATAGGGACAAGAAACAATGGCGTATATCATTACGACCCAATGTCGAAGCAAGTATTGAAACATTACGATATAGATAGCGTTTCTAACCTATTTTTTGAATCAAAAAATAAACTCTGGATATCTACGTTTAATGGTTTGTTTCTAGTTGACCCCGAAACTGACGAACAAACTATTTTTATGCATGACGCAAACAAACTTACATCTATACATAGCAACGACATTACCTCTGTTTCTAAGGATTCAAAAGGTAATTATTTAGTTGGCACGCAAAGTAAGGGCCTTTCTCTTTTACAATTTGAGCCAACAGAAAACAAAGCGAAATTTACCCCCCTATTTACCGATACCATTTTAGGTAGCTTATCAATTGGTGCGGTGGTTGAAGATGAGGCTGGATATTACTGGTTAACGACAACTAAAAACATTGCCCGTATTTCGCCGAATTTCACTAACATA
This sequence comes from Glaciecola petra, assembly GCF_031846345.1. Taxonomy (NCBI): domain Bacteria; kingdom Pseudomonadati; phylum Pseudomonadota; class Gammaproteobacteria; order Alteromonadales; family Alteromonadaceae; genus Glaciecola; species Glaciecola petra. The sequence continues at coordinate 153,644 of NZ_JAVRHX010000002.1, read as the reverse complement.
CAATTTTTTGATAGTAGAGACGGTGCAAATGCGTCGGGTTACTTTATAGGTGGATATGCTAAAGACAACAATGGGATAATTTATTTCTCGGGTCCAGAAGGAATATCTATTATTGACCCCGCCGTATTTGAGACCTCTACAGAAATGCCCAAACTTCAATTTACTGACCTGAAGGTTGTTCAAAAAAACATCAACGACCTTACGTCATCCTACGCAATCGGTAGTGCCATTTCTGCTGACAATACAAAGCCATTGGAGCTTACGCCAAATGATTTAATGTTCACAGTATCGTTTGCCGCTATTGAATTTGGAAATCCAGAAAGTATTCAATATCAGTATCGCCTAGTCGGCTTTCAGAATAGATGGCAGAAGTCAGAAAATGGCGTTCGAAAAGCTACATTCAGTAATTTAGATCCAGGTTCTTACACGCTGCAAATTCAATCAACTAATCGATATGGCGATTGGAACCCAGAATACACCGAACTTGCAATAAATGTTGCCGCACCTTGGTATCAGACAACGCTAGCAAAATTCATTTTTTTAATATTGATAGTCGTTCTCTTATACGTTTTGTTTACTTGGCGTACATATTCTCTAAAAAGGCAATCTCAGGTTTTATCTAAAAAAGTGGTTCAAAAAACCGAAGAGTTGCAATTGGCAAATACTAAATTACAACAATTATCTACTGTCGATCCTTTAACGTCTATCTTCAATAGGAGAGGGTTTAATCAAGAAATTGACAAGATGTTCAAAAATAGCTTTGACAAAAATGTTTGCTATGGCGTGTTACTTTTGGACGTGGATAATTTCAAGCAAGTAAACGACAACCATGGCCATAATGCTGGTGATAAAACCCTCACCAATATCGCTACTTTCTTGCGAGAAAACTTGCCTACCGGCAGTATTTTAGGACGATGGGGAGGGGATGAATTGATTATGGTCTTACAAGCCGACAATATGATGGACATTTCCAAAGAGGCATTAATAATTAGGCAGGCAATAGAGAAAACGCCAATGCCTATTGAAAGCGGCGAAGTAAACGTTACTGTTACTATCGGGGTGACGCAATTAACCAGAGGCAATAAATTAGAACGTGCAATTGTTGCAGCCGATAAACTGCTTTATGAAGGCAAAAAAGCCGGCAGAAACAAAGTAGTCTGTGCCGGTGCCGTGTTTTAATAGAACGTTCAATGTCATGGAGCAAGGACTCTGACTCCACTGCCTTGATCTAAACGTCTCAAATCATTAAAACATCGGCTCATTTCATGTAATGGGGCTCATTTTATTTTCCATTGACGATAATGAATTCAAGTTAAGCAATACCGCTGAACTTGTTTAATAAATGGATACCGTGTGGTATATCAAAATATCGTCATCTGGAGAATTTATATGTTTATGCAACGCGCTTTTATCAGCAAAATATTTGTTATTTTATTACTAATACTCTCAAGCTTTTTGCCTGCCCAAGGGGCACAGACAAGCGCCAGTAGCTATGGTGAAAAAATACTCACCACTGAACAAATCAAGACTGATATAGAGCTACTAAAAAAGACCTACAAACGTCTTCATCCCGGTTACACGCGCTATAACGACTTAGCCACGCTTGAGCGAAGCTGGGATGAAATTACAACTACAGCTGAGCAAGACAATGGCATGTCCATCACCGATTTTTACTTACGCATTCAATCCAGTTTGACCTTAATTCGTTGTGACCATACCAAAGCAAATTTGCCTAAAGCCATGGCCAAAGAACGCAACGAAAATCCCATCTACCTACCTTTCAAATGGCGCTGGATAGAGCAAAGAGCCTTTGTGATTGGCGTTGATGCAGAAAACAAACTCTCTTTATTGGATGAAGTGGTCGCCATCGACGGTCGCGATATTAAGGAGCTTGTTCAAGAAGTCGAACATTACATACCTGTTGATGGCTATACCGAATGGTCGCGCAACCCTGGCATCAGTGATTCCATGGAATTTATGGGCGGCGCAGTAGATCATTTTGGCACTTTAAAATGGAAAAACAAAGCACGTGTTACCGTTAGCATTAAAACCAGCTATGGTGACATCGAAGAAATTAATATGCCACGTATTAACTACAAAGAATATCGTGCCTTACCCAATTTAGGTAGCGACGCCAGAAACTTTAAAGATGCGGTTATATTTGAACGTATTGGCGATAAAGCCGCTTATTTGCGCATCGATACTTTTGTAAACTATCGCGAAACTGTTGACCCTGAAGACATTTATAAGCCCATTTTTAAAGCTATTAAACAAGAAAAACGTGATGTGCTGATTTTAGATCTACGCAACAACGGCGGTGGCTCGTCTGATGCCAGTATGGGTTTATTCGCTAACTTAATAGCAGAAAAAATGCAGGTAAAAACCGACATGCGGGTGAATACTTTGGAGTTCGAAGATATTCGCCCTCACTTATGGACATGGGACAAACGCGCGCTCGATCCAAATAGAATTGGCTTTAGCAAAAACGACGACGGTGGCTATTCGCTTCGTTCATGGTTTACTGATGATCTTGACACTATCAAACCAACTAAGTATGCCTTCTCTGGAAAGCTAATTGCACTAACAAGCAATAGTAACTCGTCGGGCAGCACGAATTTGTTGTCTGCATTACAATCGGCTGGAAGAGTAACCATGGTCGGTGAAAAAACCGGGGGAAGCAAAGAAGGTGTTACTGCTGGTCTATTATTTACGCTCACCCTACCTGAATCAAAAATAACGACACGAGTCCCATTTTTCCGTTATACCAATAACGTAAAAAGTTTTGAACTTGGAATGGGCGTAACACCAGACATTTATGCACCAATGACGGTTGAAGCGTTTTTAAGGTCAGGTGACCCCGCACTGGAGACGGCAAAACAACTAATCGAAATTTCTAAATGATGTTTGTCCATACTTGCAGTGCAATTTTTTAATCTAAATATCTCTTATGGGCTGTGGCCTAATACAAGGCCCTTCGGTCACGCCCATATTATCAACCGTGGCAGAAAGATTGCGGTAAGTGCCATCTTCATTTTTAGGCGCCCATTTAGGGCTACTCCCACCAAAAAAGGTTTGCAGCGCTAGTGTTGTTATTAGTGCCTTTTTGCTTTTGTCGTAAAACGACAGTCCAGTAAGCTCACTGACTTTTTTACCATTTAGCCACACCTCTGAACGACCATCCTTATTGCCTGTTCCAGCATCTAAATAGATAGACAGAGACAGCCATTCTCCTCGAGGAATCTTGCTAAGCTCTCCTACTGGAGAACTGTCTTCACCGTATTTACCCGGACGATTTTGATGATAATTATAAGTAACCGGTCGTCCGCCTTCACGCCACATTATGCGACTAGACCATCCATCAAGCTTAGTTTCTTGGCCTCCCCATACTGGGTTTTCTGGCGCGAAACCGAATAGTTTTCCCCCTAAGACAAAATCAAAATCTTCAGGGAAATAAACATCAAAATTCAATGTTGCTTGTTGAACACTGCGCGAAAGAGGGATATGAGCGCGGTTTCGTTCGCTGCCTCTTTCGCTACCCACATAATGTATTGTCATAACACCATTAGAGACGCTGTAATTTTTTTCGCGATCAATTAATTTAGCGGCTAGCGAATCTTTGTTATCGAAGCTTTCGAACAGCATTGCATTCTCGGATTCACAAACCGCTGATTGTTCAGGGCTTGAGGCAGTGGCAAATCCTGGCGAGGCAATAATTGCGGTGAAAAAATAGTAACTAACAATTGATTTCATATTTATAGGCTCTGCGGTTTAGGTGAACTAAAAAAATACGTTTCGATTATACAGAGCACAACTTTAGTGCTACCTGATTAAAATTAAAATGTATAAACCATATTTAATTCAATGTTACGACCTAGTGCATTTGGCGCAAGCTCATCCGTGCTGACTGGATAGCCCTTATCGGTTAAATTGCTAATATTAAGACTTGCCGTTAAAGCCGAAGATAATATCTGCTCATAGCCTACTTTAAAATATACCACATCACCGGTCTGTAACTCGGCGGTACCCGGTTTGTTATGCTTTTGTCGATAGGTCATATTGAGCCACAAGGATGTTAAATCAGATTGCCAGCCCAACCTAAACTCATGTTGGTTAGGGCTTATGTCATTTACAGCATCGCCAGAATTATCTTCTCCCCACAACCATTGCCCTTGAATTTTTACATAAACAGAAGGTGATAAGGTCCAACTTGCAATGTAATTTACCCCTTGTATGACTGCGTCCTTGAGGTTTTTATATTGCGCTAAGTTATCATTTAAACTGACTCTTTCAATGTAATTATCAATGCTCTGATGGAACAGGCTTACATTTACCGCGATATTGTCGCTTTGATATTCAATATCACTTTGCATGTTTGTTGTGTCTTCGGTTAAAAGCGCTTGCTCACCCTGCGTTATTCCACGCGGAGTGCTCCCAAAAAAGAAGCGTTCAGTGAGGGTGGGTACCCTAAATCCACTACTTAAGTATACGCCTGTAGACCAGTGTTTTTTCCAGATTTTCCTAGCGCCAATAAACCCGCTGAAATTAGTGTCTTGAACCCTTTGTTCTGCGTTCAAGCCACCATATTGGAACATTTTTTCCCACCTAAAACCGCCAGATAAAACCCAATTATGCCAATCTCTTCGAGAAGTCAGGGAAAAATGCCAAGCGTTTTGACGACCCTCGAGGTTTGTTCGATCAAAAACGAGATTCTCCATTAAAGAAAGCTCTTGCTCATTTGCCTCCACCCCATTGCGAGCATTTAGCGCAAACTCCCAATTGATAAGCCACTCATTTGCTGAAAAAACATCGCCGATTCTTGCTCCCCAGCCTAACGCTTTATTTTGTAATAAATTAATTCGCTGCCCTGGCCTTAAGATTTGGGTATCAAGACTAGCACTGTGAGCATACACTTCTGCATTCATCCAATTAAATGTCAGTTTTGCCAACCAATGATTGTTATTTGGGTAAAGTGTTTGACGATCCTGTGGCAGGTCTGCACTTGCCTTATCAATATTATTCGAAGAAGAAACTAACAATAATGCGTCTTTAACAAAACCTTCTTCAGTGACACTTCTTATCCAAGCCGAAGACTGTTCAAAAGCATTAAATATTGCATGATCGAAGCCGTCTGCTCCACGGTTTGCTTTTCTTACATTAGCTCCCCAGTATAAAGTACTCTTGCTAAGCTCCTGGCCTGCCAATATTTGTAAGCTTCGGTAGTCTTGTTGATGCGCATAAGTAGCAGTGATGGTAGGATCTAAAGTTGTTGCTAAACGCAAATCAATGCCTCCACCTAGTGCACCCGATCCTAATTGGGTAGAGGCTGCACCAGATAAAACATAAGCATTGCCAATAAAGCTTGGCGCGATAAACTCAGCAGCATTGCCGGCACGGCGCTCAGTATAAATAGGCACACCTTCTACCATAGTCAGTATCCGCCAACGAGATAAACCTCTAATACTCAAGGTTTGCAGCAAGCCTCCTTGACCATTGTAATTTACTTGCGGGGTTGAATTAAAAACATCAGCAACAGAGAGCAAGTTACTTTCGCTTTGAATGTCGATTGAGGTAATGGGAGCAATGCCATTGAGGTCATTAAGATATGTTGGGGCTTTCCCAACAACGCTAATGCGATCTACGAATTGATCTGAAGCATATGCCACATGGGCAAATATAATGGGCAAAAAAACAATGAAGGTAAATAATAAACCAGTTGGGAAACGCTTATGATTCATAGTGTAAAAATGATGCCTGCCAAAGTATAAGGGCGCCCAAATTGAGCGCCCTCAAGTACCTTACTCTAGTGTTGGGATACGTCCCGGTGTCCAAGGCGCACCAATGGATTCTAATTCAGCTTCCAAAGTCGTTAAATCGTTTTGTAAACGCTTCAGCTTATCCGCTACTCTGGTGTATTCAGCTTCAGCGATTTCAAGCGACGACAAATGATTACCCGACACCTTGTTTTGACTACCACTGATTGCGTAATACAAACTGGTTGTTCTACCTGAAACTGACCAAGGTACAGGCTCTTGACGGGCTCTAACCGTTGCATCACCATCTAACAATACACTCAAAGGCGTTAAGCGAGCGGCTAATTCACGGGCAGCTTGTGCATGTGCTTCGTTCGCAGACGGCGTTACATCTACCGCCGCAATTAAATATTTAATTCGGCTACGCAATTCACTTTGTGCTTTTGATGCACCTCTTACTGATCTAAAAAGATTTGCGGCTCGTTTTTGTATTGCTAATAGGCCTTCACGATCGGTGCTTATTTCTGGGCTATTATTCAGCAACTTCAAATTAAACGCTTGTGGTTCAGACAATACAGATACTTTTCCAAATTGCCTCGCTTTTAAGCTAACGGTGTATTCCCCTGGTAAAGCGATTGGTCCTTTAGGTGGGATAGCCCAAGGCGGGACATAACCTGAAGGCTTACTGAGCGACACAGGGGCTGAAGAGGGATAGTGCATATCCCATGCAACACGATGAAAACCTTTACCTGCAGGCGCATCAATAATGCGGACTAGCTGCCCTTGGGCATCTTTAACTTCAAGAAATACCGTCGGTGCTTCTTCTTGGTCTTCTTTACGTAAAGTGTCCCAGCTTGGATATGGGGTATCTCCGCCTTCTTTTTCTATTTTCTTTTCTACTTCACGACGTATTTTCTGTAACGATTTAAATCCGTCCTTTAAATAAAATGAGAATACAGCGCCATAAGCTGGGTTGTCGGCACTATAAAATGCATCACCATTTGAACCTTTGCGTTCACCTCCGTATTGATAACCTTGCAAATAAAGCCAACTGTCTTTTACTGGAAACAAGGTAGCATTTTGTTTGCTCAAACTCTCAGCCGACGTTCGAAGGGGGGAATAATCATCCAGAATATAGATACCTCGGCCAAAAGTGCCTACTATTAGATCACTCTCACGTCGTTGTATCTCAAGGTCACGAACAGAAATAGTTGGAAAATTGCCTTTCATTTGGGACCAGTTTTCCCCACCATTTTGGCTCACAAATAAGCCAAACTCTGTGCCAACAAACAGCAAATTAGGATCAACATGATCTTCAGCAATAGTGTGAGCTGAGCCCCACTCGGGAAGATCATTGCTAATTAGCTTCCAGCTCTTACCCTTATTTGTTGTTTTTAGCACATATGGTTTGTAGTCACCGCGCTTATGATTATCAAAAACGGCATATGCGACATTTTCATTGTGCAGCGATGCAATAACATCCTCTACCAGCGACATGTCGGGTACACCTCTAAAACTGTCTTCTGTGCGCCAATTTTCACCGCCATCTTCAGAAACACTGATTAAACCATCATCAGAACCCACATACATTAAGCCTTCCTTCAACGGACTCTCGTTTAGCGCAATTATTGACCCATACATAGACGTTGAAGCGTTTTTAGCTATAGTGTCTACACTCCATACTCGGTCCATAACCTTTAATTTATTACGGTCAATTTTGCGCGTTAAATCGGGACTAATAACACGCCATGTTTCGCCACGGTCGTCAGACTGAAACACTTTTTCAGCTGCATAAAACAAGCGTGTCGAATTATGCGGGCTGAGCAATAATGGAGAATTCCAGTTCCATTTATAGGCCTTTTCACTCATTTTTGGATGAGGCGTAATAGATACACGTTCCCTAGTGCGTTTGTCGTAGCGGGCCAATCCACCATACTGATATTGTGCATAAATAATGTTTGGATCATTGGGGTCAATTTGAGGTTTATAGCCATCACCACCAATCACAATATTCCAATCAGCATTGGTAATGCCGTGAATAACATCGGTACGCGATGGTGCGCATAAAGAGTTATTGTCTTGAGTACCACCGCACACATTGTAGAACGGGGATGCATTATCTGGTTGAGCACGGTAAAACTGCCCAAGTGGTAAATTTTGTGCGTGACGCCACTTTTGTCCACGGTCCCAGCTTTCATATACGCCACCGTCACCCCCCATGATCAGATGATCAGTATTTTTTGGATCTATCCATAAAGCGTGGTCATCAACATGCCTAAATTGGTTTGACAATGACTTAAAAGACTTACCACCATCTTCAGACACTTTTGTAAAAGTATCTAGTGAATAAACACGCTCTGGATTTAGTGGATCGACCACCAATTCATTGTAATATTGAGGGCTACTTGTCATATGTCCTGAACGTTTTGCCCATGTTTGACCAAAATCTTCTGAACGATATACACCCTTGTCTTTATCGTTTGACTCAACAATAGCATAGAGCATATTTGTAGCTGATGGTGCCATGGCAATACCAATGCGCCCCATGTTTTCTGAAGGTAGTCCCGCAGAAATTTGCTCCCATGTTTTACCGCCGTCAGTTGTTTTATGAATGCCACTGCCCGGGCCCCCATTAATAAGTGTCCATACATGACGCCTGCGCTGATAACTTGTGGCAACAATGATTTCTGGATTGTTTGGGTCAACAACAAATTCGTTGATACCCGTGTAAATATCGATATCTAAAATGCGCTTCCAATTTTCGCCTCCGTCGGTGGTCTTGTATAAACCTCGATCACCACCGTTACTCCACAATGGACCTTGAGAAGCAACAAGTACATGATCAATATCGCTAGGGTCAATCCAAATTTGCGAAATATGACCGGCGTTTTTAAGCCCCATGTTTGTCCACGTCTTGCCACCATCTAATGTTTTATAAACACCATCACCATATGCGACTGAGCGTTGTGAATTGTTTTCTCCAGAGCCAAGCCAAAGCACATTACTGTTTGTCGGCGCCATTTCAATTACACCTATGGCATAAGACCCTTGATCTTCAAACATCGGCGTCCAAGTCGTCATATTGTTGGTGGTTTTCCAAAGGTTACCTGAAGCAGTTGCCACATAAAATTCATTAGGCTTGGAAGGATTAACGGCAAAATCAGAAATCCTACCAGAAATCATTGCTGGGCCAATATTACGTAACTTGATATTTGCGAGTGGGTTGGTTTTTTTATCTTGGGCTAGTGTAAACCCTGATGAAACTGAAAGAACAAGTGCTAAAACGCCACTTGCAAGGTAGTTGCTTATTAACATGGTGTTGTTTCCTTGGATAAACGATCACTGTAGTGTATACGATTAATTATTATTTTCACTCGCCTCATAATGTATGCATTGCATTGGCACAGTGTTGAATAAACTACTTTGTTTTTATAAACCTAACACTTTCTTGGTGGTTTTACATAACTTCTTTAGTTTAGCCCAGTATTGGGAGTGCTACTGGAATAATGCTATTGATTTTATTCACTCACTTTTTTAACACTATCTGAGCTAGTGCTATCCAGCGGCTCTTTCGCTTCATAATTTAACATCTCTATTAAACTTTCAAAGCTAAATGGGCGAGAAAAATAATACCCTTGCCCATTATTACAACCTAGTTCATTTATTTTGCTAAGTTGAGCTTTAGTTTCAACTCCTTCAGCTGTAGTAGTCATGTTTAAAGCTCTGGCTAAACTAATAACCGCCTCTAGAATAATCAGCGATTTTGAACTCGATTGTTTTTTTAGCATAAAGCTTCTATCTATTTTCAAAATATCAAAATGAAGCTCATGTAAGTAACTAAGTGATGAATATCCGGTGCCAAAATCATCTAAGGCTATTTGAATACCTAGTGCTCGATATCCCTCCATCGCTGCTTTTACGTCATTTAAGTTTTCTAATAAGGTTTGTTCCGTTATTTCAAAAATTAGATATTCAAGTTCTTTGGCATACTCTTTTTTATACTCTTCAACCACGCTCGAAAAATAAGCTGATGCGAAACCAACAGCCGACACATTCATAGATAAGCGAAACTTTTTGCCTGTTAATTGATGGATTGTTTTTAAGTGTTTTAGGGCACTTTTGAACACATAGACATCTAACTCAATAATTTTACCGATTCTTTGCAGTTCATTGATAAAACTGCTTGGTAAAATTTCGCCCAACGTAGGATGATTCCAGCGAATTAAGCATTCCGCTGAAATAATGGTGTTGGAAGATAAATTGACTATTGGCTGAAAAACAAGATACAAATCTTGGTTAAACATAGCATCGCTAAATTCTAATTCTAGTTTATGCGAATGTACGTTTTTGTTTGTGTATTTTTGGTCATAGAAGAATACTTGGTTGCGCCCTTTCAGCTTAGCAAGATACATTGCTTCATCAGCTTCAACAAAAAGTTTTTCTTGGGAAATAGTCTCATTGTTATAAATAGCTACACCAATACTGACAGTAGTTTGTAATACGTATTTTTCAAATTTAAATGGATGATAAACAGCTTTTATAATTTTATTTGCTACTTCTTCAATAGCGCTTTTACTCTCTATATCTTGCAACACTACTGCAAACTCATCCCCGCCAATTCTTGCAAGCGTATCATTTTTACCCATTATGCTTTTAAGCTGAGAAGATATAAAAACTAATAACTCATCGCCTGCGTGGTGACCATGCATGTCATTAATGTCTTTAAATTTATCAAGGTCCAAAAATAATATGGCGAGTTGGCGTATTTTATTTTGATTATATAACTGAATAGCTTCGTTCACTCGCTCAGAAAGCAACACTCTATTTGGTAATGAGGTAAGTGGGTCGTGAAGTGCTAAAAACTCAAGTTCAGCTTTAGCCTTTATTCTCTTTAGCGCAATGTAGACATGGTTGGCTACATACTGCAGCAATTGTAAATCGCTACTATCGTATTTATCTTCTTGATCGTAACTTTGTACTATTACCACTCCACGTATTTCATCTTGCCCAAAGTGCACGCCTAACATAGCCTCAGGGACCGTCCCTTCTACACACATTTCTTTGGCGTCAACAAGCTTTTCTAAGTCCTTTTTTTGCGCTAACAGAGCACGCTGATGCTTTAAGATATAGCCGGTAATACTCGGTAATGTATAGTCAAGAGGGATTTTATTATCAATAAATACATCACATTCATCAGCACAATACGGAAATCGAATAGTTTTTTCTTCTAACTCTTCTAACGCAATAATAAAATTTCTTGCATTAAGAATTCTACCCACAAGTTGATGAATAGACTGACAAAACTCCTCTAAAGAACTAGATTTATGTACGAGTTCAGCAATTGCATATAAAGAGTCTTGGATTTTCACATTGTGCTCTAGGGCATTGACGGTGTCTTGCAATTGATCAGTTGTTCGGGTTTTTTCAATTTTTATTGCTGCCATTGATGCAATAGCGGTGAGTATTTTTGTATGTTGTTCTGTAAAAAAGTCTGTCTGTGGATGCTCAGAGTCAATCACGCCTATAAGTTGTCCTTCAACTTGCATGGGTACAGCCAACTCAGATAATCTCTCGTCATCATCAACGATGTAATCTTCAAAACTTCTTGTATTGCCAATTCGTATAGCTTTCCTTTCTAGTGCCACCTTGCCTACAACACCACGTCCCAGAGGTATCTCTATAGGGCAGAGCACTGTTTTTTCATCCTGACTTTTATTGCCGTATGCAGCGACTTGGTTCAACACTTGTCGATTTTCGTCATAAAGATAGATAACTGCATCTTCAAATCCCATTTGAGCTACAACATCTTGAGCAAGAAACCAAACAATATCCGATTCAGAAGTCAGAGACAGCATTTCAATTGCAAAATGACTGACAACAGACAGATATTTTTTGTCGTTATCTTGTTTAATTAACTGTTTGGTCAAAACGAACACCTATATATACAATATAAAGTATCTGTTGATTGGCGTATTAAAAGTGTATGCGTTCTACACATCTAGTATGCTCAAAAATACCATTCAAAAAGGTAGCGGTGCGTTATCGACAACTTCTTTCATTACAAAATAAGTTCTTAGTTGACGTACTTCAGGCAGTGCTAATAATTTATCACTATGCAACTTATTAAAGTCAGCAATGTCTTTCACTCTAATTTTTAATAAATAATCGTACTCTCCTGCTACTAGATAACAAGATAAAACAATCGACAGTTTTTTAATAGCAAGCTCGAAATTTTCAAAACTTTCTGGAGTTGATCGATCAATTACTACACCTACCATGACCATAGAACCTAGATTCACAGCATTGGGTTGAATATGAGCTTGAACCGACTTAATAAATTTCTGCTCAATCAACCTTTGCGTGCGCCTGTGGCAAGTTGCTGCACTGACGTTTACTGATTCTGCTAGCTCAGCATTAGACAGCCGTCCATCATTTTGTAATACCCTTAATATCTTTAGGTCTATTCTATCTAAGCCAAACATGAAATATTCTCTCAGTTTTTATCAATTTTTAAGATTCTATATCATAATTTGTATTTTTATAGATCAAAATATAATTATTTTGCGCATGAATCGAAAACACCTTCCATCCTTATTTTGTTAACATTTATGTTATTAATGAATCATTTAAGCACTTGAGAAACAATTGAAAAAACTTAATCTACTGAAAAATTTTGAAAGATATCCTCTTACTTTTGGTAAAACACCTATTGAGTATTTGCCAAGGCTAACAGAGGCGCTCGGCGGTAAAGTTGATATTTATGCCAAACGTGAAGACTGTAATTCTGGTTTAGCAATGGGTGGGAATAAGCTGAGAAAATTAGAGTTTATTGTGCCAGACGCTATTGCTGCAGGTGCAGATACTCTCGTGTCTATTGGTGGCGTGCAATCTAATCATACTAGAATGGTCGCGGCAACTGCGGCAAAACTAGGTATGAAGTGTCGATTGGTGCAAGAAAGCTGGGTTCCTCATGAAGATGCTGTTTACGATCGTGTTGGGAATATTTTAATGACAAGATTAATGGGCGCAGATAGCCGCATTGTTGACGATGGTTTTGATATTGGAATAAGAAGCAGCTACGAGGAAGCAATACAATCTGTTAAAGACGAAGGTGGGATACCATATGGAATACCTGCTGGTGGTTCTGTTCATAAGTATGGCGCATTAGGCTACATCGCCTTTGCTGAAGAAGTTAGAGAACAAGAAGAAGAACTTGGTTTTTCGTTTGATTTTATCGTGGTATGTGTTGTTACCGGCTCCACTCAAGCAGGCATGATTGTGGGGTTTAAAGCAGATGGAAGAGCGGATAAAGTCATTGGTATTGATGCTTCAGGCACTATTGACAAAACAAGGGCGCAGGTCACAGAGATAGCAAAAAATGCGGCAAAATTGATTAAACTAGGTCAAACAATTACTACAGAAGACATACACATTAATCCTGATTACGCATATCCTGCTTACGGTATACCAAGTAATGAAACAAATGAGGCTATTCGTCTAGCAGCAAGGACTGAAGCCATGATCACTGACCCTGTATATGAAGGTAAATCAATGCAAGGTATGATTGATTTGGTAAAAAAAGGATTTTTCCCTAGTGGCTCGAAAGTTTTATATGCACATTTAGGTGGTGCGCCCGCAATTAATGGTTATAGTTACACCTACAGAAACGGTTAGGTCAAACAAGACGCTTGTTTTTAGCCCTGCCTAACCCGAAACATCAATACATATCATCAACGCTTATTTTATTGGAAACTTCAAATCTGTAATCAATTCGTTGGCGGCAACATCTGCTTCGTTGTTTTCGTAAACTTCGAGGGGGTGCTGCCCTTTTTTACAAGCAATTTCTTTGTTCCGCTCCATAGTATAGAGTGTTGACCAAGCATTGCCTAAATGCATGTAAGCACCGGTATGCCGCAGCGTGAATACTTTTGTGTCTGGTCTTTTTGCATGAATCATGTTGTCAGGCAAATTATCGGGTATTTCCGAAACAGGGATTGCCGCAGTATAGCTTGCAATTTGTTTTGACATGTTCCATTTATGATAAATCGAGAAGCTTTTCCCATTGATGAGCGCAGTATGGTTTTCCATAAAACTTTCTAACGCTGTAAAGTCTCGACTCATTGCTGGACCAATATCGTCAAACGCACACTGACTTTCAATGCCTATGTATAAAGTGCCAGGAAAATGGGATTCTCCTTGCATCTCTATTTTAGAATTGATGCTGCCTGTTTCAACAAGTTCCTTGAGCATGTTCAACCCCCTTTGGTAATCCATACCAATGAAGGTGATCATCATTTTTTTCATCCAAAACAAAAAAAATGGCAAGCTAGAATCCATCGTCCAAGACACTTGGGTTTGCTTGTCTGACAAAGGTGTTAATACAAATGACACATCCGCTTGGGATTTCCACGGTTTTAAAAAGTTAAGGTCATATTTAACAACTTTATTTTCACCTACTTGGTCTTCAGACAATACTGACATATTACCCGAGCCGACCCTATCGCCATCCCAACTATAAAATTTACTATCGTTCGCAACTTCTACTTTTGCTTCAGGCTCCATCAGCAACCATGGAGACCAAGGGATCCAGTTATTAAAATCATTGATCATAGGATAAACAGTGTCGATAGGAGAATCGATACAAATGGTTTTTTCAACGTTAAACTTTGGCATGCTCACTTACCTTCGGCGTATTATTTTCTTTACACCTACTATAAAACGTTATTGGCACAAAATGCAAAAGCATAAGTGATACATACAGTGCCTGAGTCTCCGCCTGATGCATTGGCTAGCAGCAAAACAATCGCTAATTAAGCGCCGAACTCCTGTAGTGCTAACAATGCTGCGTCCGCTTTGCTCGATTGAACAAAAATATGGTCGTGGTAATAAGCCGCGATCACATTTGCGCTGATGCCCTTAGATGCCAATTTAGTTGAAACTGCAGCTGTTAAGCCTACAGCTTCTAAGCTTGAGTGGACAGTTAAGGTAATTTGCCGAAAGCTACCTTCGAATTTCAAGCCGGCTTTTTCTGCTGTAGACTTTTCAAGAATTAGCGTAAGCCCTTCAGACTCAACAAAAATAGCGATTGGATTAAGAGAAGAATAATCTCCAATGTCGCCTGCGACCGTGCAAAATACAAACTCTTGTCTTTGCAGTTCTGGTGACATTGCACTAAGCAATTTATCTAATTCTGTAATACCAACCATCTTATTTTGTCTCTGGGAAAGGGGTCATTGTTAATATACTTCACTTACCTTACTAATTGACGATGACCCCCATTCTCTTTAGCTTTTATATTTAATAGAACAGCCATATGGCGGCGTCAATGTTTTTTCTATCGATTGACCGGCTAGCAAAGCGCTTAAACCTACATCAACATAATTGACCGCTTTAGGAATATCTTTCGGGTTTGCCGATTTTATACTATCAATACCACCGGCATATTCTAATATACCCTCTGGGTTAATAATGTACATGTGAGGCGTGGTTTTAGCAGTATATGCCTTACCTACATCACCTTCAGGATCGAATAATACATGATTTGGATCCGCTTTACGTGATTCAGTCAGTTGGTTAGCTTCATCAGCTTTAACATAACCTTGTTTGCCTGGTGCAGACGATATTATCGACAACCAAACTACATCTTTGTCGGTATATTTACGCTGTAAGGACTGCATGTTGTCACTGTCGTAGTGCTTAACAACATAAGGGCATTGATGATTAGTCCACTCCAGAACAACGTGCTTACCTTTGTAATCGTTAAGCGATACGGTCTCGCCCATGCTGTTAGTGAGAGTAAACTCCGGTGCAGGTTCACCAATTTTTATACCCGCATTTGCAGCAGAGCTTAAACCAAAACTCAGGCCAAGGCACATTGCTGCGCCCATCGCTAGCTTACTAAGCCATTTCGCAGAAAACTTATTTTGTTTAGTTTGTATTAATTTGATCATTCGAGATCTCCTTTTTAGCTTGTTGGATTGATTCAATTACTATATTGGGGGTTAATATTTGTGGCAGGACTTGTTCACTTTTGTTGCCTGCGTAAACCACATACAAGGGCACGCCAGCCCTTTTATATTCAGTTAAATAGTCGAGAATGGGTTGATTTTTATTTGTCCAGTCTCCTACCATGTAGTGCACATTTTCTTGCGCTAATGCATCTTGTACTGTTGAGTCTGCAAAAGCCACATGCTCGTTGACTTTGCAGGTAATGCACCAGTCTGCGGTCATGTTTACGACCACAACTTGGCCATCATCTTTTAAGCTCTGCAAACGTTTTTTATCAAATGCAATAGAAGCGCCGACAGAGGTATTTTGACTGTTATTACTCGTTTGTTTTGGCGGCACAATAACCGTTACATAAATAACCGCAACTAAACTCGCAAGTGCTAACAAGTTCATGACTATCTGCATGCTATTACTTTTTACCTTGGCAGAAGACCAAATGAACATAGCAAAACTCAATATCATCAATAACAATAAAAACTGCATTTGATGACCCATTTGCCCAGCATAGACCCATGCAAGCCAAATGACAGTTGCTAGCATTGGAAAGGCGAGCCAATGTTTAAAAGTGAGCATCCACTGCCCGGGCTTTGGCAATAAAGATTTGGCTTTGGCAGACAAAAATAATAAGGTGAGCGGTAATGCAAAGCCGAGGGCTAATGCGTTGAAAATAGCAAAGGTCACATAGGCATCGCTCACCATAGCAATGCCTAGTGCTGCGGCCATAAATGGTGCTGTGCAGGGTGAGGCAACAATCACGGCTAAAACGCCTGTAGCAAAGTGTGAACCCGCTGTATCACCCGACACCAAAGACTGCCCAACACCAGCCAAACGTGTACCCATTTGAGTCACATCAAGCAATACCAGCGTAATATAAGCGAAAAGAAAAGCTAGTAGTACAATGACCACCGGCTCTTGCATATGAAAACCCCAACCTACTTGTTGTCCACCAGATTTCAGCAATATCACCAAAAGAGCAAAGGCATTGAAACATGCCAATACGCCAAGTAAATAAGCGCTTTTATGCAAACGACCTATTTTCAATGGAGAATGCTGACTATGCTGCATCGCCATTGCCTTCATTGATAAAATAGGCAATACACAAGGCATCACATTTAAAATTAATCCGCCAATAAAAGCCATGATGATGTAAATGTATAAAGCCTCGGAGCCCTGCTTACTAGAAAGTGGAAGCAAGCTAGCGATATTCGGGGTTGATTCAACATAAAAGCCATTTGTACCGTCAGAAAGCAACCATTTTAATGATTCTGCTTGCCCGTCGAAATATATTGATTTTTCAACGATGATTCTAAGCTTGTTGTCTTCCAAGATGATGATTTGTTCTGCGGCATGTTGAGCGATGTCAGACCGAAACGGAAACAACATGAGTTTACTAGTGCTGCCAAGACTTTTGTCTTTCATATCAATTTCAACAACAATATGTTTGTCGTTTATCTCATGTTTTCCGCCTTGCCATTCGGTACTAGGAAGCAACTCTCGAGTTTGTTGAAAAAGCGCGGCAAACGGCGAGTTATTTTGTTCATCAGCACTAGGTAGGCTATTTTTTGTCGAGCTGCCGTCTTTGAAGCTAATCTCTGTTGCGCTGGTTTTTTCGCTGATATTGTCGCTGCTTTTTTCGATTTGGGAGGCAACGCTGTTGGACGTAAAAACAGGCATCGATATGGATAGCGTAGCAAATCCTGGAATACAATCTTCTTTACAGACTAACCAAGAAAGGTCTGCTGTTATATCAACAATTGTGTCTGAATTAGCGCTTTGCAAATCAACAGGCACTTGCACCGGAAACATAAGTAGGTTCTCAGCTTCGTAACCGTAATTAACCAAATGAGCAACCGGTATTGCACTTGGTAATGGCCATTCAATTTCACCAAAACTCAGATTATGGCTACTACTCATGTTTATTACGGGCGCTTCACCCGAGTCGCCCGGGTTTCGCCAATAGGTGTGCCATAGTACTTCGGGTTTTAACAATACGCCAATATAAGTGGTTTCACCTGGCGCGAGTACAAGGTCTTCACTTATTAAAAAGACTTCAATATGAGGGCCTGTGGTGGCATCAACAACAGGTAAAGAACTTATATTTTCAAGCGAAAAAGTTTCAAGCGTTAATTCACTAGTTAATTGCCCATTATCTGTTTGCGGGCTTTGTACTTGTGCAAAAGAAGGCAATACCCCTAATGTTAAAAAGAGGAATGCAAGCAATAAAAAATGTTTACTTATTTGGCAAAGCGCATCTGTAATTCGCGCTTTTTTTGTTTTCACTTTTAAGTTCTCCGGCTAAAACAACTGATAGTAATTTTCACCCTGATCAGCAAGTAACACGTATAGACTTTATTGAACATTTATTTACGAATAATATGATAAAAAAGTGCACTTTATCAAAAAGCCAAGATTGTGTGGTAAAGGCTTGTTTCAAGAACTTAATTTACGGTGTAAAAATTATAATGCGCACCAATAGGTTTATTGGCTTATATATTTTACTTTTCACAGCATTTAATGCCTATACATTTAATATGAATACCACAGCTAAAATCCCCAGCAAGTCTTTAAACGATTACCTATATGAATATCGAGTTGTTGTGATTCAAGGTAGTGAGCAATTGGCGTTAGAATGGGTGAATCAAAGGTATATTGCAAACAAGGCCGGAATTATAGAACGCAAAATAAAGCTTCTTTATCTCACTAACGGTAAGGTCTTGGATATTGGAGAAGACAAACAAGATAGTGGCTTGACGCTTGCTGATGTTAAACCCAGAATGCAAGATAAAGCATTAATTTTGATTGGTTTAGACGGGGGCACAAAAAGCTTTTACGAACGTTTTGACTTACAAATGATATTCGCCGACATCGACGGTATGCCAATGCGCAGGGCCCAACTTCGACGTGCTTCGTCGAACTGAATTACCATAAACAGCTAATCTTCAAAAGCAAGTAAGTCGCCTGGTTGGCACTCTAATACTTGGCAAATTTTGGCAAGTGTATTGAACCTTACCCCTTTTACCTTCCCTGACTTTAACAAAGAAAGGTTTTGTTCTGATATACCTATTTGCGCGGCAAGGTCTTTAGATTTAATTTTTCGTTGAGCCATCACCACGTCAAGATTAACAATTATATTCATGAGTTTTTACCTTTACACAAATGCTTTGTTTTCTTCAGACAGGGCATTGGCTTCAATCAATATTTTAGCAATAAGCCAAAAAACCAAACCAATCAGAAATGTAAATATGTCGTAACTATTGAAAGAAATTGAAAGCACTTTTTGGCCGGCAGGATGGTTAACAGATAATAAAATACTCGACAAAGGCCTGATAAAAAATTGAATGATAGGCGCTAAAATAAGCATTAAAGCAAAATGTTTGACGTTAACAGCATTTGAAATTTTAAAGATGCTTTGTTGCTTAAAAGCAAAAAAGGTTTGACGCAAACGCAACAAACCCCACACGATCAACATTGATGGAACTGCAGCAAGCACACACAACAAATATAGTTGCCAAAGCTCAACCGTTCGCCATTGAATAGCAAATTCAACGCTCCTCATAGCAAGCTCCCTAAAGCTATTAATGCTTATAATAAAAAACAGCCACATTGCTGGAACAGCGAATATTGGGAGTAATAAAAGCCAATAAAGAAAAATACTAAGATGCTGAATAGTCATAAATAAAAACCTTGACAAAATCATGTAATAAATTATTTTATTAATGTTTTACGATAATTATTATGGATTTTACATGAATTACAAGAAAATTAATATAGCCTTTTTGTTATTTGGGCTGCTATTTTGTTTTTCTAGCAACGCATTTGCTCTTGGCGTTAAACAGTTTGTTGAAGTATGCAATTCTTCACAAGCAGGTCACCAACAATTTTGCAATACCTACCTGGGTGGTGCACTCGATGCAATTGCAGTTTTAAATGATAAAGCTAAGAAGGAAAAACAAGCACCTATATATTGCAAGCACGAAAAAGAAATATTCAACGCACCCAAAATAATTGCTTATGTCAGTTCACTAAAAGCAAAGTGGCATGACAAAAATGCGATTTTACCGGTTATTGACTATTTAAGCGCTGTGGGTGGTTGCGACGCTAGCAAAAATAAATAAAGCGGATTTAACAATAAATAAGCCCCTACTTTTTATCTTTCTGTCTTTTCTAATATTGACTGGTTGTGACGAAGAGCGCGCATTAGCTCCTATTGCATTTAATAAAGCGAACACTCTGCAATTGCAATATAAATGCCCAGATGTATTGCCAAATATAGGAGGCGATTTATGTGGGCTTTACTCTGTACCGTTGAATTGGCTCAGTCCGAAAGCAGATAAAATAAATGTGTTTTTGCGTGCTTTTCCGTTGCCTAAAACCGATAAAAATGAATCAAATGGCCAACTATGGTTACTTGATGGCGGCCCTGGCGCGAGCGGTGCGACTTTTTCTGATCCCAAGTTTGTAGATTTAGTCCATGGGATGGGCTGGGATCTATTCATTCCAACTCATCGAGGTGTTGGCTTCTCGAATCACCTAAATTGTAATATTAACTATCAGCCTCTCGATGAAATGTTTGTACAAATTTGTGCGCCAGAATTAATCAACGCTTATTCCGATAATTTAGATTGGTTCGGTGCTGTTGGAGCAGCTCACGATCTCGACTATTTAATCAGGGCAAATAACCCAAACAAGGTGCCGGTGGTTGTAATGGGAACTTCATACGGTACTTTTTTAACACAGCGATTTATTCAATTATTTGAAGGTACTATCGATGCGGCAGTTTTAATGAGTGGAATTTCGCTGGAGCCTAAGTTTGAAATCACCGCCAATGAACAAGAAAAAACGCTCAAGCGGATGTTATTGAAATGCGATGAAATGCCAAAATGCGCAGCTCTTTTTGAAACCTCGGCATACCAAACAGCTACCGATTTAATTGTTAATGACGCTTGGCAAATGTGCGAATTCACAAAAACTAATCCGCAATCAGTCTCTTTCATAATTGGTAGTCTTGCTAGTAATTCCGCTCTCCGAAAAGACTTGCCTCTAACTATCAAAAGGCTAAATAATTGTGACAAACAAGACATTGTAAAATTGCAAAAAACGCTTACTCTAATACAAAAAAATCAACAACGGCAAAACAAACAACTCTTTCAATTTAACCCATTGATGTTGCATCATCAGATATTCACGGAGCTATTAAGTAAACACACTTCAAAACGGAAGCAAGCTCTGTTACCACAAAATCCCTTGCTTATGTCTATCGTCGAAACCTATATTAATTTGCAACATGCTTGGCCAACTCAGGCGCCGCCAATCAGTTTACCTAACACGTTAAAGACTAAACTCCCTATATTGGTAATGCATGGTGGTTTAGATATGCAAGCACCACTACAATGGTTTGAGGAAATTGAACAGCAACTAACAAGGGCGAACCAGCACGCCATTTTGTTTCCTGATGCCGGACATGGCACACCAAACTATACGAAATTAGCAAACGAAGAAAATTGTTCTTGGAAAATTGTCGAGAGTTTTATGGAGAATAGAAATGAACAACTAAACACTGAATGTTTGCATGACGTAAAGCCAATTACATTTGCAGTCGAATGAGTTTTATCGGCTATCTGCATTCTATGGTTGAAAAGTGCCTGTTTTGGCTTATATCGAGAAGCCTAACGTCGATTAGAAAAGATGTTTTTTAACCGGCTGTTGTTGAACCAGCGCCTTCATAAACTTTCTAAAATCCGATAATCCATGTTATGAAAAAAATTACTCCTTGACTGGCCCTTGAGAGGCTGTGATTTCAATTGGTCAACGCAACGCTATATTATAAATAAATAGAGGTGTTGCTATGAAACAATGGAAAAGCAGCTATATTTGATATTCAGCGAAAAACTATCATTACCGTTTAGTATATAGTTTCGCGAGCAAAACATTTATCCCAAACCACATTTAGCCTAAGTTGATTGGAACACAAGGAAGGGAAGTACAAGTCACTACTCTTCATAACCCAGGCTAATTTAAATTAGGGGCTAACTAATTTTGTCATTGGCCATAAAGCTTTAAAAAAAGTTTAGTACCTCTATGTATCTGAACTTCCAGTTCTTTTTTCTCAACAGTATCTTTACCTTCTGACCGTGCTTTGAATACATGAGAGTTAGCTCCACGCCATAAGCCAAGTAGATCTTCAGCCATTACAGCAGCAGAAGGCGTCTCATCAATGGTTGTTAGTTCTCCATCCCGAATAGCTAAATCAATAAATTTTGTAAGTTCTTCAATAACTTTTCCAGGCCCATTGTAATAGAACGCATCGGCTACTTTTGGATATTTAATCATAGCCATCATAACGACCGGCTCAAGCCTTGATATTTCTCTGCTTTCTACTCGCACAGCTAAAGCTATACCAATTGAATTTATTCTTTCCTCAATACTATTTTCACTACTTACCTCTTGCCATACCTGCTGTATTGGCATAGTAAAATTTTTTATTACAGCTTCTAGAATATTAATTTTATTTCCAAAGCGGGCATAAATCGTTGATTTTGCGACTCGTGATTCTGCAGCGATAGACTCTATTGAAGTTGCTTCTAAGCCTCTGGAAGAAAACAGTTTTAACGCTGTATCTAAAATGGCAATTGTTTTGTTGCTGTCTGTTGGTCTTCCGATTGATTGATTCATTTGCATACTGTTTTTTTAGCGCATCACACTAAAATGAAAAAAATAGGAATTTTTGTTCGTAGCTTTTACGATACATGCCACAAAATTATAGCACCAATTTGATTTTTTTCTAGATCCGCCCTATTATCATACGATATCGTTCGATAAGTGGGAAAAATGAAATTTACACTATACATTTTATTGCTGATAAGCCTTTCCGGTTGCACTTTGCAACATGGTCAACCACCTGCTTCAGCAGATATTGAGGCTAACCTATCAATACAATACGAACAAAATGACGTATCTATTGATGAAAATAGTGAGTGGTGGAAAAAGATTTCACGAGATGAAGAATTGTCAGATCTGATAGAGCAATTATTAAATCAGAGTTTTGAACTCGTATCAGCCGCTTCTAGAATTCGGCAAGCATCTGCAAGGCACCAGCAAGTCTATGGTGATTTGCTACCTACCTTAAATGCAAGATTAAGCGCTACTGAAGTTGAATTAGACGATGGCGCAACAAGTAATTCTAGTGATAACTTTAATTTGGGATTTGATTTTAGTTGGAATGTCGATGTATTTGGTGGATTGAGGTCAGCCTCCGAAGCACAACGGCTGTCTTTTCTAAGTCAGATAGCGGCAGAAAAATCTTTAAGGCAATCTTTGATCGTGAACTTGACCAACCTATATATACAGGGTTGGGCAGTCAAAGAAGAATTACACATTACGCAGTCCTTAGCGAATTCTTTCGAAAATACACTGGCATTAACAGAAGAAAGATTTCGCAATGGGGTAGAAGGAACTGATGCTACCGATGTAGCATTAGCGAAACAAAATTTAGCCGATGCACTTGCAGGAATTCCAAGTTTAAAAGCTCAGTTAAAGACAATATCGTACTCTATTAACGTATTAGTTGGAAATAGCCCGTCTCGGAAAATCTATCGTTTTGATGCTTTAATTAGTGCAAAAAATCTAACGGATATGCCAACCACTGTGCCAAGTCAAATTTTGATACTCAGGCCAGATGTTTATGAATCTCGCTTAGCTTATGAAGCAGCTCGAGCAGATGTCCGTGCTGCAAATGCGGATTTATTTCCTACTTTTTCATTTTCGGCATCTATTGATGATTCGAGTAAAGATTTATCCTCAGTTATTGATTTAGACGCTTGGGTGGCTTCTTTTGTCGGCAATATACTAGCACCGATTTATGCAGGCGAAAAACTACGAGCTGCAAAAACAATTGCTGAAGAAAAGGCGAGGGAATTATCAGCTACTTACGCCACAACGATATTAAACGCGGTACTGGATGTTGAAAAGGCAATTGTTGATGAACAAGCACTTATCGAACAACTTACTCTTTCCAAGGCATCATTAGATGCCGCACATGTTTCCGATTTACTCGGAAGAAAGCGTTACACAAGCGGTCAACAGTCTTTACTCACAATACTAGAAACCAGTCGTGCTTTAAATAATGCAAAATTAAGTTATCTGAATATTCAGCGTTCTAGAATTGAAGCGAGAGTAGCACTTTTTCTGGCGCTAGGGGGAGTATGGACAAACACTCCAATTGATGAAATACCTGTCCAGAGAAGAATGAATAATTAAAGAGGCTAATTTATGAAAAATGTTTCCGTGGGTGTAATTCAAGTGCTTCTAGTTGTTATTATCGTTGTTTCGGCCTTGTTATACAATTTTAAATCATCGCCCAATATTGAAGAGGTTGTTAAACGAAACGTTGTTTCGCCTGTTGTTGAGGTGATTATTCCAAATGTTGAGTCAAAGCAGATATTTTTGAATGAAACAGGGGTTGTTTTCGCTAGATCTACAGTGTTTATTTCACCAGAAGTTAATGGCCGAATAGTTCACGTATCGCCTAGTTTTGTAACAGGCGGGCAATTTGAAGCAAACGATGCGCTGTTTGAAATTGACAAAGATGATTATCAACTAGCGGTTGCGCAGGCGGAAGCTGATCTGAGTGCTAGCCAAAGCGAACTTAAACTTGAATTAGCGGAAGCAGAGACGGCTTCAAATGAATGGAAAGTTATTTACGGAGAAGAGAGTATTCCAAGTCTTGTCGCCCGTGAGCCGCAAATCGCATCTGCTGAAGCAAAGGTTGCTTCAGCTCAGGCCACGTTAGAAAGCGCTAAACTCGATCTACGTCGGACTCGTTTTTCTCTCCCTTTTTCAGGAATTGTTACCGATGCAACACTAGAAATAGGGCAAAATGTGACTGCAGGGCAAGACTATGGCGAGGCGTATTCCGCAGACAATATGGAAGTAATTGTAGAAGTTTCGCCAAAACGCTTGGTCAGTTTAATGGGCGGACTAGAAAACATTCCTTACCTGCAAGGGCGGCCCGCAAAAGTTAGCGTAGCGGCAAAGAATGGGCCTAAAGGAGAAGCAATAGTTGTTCGAGGTGATAGCAACTTGGACAGTACGACTCGACTTGCAGGTATAAGGCTTGAATTTGTTGAACAAACACGCTTTCTACCTGGTTCATTTGTTAATGTGAACATTAATTTGAGGACAGTTGATTCTGTTTTTGAATTACCTAGTCAAATAATTAGTCAAGATCAACATTTATGGACTGTTCGCAATAATTTGCTGGTGAGAAAAAAGGTCAACATTATTCAGCGCAACGACGACTCTGCCTATATAGCTCCGTTTGATTTTGGGGATGGGGTCGTTAGATTAGCCCCCTCAAATGCAAAAGATGGCCTATTAGTCGATGTTATAGCACTTTCAAATAACCCACTAGACAACTGAAAAAATAGGGAATGGCTATGCCTAGAGCAAAAAATTTAGGGTTAATAGGGTGGTTTACAAGTAATTCGGTTGTGGCAAATCTTTTGATGATAACCTTGATTGGCGGAGGTATATTCACGCTTGCCAATATTAAATCAGAAACATTTCCTGAAGTTGATCCAAGAACAATTCTAGTAAGTGTCAATTATCCCGGAGCATCACCAACTGAGATAGAAAATGCAATAAATCGCAGAGTTGAGGAATTGTTAGTATCTATTGAGGGTATTAAGCGTGTTAAATCTGCGGCAAAAGAAGGAAATGGAACTATCACAGCAGAATTGACAAATTTTGCCAATTCACAAAGTGTAAAGGACGATATTGAGCAGTCTGTCAGCAGTCTAGCCGATTTTCCACCGTCTGACGCAGAAGAAGAAAGTATTACTATTTCAACACCATCAAGTAGAGTAATGAGACTAGCGGTTGCTGGTGATTTGGAACCACTCGAATTGTACAATGAAGCTAGCCGCTTTCGAGACGCACTTTTATTGGATCCTTCGGTTTCTAGTGCTTCTCTGTCTGGTGTACTCAACTTAGAAATATCTATTGAAGTGTCGCAATCAGCTCTAAAGAGATATGACTTGAAACTCTCTGATGTAGCGAAGAGTATAGAAAATTCGTCATTAACTCTTTCGGGCGGGACATTAAAAACATCCGGTGGCAGCATTCTATTAAAAACCAATGAGGAGAGATATAGCGGGGAAGCATTTAATGATATCGTTATTGTTAGCGATGCCAACGGCGGTAAAGTGCTACTAGAGCAAATAGCTACCGTTTATGACGGCTTTTCAAATGACCAACTAATTAATACTGTAGATAACAAACAAGCTATATTTGTTGATGTAGGTAAAGGAGACGATCAAGATGCTTTTGATATCAAAGCTGGTGTTGAGCGAGCTATAAATGCTTTTCAACCGGGCTTCGGAGTAGAGGTATCAGTATTCACAGATGATACAACTGAGATATCCGAAAGAATTGACTTGCTATTACGAAACTGTGTCTTAGGTCTTGCACTTGTTTTTATGTTTTTGGCATTAACACTAGATATGAAGATAGCATTCTGGACAACTACGGGAATTTTTATTGCATTTTTAGGAGGGTTCATTGTAATCGGTCAATTCACGACCATAAATATGGTGTCCTTGTTCGCATTAATTGTTGTGCTAGGAATTGTAGTCGATGATGCAGTCGTAGTTGCAGAAAATATTCAAGACAAACAAATTAATAGGCTCTATGCGCCTGTTGAAGCAGCAGCTATTGGTGCTCAAGGGGTTATTTCACCCGTCACTATTGGGGTACTAACAACAGTCACGGCTTTTTCTCCTTTATTGTTTACCGGGGGGACATTAGGACAGATATTACAAGCTGTGCCTATCGTTGTTATCGCTGTATTAGCGGTATCATTTCTTGAGTCATTTTGCATTCTTCCTTCTCATCTTGCTCATCAAGGACAATGGTCAAAAGGTCCAATGGAAAATATCAGGAAGAGAGGGGAAAAATTTCTATTTACATTTCGCGATCGCTTAATAATGCCCACAGTGAGAATATCGACGAGATTCAGGTATGTCACATTGGCTTTGTTCATTGGATTTTTGATAGTCATGTTTGGCATGCTTTCAAGCGGACAGCTTCGTTTTATATTTTTCCCGGTGGTTGATGGCGACAATATTACAGTCAATCTTGAAATGGCTGCAGGTACAGCTTATGAAGAAACAGAAAGAACTATGAATTATATTGTTAATAAGGGCTATGAGACCGTCGGAGGTTCTGATTCTAGTCTTTTAAAAAGTATGTCTACAACTATCGGGGGCTCAATCAATGATAGTTTCTCAAGTAGTACAGTTAGTCAAACTAATATTGATAGTGCTTCGGCAGAGGCCGTACTTGCCCTTGTTTCGTCGACTCAGCGTAAAGATACAGCTGTTGAAATTGCAAACCAATGGCGCGATAAAGTTGGTAATTTACCTGGCGTAAAAGAACTTACATTTAATGCAACGCTGCTCAGTGGAGGAGATGATATATCGATAAATTTATCCCACGAAAATACTGTGATTCTAGATGCGGCTGTTGAATCCATTGTATTGTGGCTTAGCCAAACACCTGGGGTCTATGAGATTTCCGCGTCAAACGCTTCAGGAACTCCAGAATTGGAGTTTAAACTAACGCCGCTTGGTATTGCTTCGTCATTAACGACAGAGGACATTGCTCGCCAAATACGCAATGCATATTATGGGTATGAGGTTCAACGCATTCAAAGAGGAAGAGATGAGGTTGTTGCTTATGTTCGCTTACCAAGCTCTGACAGGCAGTCTTTAGCTTCCATAGAACGATTTATGATTCAACTACCGAATGGAGAAAGCGTATTTCTTGAGGACGTAGCGACTATTGAACAGTCGTTCAGCCCACTGACTATCGATCGAGTTAACGGTCGCCGAATTGTTTCAATTACCGCTGACGTCGATGAATCCATAACGACTCCAAATGAAGTCAATGGGTTATTAAAGCAACTTGTTCTTGATCCAATGGTTGAAAATGATTTAGGACTAATTTATGAATTTGAAGGCATGTCTCGCGATCAAGCAGAGGATATTTCTTCTCTTCTACAAGCCATGAGTATCGCAATGTTTGTTATTTATTTTATGTTAGCGGCTGTCTTTAAATCCTATTTTCAACCCCTTATTATTATGGCGTCCATTCCAGTTTCCGCTGGATTTGCATTCTTAGGACATGTATTGATGGGTTATGATCTGAGTTTTATTTCTATGTTCGGTATTGTAGCTCTATCTGGCGTCACAATTAATGGAGGCATTGTGATGATTGATTATTTCAATCAGTTAAATAATGAGGGTACATTAACCACAAGCGATTCAATCGTGACTGCTGTATCAAGAAGGTTTCGTCCATTGTTTTTAACAACTATTACTACTTTTTTCGGTTTGATCCCGATGTTATTAGAAACAAGTCCTCAAGCTATGTTTCTCATACCTATGGCTATTAGCCTAGGGTTTGGGATTTTATTTACAGGATTTGCAGTACTCGCATTGACCCCGGCATTGGTAATGATCGGTGATGATATAAAGTCGTTAGTAACTAAAAACTAAGAATTATACCTATGTTATTTTATATGGATTTCTTGAAAATAAGTTTAATTCTAGATTCGTTAAACGGTCGGCTTTGGATGATTTGAGCTCTTATCTCAGCAATCTGGGTGATTCAGCAAATATTAGATAAACGTATTGGTCGCACAGAGGAGTATGGTATATGTCACAAAAAGCTGTTTTTTTATTTTTCTCTCTACTGGTATTATTTGCATGTGGTGGTTCTGATTCCTCTTCAACGCCACAGACGAGCTCGTCAGGTACTCCTATTGCTCAGCCAAACATGCCTAGCGGCTTGGAGCCACCCTATGGTGGAACTGTTTTTTTGAACCCCGACATAATTACCTCACAAGACCCTTCAATATTTCAATCAATAATGTCGATGGGCCTAGGAAATCGCGAGATGTTTGACCGCCGCACCAATAGCTTTAATAACGTCCAAAATGTTTATCTATTTCAAGCAATTTATGATGGTGGTTACGTCATTGAAGTGCAAGTTAATCCTGAGTTTGGTAGTGAATCTGAAGCTCAGCGACAAGCGCAGTTTTATGCAGAATCTATAGGACGAATACCGAGCGTGTTGTTTAAAGATTTGGAAACAGTTTGGATCCATGCAGGTGATGAGTTGTTTGGCGGTGGTAACTACAACATACTTATCCATACCAAACAAGGTGAGCGCTATGTAGCCAATGGTTATCTAGAAGAAGTGCTAGTGCATGAAGGCTCGCATACGTCATTAGACGCTGACCACGCTCGGTCATCAGGCTGGTTAAATGCTCAAATGACTGATAATCACTTTATCTCAACTTACGCAAGGGATAACTCTGGGAGAGGATGTAGCCGAAACCTTCATAGTTTTTCTGGCAGTTGAGCGATTAGGTGATCGCCTTACACCAGAGCAAAAGGAAACAATAGAAGACACAGTACCTAATCGCTTAGAGTATTTTAGAAATTCTGAATTGGATTTGTTTCCGTATTGAAGAAGCGCATTTTAATAGTCAATTAGCAAGAGTTAGGCGAAAAATACAGTAGAACAATTAATCAAACGTAAACCATTAATTTCATTGCCCAATAGAGCGCTACAGTAGTTCAGTTTAATTAAAGAATTATCATACTTTAATATTGTCGGGCATCATTTACAGCGGGCGGTATGGGCCCGCTTTGGATAAGCGATGGACCTATGTTTGAATCAGGGGCTATATGGATTTTATTTGGACTGCTTTTTGCGACATTTATTACCTTATTTTGGTACCGGTTGAATATGTCTATATTTAGGAGAAAGTGACAATGCACAAAAATTATCTACGCATAATTCCAACTGTGGTGGCATGCGCTGTAACTTTTGACGTGTTAGCCAATGAAAAGCTCGATAAATGCGTTGTAGAGCAATTTAAAAGTGCAAATGACGAAACCACTATTGCGCAAATAAAAGAAATTTGTGAACGGAAGATAGCTGCCAAAGATATCGAAAGACAATCAATTGAGACGCCCAACACATTTGAGCGCACAGGCATTGGGTCACGACGTGTGATGCAAGAAAAACAAACGCAGTTTGATCCTTATGTGATCACTCCTCATCACGTGAACTATATCCTCCCCGCAATAACTACCAACAACTTAAATAGAGACGTGTATTTCTTTTTTGGTGGCGCTGAAGAAAATTTCGAGAATGTCGAAGCGAAGTTTCAAGTCAGTATAAAAGTACCCTTGAATTACACTTCAATGTTAATCGAGGGAGACGGGCTATATTTTGGTTTTACGCTTCAAGCCTGGTGGCAAATTTACTCGCAAAATATATCTAAACCCTTTCGCGAGACCAATTATCAACCAGAAGTCTATTATATTGCGCCAATGGACTCGGAAGTATTCGGCGGCAATACCGCTTTTAAGGTGGGCATAGAGCACCAATCAAATGGTCAATCTCAGATATTATCGAGAAGTTGGAATAGAGTTTATGCGAATTTTTTGTATGAAAAAAATAACTTCGCACTCTCCTATCGATATTGGCACCGACTATCAGAAGACGAAAAGGAGTTTGAGTTTGACTCAGTTGGTGATGACAACCCAGATATTGAAGATTTCTTAGGCTCTTTTGAATTGGGCTTAGTTTACAAATGGCAACACTTAGAGTTTAGTTTTAGTGGACGCCAGAACTTTTCGACTCATAGAGGCTCGGCTGAATTCTCAATGACATTTCCGTTATGGGGAAAAATGCGTGGTTACGCCACTGCTTTTGACGGATATGGCGAAAGCTTGATTGATTACAATTACAGTCAAACACGTTTTGGATTAGGGGTAGCGTTAAATAACGTTTTTTAAACGACCCTATCTTTAATTGCAGAGCGCCGTGCGCCGCAACACTTAGAATAAACACCATACAGAAAAATAATATGAGAGCCCAGAATAAGCTTAATTATAAAATCGTTGAACGGCCGGTATTGGAATGACAGATGTCTTTAAACTAGATCATCAATGTCTACATTTAAGACAGATGCTAAGGCCTGCCATGTTTCAATAGAGCCTTTCTGTTTGCCTTTTTCGAGCTCTGCAATAGTTGCTTGAATCAGGCCAATTTTTTGCGCAACTTGAACTTGAATAAACCCCCTGAATTCACGATATATACACAAAAGGCTTTTACCTTCAATCAAACGTTCAACGAGCTCGACAGGAAAGTTTTCGTCATTGCCGTCCCCATTCCTTTCCTCCCATTTCTACCAACCGAGACGCGGCTCGTCGAAAGGAAAAGGCGAGATCATTGGCGGCCGAAAATTGTGCCAGAGACACGCCAATTAGACCCGTCGCCGACCACTCTATATATTCTCCCTCTTTGGTGCGAATCATGGTCGTCGCAAAGGAACTCGAGTTTCCCCCCTTCTCACTGACAAATAATTCTTCATCTCCATCACTGCTTTGAACTTGCGCTTCAAAATCGACAAACAATTCGTCGAGCGGAACTTGTGCCGCCAGCACCAAGCGGGTGCGAGATTCATAACACGCGTCAATGAGGGTCACGAATCGTCGCGCTTCGTTGAGGTAATTGGCGTCCAGTTGGGGGACGCGGTCCATGATGAGGACCGGAAATCGGCGACAAAGGGAAATATAATCGGCCGCTCCGAGCGGTTGGTAGCACAATTCTGAAAAGTTAAACCAGGCGCAACGGTCATTCAATCGGGCGACCTGGACGGTGCGACCAAAGAGGACGGGAATGCTCTCTGCCTCAGTTCCTGATGCAGTGCCACCAAATATTTCTTCCAACTGCGCCTGCATGTTGTTATTAATATTACTATCGCCATGAACATCCTTGTTTGACCAAAAATAGGCTTGACCACACGCTCGATTTTCGAGCCGATAATCCTTCCGCGAATCCTCCATGGAAATAATGTCGGACGTGTGTTTCAACATGTCGATGAATGGCAAAAAGAGGGATCGGTTAATACCTCCCTCATACAAGGCATCGGGGGATCGATTCGAGGTGGCCACCATCACGACATTCCAATCCAATAATAATAGTGAAAACAGTCGCTTCAAAATCATGGCATCGGCAATTTCTGTCACTTGAAATTCATCGAAACAAAGGAGTTGCGCTTCTTGGGCCAATTGTTGCGCAATGATAGGAATCGCATCACCTCGTGGGTGCTTCTGTTTGTAAACAAAGATTCGATGATGAACGTCTAGCATGAATTCATGAAAATGGACGCGGCGTTTGGTAACCTTTGCATGTTTGTGGCTGTCATTTTTATAGCAAGAATCATCATCAGGAACACTAACCGACGCGTAAAAGAGATCCATTAGAAAGCTTTTGCCGACCCCGACCGGTCCATGAATGTAAATGCCTCTCGGTGGTGGACCAAAAAACCACAAACGGAACTTCTTTCTAAGAAATGACTGGGCGGATGCTAGGGGTCGCGCCAGCAACAGTAATAGTGGACTGCTGTTTGTACAACTGCTCTGGGTCGGATCGTCGGTGCGCACGGGTACTGGTGGGAGCGAGGCAAGAGACTCGTGCAGAGCATCGAATTTTGCCGCCAGAGCGACTTGCGCGTCATCTCGTCGCACCTCCCCCGCGTCCACCTTAAGTTCATAAGCGGCTGCCACAGGGCCTGTCGAAGAGCACCGCCGAGCGACGCGATGTTTTGCTATAATCTTCATCATCATCGTTTTTATCAAGGAGCTGATAAGTTTATCAATATTATCGCATGGTACACTAGATTCCTGCATGGGTATCAAATGGATTTGTCTTAGAGGCTTAAGTTTCGGAGTTCAATTGATCGACGCAATACATTGGTCGACCATTTTAGGCAAGACTATAGACGATTTCCTCATCGCGCTGATGTAATCTACTATCGTATTAATCAGGACTGGATAGATATTACGGCAATCCTTGGTAGTCAAGATATGTATGTCTGGCTATAGTTAATATATCGTTACAAATAGACCCTATTCATATATGTATCTATACTTTTAATAAGGGTAGACTAGTCATGAAAAACTCTTTTACATTACCAGCGGACTATCATGCTTAATAACAAAATCAAAAACGTAGTGCTTTTTGCTGCAGTCACTATAATACTTGTTGCTTGCTCGGGAAGTGAAAGCAAAAAAGAAAAAAAGGCTGATGAGCCGATATATAAAGTTCCGGTTGAAGCAACACTGCTAGAAATTGGAAAAATCACTAATACCTACAAAACAACCGCAATTCTTGAAGCTAGGGCCGAAAGTAAGGTGACCAATAAAGTCAGCGGCATGATAGTCGACATATTGGTAGAAGAGGGCATGGTGGTTGAAAAAGGCGACGTGCTTGCAGAAATCGATTCCGAAAATTACCTATTGGAGTTAGAACGAACAAATATAGATCTTGAATCTGCGATTGCCGAATTTAACCGGAGTAAACCGGTTGATGGCAGGCAATTGGTTGCTGTTAAAGATTTAGAGAAACTCGAGTTTTTAGTTAAGACTCGACGCAACCAGCAAAAAGTGGCGCAAATTCAAGTTAGAGATACAAAGGTACGCGCACCCATTGCCGGCGTTGTTGCTGAACGTATGGTAAAAGAAGGCAACATGACGGCCAACCCTGGGGGTGTAATGTTTAGTATCGTTGCACTCGATACCCTGCAAGGTGTTGTATACTTGCCCGAATCAGAAATCAACAATGTCCACGTAGGACAACAAGCTAACTTAGAATTTCCATCTACTGCGGCAGCGATTCCAGCCACTATCACCTTAATATCACCTGTTATAGATACAGACTCTGGTACTTTTAAAGTTACCCTTAATGTAAACAATGACGACTACCGCTTAAAACCCGGCATGTTCGCGAAAGTCTCTCTTACTTTAGATGAACGACAAAATACGCAACTAGTACCACAAAGAGCCTTATTAGTGACCGACACAGAAACCAGCCTCTATGTGGTAGAAGACAACAAAGCCAAAAAAATGGTAGTCGAAACCGGTTATGAACAAAACGGTTTAGTGGAAGTTTTAACGCCTTTAGATGCGCAAACACCTATCATTGTGGTTGGCCAGCAAAGCTTAGAAGTTGGTGCAGATGTCAAAATAATTGGTCAAGACTTATGAGTCTTGTTGGGACGGTGGTCAAGCGACCCGTCACGGTCGCTATGTTCACACTTGCGGTCATGCTATTCGGCTTGGTTGGTTTTTCTCGCCTGTCGGTGTCGTTATTGCCCGATTTGTCTTATCCCACATTAACTGTTCGAACTGAAAACTTGGGTGCCGCACCGGCTGAAATAGAACAGCTTATTAGTAAACCTATTGAAGAATCAGTCGGGGTGGTTAAGGGAATTCGCAAAGTCCACTCCATTTCAAAAGCAGGTCAATCTGATGTGATCATCGAGTTTGAATGGGGCACTGCAATGAACTTTGCGACCCAAGATGTGCGCGAAAAATTAGATATTATCGCCTTGCCATTAGATGTGCAAAAACCCGTCATTTTGCGCTTTAACCCTTCTTTGGATCCCATTATTCGTTTGGGCTTGTCAACCACTAATACCAACCCAAGAGCACTCAAGCAAATTAGAACCTTTGCCGAGCAAGAGATAAAGCGGCAAATTGAAACCATATCTGGCGTGGCAGCCGCGCAGCTTGGTGGCGGCTTACAGCAAGAAATTCAAGTGGTATTTGACCAAGAAAAAGCTGCGCAACGAGGTATTACCGCACAAAGTATTGTGTCTAGAATTCAAACCGAAAATATCAATATGTCGGCGGGTAGAGTTTACGACGGGCAGCAAGAATATTTAGTGAGAACCCTGAATCAATTTGTTTCGCTCGAACAACTCGGCAATATGATTGTTAAACAAGAGAACGGCAAAACGATATACCTTAAAGACATTGCTAAGGTCATTGATGGCGAAAAAGAGCGCACTGATATCACCCGAGTTAACAACAATGAAGCCATCGAATTAGCCATTTATAAAGAAGGTGACGCCAACACGGTCACAGTGGCAAAAGCGGTTAACGCAAAGCTAGCTGATTTAGAAAAAAACTTACCCGACGAATTATCGTTTACCGTTATTTATGATCAATCAGAGTTTATCGTCAATGCCGTGGACGAAGTTAAAAGCGCAGCCATTGTTGGTGGATTGCTAGCGATGCTGATTCTGTATCTGTTTCTTGGCAATTTTTTTAATACTGTAATTATTTCTTTAGCGATTCCGGTTTCGATTATTGCCACCTTTAACTTGATGTTTGCCAACGATATAAGCCTGAATATTATGTCTTTGGGCGGCATTGCCTTAGCGGTTGGCTTGTTGGTAGATAACGCAATTGTAGTACTAGAAAACATTGCCCGCTATCGCGAAAAAGGCAGCGGTATAATTGAAGCCGCAGTGCGTGGCACCGAAGAAGTATCAGGTGCTGTGACCGCGTCCACCTTAACAACCTTGGCGGTGTTTTTTCCACTTGCCTTTGTGACAGGGTTTGCGGGGCAATTATTCAGTGATCAAGCAATTACGGTAACGTTCGCCTTGTTAGCTTCTTTAGTGGTGGCTCTGACTCTCATTCCTATGCTGGCTTCACGACAATTTCATCAGACCCCAAGCAATGCCATCGCTAATGCCAATGTAACCACCGATGCAGACCCAGAAAGAAATACCAAGGCAAACGTCGACGCTCAAAGTGTAAGCGTTGAAAGTGACAAAAAGCCCGTTGGCCGGTTTAAAAAGGCGGCAACTTTAATAAGCAAAATTTTATTGTTCCCATTTGCACTCGTCTTCAACTACATACCTATGTTTGTGGTTAAAGGTTTGATGCTGCTTGTAAATGCCTTTGCTAAGCTAGTTTCGTGGATATTTAAACCTGCTCACAAAGGTTTTAGTGCGTTGTTTCAAAAATTTGCGAACCTCTATGCAAGCATATTACAAAAGAGTTTGCAGTTTCGATTTGTGGTCATTGGCGTCAGCCTAGTTTTTGCCTTTTTGGTCACGAGTTTACTACCTAAAATTCCAGTCGAGTTAGTACCTGAAGTCGAAAAAGCTGAATTTACTATCGAACTCACCCTTGCCCAGGGTACTCCGATTGCGGTGACCGATTCTCGATTGAGAGACCTAGCCGCAACTGTCTCAAACGATGAGCGCGTAAAACACTCATATTCGCTAGCCGGAAGCGGCAGTTTAATGATGAGCACAGCCAGTAAAGGTGGCGAAAATTGGGGGCAACTATTAGTTGTTGTGCACAATAGCCAAGATGTAGAAGCAATTAAAAATGTGGTGAGAAACAAAGTAGCAAGTATGGCAGACGTCAATGCTGAAATTGTACAAACCGATATGTTCACCACCGAACGCCCTTTGCAAATTGTATTGTCCGGATTTAACTTACAAGAACTAAAAGACTACAGTGACCGCTTATTGCAAAAAATGTCGGCCGATGACCAATTTTTGGATTTAAATAACAGTTTGCGCGCTGGGCAACCTGAGCTCAAAATTGTATTTGATAACGAACGATTAGCCAGTTTAGAACTGCGCGGTTCAGATATCGCCAATCAATTAGTCACTAAAGTGGCGGGCTCTGTCGCCAGCAAATATAACTTACAAGACCGCCAAGTAGATATTTTGGTACGTGCAGATGAAAGTGCGCGGGATTCCGCACAGGCGATACGGCAATTAACCGTCAATTCTGCTCAGGCAAAGTCCTTACCTTTGTCTTCGGTGGCAGAGATTAACGAAAGCGTTGGACCAAACGAGATCAATCGTATTGATCAAAGTCGAGTAGCGATTGTTTCGGCATCTTTGGCATATGGTGATTTAGCAGAAGCTGCCGAAAAAGCACAATCCCTTATTAACGAGTTATATTTGCCATTTAGTATTAAAGCAAGTGTGGAAGGGCAAAACGAAGAAATGAACAGTTCGTTTTCATCGCTTATTATGGCTTTATCTCTAGCAGTATTTTTGGTTTATCTTGTCATGGCTTCGCAGTTTGAATCCTTGCTTAACCCCTTTATTATCTTATTTTCTATTCCGTTGGCAGTGTTAGGGTCGGTATTAGGCTTATATGTTACAGGTACTAATATCAGTGTTATCGTGCTAATTGGCGTCATCATGCTCACTGGCATTGTGGTCAATAACGCGATTGTATTAGTTGACCGAATTAATCAACTGCGCCATATAGGCATGACTAAAATAGAAGCTATTATTGATGCCAGTCGGTCACGATTTAGGCCCATTATTATGACCTCTCTTACCACTATTTTGGGCTTAACCCCATTGGCTTTTGGCGGTGGTGAAGGTGCCGAACTGCGCTCACCTTTGGCAATTACAGTAATGAGTGGATTGTTAATTGCCACCTTACTTACGCTATTGGTTATTCCGGTTTTGTATAGTGTATTTGACAGAAAACACTATGCTGCTGAAGGTGCCAAAACCGAAACCTTCGACGCGAACGTGATTAAAGATTCGCGTCAAGAACCCTCAACACCCAACGAGGCATCGCCATGAAAGCGATAAAAACCAGCATCCGCGATTTACCGATCACCGTATGGCTAACGGCACTGGCAATAAAGAGGCCAGTAACAACTGGTATGCTTATAATATCATTGTTCGTCACCGGCTTGGTAGCCAGTAAATTGTTGCCACAAGAAAGCTGGCCCGCTTTAAATGTGCCTATTGCATTTATTAATGTCCCATACAATGGCGCATCACCGGAAGAAGTAGAGCGCCTCATTACAAGACCAATAGAAGAAGCAGTTGCTACCTTGGGCGGTATAACTAATTTGCGCTCAAGCAGCCGCTCAAATGGGGCCTCGATTCGGATTTTTATGGAATTGGATGCCGATTTAGACAGTCGCATTATGGATGTGCGTGAAAAAGTTGATATGGTGCGCTACCTATTACCTGACGACGTGCAACGCGTTTATGTTCAAAAGTTTTCAACGGAGGATTTGCCGGTAATAAGTTTAGTGCTATCGGGCGATAAAAATCTTGCACAATCGTACGATTTTCTAAATAGGCGCTTAAAACAGCCTGTTGAGCGCATTGAAGGAGTCGGCCAAGTCGAAATGCGCGGTGTGATTCAACCTTACATTGAAATTCAATTAGACAGCGTAAAATTATCAATGAATAGAATTGATCAAGCTCAATTACTGCGCGATTTACGGGCGAGTAACTTTTTGGTGAAATCGGGTTCTATTTTAAGTGGTGGTCGTAAATTTAGGGTCACCCCAAGCGGCGAATATCAAAGCTTAAATGATATTCGAGACTTTCAAGTAAAAGCCGGCGTC
Source organism: Glaciecola petra (assembly GCF_031846345.1). NCBI lineage: Bacteria > Pseudomonadati > Pseudomonadota > Gammaproteobacteria > Alteromonadales > Alteromonadaceae > Glaciecola > Glaciecola petra. The sequence goes on along the minus strand of NZ_JAVRHX010000002.1, from coordinate 115,608 downwards.
AAACTGCAGGATGTAGCCTTAGTTAATCTAGTTACTCCACCCAGAAATAGCGAAATTCGCACTGACCGCAAAAAATCGGTTGGCGTAGAAATATTCAAAGAGTCTGACGCTAACGTGATTGAAGTCACCGACAATATTGTTAGTTTGGTTGAGCAATTGCGAGTAAACGAAGATTTTGCAGATATTCGTATTGCCATAGAAGACAATACTGGCCAAGAAATTCAAGACTCTTTAGGTGACTTACTGAAGGCCGGATCGTTAGGCATTGTCATGTCGTTTATCGTTTTATTCCTATTCTTGCGCAACGTACATATTACGTTAGTTGTTGTTGCTTCTGTGCCTATTTCTTTGAGTTTTGCGCTGGCCGGTATGTATTTTATGGGCTTTAGTTTAAACATGCTTTCGCTAGCAGGTTTATTCATCGCGGTGGGCTTACTTATTGATAACTCGGTTGTTATTTGTGAGAGCATTTTGCAACAGAAAGACGCTTCGCTTAACGCTGTCGAAAAGGTATTAAAAGGGGTCGACAACGTCAGTATTGCGATAATAAGCGGCACCTTGACCACAACTATAGTGTTTATGCCTTTGCTAATAGGTGAAAAAAACTTTATCACCATTTTAGTGGAACAAATTGCTGTCGCGATATGTTTACCCTTATTTGCCTCATTGTTAATTTCTAAAACAGCGATTCCGTTAATGCTTAGCCGGGTTAACCCTAAGGCTATTTCTGGCGTGGCCACCCAAGGAAGATTAGACAAATGGTATCGGCCTAACTTAATTAAAATCTTGAATCACCCTAAAAGGACAGGAGCGGCAATATTTTTATTGGTTATAAGTGGCTTTGTCACTAATAAACTAGTAGAGAGTAATGGCGAACAAGGCGATGGAGAGACCGAAATTAGAATAGTTTACCATTTGCAAGGACAACAAAAATTGACCGACGTTAGTGTGTTGGTTGATCAAATGGAAGCTTATTTATATAGCAACCAAGAAGCTTTCGAATTTACACAGATTAATAGTCGTATTTTTCCTGGTTTTGCTATGTCGAGAATTAAACTCAAGGACGGATTTGAAACACCTTACAACGACCTTAAAGCAAAAATAAAAGAAGGCTTTCCTGAAACTGCTATTGCTCGCCCTTCATTTGAGTGGTCAGCTCAAAAACAAAAAATGGTGCAAATGTCACTCACTGGGAACTCTACAAAGCGACTCAATGAATTAAGTGAAGCGGTGATTTTACAGCTAAGTAATGTAGAAGGATTTTCGCAAGTTGGTTTGGATGAACGCAATCAGGACATGGAATTAGTATTGCGTATTGACCGTGAAATAGTCTCGCGTTTGGGACTAAATACGCAAGACATCGCCATGCGCATTGCAAACGCACTTCGCGGCAGTAACTTGCGCTCATACAGAGATGCTACCCTTGGTGAAATTGATATTCGTGTTGTATTTCACCCTGAACAAGCAATACCAATGGAACGTATAAAAGAGTTGCCGATATATGAAGATAACGGGCGTATTCTTACCTTGCAGCAACTAGTAAGCTTTGAAAAGCAGCCCATTATGCAACAAATTAGACGTGCACAACGTCGCACAAGCTTAGATATTTCTATCAACCTTGACGATATCAATCGCCAACAAGCCGCGCAAAAAATTAAACAAGTCATGGACAATATTGCTTTACCAACAGGCTACGATTGGCAGCTCGGACGCCGGTTTGCAGAAGACCAAGAAGCCGCAATGGATATGCTTATAAATATGGCTTTAGCATTGGCGTTAATTTTTATTGTCATGGCAGCTTTGTTTGAATCCTTACTCATGCCAATTGCAATTTTGTCGTCAATTGGTTTAGCTTTTATTGGCGTGTTTTGGACCTTTGCCATTTTAGGGTTGGGGTTGGGCGAAACTGGCCGTGTGGGTATGCTGATATTAATGGGCATAGTAGTGAATAACGGGATTGTATTAATCGATCAAATAAACAAGCTAAAAGCCAATTCCGTCGACTTAATTCAACCTATTGTGGATGCTTGCGTTAGCCGAATAAGACCTATTTTTATGACGGTAGCAACAACAGTGATTGGCATGGTACCGCTTACCTTTGCCTCCAGCGATAGTCAAACCTACCCAATGGCAGTGGCGATTATTGGCGGGCTTCTATTTTCGACCTTTACAAGTCTATTTTTAGTGCCCTTTTGTTACTTGATGCTAGTCAAATTAGGTGAGCGCAATAGCCGCCGTTTTGCCAAAGCAAAAGCATTTGCTAATAAGATTATCCCAATATAGTGGTTTTTAAATAGTTGCGTCATAAAAAGATAATTCTCTCCACCGATTTCAACGATTGGAGTGAGGCACTAAAACTCCCTATATTCATCACCTAAACATCCATTGTTCTGAACAAACTCATTATATACCTGAATAGCAGCCTTATTATCCGTTTTCCACTTTTCTGCCTCGATACTTTTTAATTTGTCATTAAGTGCTTGCTCAAGTGTTGCAGACAAGTTAACTTTTAAGTCTCTAGCCTTTGCTAGTAAGTCACTATTAAGGCTTAAATTTGTCGCTTTTCTGGGGGCAGTAACGTTATATAGCTGGGGCATTGCGAATCTCCAAAAACATTTTAATTAAATGCGTATTACTATGCGCATTGTTTGGGATGGTTGGCAAATAACAAAGCATTTAATTCACCTTTTAAGTTTCATTTAGGCAATCAGGATTATTATACTTGTAGTGTAAAGTCGACTTTATTTAGAACTGATGGAGTGTCATATGTTCAAACAACTCTATAGGAAATATAGCAAAACCATGAACCGGATTAACGCAAAAGCGACACAAACCGGTTTTGGAAATTATTAAACACCACGGAAAATTTGAATGTTATTAATCCTTTTTGGTTTCGGTATGTTTACACTAGGTTGCATCATGACTTTCAAACCAATCTTTTTCGTAAATGGCATATTATCATTCAGTAGTAAATCTTGGTTCCACAGCTTTGAAATAGCTAGTCGTCTTATTGTGGGCTTATTATTCATTTGGCAGTCCAAGTATTCTAATTATCCGCTGGTATTTTTGATGCTGGGTATCATTCTTTGCCTTGCTAGTATTTTTTTAGTTGTAATCGGCGCTAGCCAGCATAAGCGGTTTGCAATATTAACTTCCAAAATTGGAGTCTGGTTTCGTCCAATAGGTGTCTTCGCAATTTCGGCTGGCTGTTTACTAATGTATCTTGGCTTTCTTGGGTAATGCATATACAGAAAATTACCTGGCTACCTGCTTTTAATAAAAGGTAAATACAATCAAGACTTCGCCAAAGGATTAAGAAAGCTTTATCAGTGCTTTAGATATAAATAAAATAGAGAAATTAGATACAAGAGCAATTGCAAAAAAAACGTTTTTAGTTTATTTTCGTTGTTGATTTATAAAGGAGATAAAACAATGAAAAGGATGTTCTTTTTTTGCTTATTAGTCATTTCAACAACAATTCAATCCACTGAACTCCCCTTAGAATATTTCACTAAACATGGTGACTATCTGGATATGAAGCTATCTCCCGATGGCAAGCATATTGCGGCTCGTATTAGGGCAAAAGGCCGTGTAAGTTTTGTTGTTCTAAACACAGAAACCCTCAAAACAGTCGGTGGGGTGCGTCCAAACGAAGGCGATATTATCCATACAGTTGAATGGATAAATTCTGAACGATTGGTTTATCAATTTGCTGAAAAAACAACTCGATATGATACGCCCATTGCGACCGGTGAATTGTTTGCGGTGGATTATAACGGCAAACGCAATGCCATGCTATTTGGCTACCGTGCAATCGGAACAAGCACGGGCACACGCATCAATGCACGTGACGAAACAAACGCAGCAGCCGAGGTGATTAGCTATTTACCTGATGATGACAGATGGATTTTAATTGCTGAATACCCTTTTAATATCGAGGGTAATTACTTTTATAATGATAAAGAAAGACCACCAAGGATAGTTAAATTAAACGTATACAACGGCAAAAAAAGGAAAGCTGGATCTGTTCCATTTAAAAATGCGAGCTTGTTTGCCACTGACAAAGGAGACGTCAATTTTGTCAGCTATACCGATGAAAATTATGTCACAAAGGCGGCATATAGAGAGAACGAAAAAGAAGAGTGGCAAGACTTATCTGAACTTTTAGGTAGCGACATGCTTCCTCAAGCAATAAGCAATGACGGCAGTCGCATATATTTAACGGGCAAAGAAGGTGAAAGTAAACTTACAACAATGTTCGAATTTGAACTCGCTACCAAAACGCTTAAACCATTGTTTACCGGTCTTGAAACAAATATAGAGCGATTTGTGTGGGATGATAAACAACAGCGCCCGGTTGTGGGTATCTCCTATCCCAACAAACATCAGTATCACTACGCAGAAGGGACAAGTAAAACGGCCAGCTTACAAAAATCTTTTGCTGCTAGTTTTAAGGGTCAAGAAGTTTACATACAAAGTGAAAGCCGTGATGGGAATTTTTTCTTGCTCCATGTAAGCAGTGAAGTAAACCCCGGTGAATACTATTTGTTTAATAATAAAACCAAAGGAGCTTCGTTTTTATGGGCAAACCGTTCGTGGCTCGACCCCAGAAATCTAGCTTCTACCGAACATTTTACGTTTAATACCGCCGATGATTTGAAGATACATGCTTATGTCACTATGCCAACTAATTTGGAGGAAGGTAGCCAAGCACCATTTGTTACGATGATCCACGGTGGTCCTCATGGCTTTCGAGATTATGCAGACTTCGACAGTGAAGTGCAATTACTTGCAAACCGAGGTTACGCTGTGGTCCAAGTCAACTTTAGAGGTAGTGGCGGCTATGGACAAGAATTTATGCAAGCGGGTTACCTTGAATGGGGTGGCGCTATGGTCAATGATATTCTTGAAGGCACAAAGGTGGCAATAGAGAAGTTTTCGTTAGACTCGACCAAAGGCTGTGTTTACGGTGCAAGCTATGGTGGCTATGCGGCAATGATGGCTAGCATACGCGCACCCGAAATGTTTAGATGCGTCATTGGGTATGTTGGTGTATATGATCTCAATTATATGTTTTCAGAAAGCGATACCGCTGAAGCCTTTGGCGGTAAGGCTTATCTCGAGCGTGTAGTCGGCACAGACAAAGCAGTATTAGACGCTAATTCACCTGTCAATCATGCTGATAAAATTAAAGCCAAAGTGATGATCATACATGGCGAAAAAGATGCGCGAGTACCTGTCATTAATGCTGAAGCAATGGTGAAAAAACTCACCGACGCCGGCAATAAACCCCAATACCTTAATTTTAGCAAGTCAGGTCATGGCGTTTATGATGAAGAAGGTCGAAAGACGCTTTATCAAGCATTGCTAGACTTTTTAGAAACGAATATATAAATGGTTTTGAATAGATGCGGTGTATATTGATTAGATTATATAATGTGATTTTACCAGTATAGTCTAGAGTAAACTTTCATAAGGAATTGAAATGCCTAATTTTTCTCGACGAAATCTACTTAAAGGAATAGCAGGAGCCTCTGCTACAGTCTCACTAAGTGCTTGCGGTATTTTATTTGTTAGTCAATTTGATGCAACGCATTTCAACCTAGATTGCAATAGCGGTCCTATTATTACCGATGCACATGCTCATTTTTTTAATGCGAGTGACCTTAATTTTGCACGCTATTTAACTGGACCAGTGTTAAATGATGCCATAAATAAGGGTGACACTTTAGAGTATCAAACCTTATTAAAAGCGACTGCAACTTTTGTCCAATTAGCTGGTAATTCGATTGCATGCAGTGCAAAAACAGAATTATTCTGGCTGAAACAACCATCTCCTAGTATGTCTCTCCTTTCAGACATAGACTCAGTTAAAGAAAAAGAGAATCTACTGAAACTTGAAATAAAAACCGTCGCTGATAATTTATTCAAATATAAAAGCGATGACAATAGACGAGTGTTAAATGATAAGGAGAAAGCATTAAGGGACCTTGCGCAGGCTTATGAAGCCTGGCAAGACCAAGAGTTAGTTATATACAGTACTGATAAGAATAAAAGTCTTAACTCTCAAGACTATATTATTCCTTTTGAATATGAGTCATTTTCGGATATATCAGACGAGCCTCTGAATGGTTTGAGCTTTAGCCCCGATATAGACAAAAAAACTCAGAATGACATAAAAAAAATGCGTGCAGCTTGGAAGGGTTATTTAGAGATGTTTCGCGCGATACTCTCCCCTCGCTCTACTAATATTCATCTATTTTTGAGGCGATACAGCAAAAAATTAGGCCCGTCCGTTCACAATGTTATGGCCGTCACTTGCGACTTTGATTATTTTTTAGGGCCAAAAGCGTATACTTCTTCTCAATCATCACAAATTAAGCTTTATAGCAAGTTAGCTGAATTAACTAAAGGGTATGTGGTGCCAGTTTTAGGCGTAAATCCATATAAGCTGGCGGCAGATAATGACTATGAAAATTTAGTGAAAGACGCTCTACAAAACAAAGGCTTTAAAGGCGTTAAGCTTTACCCCACAATAGGATATGCAGCAGACGGTCGAGAATCTGAAATTGCATACAATCCAAAAAAATACAATTCAGCTGATATTAAAGGTGGTTTGTGGAAACTTTATAAAATGTGCCAAGGTAAATATTTCGTAATGTCTCATGCTCAAGAGTCTAAAGGAGTATCAAGAAAAGCACGGATGTATTCTAACCCTAATTATTGGGCCTCAGTGTTAGCAGCTTTTCCTAATTTACACCTTAATTTTGGGCATTTAGGAGGCAAGAACGTCGCCAATCGACAAGGTTATCTCGCGTTAATGACAAAATATAAAAACGCATATGGCGATTTAGGTTACCAACCTTATTTAGAAAATGACCTAATGGCAAAAGTGTTGATTAATGAAATGCGAACAGCTTCTAGAAGCGGCTCCTATAGTGCTTTTGATAAAGTGATGTTTGGCTCAGACTGGTTTATGCTACTGCAAGAAAAAAGCTCGCTTGATTATTTAAATAACCTTTATAATACCTTTGACAAACTTGTGCAGAGTGGCTTCTTATCTTCTACAGAGCGAGACAAAATATTTAGACACAATGCTTTAAGCATGTCGAATACGTTAGCTCTATGCTGACTGTTTATAAATTTTGTAGAATAACTAGAGAATTCTCAATACTAACTTTCATGCAGAAACTATTGTCAACAAACATTGCTCTGAACATATTCACCAAAGTCGCCCTCAAATACGCTATGATTTATCCAATCAAACTCATCTGCGTTTAGAGCAGAATTGCAAAATCGAGAATTACATGCCAAAAGCAAGTGAAATAAAGAAAAATGCCGCCATCGAACATAATGGCAAAGTCTACTTTGTAAAAGACATCGCCAAGCTAACACCAAGCGGGAGAGCGGGTGCTAGTCTTTATAGAATGCGTTTATATGAAGTGGCAACAGGGGCTAAAGCAGACGAAAGTTTTAAGGCCGACGAAATTATCAATACGGCTGAATTTAGCAAGAAAAAAGTGATGTTTTCATATTCCGACGGCGACGAATATGTATTTATGGATAACGAAGACTACACCCCTTATTCCCTCGACAAAGATGTGATTAGCGAAGAGCTAATGTTTGTGAACGAAGAAACCACTGGTTTGCAGGTATTAATGGTTGATGACAAACCCGTTGGCATTGAATTACCAGCATCTGTTGATTTAGTCATCACCGAAACCGACCCCTCTATTAAGGGCGCATCGGCTAGTGCTCGCACAAAACCAGCCGTTTTGTCGACTGGATTAACCGTGCAAGTACCTGAATATATTTCAACGGGCGAAAAAATAAAAATCAACACCGCAGAGGCTAAATTTACTAGCCGAGCATAGGGTTTATACTTTCATTTTTATGAAAAGAGATGAAGCATGTCAAAGAATATACTGATCATCGGTGCCAATAAGGGTATTGGCCTTGAATTATCACGCCAATACATACGCGCAGGGCATAATGTAATTGCCTCTTGTAGAGTTAGCTCACCAGAGCTTAACGCTTTAAATTGCCAAATAATTGAAGAGGTTGATGTAACTAATGACGCATCGATTACAACGCTAAGTGATGCAATTAATGTTGAAAAGTTAGATGTTCTTATTCACAACTCGGGTATTCTGGAGTCTGACCAATTTCCGAACATCGACTTTGAAAAAATGCGCTCTCATTTTGAAGTCAATACCATGGGGCCACTTAGAACAGTCAAACAATTAGAAGCTAAATTAGGTGAAGGTAGTAAAGTTGGGATAGTGAGCTCAAGAGTAGGGTCAATAGACGACAATACCAGTTCAAACAATTATGCCTATCGTGTGTCGAAAACTGCTGTGAATATGGTGGGTAAGTGCCTCAGTATAGACCTAGCACCAAAGGGTATTGCATTGGCGCTGTTGCATCCCGGTTATGTAAAAACTGGCATGACTAATTTTAATGGGTTAATCACACCCGAAGAGTCCGCCGCTGGTTTAATTGAACGTATGGAAGAGCTAAGTATGGCAACCACCGGTTGTTTTGTGCATACCAGTGGCGAACGCTTAACTTGGTAAGCTAATTCGCCACAGCATTGTTAACAATTAGTATTAAGCCCTTTCAAGTTCTTCTTGGAGTTGTTTAGCGGCATCGGCTCTTGGCTTGCTAAAGCGAGCTAAACCTTTGTAAATCACCGGTGTTAAATACAAGGTAAACACTACTGCAATGGCCAAACCACCAAACACTACCCAGCCAATGGCGTTGCGGGCTTCTGCACCTGCACCTGTGGACAATATCAGCGGTAGGCCTCCCAACACGGTTGATATAAGCGTCATCATAATAGGACGCAATCTAACCTTACCTGCTTCTACAATGGCGTCGTGTACTGACATCCCTGCATCACGCTTTTGATCAGCAAATTCGACCAACAAGATGCTGTTTTTTGCGATTAAACCAATCAGCATAACAAGCCCTATCTGCGAGTAAATATTAATGCTAGTACCCGTGATAAATAAGGCAAATATAGCCGCAGCAATGCCGAAAGGCACGGTGATCATCACCACTACCGCCGAGTTGACAGATTCGAACTGGGCCGCTAACACTAATAGCACAACCACAAAGGCGAGTACGTAGGTCAAGGTCACTTGATTAGACGTTTCTTGGAAAGTACGCGCCTCGCCCAAGAAGACTAAGCCTATACCGGGCTCCAAGTTTTCGTTCGCCAAGGCTCTTATAGAATCTACTGCTTGTTGCATAGGAATGTCGCTGTCCATTTCGAGTTCAATTTCTATGGCACGGCGCTGAGCATGTCGCTCTAATTCTGCAGCAACTCCCTCTTCGGTAATATAGGCCAAACTAGATAAAGGTACTAAATTGCCGGTGCTTGAAGATACAAACAAATTGGTTAAATCAGAAGGATTAGACAAGTGACTATTGGAAGCTTGTAAAATAATAGGAACAGATTGGTCGCCTACATTCAAATCGGCAACATCATCACCGTTAATCGCGACTCTTAGGGTGCTTGAGATATCGGCAAAACTGACCCCTAGCTCTTCTGCTCTGCGGCGATCAATATTAATGCGCAATTGTGGTTGAGTCGGTTTATATGAAATATCCACAGCGCCTAACTCAGGGTGCAACTCTTCTATTTTTTTACCAAAATCAACGGCGGCTTGATATATTTCAGCATAATCTTCGCCCGTCAAAGCAAACTCCATGCCCCCGCCCTGGCCTCTAAGATTCAAACTATTAGAACCAAAAGCACGCCCCGGTGCACCTGGAATTTGTGCCACACCAGGACGAATTTTACTTAGAATATCTTGCTGTGATTGAGTGCGTTCATCCCAAGGCGCAAGAGGTACGCGCATATAAACAATATTTGGATCCCAACGACCCACTATAGTGTAAATAGACTCGATATCACCCGACTCAACAAGGGGTAATAAAACGTCTTCCATCTTATTGGCTTGCCTTTCCATGAAGTTAATACCCACACCATCGGGGCCGCGCGCAAATACATTGATTTGCCCACGGTCTTCACTGGGCAATAATTCTTCGTCAATTTGATTGTAAAGCATAGTTGCGCCGCCGGCGGCTAGAATGCATAAAACTAAAACTAACCAACCCATGCGTAATGACCATGCCAAGGTACGAGAATAAAAATTAGCACAAAGCGTTGCAAAACCATCAAGGAAATGCGTTTTAGAAGTTTTTAAAGGCAACTTTGCCGTTAACGCAGGTACCAATGACAGCGCTACAAAAGACGAAATAATGACGGCGATGGCTAATACGCCACCAAATTCTCTAAATAACTTTCCGGCCGTTGAGGGCAAAAAAGCAATAGGAATAAACACTGCCGCAAGAACAGCGGTAGTCGCAACAACCGCAAAGAATACTTCTCGGCTGCCAATAACAGCTGCAGCTCGCGAACCCATGCCGGCAGCTCGTTTACGTTGGATATTCTCTGAAACCACAATGGCATCATCTACAATTAAGCCTGTAGCAAGTACTAATGCCAGTAAGGTCAAAATATTGATAGAAAAACCAAAGGCCCACAATGCCGCTAAGGCACCGACTAATGAAACCGGAATAGCGGCTGCTGGTACGATCGTTGCCCTACCTGAACCAATAAACAACCATAAAGTGGCCACTACTAAAATAATCGTGAAAGTTAAAGACGTGAGTACCTCTTCAACTGAGCCTCGGATAAATTGAGCGTCGTCTGATGTGACGGTTATATCAAGGTCTGGGAAGCGTTGCTTTAGGTCTTCGACCATGACAAGCACTTCGTCTGAAATTTCTATGGTATTTGAGCTGGCTTGTCTTAACACCCCTAGGCCAACCACAGGTGTACCGTCTAAGCGCACTAAACTGCGAGCATCTGCTGGACCAAAGTATACGTTGGCAACATCTCTTATTTTTGTGTCACCACTGATTATAATGTCTTTGACTTGTTCTGCCGTAACCGAGTTGGCATCGGCACGCACAATTAATGTTTGATCGGTCGATCTCAAGCTACCCGCAGGCACATCAAATGGAGCGAGCCTTAGCGCATTCGCCACTTGCGTGACGGATAAGTTGAAACTCGTTAAACGCAAAGGGTCTATTGTTACCCGCATTACGCGTTCTCGATTACCGTCTAAACGCACATCAGCGACACCAGGAATACTCAAAAACAGCGGGGCAACATCAATTTCAACGACTTCGGTAAGGGCCTCTAAACTCATTTGGTCGCTCGCAATTGCGATATTAACAACCGCCTGAGCATCATTGTCGGCTTTGATTATAGCGAGTCGTTCTACTTCTGGAGGCAGTTCACGTTGTACGCGCGCAACAGCCTCGCGAGTTTCATTAGCGGCATCCTCTAAGTTAATACCTGGTCTAAATTCAACTACCGTTCGTGATGAGTTTTCTTCACTTTGCGCGCGAATGGTTTTAACCCCATTAACACGAGCAATCGCGCCTTCTAAGCGGCTAGTTACTTCGGTGTCTACAGTTTCAGGACTACCACCAGGGAAACTTGCAGAAACGGTCAGACGAGGGCGATCAACGTCGGGTAACTCTCTCACTTCAAGGCCACTTAAGGCAGCGAAACCAGCGATCATAATCAATAGATTGACCACAACAATAAGCACTGGTCGCCGCACTGATAATGAAGGCAAATCGTTGTCGATAATATTGCTTTGGTTAGATTTACCTTGGGAATATGATTGGAAACTCATTAGCTAACACCTGATGTTTGAGACCTTACCGCTTGACCTTCTCTTAAACGCGATATGCCCTCTGTAATTAGTAGTTCACCACGGTTTAAATCGCCTTCTACTAATACCTTACCGCGTAACCTTTGTTTTATTTGTACCGCGACGCGCTTGGCTTTGCCCTTGTCTGCCACCCATACAAAAGCGCCAGATGCTCCCCAAGCGAGTCCAGACTCAGGCACAGCTGCATATTCTTGGCCTTGAATAGACAAGTTGACTCTAAAACTCATGCCGGGTAAGTAGGTATCGTCAGTGTTAGTAAAAATTGCCCGCACTCTTATGGTTCTGTCTAGCGCATCAATTCGGCTGTCTATTTGCGCAAGCCGGGCCTTAACGCTCGCCTCACGGTCAGTCCATGGGTGCAATACTAATTCATTTTCGCCGTCTAATGTGCCGTCGCCGCGCACAGAGCGCAGTGAAGATTCTGGCACGGTGAAGTTAACAAAAAGCTCACTACGATCATCCAAGCTAGTAATCAAAGTATTAGTCGATATTCTGTCGCCTACCTCGATGTCAGTTAAGCCTAAAATACCTGCAAAAGGAGCGCGAACTATGCGGTCTTCAAGCTCAACTTGGGCACTTAGCAAATTGACCTCGGCTAGCTCTTTAACCGTTTGTGCGTCGTCTAGCTCGCTTAGCGTAACCGCGCCATTGTTTTTGCTTTTTTCGAGGCGGGTTAAGTTTCTCTCCGCATCGGCCAGTTCAATTTTAGCTCTTCTTAAAGCGGCGTCTTGTCGTCTTGAATCGAGTTCTAATATTATTTGACCTTCTTCTACAAATTGGCCAGGCACAAAAAGAACGGCACTTACCTTGTCAGAAACGGCTGGAAATAACTCAATTGATTTAATCGCTTCTGCGGTGCCAACAGCGTCAATATTGGTTTGTAAGCCGTCAAAACGTACGGGCTCAGTAATCACAATAGTGGCCTGTCGTTCCTGTACGCCGCGAGACTGCGCTACAGCATCGCTGAAAGGGAGCAACGTGCATACCAATATCATGCTCATTGAAAAGACTACTTTAAACAACACATCACCCTATAATTTGTGTGGATAAGAGCAGTGTAATACTACTAAAGGCGAGTATTTGATCAATTTTTATTGAGGAAACTATCACTAGTCAATACAGTCTGATCGTCTATTTAAATACTTATTAACTAACAAATTTACTTCATTTTTCTTTTCTTTCGTTACAACACTTTCGTTAAAAACCATTTGGCTAAGGTCATTTGTTCCTGTTGCAATCATATAAGTAGCAAGCGCAACCTCGTCGACATCTTGCTTCAGCATTGTATTTTCGACCAATCTCCAAAGACATTGGGTGTTTTGCCGACTAAGCATAACTAAACCTTGCTTATGGAACAAAAATAAGCGCTTAAAACTACTTATTGGCAAATCCATAATTGTTTTGCTGTCTATCATCCCTTTTTCAATGTGATATAGTTCAACAAATTGATTAGGCCCTACTTTACCCATTTTATTTTTGACTTGTTGGTGCAGAGTTGCGGGTTTTACAGTCTTGTCTTTTACGATTCTATCAACGTCCTCAGAATTAGACTCTTGCGCTATTATCGTTTGCACAAAAAAAGAAATGAACATCGCCACCAAATAAATATTTATTTTTTGCATTTTGTCACACCAAGTTGCGAAGCGTTCGTCAATTATAGGCCAGATTGGCCAAAGCAAAAAGTCAATAAAAAAACCTTACCTTTTTTACTAACTACGTATATATAACAATACCTTTAGGCAATAAGAACACGGTTTAATATGTCTCATGTATTGAAAGTATCAGCCAATACGAACTGACACCGTGTGTTTTATTGCAAACAAAAAAGTAATTTAAGATCAAAGATCTGGAAAATCGGCCGATATTTTAACAATGGGTATTAAAGTTGCTCGCTGCAATCAAGATGTTGACACTTGCAACAGCCTAATTTTTATACAAAAAGTATTAGCTTTTAATTACAAAAAGTGAGATTACATGAAGTTTTCTGAAGACTCTGATCAAGCTGCAAACTATCTTCGGCAAGCCATTCCGACAATGGTGAAACATAGTATAGTGCCCAACCCGTTAAACTATACGCTTTGGTACAGCTATTTCTCGGATGCGTTTCCTGAACTAAATAAAGAACTCGATCAAGCCATAGAAAGATATGGCACCTGCCCTGCTAAAGTGGGTGAAAATTTATTTATCCAGCATATTAGCCAACTAGATAACGAAGACGAAGAGCAATTAGAAGCTTTTCAAAAAGCGTTTTCGACTATGGTTAATAACTTGTCAGATTCTATTGATCAAACAGCCAAACAAACCAACGGCTTTTCTGCGGCGTTGAAAGAAAACATTGACGCACTAGAGTCTCATGACTTAGGCGCCGATGTTGCACCTGTACTCAATAATTTGAATGCAAATGCTAGCGCAATTTGTGATGCAAATGACCAATTTCAAGGGCAGTTATCGGCCGCACAATCCGAAATTAATGCGTTGCGTGAAGAACTTGAAGCAAGTCGACGTGATGCTAATACGGATCCTTTAACTGGGTTGTATAATCGCAGAGTATTTGAAGCAATATACAAACAGTTTATGGAAGAGGAATCAGAGGATGATCTGACCTTAATCATGATGGATATAGATAAGTTCAAGTTGTTCAACGATACACATGGTCACTTATTAGGTGACCAAATTTTAAAGTTTGTTGGTAAGCTTTTAAAATCGGAATGCCCAGAATCAATTACGCCAGTGCGCTTTGGTGGTGAAGAATTTGCTATGTTATGTCCAAAATGTAGTCTAGAAAAAGGCCAAGAAGTTGCCGAGAATATAAGAGAGAAATTAGCGGCCGTGCCATTCAATAATAAAAAGAGCGGAGCAAAAATACCGCCTGTTACTGCCTCGTTTGGTGTTGCAATGAAAAAGCAAAAAGAAGAACTGAGCGAAATTATCGAAAGAGCCGACAAGGCTTTATATGCAGCCAAAGATGGTGGCCGCAACCAAGTACAATTGGCGAGTTAGCTCACTAACAATATACAATTTTAATGCTCAGTTTAAGCCCTTACTTTGATTAAATCATGGTGAGGGTTTATAGTATTTGAGAAGGAAAAATGGAAATAGACAACTTAGTGAAGGTAGTCCCATGGAAATTATATCTAAGGTTTTTAAGTCACTTTTGATTACTATCGCGGTTGTATTAACCGGGTGCACGGGTGCTCCCAATGCAATCAAAGTCGACCCCTTTACTAATTTAACCACCTTCGCCGAAGCAACACTTGATAAAGACAACGAAACGCTAGGCACCCAAGCAAGATGGGCCGGTAAAATTGCGACTGTGCGTAATAACGGTGACATATCTGAAATAGAAATCGTACTTTTTCCAAGCCGCGAAACAGGCAAGCCGCAAACAAGTGATATCAGTATTGGCAGGTTTAAAGCGATCGTACCCTTGTATGTTGACCCAAACTTATACGCAAGGGGTCGATTAATCACAGTTTTGGGTGAGGTAGCGAACCCTACCAAAGGACAAATTGGCGAGCATGAGTATACATATCAGACCCTTAATGCCAAAGGCGTATATTTGTGGAAAGATATTAAACGTATAAACACTGACCCCCTAAATATGATGAATACTGGCGTTTTAAATGAGCAAAATGAATATTCTTCAGGCCCATGGAGTAGCCAGACCGTGGAAGAAGGTCAAAATTCTGGAACAGCTGCACGTGCAACTATTACTCGAAACAATGGCGATAGTCATAGCATTATTATCCCGAACTAAAACAATTTTCATGCGCTATTGTTGCTCATAGCCTTTACGCACTTTTTCACGAATTAGACGCTTGCGTTGTTGCTCTGCCTTTTTGTCAGAATCGTAAGACTTCGTTACTTTTTGGCCTTTTGTACCGGTGCGACCATAATGTAAGAGTAAATCGCGACCCTGCTGTGCAATATGCCAAAATTTATCGGATTTACCTTCTTTAAATACGAAACATTCATATACAATAATGTCGTCAGTTTGCTTGTTTTGGTTTTGATCTAATTTGGTATCCGCTTCTTTGTTTACCAGCGGGGTAACAAACTCTGGCATAGCAATAGTTTCAAATAAGGCCTCCTCACTTATCTCAGAATTAATCTCTTGAGTTTGTCGCAGCATTGTATGCTCAATATAAGCTATCACTTGTTCAGGCGACTGATGCCATGCGCTCGACATTATATCTACCACTCGCCAACCAAAAGCGCGCAAAATACTCGGTTTAAACACGTAACGCTCAAAACAAATACTCGCATTAGCAAGAACGTTTCCATCATTTTGTTTACTTTCTGCAGACCTTGAATCTAGCAAAATACCTAATTTATATTCTCCGGTTTTTTCATCAACAATGGCTATATCGCATCGAAAACTCGCGCTACCTACATAGGTTTCAAGCTTATGGCCACGAGCACTGAGTGCATCAACAATACTCGCTCTAAGTGCGTCTTGAGGAGGTTTTGCTGAAAACACATTTAATACATTGGGATTGACACTCGATAATGCCACACGACTTGCTGCTAAATCTTTTTGCTCTAGCGCCTCTGCGAAGGCTAGGAAGGTGCGTAAAGCAAATGCGCCGTCATTATGCGTATTAGTGATTGCAGACGATTTTATGCTAGAAACAACGGCCATGTGCTTGCGTGCACGACTGAAAATAACGTTCAAACGCTTTTCACCACCACGTTGATTTATGGGCCCAAAATTCATTAACATTTTGCCGTTTGGTCCAGGTGCATAGCAAATACTTAAGATAATAATATCGCGCTCATCTCCTTGAACATTTTCTAAGTTTTTGACAAATAAACCATTAAACTGTTCTTCGTCTTCACGCTGATATTCTTCTTCCAACAATCCCGCAAATTGAGGATCGTCATCTGCTAATTTATCGAGTGCATCTTCAATACAACTTTGTTGTGCTTCAGAAAATGCAACAATCCCAATGCTCTGGTTTTCTTCACCAATTAATAAGTCCCGCACCATGTTAGCAATTACATCCGCTTCTGCTTGATTAGAGCGCTTAAGATACAGTCCTTCTTTAATATAGTGATAACTAATGGGCTTGCATAGTAAACGTGAAACCCGCTCTTGCTCGTTTGTTTGGGTTGCTTCTGCATTAGTAGCAGCTAGGCTGACTTGATCTGGAATAGTAACTAACCGTCCATCGTAAAACGCCGCATTAGAAAAACTGATCAGTGCTTCTGAGCGGCTTCGATAATGCCAGGCCAGCAGCGTTGCAGGTAGATGTCGGGCCGCTTGAGATAAAAGACTGTCAGCGTCGAGAAGCACACTCAGCACTTCACCGTCTTCTTGTACTTCAATTTCCATGTCGTCGTCATCTACGCCCGACGAAAAGAAACTCGTCGGCGGCAATTGCATTTCGTCACCCACTACAATAAGTTGAGGCGCACGACAAAGTGCAGGAATACCATCTTCTACTGGAATTTGACTAGCTTCATCAAATATCACCACATCAAATAAATCTGGCTCTAAGGGTAGGGTATCTGATACTGACAAAGGGCTCATTAACCAAATTGGTTTCAGGTCACTAACCACAGCACCAGTTTCATCACTTGCCATGTCACGAATTGAGCGATAACGCATCGATTTACCAAACTCATGTTCAACTTCACGGCGGCCGGTATTATAGAGCTTCTTGAAGTTACGTTCTTTTTCATTAAGCTGCGACACCGATAAGGTTGAATGTCGTACATGCTGATTAAACAAATCGTGCCGTTGACTCACAATATTTTCTGCATTTTGTTCTAAAGCGATTTCTCTTGCCTTCGCAGATCTCATTACATAATTAGCTAAAGTAGGTAAATCGAAATTGCTCAACTCGGGGCGAGCAAAA
The DNA here is from genome assembly GCF_031846345.1 of Glaciecola petra. Taxonomy (NCBI): domain Bacteria; kingdom Pseudomonadati; phylum Pseudomonadota; class Gammaproteobacteria; order Alteromonadales; family Alteromonadaceae; genus Glaciecola; species Glaciecola petra. The sequence goes on along the minus strand of NZ_JAVRHX010000002.1, from coordinate 97,988 downwards.
AACGCTTTTTGAAGGGTCTCGTCAACTATAAGCGCCTGCATTTGCTCAACACTCGCATTGATATGACGCAGCACAAAACCCGTTCTGTTTTCAATATCAAAAGTAGATAATAAAAGCGGTAACAATCCGGGTAAATCGTCAAGTGATTCACGCATATCTCTAATCAATTCTTGCAGCTCAAAAAAGTCAGATTCTTTTATTGTTTGACCAACCTTTATAAAACTGTCTTCGCTCAATAACTCATACAAAATACTACTGAAGTCATTTGTAAGTGACGTAGCTTTTGCAATTGATTGTATTAACAGGCTACCTTCGTTATGATTTAACAAGGCATCTAACATTGGATCCCGCAAACGTTCAATTTCACAGTATTCCTTCAGCTCTGAGAGCGCCTCAAGCGATTTTGTTTGCAGACTTTGTTGCAGAGATTTTTCGGCCTTTTCATACTCTTTTTTAGCGCGATACAATTCGTCTAGCTTAACCAATACACTACTAATACTTGGTTTTACAGCATGGGCGGAAAAATCATACTGTGACAACACCGTTTTTTTAAGCGCGCGCCAATCACTACTAAACAAACGGAATATTGAGCTCTCTTTTTCATTTGCTAAAACCAGCGCATTATTAGTATCTTCAGCTGAAAAAGCTACTTTCCAATGAGCGGCAGCTTGTTGTTTCAGATCAACCACTTCTTGAAGCTGCGCCAGTTCTTTCATGCCCATGGCCAATTTACTTGCTTCTGAGGAATGACTATTAAACAAAGAAAGTAAATTATGTAGATTAAACTCTACCGCCTTTTCGCAAAGCGATGTTAATGCGCAGATTTTATCAAGGCTAATATTTACTTCAGGTTCGTCGTCACTCTTTGAGCTTTCGCTAATGGCATCAATGGAATCGAACATGTAATCGCCCAGCTCATCACTGAGTTTTTCAGCCTTTTGAATGCGTTCGCTGATTGCTCTAAAAGCATTATCTTGGGTAACTAAAGTTTCGTTTAATTTGCTATAAATCGAGCCGGCTAAAGCCTTATAGCCAAATTGTTGTTTAACACTTTGCGCGATGCGTTGAGCCAAAGGCTTATGTGTTTGCCAATGTGACATACTTGGCAGTAACTCACGTATTACCGCAGAATATTCGCTATCTAAACTGGGTAGGCTCATATGCTGCCGAATTAGACTACTAATGGATACAGCTTCGTTGTTATTACTCTGATTAAGAAGCCTGTCTAATGCTTCTATTTGAGCAAAATTCTCAGTGAATGCTTGTATGCTTCTTTCACGCTTAGCTTGATTTAATTCAAGGTTTGAGTGTTGCTCAAACCAAGTTTCGTATACTGCTTTTAAATCATGAATAAAGGGTTTTTTATCTTCTTGAATGTCATGAATAATACAGGCTAGTTTTTCAAGCCCAGCTTGTTTTAAGCGATTAAATACAACATCTAATGCAGCGCGTTTTTCACACACAAACAATACCCGTTTATTTTGCGCTGCAAAATCAGCAATTAAGTTGGTAATAGTTTGTGACTTTCCGGTACCAGGTGGCCCTTGAATGATAAAACTCTCGCCTTGTCGAGCCAGGGCTACCGCTTGGTCTTGTGTCATATCTGATGGCACAACATTCCACTGATTAGAAATGGGCAGCGCTGGAGGCAGAGATGGCTCTTGTTCTTTTGCTTCAATTGAAAAAAGTCTATCGAGGGATGTTAGCGAATCTGAATTGTCGATTAAAGCGGAATAGTCTCTCACCAATGACATTTTTTTGTAGTTAAAGTTTGCTAATGTAACTTCTGCCAAATCAATTTCCCAAGCATATTGGCTTGTATCATTTTTGTCTAAAACATAGGTGTCTGCGCCTACTTCAGAACCCGTCATAAAATCAGGTCTTGATTGTGTAGCTTCACCCAGAGCAGAACGCTGAGGTAATGCTTGCACCACAATATGTTTTTCAAAAATAGCACGGCCTAACGGCAGATAATTTTCGGCGTCGTAACTAAAATTAGCTAAAGAAGAAACACTTGGGGAGCGTTTACCTCTGCGTTTTTCAAATGCACGCAGTCGTTTTACGGCTTTCTGGTGTATGAGTCGAATCGAGGGTTGTTCTACCAAATCTAAGTTTACATCAGGTTCTGTTTGGGCAATTTGAGCGGCAATTTCAGTGTGTATTTGTGTAAGTGAAGTTTCTGCCAAATCGACTGATTCTGGCAAATTTATATCGTATAACTGTTTTAAATAATGACGAAGTGCGGGATTGAATTCGGCAATGGTATCTTGACAGTCGATCATATAATGATCTCGTACACCTTTTTTCTTTTTAACGTCGACACTTAACCATAATAATGGAGACGATATTTTGTCTTTTGGCGCTTCTTTTAAATTGTACCAATGTAAAAAACCAACCACTAATCGCAAGCTGCTAAAACCATACTCAGCTTTATCTTTTCTCGATTGCTGTATGAGTCGGTTAATAGCAGTAGGTAAATATGGTTGATCTTCAAAACGCAACCACGTGCCTAACGATTGTGGCTTTCCACTTAATATACTTTGCGAGAACTTCTTCTGCCAGGTGCATAATTGCTCCTTTCGTATAGACTCTAAACGCATCACCAAAGGTACGCTAGCAACTGTTAAATTGACACTGGCTTGACTCGCTTTAAAGTGTATAAGCCGATTACGTTTTGATAAATCAAATAAGCGGTCGCGTAAATTTGCGAGTATTGCTTCACGACGCGAAGGGATTTCTTTGATATTTTCGATTAGTTGCTCTGAATTAAAACGCCCTTGTTGGTCGCGGTAATTTTCTAAGCGTAATGCTAAAGCTGTGATATCCGATTCGCGATCATGACGATTGAGTGCTGTCATTCCCTCTATCATATTGGCTATTGCAGGGTGTAATCGAGGGTTTAAACGATACAAATTAGAACGATTTTGGGAAAAAGTTGATAAATCATTGTTATCGTTTAAATCGAGATTGCATGCTGCAGCAGCCATGATCAAACCTAGGTTGAATATATCGGTTAATTCATCATGGTGAGCGAGTTTATTTTCCCAAGACAAATAACCGGTGAGATAAATAGGTTTTTCAATTTTGTCTATGTCTGTATCGCGTTTTACATCTAAGTCTTCGATTTCTGCGCCAAATTCATGGCCTGATGTCACACTCAAATTACCAAGTACTTTTAATGCAGAATCGTTTTTAGCCTGCACTTTAGTCAACGCGCGCGGGTTAGTTTGCATTGAAAACCCGTCAGGATTGATTAAATATAAACTGCCATCTTGATGTTCAAAAATATTACGCGGATGCACTTTAGCGACTAAGTGCTGATTATGCAGATGAGCGATTTCACGCATCAAAGGGGCAAACATATGCACTAAATCGTTGTCGGGCAAAGCCCCATCAAATTTATCTAAGGCTTCTTCAAGGCTTGGTTTATGCTCCGACATTATTGTGCCGCCTTATGTTTAGCGTCTATTTGCAGATTTATTGCTAGTGAGCAAAGTTTGTCGGCCTTTCTCTTTGGAATTTTTAATACACTTTTTAATTTATTCTTGTACATGTCTAAAACATCTAATTTTGCTGCAACATCAGCGCCCTTGGTCAGTATTTCGTCGCTTTGCTCACGATCAGCAAAGGCTAGATCAAAAATTAGTGCAATAAAATAGTCTAAGATACTGTCGTCAAAATCACGCTCTTTTAGCGTATCTATATTGAGTACATCTTGATGCACATCCCAATCTGAAAAATACATCGAAAGTTGATTCTTAACTTCTTCGGTTTCAAACTCTGTCTCATTCAAGAAGTACCTAAAAAACCCTGAAGTGTCTCTACTTAACTGCTGTTGATCAAGCAAATCTAAGCTATGAATACTCAATTTACCTTTTAACTTTGAGAGTATCCAGGCGTCTAATTGTTCTGCGTTTGTAGCTATCGCCTGGCCCTCATTTGTTAGCTTTACAGCTGAATCTGTCGGCATCTCGATAGTTTGAATAGACTGCCATTTATCAACAAACAAGGCACGTAAGTAAGACTCGGGATGGCTTTTAGCATCGGAAATATTGCCTTTTTCATCTAGCTCTTTAGCTTGAGATAAAAACGCGTCAGGGGCTACGCTAGACAGGCCTGTCATTACTTTCACTAGCACGGCGATAGAATATCGATAATCTTGGGTAGCGACTACTGCGCCTCTATCAGCAAAAATTTCGGTATGGAGGCTAAATAATCGAGCGGTTTCATACAGGGCATTGTTGTGTGGCGCTTGAGCAACAGAATCCTCTAGCACTTGATGTGCAATTAAGTACCGACCTTCATCCATAGACCAAAGCAAAAAATGAGCTAATTCGTGACCCAACAAGGCTAAAAGCTCTAATTTTTCAAGCTTATCTATGAGTGCCCCAAACAATACAATATGAATCTCACCAGGGATATAATAAAGCGCGGCGTTCATAGCACCATCATTAGCTTGATATATTGTCACAGGAGCGTCAATACCCAACCTTTGCATCGCTAATTGGCAAAGCTCATACACGTTTGAATGGGACTCTGGTGTTAATCGATAGGTTTCTTTTAAAAGTGAATTACGCGTATTTTCAATGCTTTTCTCTAAAGTATCTAAATCAGAAAACCAGTGCCAAACTTTGGGTTCATTAACTTCAAGCCATTCACAAATATGCTGATGATATTGCAAGGCTTGCAAAATCGGTTTTGGTTTTTCTTGTGTAGAATCCGTCACTTTCTTGTTCAATCCTTTTACTGACTAGATAATATTTATTGAGCCAGTTAATTGTCACCTAATTTCCGTCCTAAATCCAATATCAACACAAGATGGTGGTCGAGCCCTTCAGATTTATTAAACAGCACCCGGCTTTGCATATTTTGTAAACGGTTGAACTTGAATAGCACTCAGATGTGAAACATCACAAAGTAACGGCATATCAGTATATTCTTGACTATTTATCCTACAGACACTGGTGTTTTGAATATCAGTACTTAATAAGATGTCAGGACTTATTTTGATTATCTCAGTTAATATACAGCGTATTACTAAGCCATGAGTCATAACCATTATACCGCTGTTTGCTTCTGCATTTGACGTATGATCGGTTAAATCAATAATGGTTTGCCATGCTAATTTGACCCGTTCAACAAATTGAGGATAAGACTCTCCATTCGGAGGATGATAGTCTTGTGCAAAAAAATCGGCTTTTATTTGATCGTAGTGCTGTCCTCGTAAATCGCCGAAGTTTCTTTCACGTAGCAAAGGCTCCAGCATTAACTTGCATTGTGTAAGTTTGTGCAAAGGTGTTGCTGTTGATAAAGTGCGCGCATAGTCACTGCAGACAATTTGCTCGATAGGTAATTGACTATAAGCTAATGCTAATGCGTCAGCTTGCTGTATCCCATGTGCTGTTAAAGGGGTATCGGGTGTTTGTACAATACGATTAATATTGCCATGTGTTTCTGCGTGACGGGTTAAATAAATCCACATTAGCTGCGTGTTCCAAACAACAAAGGGTTATTGTATAGGATCTAGGTTTTTTTCCACAAATTTTGTAAATCTTTGTATTCGAAAAACCCATAAGGATCCCAGTGACTGGGTATTAAGTCTAAATCTTTACGTTCTTCAAAATTTGAAACCAATTTCTTCAAAATAAGCTTTAAGCGCTCAGGATCGATTTTCTCGAGCATTTTTTTAGGCTCAGGGAAATACAAATTACTGTCTACATCGATTATTTTAACTTGCCCATTCCCGATAAAAGTCAGATTACGTGTTGCTACTCTACAGATAGGTTCGAAAGGATCAGAGGGGTTGAGTCCGGTCACAATAGCAAATTCATAACTATCGGAGAACGATCCATCTACTTCTAATGGTACATATGTAATTCCGAAACCTTGTGGGAAATGTCCAACAATGGCCAACAAACTATCTGCAGCAACTTTGCTAATGGCTGATTGTTTAGCGGCGTTCGCAATGACTAAGCCTGCTTTTGGTAAATCAGCTAAACTCTGTTTAGGTTTTGAAGAAAATATAAAAGAAGTGTAAATTTGCGGGACTTTGATCAAATTGCCTAAACCTAATTTAGGTTGCAATGCACCCATTAAAAGGGCTTGAAGTAACTTCATTCTTTGTTCTTGTTTTAAATTAAATTCGGTTCTCGCTTCTTTGGAATCGCCGACATAAAGTTCTACACCTAAGCCATGTACTATATATTCTAGGGTATGTTTATGGTTCACTTTTAGAAGTGTTACTCTTGCTACTTTTTCTAGTAACGCAAATTCATCTCGTTGACCATCTTCTCCCTTTAATATCCTCTGTGCTTCAGGATGAAGAAGGCCGACATCTTGGAAAATTGCTGCAATAATGATCGGAATAGCTATTTCTTCATGAAAACTAGTGAGCCCTTCACCTTCAGCACTATAACGTTCTGCCTCGACATAACGCGCTTGTAAGTATTGTAAATTGACCTGTTTGTCAGCCAAGAGTTTATCAAGTAAACGCATTGAAATTACTGCTTTATAAGCAGGTTTAAATCTCTGTTTTTCTTCTCTTACTCTCACGCCCTCTGTAGGGCATACCATTTGCAGAGTGCCCAACATTTTAGCACTATTGACTTGGGTCTTATCCCAATCACTGCCTTCTGAGAGTCTGATTAATTTTGCGCAAACTTCAAGTACCTGCCCGAGGCGTTTTAGTCTTAAATCTTGTTGTCGGGTCTTTTCTTCTCTATAAGCTTGTTTGGCACGGTTAAATTTCTTACGAAGTAGTTCAGTTGTTTTTTTAGTCGCCGTATTGAAGCTTGATTCCGCCTTTTCAAATTCTGTTTTTAAATTTCTTAATTGCGCTTTATCTTCTTGATAGTGTAGAAAAAATTGCTCCGCTTGTTCAAAAAGGGAATCCTTCTGAGGTGATTTGCTATGGATAATATTAACTAAATCAACAACTGATTTAGTATAAATAGAATGGCCGACAGAACCGTGCATATACCACCTTGGGTCAACAAGTAAATACTCTGCAGAGTGTTAACAGTTAAATTATAGGACAAACGTTCTTATAATGTAATAAAACGTCTGTCTGCCTTAACCTGTTTTAGATTTAAGAATATATATATATCGTTCTTATATACATAAACTTTAGACTAGTAAATCGTACGCTCAGTCTGACTTTAAATGGGCTAAGTATGTGTTAGTGCTGAAAAAATAACTTGTGCATGCCCTGCTAAGTCATGACCGAGATCGGTAAGATACCCACCGTCTGCTTGTGAAATGACGCCTTTGTCAAAAAGTCGTTGAGCTGCAGCTATTATTTCAGGCTCTGCATCGCCATGTATCTTAATCCCTTGCATCAGGCTTTTGTCAGGAAACTTAAGAATGAGGTTAAGTTCTTCTGCGAGATCTTTAGTAAACTGCATATAACTCTCTTTTTGTTATTAATTATCACCTTATGTAGCTTAACCTGAACTTTGCATAAGAGAAAGCCTTAACAGGGCTATTTCCAGCCTAAAGTTTGCTCAAAGTCTTTGTCTAATTTTTTGGCAAAGTCCTTGGCATGAATAGCTACTTTTTCTAATTTTTTATCTTCATCACTCACAGGTTCATAATGAGGAACTTCTACAGGATAACCTGCTTCATCCATTGCCATGAAACTTATAAAACAACGGTTAGTAACCGTAATATTATCTTGTTTAGGGTCACCGGCTCGCACAACTACATATATGTGCATGCTGGTGTTGCCAGTATGCACAATACGCGCATCTACACTTACCATTTGCCCTACCAATATTGGCCTGATAAACCGAATTGCGTTTGCGGATACCGTTACACAATAACGTTTACTCCATTGAGCAGCGCAAGCATAGGAGGCCTGGTCAATCCATTTCATGACCATACCGCCATGCACTTTGCCGCCAAAATTAACATCTGTTGGCTCGGCTAAAAAGCGGAATTCTATTTCGTTATTGGCAGACATATGATTTCTCCTTAAGAGAATGTTTTAATGCTTAATCGTCTGTAGATTAAAATATTTGAGGTGAAATATACAGCGTTGAATTATTGTCTGACGTGAATAAAAAAAGGGGGCAGTGTAAAAGACTCTAATAGAGTAATTTACACTGCCCCCTTTTTTGATACTTATTTCTTTATTTTTTGTATTAAACGCAGCTGTGCAATTGCCTCAGCTAGTTCAATTGCCGCTTCAGCATAATTGAAGTCAGCACCACCTTGAGCGATTCTTTCTTCTGCATGCTTTCTGGCTTCTTCAGCTGCCGACTCATCAAGATCTTCAGCACGAACAGCCGTGTCAGCTAGAACAGAAACAGAATGAGGCTGTACTTCTAAAATACCGCCAGCAACATAAATGAGTTCTTCTTCACCATGCTGTTTAACTACTCTAACCATGCCAGGCTGCAAAGTAGTAATCAAAGGCGCATGACCAGGATGTATTCCTAATTCACCTTCACTACCGGTTACTTGGATAGTTTCAACGCGACCTGAGAAGATCTCAGTTTCAGCACTTACTACGTCCAAGTGTGTCGTCATAGCCATGATTGGTCCCCTTTTTACTACTTAGATTTCTCTAAGGCTTCGTCTATTGAACCAACCATATAAAAAGCTTGTTCTGGAAGACTATCGTATTCACCGTCTAATATGCCCTTGAAGCCACTGATGGTGTCTTTAAGTGAAACATATTTACCCGGAGAACCGGTAAAGACTTCTGCTACGAAGAAAGGTTGTGACAAGAAACGCTGAATTTTACGAGCACGTGATACTACTTGCTTGTCTTCTTCAGATAACTCGTCCATACCTAATATCGCAATGATATCTTTAAGCTCTTTATATCGCTGTAATACAGACTGAACACCACGTGCTACGTCATAATGCTCTTGACCAATAACTAGTGGGTCTAGCTGACGAGATGTAGAATCAAGTGGGTCAACCGCAGGATAAATACCTAATGAAGCGATATCACGAGACAATACAACCGTTGCATCCAAGTGAGCAAAAGTCGTAGCTGGTGATGGATCGGTCAAATCATCCGCTGGTACGTATACCGCTTGGATTGAGGTAATCGAACCTGTCTTAGTTGAAGTAATACGTTCTTGTAGTACACCCATTTCTTCCGCTAAGGTTGGCTGATAACCAACCGCTGACGGCATACGACCAAGTAGTGCAGATACTTCTGTACCAGCTAGGGTATAACGATAGATGTTATCTACGAAGAAAAGTACATCACGTCCTTCATCACGGAATTTTTCAGCCATTGTTAAGCCCGTTAGTGCAACACGTAAACGGTTTCCAGGTGGCTCGTTCATTTGACCGTAAACCAATGATACTTTATCTAGTACGTTTGATTCGTTCATTTCGTGATAAAAATCGTTACCCTCACGAGTACGCTCACCAACACCGGCAAATACTGAGTATCCGCTGTGCTCGATTGCGATGTTACGAATCAATTCCATCATGTTTACAGTTTTACCAACACCGGCACCACCAAACAAGCCAACTTTACCACCTTTAGCGAAAGGACATACCAGGTCGATAACCTTGATACCCGTTTCTAGTAGTTCAATTGAGCTAGATTGATCTTCATAACTTGGTGCTTCACGGTGAATAGACATACGTTCTTCTTCACCAATAGGGCCGGCTTCGTCGATAGGGTTACCTAACACGTCCATGATACGGCCAAGTGTGGCTGTACCCACAGGCACTTGAATAGCAGCCCCTGTGTTTTTAACGCTTAAATTACGACGTAAACCATCGGTTGTACCCATTGCAATTGAACGAACGACACCGCCACCCAATTGTTGTTGTACTTCCAGGGTTAAGCCCGTTAAGTCACCTTCGGTCACTTGTAGTGCGTCATACACTCTTGGAACTGATGATTGTGGAAACTCGATATCCACAACAGCGCCAATTATTTGGACGACCTTACCTTGACTCATAATTTGTCCTCTTAAACTTTAAATGTTCTTTACCTAAACAGCAGCTGCGCCAGAAACGATTTCACTTATTTCTTGTGTAATCGCGGCTTGGCGAGCCTTGTTGTATACCAATTGCAAATCATCAATAAGGTTACCAGCATTGTCGGTAGCGGCTTTCATTGCTACCATTCGCGCCGCTTGCTCTGACGCGATGTTTTCTACAACACCCTGATAAACTTGAGATTCTATATAACGCACCATTAACTGTTCCAAAATGTCTTTTGGATCAGGTTCGTATATATAATCCCAGCGATGCTTTAATTCTTCATCTTCTGATTTAGGCAAAGGCAATAATTGATTGATTTTCGGTTCTTGTGTCATTGTGTTCACAAAGTCGTTATATACAAGAAATACCTTGTCTAATTCGCCTTTGTCATATGCATCTAGCATGACACGAACAACACCCACAACATCACTTACGCTTGGCTTATCACCTAGACCCGATTCAGCAGCCATTACATTGCCGCCAAAACGACTAAAAAAGGCAACTGCTTTCGATCCAAGAGCGGCAAAATGCAAGCCTACTTCTTGTTCTTGATAAGCTTTAACTTGTTGTGTTACCAACTTAAATTCGTTGGTATTTAAGCCACCACATAAACCACGGTCAGTAGAAACAACAATGAATCCTACATTTTTGACTTCACGCTCTTCCAAATAAGGATGGCGATATTCCAAACTACCATTGGCTATGTGACCAATCACTTTTAGCATATTTTGCGCATAAGGACGGCCAGAGCTCATTCTATCTTGAGCTCGCTTCATTTTTGAAGCTGCAACCATCTCCATTGCACTGGTAATTTTTTGAGTATTTTTGATACTCCCAATCTTACCTTTTATCTCTTTTCCGCTAGCCATGAATATTCTCCACTTGCCTGATATTACTCAACGTGGCGCCAACAAAAGTTGATGCCCACTGAATTACCACGTTTGTGTTGATTTAAACGTATCAAACGCTGTTTTCAACTGTGATTCAATGTCGTCGTTGTAGTTACCAGTGTCGTTAATGGTTTTCATTAGCTCAGCATTTTCGTTGTTCATATACGAATGTAGGGCCGCTTCAAAATCAAGAACTTTGTTAAGTTCAATATCTTTCAAATAGCCTTTTTCAGCCGCGAACAAAGAAACCGACGTTTCTGCAACCGACAAAGGTGCATACTGATTCTGTTTCATAAGCTCAGTTACACGTTCACCATGCTCTAACTGCGCACGCGTTTCCGCATCAAGATCTGATGCAAATTGCGAGAATGCTGCTAATTCACGATACTGTGCAAGTGCTAGACGAATACCACCGCCTAATTTCTTAACAATTTTAGTTTGCGCTGCACCACCAACTCGAGATACCGAAATACCTGCGTTAACTGGCGGACGAATACCTGCATTAAATAAGTCAGACTCTAGGAATATCTGACCATCTGTAATCGAAATTACGTTAGTAGGTACGAAGGCAGATACGTCACCGGCTTGGGTTTCGATAATCGGCAATGCCGTTAACGAACCAGTTTTCCCTTTAACTTCACCGTTTGTGTATTTTTCAACATACACATCGTTTACACGAGCAGCACGCTCTAATAAACGTGAGTGAAGATAGAAAACGTCACCAGGATATGCTTCACGACCTGGAGGACGTTTAAGCAACAAAGATACCTGACGATAAGCTACCGCTTGTTTTGATAAATCATCATATACGATGAGTGCGTCTTCGCCGCGGTCGCGGAAATATTCACCCATTGTACAGCCAGAATATGGCGCCAAGTATTGAAGTGCAGCAGACTCTGAAGCAGAAGCCGCAACGATAATGGTATGATCCATCGCACCGTGCTCTTCAAGCTTTCGAACCACGTTAGCGATAGTAGATGCCTTTTGGCCTATCGCTACGTATACACATTTAACACCTGTTCCTCTTTGGTTGATAATGGCATCAACGGCTAGAGCAGTTTTTCCTGTTTGGCGGTCACCAATGATTAACTCACGCTGACCACGACCGATTGGTATCATCGAATCCACAGACTTATAGCCTGTTTGTACAGGTTGGTCGACCGATTGACGCTCAATTACGCCAGGTGCAATTTTTTCAACGGCTTCAAAAGCTGCTGCTTCAATTGCGCCTTTACCATCGATAGGTTCACCAAGTGTGTTTACAACACGACCAAGTAGACCTGGACCAACAGGTACTTCTAAAATACGACCGGTTGATTGTACTTTTGTACCTTCTTGAAGATCCGCATATGGACCCATTACAACCGCACCTACAGAATCTCGTTCTAAGTTAAGTGCGATAGCGTAACGGCTACCCGGAAGTTCAATCATTTCACCTTGCATAACGTCGGCTAGGCCGTGTATGCGAATAATACCGTCAGTTACACCGACGATAGTACCTTCATTACGAGCTTCACTAGCTACATCAAACTTCTCAATTCGTTTCTTGATCAGTTCTGCAATTTCAGTGGAATTAAGTTGCATGCTCTTTATCCCCTATGCTTGCAACGCGTCTGTTAGACGGTTCAATTTTGAGTGTACGGAACCATCTATTACTGTATCACCGGCTTTAATTATTACACCAGCGACCAATGTAGGATCCACGTTACAAATAAGCTTCACTTTACGTGCTAATCGTTTCTCTAGCGCCGCACTCATTTTCGTTACCTGTACTTTAGTGAGTTTTTTAGCAGACGTAACGTCTACATCAATCTCTTTATCATATTCTGCTTTGAGAATATTGAACTGGCTCGAAATATCAGGCAATGCAGATAAACGATTATTTTCAGCCAAAACTTGTATAAAATTCTGACCATGAGTGTTGAGTTGTTCAGCACAAATACTGTTAAACAATTCAGCAAGTTTTTCAGGCGCTAACACACTGGCTAGTATGTTTCGCATTTCGTCGTTAATAGCGACCTCTGCTGCAAACACTAGCATCTCTTGCCATTTAGCAATATCAGCCTTCTCAACCGCAAAATCAAAAGCGGCTTTGGCATAAGGGCGAGCGACGGTTGTCAATTCAGACATTGCTCATCTCCCTTATAATTCAGCGACAAGTTTTTCAACAATGTCGTTCTGTGCCGCAGCATCTATTTCTCGCTCAAGAATTTTTTCTGCACCAGCAACTGCTAGAGCAGATACTTGTTTGCGTAAATCTTCTTTAGCGCGATTGCGTTCAGCTTCAATTTCGGCGTAACCTTGCGCGATAATTTTTTCGCGTTCGGTGTGACCACGTTGCGTTTCTTCATCAACAAGTTGATTTGCACGCTTTTTAGCTTGCTCAACAATCTCAGCTGCTTGCTGCTTAGCTTCTTTAAGCTGCTTGGTTGCTGCTTCTTGAGCAAGTTCAAGGTCTTTTTCAGCACGTTCAGATGCCGCTAAACCATCAGCAATGGTTTTTTGACGTTCTTGTATGGCTGCCATTAATGGCGGCCAAACGTACTTCATGCAAAATGCTACAAAAACAGCAAATGCAAATAACTGACCAATTAGAGTAGCGTTCATGTTCATGGCGACTCTCCTTATTTAATGTTTACTAAACCAAAGTTTGGTTATTAACCAAGACCTACCGCAAACAATAGATATAGAGCGATACCAACACCGATCATGGCGATTGCATCGATTAGACCCGCTACGATAAACATTTTTACTTGAAGTTGTGGTGCTAGCTCAGGCTGACGAGCAGCTGATTCTAGGAACTTACCCCCAAGAATACCGAAACCAATAGCGGTACCTAGGGCACCCATACCGATTAGTAGTGCAACTGCGATTGCGATCATTGTGTATCTCCGATTTTAGTTAAGTTTAAAGTTTATAAATGTAAAACTAGGTTTAATGGTCTTCACTTGCCAAGCTTAAATACACAATGGTTAACATCATGAATATAAACGCTTGAAGAGGGAGTACCAACAAATGGAATACTGCCCAAGGGAAATGCAGGAATACTTGCACATAACCAAGGGTAGCAATAAGAATAAATATCAATTCACTCGCATATAGGTTTCCGAATAAACGTAGTGCAAGTGACAAAGGCCTAGCAAACAAAGTCACCAATTCTAGCACTAAGTTAACTGGAATAAATGCCCAGTGATTGAAAGGGCTCATGCTAAGTTCTTTGGCAAAGCCGCCGATGCCCTTCATTTTTATTGAATAGTAAATAATGAGTACGAAAACGCCCAAAGCTAGCGCAAAGGTCAGATTTAAATCAGTGGTAGGTACAAACTTAGCGTACACATCATGTGAATCCATACCATAGGCTGTTTCGCCCACTAACCCAGCAATAGCGGGTAATACATCAACGGGTACTAAATCCATAAGGTTCATTAATAAAACCCAAACAAAAATAGTTAACGCTAACGGCGCTATTAGTGCGCTTTTACCATGGTAAGTGCTTGTCACATTGTCTTGTACAAACTCTATAACGATTTCTACAAAGGCTTGAAACTTTGAAGGAACACCTGTTGTTGCTTTTTTTGCAGTGCGACGAAAAAGAAAAAGAAATATTAAACCCAAAACAATAGACACAGCTAATGTGTCGACATGTACCGCCCAAAAACCAGCATCACCACAGGCCTTATTGAAAGCAATTTCGCCGTCAACCGAGCACATGGTAGCGTTAGTTAAATGGTGTTGGATATATTCTGTAGTGGTATATTCAGATGCCATTGTTAAACCCAAATTGTGTAATTTATAAATCTTTTCATTTTACTGGCGAATTGTCATTAAGACTTTATTCTTAGAAAGAAAACGAACACTTATCCATTATTCTTTCAACCAGAACATAGCTAACCACTGGCTAACCATGATTATTGCGTATGCACCTAATAAGGGAAGCGGATGCACGTTAAGTTGAAAAAACGCAATAACAAAAAACATACTGGTCAATAGCAGTTTTATTTTCATGCCTTGACTAAAACTTTGCGCCACTAACTCATTTTTAGAAGCGCCTGCAAACCGGAAAACCCAGTAAGCAAAAATACTATGCGGTACTATGAAACTTAAACAGCCAAGCAAACTGGCAATGACATATTCAACTTGCACAAGTGCTACGAAAGAAAGCAGTATTACGGCCACCAACAACTGAAATAAAATGCCTTTTAATGCCAATTTTTTTCCAGAGCTTCCTATGGGCTTCTTTGCGCTTTTTTTCAAGTCTTTGCACCTATTTTGAGCATACCCAACCCAAAAGCGTGTGCAGTATACTGTTATATGCGAAAAATTCAACCATATGCGCCGATTATTAAGGGATAATTGAAGTCTGTTTTCCTATTATTTGGTGACCTTACACTGCGCATTTTTGTTGTTTTATTAAAAAACATCTTAGTTATCAGATAACGCTTCAGCTAAAGCTCGGATTTTTCAAACAAATAGAACAACAAAAAGAGTAGCGCACGCGATAGATATAAATCACAACTTAAACCACTTACGAATCAATGAAACAGTAATCAAAGTGAAAATAAATACCCCAAACAACCAACCATATGTAAATAATCCTTCAATAATTCGGTTTAAATCGGAAGCTTGTGGATTATGCACAACTACAAGTGCGGGTTGCGTCCATAAATACAGCATTGTTGCTATATAGACCAAATATTCTGCCACATATACTGCCAAAGAAGTTCTCGTCCAATAACGTTTGTTAATTCTGTAAACTGCAGAGATTAAAGAATAAGATACAAGAACGGATAAAATGATACGCCACGCTTGCATGTCAGGAGCAAAACCTAAAATTAGTTTTTCATAGCTTATTGGGTCCATCCAAATGGGTGTAGAAAACATCATCAACGCAAAAACACTAGTGGCAATTTCAGATACAGAGTCTGACTTGCTTATTATTTGAGCATTAGCTTTTGGCAAAGATTCAGGTGACCATTTAGGATAACGCCATTTATTTAAATAACCGTTTTTACCAGCGAAGTAAAAGCTAGTAGTAACAACAATTAATACCAAACCTATATTGTCAAGAAAACTTCCGAGCGCTACGAACAAATAAGCAAAAGCGTTGACACTTTGTTCTTCAAATAAATAATTCCCCGCTGTTAATATGGCGTAGCAAAATAGGAAAATAAGCGCTTTGATCATTGCTGACTTATATAAGGGCATATCCTCACTAGCTACTAGTGGAGAGAGCGGTGAATAAGCCTGCGCCACTTTTTGAGGATGCCCTTGGCGTTTGAGCAAAGCAGATACCTCTGTAATATCAAGATCTTTAGCTTTATCATTTTGCTTTGCTTCTATTTCGTCCATAATATTGGCACGTAATTCACGCGAAATATCACCTTTTTTGCCTTTTGGTAAATAATACTCAACGGCTTGCATATAACGGTCTACTAATTCCATTAGCTTATTCTCCTGTCACTAAAATATTCAATAAACTCTGATTCAAACTTTGCCAATCAGCGGTAAGTTGTTCTAAGACTTCACTGCCCATTTCGGAAAGTTTGTAATACCGGCGCTCTCGTCCCTCTGCGTGTTTCCATTCACTGTCTAATAACTGTTGGTCGGCTAACCTTCTAATTAGGGGATACAGAGTGCCTTCATCGATATCTATGCCCGCTTCGTTAAGATGTTTGCGGAGTGAATATCCGTATTGAGGTGTTTTACTGGCACCTAATACCGCCAGAATAAGCACACCTCTGCGCAACTCTAAACGTAATTTGTGTTTGCGTTCCTCTGACATTTTTCATCCTATCTTGAGCGTCCATTAGTGCATTTAAGTAGTCAACTTAAATGCAAACATCTGTACTGTGTATTGTATTATGCATCTTACTATGTGTCGCACACTGTACAATACACAGTATTTATACTATGCAACATACAGTAATAAAGCAAGGTTTATTTTTAGTCTTAAATGAGAATTACGTTTTAGCAAAATACCAACAAGGTATACTACCGTTTGTTATAGGCAACATATTGTTGATATGGGAATTTTCTCAATGAACAGACAATGCTACTCAGCGAGAGTAATCGCTTAGTCTTGCTCAGGCAGGTTTATGTGAGCCAAAATACCATCTAAGTGTGCCAAATCAGAAAAGTTGATAACCACCTTTCCTTTGCCTTTGGCATTATGATCTATCCTAACTTGAGTACCAAATGTTTCAGATAAACGAGTTTGTAATCTAACCACGTCTGGATCAGGTTTTTTAGACGCTGAAGGTGATTGCTTGTCGACCTCAATCGACTTTTTCACCAAAGCCTCTGTTTGTCGTACGGTGAGCCCTTGCTCAGCGACTTGCTTGGCAAGTTCAGATTGCTCATCGCCATCTATCGCTAATAATGCTCTAGCATGGCCCATTTCAATGTCACCATGCTCTAACAAGGTTTTTACCGAAGTTTGTAAACCATTTAATCGTAATAAATTAGATACTGTCGCGCGTGATTTGCCAACCGCATCGGCAACCTGTTGATGAGTTAAATTAAATTCAACCATTAAGCGGTCTAAGGCTTGCGCTTCTTCCATCGCATTAAGATCTTCACGCTGAATATTTTCTATTAAAGCAATCGCAACCGCTGCATCGTCAGGAATGTCTTTGACTAAACAAGGAACTGTGTCTAACTCGGCAATTTGAGCTGCTCTCCAGCGGCGTTCTCCAGCAATGATCTCATATTTATTTTCGCCAATCGCGCGCACGACTATAGGCTGTATAATACCTTGTGATTTAATTGAAGCCGCTAGCTCTTCAAGAGCTTCATTTGCCATATCTTTACGCGGTTGATATTTACCTGGTTGCAAATACTCAATAGCGATCTTTTTTAGTTCGTTTTCGCCAGCGCTACCAACTTCTTGCCCCAAGCTCGCATTTGCGTCTTTTGTTTGTTTGTCTGCAACACTTTTACTTGTTGCTAAAAGTGCGTCTAAACCCCTACCAAGTCCTTTCGTTTTTGGTGCCATCATTTAACCCCGATGTTTTAATTTTTATCGCGTTTTTATTTTTTCTAATTACCAAACGTCATTTTTCTTTTTTCTGTCGACGCAAAATTTCACCCGCTAAAGCTAAATAAGCCTTTGCACCGTTTGACGTTTTGTCATAATACATAGCTGGTTCGCCATGTGATGGAGCTTCTGCCAACCGCACATTTCTAGGAATCACTGTCCTGTAAACCTGATCGCCAAAATAACGCTTTAATTGTTCTGACACATCGTTAGCGAGGCGGTTTCTAGGATCGTACATGGTGCGAAGCACACCTTCAATTTTTAACGCTGGATTGACAACCGACGCTAACTTCTCAATGGTGTCCATTAATGCTGTAACGCCCTCTAAAGCATAATATTCACACTGCATAGGCACCAAGACAGAATCTGAAGCAGCTAAGGCATTTACCGTCAATTGGTTCAACGAAGGCGGACAGTCTATAAAAATATAGTCGTAATTAGCGCGTATTTTCTCTAAAGCGTTTCTGAGCCTGACTTCACGAGCAAATACTTCCATGAGTTTTATTTCTGCCGCAGTTACATCTGAGTTGCCAGCGATTAAATGGTACTTACCAGAAGTTTCAGTAATGATGACTTCTTCAGGAGGCTTTTCTTCTATTAACAGCTCATAACATGTGTTTTCAACATTATACTTGTCGACACCGCTACCCATAGTAGCATTACCTTGAGGGTCAAGGTCAATCAACAACACTTTGCGTTTAGTTGCGGCCATTGATGCAGCAACATTGACTGCGGTTGTTGTTTTACCAACCCCCCCTTTTTGATTCGCTATTGATATGACTCTCGCCAAAGTATT
Source organism: Glaciecola petra (assembly GCF_031846345.1). NCBI lineage: Bacteria > Pseudomonadati > Pseudomonadota > Gammaproteobacteria > Alteromonadales > Alteromonadaceae > Glaciecola > Glaciecola petra. Next base: position 79,309 of record NZ_JAVRHX010000002.1, on the reverse strand, counting down.
GCCATCCTATATGTTGTGAATAATGTCATGAATCATTTAAAATTTAATGTCGTCACAAATACCGTGCTAATAGCTAGTGCTTGCTATACATGCATTAATTTTTGGCGACCACGACTAAATGCCTTTCACCATTCAGTGATGGTATCAAAAGTGGGATGCTTTGTACTAGTTTAAATTGTTCAGGAATTTGATTGAGCTCTTCTTCATGCAGTTGGCCCTTTAATGCCAAAAATTGACCTTTGCCGTCAATTAGGTGCGAACACCACTGCAGCATATCATTTAGCGAAGCGAAAGCTCTACTAAGTACGCCGTCATATGGCTGATTTACAAGTACTTTTTCTACTCTGTTTTGTATAGGCAAGATGTTTTCAATATTGAGTTCATGAGCCGCTTGTTTTATAAATCGTATGCGTTTACCCAAAGAATCAATCAGATGAAAGGTTTTATCCGGATTCATTATCGCCAAAGGAATACCGGGTAAACCAGGTCCAGTACCAACGTCAGCAAAAAGCTCACCTTTTAAATAGGGGCTTACTACAATAGAGTCAAAGATATGTTTAACAAGCATTTGTTCAGGCTCACGGACAGCACTTAAGTTATATGCTTTATTCCATTTGTGCAGCAGGAGCACAAAATCAATGAGCTTATGTTGTTGTTCGTGACTCACTAAAAATGGCAAAGAGGCAGCTAAATTAGTGAATTGTTTGTGTAATTCTGTTGCAAGTGGATTTTGCTCAGAAGGGCGACTACTAGGCACTTTCGCGCTCTTGTTTAAATAGCATATTGTGTTTTTTCAAATATACCAATAATAAAGAAATAGCGGCTGGAGTAATACCAGAAATTCTGGATGCTTTACCGATGGTTTCAGGGCGTGCATCAGTCAATTTAGCAACCACTTCATTCGACAAGCCAGAAATTTTTGAATAATCAAAATCTGTTGGTAAGACAGCATTCTCATTACGTTTTGATTTACTGATTTCGTCTTGTTGACGAGCAATATAACCCGCATATTTAATTTGTATCTCTACCTGCTCCGCTGCTTTTTGATTACTCAAACCAGGGCCTAAACTATCAATTGACATTAGTTGCTGATAGGTAATTTCTGGACGACGAATAAGTTCTTCCAATGAATGTTCTTTGCTCACTGGTGTTTTTAAGATCTCATTTAAAGCAGCTGTTGCATCATGCTTAGGGTGGATCCACTGTTGGCTTAAACGCTGTTTTTCTAAAGCTATTTGTTCCACTTTTTCACTAAAAGCGGCCCAACGTTCATCACATACAAGTCCCAATTCACGGCCTTTTTGCGTTAATCGCATATCGGCGTTATCTTCACGTAAAAGTAACCTATACTCGGCGCGGCTAGTGAACATTCTATAGGGTTCTTTAGTGCCCATAGTAGCTAAGTCATCTATTAGCACACCCATATAAGCCTGATCTCTACCCAGCACAAAAGGATCTTTCTCTTGTACTTGTAATGCGGCATTTGTGCCAGCAATAAGGCCTTGTGCACCCGCTTCTTCATAACCTGTTGTACCGTTTATTTGGCCAGCAAAGAATAGGCCTTTAATAAACTTGGTTTCGAGTGTTTGTTTAAGATCGCGCGGGTCAAAGAAGTCATATTCAATGGCATAACCAGGACGAATAATATGCGCGTTTTCAAAACCTTTAATGCTGTGTACTAACTGCATTTGGATATCAAATGGTAAGCTAGTAGAAATACCATTGGGATAAACTTCAATACTATCTAAGCCTTCTGGCTCCACAAAAATTTGGTGTGAATTTTTATCCGCAAAGCGCACAATTTTGTCTTCAATAGAAGGGCAATACCGTGGTCCTACACCTTCGATCACGCCTGTGTACATGGGGGAACGATCTAAGCCTGTGCGAATAATATCGTGAGTCTGTTCATTCGTATGAGTAATGTAACAAGGAATTTGCTGAGGATGATCAGCTACATCTCCCATAAATGAGAAAACGGGTAGTGGTGTATCACCGGCTTGCTCTTGCATCACGGAAAAATCTAAAGTACGAGAATCGAGTCTAGCGGGTGTGCCAGTTTTTAATCTATCTACTCTAAAGGGCAATGCTCGTAAGCGCTCTGCTAAAGCAATAGATGGTGGATCGCCGGCACGGCCGCCTTTGTAATTTTCTAGGCCAATATGGATAGTTCCGCCTAAAAAAGTACCCACTGTTATCACAACTGATGGTGCTTTAAATTTTAGCCCCATTTGAGTAACAACGCCCACTACTTGGTCGTTTTCAACAATTAAATCGTCACACGATTGTTGAAACAAAGTTAAATTTTCTTGGCTCTCGAGCATATTACGCACAGCAATTCTATAAAGCGTGCGATCCGCTTGGGCTCTCGTTGCTCTTACTGCTGGGCCTTTTGAAGAATTTAGGGTTCTAAATTGTATACCCGCTTTGTCAATGGCCTTTGCCATTGCGCCGCCCAAAGCATCAATTTCTTTCACTAGGTGGCCTTTACCTATTCCACCAATAGCTGGATTACATGACATTTGCCCAAGGGTTTCAATACTATGTGTAAGTAAAAGTGTGTTAGCACCCATGCGCGCAGCTGCCATTGCAGCTTCGGTACCTGCATGACCACCACCAACAACTATGACATCAAAATCTTTTTGATAAAACATATGAACGCCAAATGACCTTTTAATTAACCCTACTGAAAAACTCGCTAAAACCCGCTTTAACACCCGTTGATAAACGGTCGCGTAGTATATATGAAGTCACACCGCTTTTAAATGGGTAAATTTTGACCAATTCATATGTACTGTCACATCATAATGCTTGATGGTAAATAAACTTCAATAGGGTTTGTTTTTCTTGAGAGAGCGCCCGTGACGCTATTAAATTTGCACCAACTGATTTAATCAAACCCACAGAAGCAAGATTACTGGCATAACAATGTATATGAACTGCATTTATATCATTCAATTTGGCTTGTTGAAGAGTCTGCTCTAATAACACTTTGCCAAGCCCTTTGCCTCGGTATGATGGCCTGACACCAAAACCTATGTGACCACCGGCTTCTGTCAATTGCTTATTGAGTGTATGGCGTAAATGTGAACAAGCAACAATTTCATTATCTTGTATAAGCCAAAAAGTTGTATTAGGTACTAAAAAATCAGGTAAATTTTGTCCTTTTGAATAGTCATTTAGTAAAGCGACAAAAGAAACAAAATCCTCATGGTCTAAGTCCATCGGGTAAGGGTAACGCTCTTCGTTTTCTAATTCATTAATATATGCGTCATATGTACTTTTTAAATTTATACCTTCAAATTCGACGACTGGCTTAATAAGCGTAAGCATGTTACTCGCTGTTTATGTAGTTATTTAAAATTAATAGGAATGCATAGTAATGTTTGCTCATAAAAAAACCACCTTACATAAAGGTGGTTTTTAACATGAACTTTTATCAACTAAAAAGCCAGTAATTAAAACTTAATTCAATTACTGACACTCTTCAGCTTAGAAGTCGTATGCAACCGATAAACCAAAGGTTCTTGGTTGATTTGGATATGCACTAAAACTACCGTCTTGAATTGGTGGTGGGAAAGACGACTGGAAGAACTCGTCATTATTTAAGTTACGCACCCACACTTGAAGTGATACTCCATTATCAAGGTTTAGACCAGCACTAGCATTCCACATACTCGTTGCACGAGTTAACGATTCAGGCACATTGGATACTAAACGCACTTCACTTTCATACAAGTAATCGGTGCGTACATAACCATAATAACCGTTGCTTAAATCAAAGTTATAGGTAATTCCAGCTGTGAAACTACGCTCATGAATACCCGCTGGTTTTTCGCCAGACAAATCAATCACACCGTTTATACCTGAAGCACCTACAAATGAATCATATACTGGGTCTAAAAGTGTACCCGCAAATGTTAGATCAATGCTTTCAGTTGGACGGTAAAGCGTATCGAACTCTATCCCCGTGGTAGATTGTTGACCCGCATTAGCTAATACAAAACCAGTGCCTACGAACGTACTTGATTGGAAACCTTCAATAGTTTGGTCGAATAAAACAATGTTAAACGCACCATTTTCAAAACGCGTTTTCATACCAAGTTCGTACACAGTTGACTCTTCTGGGCCTGCAAAACGAGTACCGAAACTTTGGTTTGCAAGAGTCAAACCAGCACTTTCAAGAGCAGTTTGGTCACTTGGGAATGGACGAGTATCTCGTGACAAGTTCCACGATGACGCTTTAAATCCAGTAGCCGCTGTTGCAAAGAAGTTTACGTTTCTGTTTAGTTCATAAGCTAAACGAATACTCCAAGTTGATTTACTATCATCAGTATTACCATCTTCTACTGAATTCGGGAATTCAAGTTGTGGTGGTAAGAACTGAATGCCCTGCAGGGTTGGAATAAATGGAGCCAACGAAGGAATAAGCGACAATGGTACACCTAAGCCTGTTGGTTGATTAACCAAATCGATACTTGATAGTACTTCAGTATTTATTGATTCAATACTAACGTCTTTTGTATCGTTGGTATATGACGCACCAAGGGTTGCCGTTAAGTTTTCACTCAAGTTGTAGTCGAGACTAACAAAAAATGAATAAGCATCGTTGTCTTGAATAAACTGTGAATTGATACTTTGGTCAGCGCCAAAGAAAGTACCCGGTGCTAAACCGTAAAGTGGCTCGACACCGGCAAGTAAATCACCTAAGCCCAATGCATTAAAGTATGGTCTTGTGCCTGTGCCATAAAATAAGGTATCGCCAGTATCTACTTCTTCTTGGAAGATAAATGCACCAACCATCCAACTGAAATCGCCATCTGTTGTACTAGTTAAGCGTAATTCTTGGGTAAAAGTGTCTATTTTAGTAGAGTTTGTTTCAGACAATATATCGAGTGAAGTAAAATCTACGTCTTGAATATAGCTAGATTCGTTCTTTCTAAATGCTGTTATAGACGTTAATGCAAAAGTGTCGTAGTCGACGTCGATTTGCATTGAAACACCGCTGTCTTCAACTTTGTTGTTTGGTGTGAAGTTAACAGCTGATTCATAAGAGAACGGGTCAGACTCATCTAAAACTTGTCCGCCAAGTGCTCTAACCGCAGCAGTAGTTGGACCGTTGATAACATCAGCTACTGTACAGCAATTTTCATCGATATCGCTATAATCAGCGATGAATCTAATGCTAGAATCAGCAGAAGGCTCAATAAGTAATTGGCCACGTAAACTCATACGATCACGGTTGTTAATATCTTCAAGACCAACAACACTTTCTGTGTAACCATCACGCTTGTTAATATTACCAGACAAGCTATATGCTACATTGTCTGTAATACCGTTAGTCACATAAGCTTTCAACAAACGTTGATTATAATTACCAAAACCAGCTTCTATACGCGATTCAAAATCATATGAAGGTGCTTGAGTCCGAACGCTAATAACACCTGCTGAAGCATTTTTACCAAATAAGGTAGACTGTGGACCACTTAGTACTTCAATTTGGTCTAAACGCGGTAAGTCGCCTATTTGCGCTGCTGCTCTTGAACGATATACACCATCAATGAATACACCAACCGATGGCTCGATACCTGTGTTGTTTGTACCGTTACCAAAACCACGAATAGCAAAGTTAGTATTTGTAGAGCGCTGCAACGGTGTAACACGTAATGTTGGCACTAAGGTTTGTAAATCTTGAATATCGAGTACTTTAGTTTGCTCAATATCTTCAGCTCCAGTTACAGAAACAGCGATAGGCGTTTCTTGCAATCCAGTCGTTCTTTTTGATGCTGTAACCATTATAACTTCAAAACCCGTTTCTTCGGCTTCTTCAGTTTCGTTTTCTTGGGCAAAAAGACTTGGGCTACTCAAACCAATTGATAGCGCTACCAAGGCGGCAATAGGTTTACGTTTAAACAATGTCGACTTATTTGAAATCATAAAATACTCTTAATTCTGTGGTTGTTGTGTAAATAATAATATGGTTAAGAGCTAACAGTATGCAAAAACACTAACACCATATTTGATAGTGTTTTGACGCGTATTCTATGCTTTTTTATAAAAACATGACTGCTAACTGACGCAACTGGTCGGAGTTTATCAACTTTTAGTATTAAAAGTAAACAGTTTGTAATGCTTTTGTAAAACTTTTTATTAATCTATCAATTTTACGATATCTGCTTTCAGCCTACATTTTACCTACTTCCCTCAAATTGTTAAGGATATTTTTAGGGTAAAAGCACGCTATGACTGACTGGGTGAATGTTAATTGATACTGACTTGCGTTTCAGTAGAAATTGATTTATTTGTTACTGTATCAAAAATTAGAAAAAACTATTAAAGGCTATCATCATTCAGATTACACAAATAGAACGTAAGCCATCTGACTTTCAAAAAGCAGTAGATAAACAAACCTTAGCGCTTAGTGTGAAAAACGCATTAACGAATCATGTGATATTAAGCATAGATGAATTAGATACAGGCTTATTCAACAATACCTACAAAGTGAGAACAACCACTAACATATATGTTTTAAAAATTGCACCCCATAAGCAATCAGAGGTTTTTTTTCCAGAAAGAAATTTAATGTTAAGAGAACAAGGCTTAATTACTATTTTACAAAATGCTAGTAATTTAATTCCTCGTTATTGCACCTTTTTTAAAGTAGGTGGGCGTCATGCATTTTTACAAGAATATGTATCAGGCAAGCTCTGGTTTGAACATTTTAAAAACCTTTCAGATAATCAAAACCAACGTATTTGGTATCAATTGGGCAAAGCTTCAAAAGATTTACACAAAGTTTCTGGGCTAGAATTTGGATATCCAGCCCCAAATAAAACCTTTAAAAAATGGTCTTTGTTTATTGAGGATATGATACTTGGACTCATTCAAGACGCTATTAATAATCGATTAGATATAAGGTCAATGGGATATTTTAAAGACTTAGTAATTCACTTTTCTAAGAATTTAGACAAACATCGCATACCAAAGTTGTGCCATGGTGATTTATGGTCAAGAAATATCATTGTTGATGGTGAGGGCGACAACATAAATATAAAGGCACTAATTGATTGGGAGAGAGCATATTGGGGCGATCCATTAAGTGAATGGGTTTTTGTTTTAAGTGATATACCTGATGAGTTTTGGCATGGTTATGGCCATAATTTGTTAAAACAAGCCGATCCAATATGCATTGCGATTTATCAGGGAATGTATTTTATGCTCAATATACTTGAAGCCACTCGTATCGGCGCTTCATCTGACATTGCGCAAGACCATTTAAATGGCGTTGTCGAATATTTGTCAACTCAGTCTAAAAAATAAAACCGCTAAATTTGGCCCAAAAAGGCTCGTTATAAAAACGTTATACTTTCTTTAAGTCTTACTTAACCTTATGAATTTAATACATTTAACTTGTGATTATTTGTCATATTGGGTATTAGCACGCATGAGCAAAATTTTATTCTTTTCTATTTGATCTAGTATTGCGAATGTCGCTCAACTCCATGTAAAGCGACATAAATAATTTTAAGAATTTTGATAGCAAAAAGGATAAGGAAATGAATCTTTTAAACACACGTGTTAAGTCGCGTTCACTACTAGGTAGTGTATTAGTAGCGGCAATGTTGAGTGTAAGTGCGTTCAGTAATGCAACAGTACTCCGCATTACCGTAGAAAACAATTCGCCAGAAAACGGACTGAGTTTTACTCCTGTATATGCTGCTTTTCATAGCGCAGCTTTTGATATATTTGATGCAGGTAGCGAAGCATCTGCCGGTGTTGAAGCGGTTGCTGAATTAGGTGCGCCAGGACTACTACGAGACGAAAGAGTTGCTGTAGACCCAAATTCTGTTGGTGGTGTTATTTTCCCCGACGGCGGCATGCGACCTTTGTTCCCACAAGAATCAGGTTCAAGAATGTTTGATATTAGCGACCCGATGAGCAATATGTTCTTCTCATTTATATCAATGATTTTACCTTCTAACGATACTTTTTTTGGCACTGATGACGCAATTCAATTGTTTGATGCTGCAGGTAATTATTTAGGAGACCAAGTATTCGAAATTACCGGCGCTAATTTGTATGATGCGGGAACTGAAGGCTTAGATGTGACAGCAGCTCCGTTTGTTGATGGCAGCACAGCTACCGATAGCCCTGTTGACACTAATCCAAATATTAGAGCAGCAGAATCATTGGCCGCATTTGGCGGTTCATTGTTAGCTAACGGCAGTATTTTAGATGGGAATTTGATTGATTTTCTAAGCAATACTAACCTCAGCATAGCGACCATACGTGTAGAGCAAGTATCAACTCCTAGCATATTCGCTTTACTTTCAATAGCGTTAGCTGGATTTTTTGTAAGACGCAAAGCTTAGTATTCAGTTTTTAAGTTTGTAGTGGTCAACGGCATCTTTGATGGTAAGCAGAGGTGCCGTTTTTAAGGGTAATTATTTATTTTCCCAACTAAAATTATCATAGCTTGGCAAATCTAGTGAGACGCCTGGTGTTTCAATTACTTGGTTTCTAAGACGATGTAGATCTTTTTGTAATTGGCTTCGAAAATCACGAACTTCATTCCACAAAGCATAAAACTCAGACTTATCTTCAAGCTCTCCGGTGTCTTCTAAGGCCATTAAAGGAGCTAAGCGTGCATAAGCTACTAGTAGTCTTTCTGTTTGTTGCTCAGTAAAGATTTTAAGGCCTTTGTTGTTATTTAGTCGCGCTATTCTGTTGGTAGATACTTCATTTTTTCCTACATCAGCAAAATAAGACATGTACTTTTCAAAATCCACACTATAGGCACTTTGCCAAATTGTTAAGGTATCTTCATTCATTAATAATTCTGTTTCAGGATCTACCACCAAAACAGTAGGGGTAGCAAAATAGATTGGATATCCAAAACGCTGCGTGATGTCGCGCCTATCTTCGTAATTTCCAACATCGATAAATAAACTAACAAAACGTTCGTTTAATACTTGATGCAAAGCTGGTTTTGAAAAATTGGTTGCCAAGCCTCTGCTGTCGTGACACCACTGAGCACCTAATACAATTAGGGCTAATTTATTATTTTGCTTGGCTTGTTCCAGCGTTTTTGATACCTCTATCATAGGATTGGCCGCTGGAGTATATAGATATTCTGGTAACACTTTATCTTTGTCGTCAACATTAGCTGTTACCCAAAAGCTAATAAAACAAAGCAGTAAAACAATAATAAAATCGATCTTAAATAAATAATGTGGGATGTTTCTGATCATGTTGTTTTTCTTTTTTATGTCTGATGCTAGTAGTCTATTTGCTTTTACTATTTTTTGCATTTTTTTATAAATTCCAAGATCTTTATTGTTTGTTTTATTTTACCGTTAAACGTAAATTCGTCCTGCTTTATAGTTTTAATCTTTTAATATATAGATCTTTATTACTATTATTATTATGCAAGCAATTTTCTGTTAGTAAGCCTTTTTTATGTATTGAAAACAGAATCTTAAGTCAAAACTAACTTATGTATAACTGTACTTGAATTCAGGTATAAAGTGGGTATAAGTAGGGCTTTTATCCACAAGCCTAAATTTTGCAAAACTTATCCTTTTTTCATACAAAGAAATCAAACATGTTTTCCCCAACTTTACACACATGCTAATAAAATCTGTTCAGATATTGTGGATAATTTGTGTTTAAGTATTTAAATTACTGCTTTAATATCCAAAAAATTCGATTGGATTGAGGTAAAACGCTTTTTTATAACCTTGGGTACTGCCATCTATTAGCCATGGAATAGGGACAATGCTAACAATAGAAAATCAACATATCGGTTGAAGCTATTACCTGTGTATCTTTACTTCCAAAAATATCAATACCTTTATGTACACCAGAACTACCTCAGGGCTCATACCAAAAGGTGTTAGCGTTCCAATCTGCGCTAATGGCGCCAACAACAGGTATTACTTTTTATAGCTAATAGTGTTTGGCTGATAGCCACTGGTTGGTGCTTGCTTATTGTCTACAATTTGTTGGGTGAGGGGTTTGCGGCGGCTAGGACCCTGAAATTGTACTTGGTAGGTTTCATATTCGCGAATCGACTCAAAGCAATAGCGGCCAATAGCGGTTTCAAGGTCGTTCAAATTATGGTTAGTGATTAAAATACAGTTTTTGTTGGCCGAACGGCGTTGTCTAAGTAAATTGCCCAACCAACTTTGCGCATTCTTTTTTAATACTGTTTCGTTAACACAAACTTCGTCAAGAATGAGCAAGTCAACATCGAGTAGTTGTTGATTCACTTCGCGGTAACGCATAGACGCGTTGTCTTCTGCTTGATAGTCATAAGAAAATAGGCGCATGTCGAGCAAGGTTTGTAACTGGCGATACAAAACACTGGTTTCGAATTTATTGATCAATTCATGTGCTATCGCCCCAGCTATATGTGATTTACCACGCCCATAATCACCATAAAAAAGCATCATGTGCGAGCGGCTGTTGCGCCACTTAGGGTCTTTATGTGCGGCAATAAATGAACGAGCAATACTCACGGCTTCTTGCACATCTTGTGCATCTTCTATTAAGTTGTCGAATACCCATTTTGGATCAAGCTCAGAGCGGCCATGAAGTCTTTCAATGCGCTTTTGTTGGCTTTCACGCTGCAATTTTTTTAAATCTTCGTTAGCAAGCTTGTCGTACAAGGCCCGGTTCTTTTTATAATCAAACTCTGGGATAACTTCATTGCCGCTATCACCACTATGGCGTTTTAAACCAATGTTACTTTTTAGTTCGTTTAGTCTTTCTTGCAGAGTTTTCATTGTTATATTTGGGTCTTAAACTTAATGTTGAATGATGATATTAATAGCTTGGGCAGCGTTTAACAACTGAAAGTGGTTTTTCTATCTTGCAGTTTATATTTTACTGAGTTAAATATCGTTTTTGTATTGTTCTATCAGCAATTTCACATTGTCGTCAAACACTATACCCGCGCTAGGTTCCACATATTGATGTCCAGCAGCTGTTTTATGTTGTGCACGTTGTTCAGATAAAGGAAAGCGTTGACGCCTTTGTTTCAAATGAATAACCAGTTTTTGCGTCCATTGATATTCGGTGCATTGGGTATCAACGCGGCCTAGCCAATATGCAATAAATTCACCTAATTCTTCAGCACTAAAAGTTTTTTCAATTAAACCAACCAAGCTGCATAAATCGTCAAATACTTTATCTATTGGGCGCCAATCAAGCTTCATACTTTTATATTGATTATGCATGGACGGATCTTCAAGTGACAGAGGCAATTCAGTTAGGGGTAAGATGACTTTTTTATTGTGTAATGATTTAGAAAAGTCAGTGTTATCTTCTAGTTTTATTAGTCCTACACCTTTTAATTCTTTTAATAGCGAACTTATTTGGCGGCCAAGGCTAATAACAGTTTTTTTGCTATTAATTAAATCAAGAATACGTTTATTGTTAATAGTCGCTTGTTGTTTACCTTCACTAATTTGTGGTCGCAAATACACACAGTAAAGTACTCGGGATACATTACTTAGTGGTGATTTTAAGGCTTCTAATTCAAATTCATTCAAAGTGTTTGTCTACTAAAAAATAGCGCTATTCACTAAACTTAGTGAATGCTCTATAAGCTATTTAAGGCTTTATCTAAATTGTTTGACAACCATTCTACCGCAACGTCTTCGGGAATAGGATGATGTAGCACATCTATCTGATATACCGGTAGTAAAAGGGTACCACCTTCCTCTTCTATAATACTTTCTATTTCTGCAGATCCCTCGCAAAAAGTGTCATAGCTTGAATCGCCTAAACCAATAATAATAGCGTTGACATTACTCAAATTCTCACGTGCTAAATCGTCAGCAAATTCTTGTATGTTGTCGGGCAAATCACCTGCACCATGTGTGGATGTCACTACTAATAAAATATTTGTTAAATCAACATTATCTATTGCTGGTTGAAAATGACAGTTTGTTGTATGTCCTTTTTCTTTGAGCATTGTTTCGAGTGCTTCCGCGACGTATTCACTTGCACCCAAAACAGAACCGACCACTATTTCAAATTTCATAGACACATCCTTATTTACCAATACAAAAAGAAGAGAATATCTTACCGAGTAAATCGTCGGAGGTAAATTCACCGGTTATTTCATTTAAATGTTGTTGTGCTATTCGCAGTTCTTCTGCGAGTAGTTCACCCGCCATTTGTTGTTCTAATTGGTCTTTGCCAAGTAATATGTGCTCCTCGGCATATCCTAGTGCGCTTATGTGTCGTTGGCGAGCTATGACTTGGTCTTCTCCGACTTGTTCAAAGCCCATGCAGTCTTTTAGATGTTGGGTTAAATGTTCTAGTCCCATTGACGACTTTGCCGACAATCTAATTACTGGATAAGTATCACTGATATCAATACCAAATGCTTCTTGGCTCAAGTCGCATTTGTTTCTTATAACCGTCATAGCCATATTTTTTGGTAGTCTTGCGTAAAATTCTGGCCAAATAGCATCAGGTTGCTCTTCTTTTTCTTCGCTTGCATCAACCATAAACAACACGTGGTCTGCGTGCTCTATTTCTTGCCAGGCTCGTTCAATGCCGATTTGTTCAACAGTGTCGGCACCATCACGTAATCCGGCGGTGTCAATAACATGTAGCGGCATACCATCAATATGAATATGCTCTTTTAACACGTCACGTGTAGTACCAGCGATATCAGTAACAATTGCACTATCTTTACCCGATAATGCATTTAATAAACTTGATTTCCCGGCGTTAGGGCGACCTACAATCACTACTTGCATACCGTCGCGCAATAAAGAGCCCTGTTTAGCTTGTTGTTTTATTTCATTGAGAAGAGAAACAATATCGACAAGGTTTTTTTGCACAAGTCCATCTGCTAAAAAATCGATTTCTTCTTCAGGGAAATCAATCGCAGCTTCAACATACATGCGTAAATAAATGACTTTTTCAACCAAAGTATTAATGCTTTTTGAAAATTGACCTTGCATTGAACGCATGGCGCCCCGTGCTGCTTGTGTTGACGATGCATTGATTAAGTCAGCAATGGCTTCAGCTTGGGTCAAATCCATTTTGTCGTTTAAAAACGCCTGCTCACTAAATTCCCCAGGCTTGGCTAGTCGGACTAAACCAGTGTGAAGGCATTCTTCAATAAGTAATTGCATAACCACTTGGCCACCGTGACCTTGCAATTCAAGCACGTCTTCGCCAGTAAAAGAATGTGGGTTTTGGAAAAACAAAGCAATGCCTTGGTCAATAATATTGTTATTGCGATCGTAAAAACCCTGATATATCGCTTGGCGGGGAGTAGGGCATGTTCCGAGTATTTTCTTGGCAATTGTTTTTGCATGTTTACCCGATACCCTAACAATTCCTACGCTTCCACGGCCTGGCGCAGTAGCCTGGGCGACAATGGTATCGTTAGAATGTGCCAGTGGGTTGTCAGACATTTGATTTAATCGCGAAAATTTGTAAATTGTAATGGTTGGCCAAAGTCTTCACCACGCAATAGCGCCATTACACTTTGTAGGTCGTCACGTTTTTTGCCGGTAACACGCAATTGGTCACCTTGAATACTGGCTTGTACTTTCATTTTTTTATCTTTAATAAGCCTAACCATTTTTTTAGCCAGTGCTTGGTCAATACCTTGCTTAAATTCAATTGTTTGTTTGAAGTTTTTACCAGTTCGTTCTAGTTTTTTAGCACTTAGGGCAGAGGTATCAACGCCGCGTTTAGAACAAGCATCACGCAACATACTATCCATTTGCTGTATTTGAAACTCAGCTTCGGCGTTCATTACCACTGTGTCTTGCACAAATTCAAAACTTGCTTCTACATTTTTAAAATCGTAGCGCGTGGTAAGTTGACGGTTGGCGTTATCGACAGCATGTTTAGTTTCAACACTGTCTAGCTCAGAGACTACATCAAAAGAAGGCATAATTGTTTCCTTTAAATTAAAGTGTAAAAAGTATAAGTTAAAAAGCCCGCTAATGCGGGCTTTGTAGGTCAATTAATCTTAATTATTTACTTTTGATCCCACGTTTTTCCATTGAGGCATAAATAATTTTTGCTTGTACTAGTGTAACCACGTTAGAAATTAACCAGTATAAAACTAAGCCCGACGGGAACCACAAGAAGAACACGCACATCATCACCGGCATAAACTGCATCAGTTTTTGCTGTAGAGGATCTTGAATTGTCATTGGCTGAAGTTTTTGTAATAAATACATACTTGCGCCCGTTAGCACTGGCAAGACATACCAAGGATCTTTTACCGACAAATCTGTTATCCAAAGTGCGAACTCCGCGTGACGTAATTCAACACTTTCTAGTAGCACCCAATACAAAGCCAAGAAGATGGGCATTTGCAGTAATAATGGGAAGCAACCGCCCATGGGATTTACTTTTTCTTTCTTATACAGTTCCATCATGGCTTGTGACATTTTTTGACGGTCGTCACCAAATCGTTCTTTCAACTGATTCATTTTAGGCGTTAAATTACGCATTTTAGCCATAGACTCATATTGCTTTTTAGTTAGCCAATACATACTGCCTTTAACGATTAGCGTAATGAGTATGATTGCTACGCCCCAGTTTCCAACTAAGCTGTGTAAAAATTGAAGTAAAGTAAACAAAGGTTGGGAAATCATCCATAAGAAACCGTAATCTACTGTAAAGTCGAGGCCATTGGCAATCGCAGCTAGTTTGGCTTGGTCTTTAGGTCCCACATATAATTGGCTGGATAAAGTAGCTGACTGTCCAGCAGGGATAAGTACCTGTTCTCCCGTGTATCCAATGACTGCATATTGATTTTGTAAAAGGCGTGCAGTAATAGTATTTGTTTGTTCTTGTGGTGGTACCCATGCCGCTACAAAGTAGTGTTCGATCATGGCAGTCCAACCACCAATAGTTGCTACTCGTAGTTTTTCGTCTTGGATATCACCAAAAGATAGTTTCTTATATTTGTCTTCTTGCGTTGAATATGTAGTACCACGGTAAATCGGCATAAACATACTGCCGCCTTCTATTTCATTCAAAGTTTGTTTTAATTGAGCAAACTGAGTAACTTGCGCCGTTTCACTTTTGTTATTTTGAACTAAATAATCAACTTGGATTAGATGACTGTCACGAGTAAATGTAAACGTTTTAGTTACTACAATACCGTCTTGAGATTGCCAAGTTAAGGGAACGGTTAATGAGTCACCTGTTAGTTCATAGTTATTGTTAGTCGTCTGGTACTTTGCTCGCCCACTGGCTTTGTCAGTACCGTCTTTTCCAATCAGGCCGCTTTGTGCGATATGTAGAACACCATCAATGGGTTTTAACATTTGATAAGAATCGGTGGCGCCTTGTGTGACAGGGTACTTAACTAAGTCAGCTTTAACAACGTCTCCGCCAACCAGATTTATTTGAATATCAAGAGTGTCGGTTTTAACGGTGATAACGTTACTAGGATCAGCAACAAGCGCGGGAGCAGCTGGAACAATAGTATTGTTTCCCTGTGGCACATCGCTTGTCTGATTATTAATAGTGTTGTCTACTAATGTTGGGATCGCATTATTTGAAGCATCCGCAGTATCGACAGCAGAAGGAATACCTTGGTTTTGTGGACTAACATTTTGTTGTTGAGCGACTGGTTCTATCGCTTTTGGTCCGTAAGCGTCTTGGTACTCTATCCATAGTAAGAAACTTACTAACAACAAACCAATAATTAAAATACTTCTTTGGGATTCCATAACAGTCTCATGTGATTAGTTTTGATTTTTTATGTGTTTTATTCAACGCAACTTTTGCATTGTGTGCTTTGGGAACCGGGTCTATGCCACCGGGGTGAAGCGGTTGGCATTTTACAATTCGTTTTATAGCAAGCACGCTACCCTTAAGGGGTCCATGTGTTTTTAATGCTTGGTGCGCATAACAAGAGCAAGTTGGATGAAACCGACAGTTTTGTCCTAGCATTGGAGAAATAAAGAGTTGATATAAACGAATAATCAGCAGCAAAGGCGCCGCTAATATCGTTGAAATCAATTTAGTTATTTGCATCGTTTGCTTATCCTTTGCCACAAGGTATTTAATTGGGTATGAACTTGTGTATTATCAAGGTCATTTATACCATGTTTTGCTATTACGATAATATCAACATTTGGCAAAGAATGTGCGTTTAAGCGAAAACTTTCACGAACTATTCTTTTTATGCGGTTTCTACTTACTGCTAGTTTTACTTTCTTTTTCGGTACAGTAATGCCTAAGCGTGGTTGCTCAAGTTTGTTATGTCTTGCTAAAACAGTGATAGTGGGGGAGGTAGCAGGAATTGCATTTTCAAATACAAATGAAAAATGCTTTGGAGTCAATAATCTTGACTCCCTTGGGAAGCACTGTAGTTTTGTATTCATATTTCAAAACCACATTCGCATTTATGCATTTACAGTTATCTGTGGCAGATAAATAATTATGCAGATAAACGCTTTCTGCCCTTAGCTCTGCGATTTGCTAATACTTTACGGCCGTTTTTTGTTGCCATACGTGCACGAAAACCGTGTGAACGTTTACGCTTAATATTACTTGGTTGAAAAGTTCTTTTCATGACCTAACTCTCATCTTGTTTAGCTTTAAACCATACATTTTTTATCTGTTAAGGGTAAAAGCGATTGTAACTGGTTATCCATATAGCCTTTTTGTTGAAAACATTTGGCTAGTCGACACCTCAATTAATGGACGCGGAATAATAGAGATCAAAGCCAGTAAAGTCAAGGCATAGATCAATATAATTGCATTTAAAAAATGCAAATTTAATGTTACTCAAACTAAGCGTTAAATTGTATTGGATAAATTGTAAATAGATAAAAAATAATCTACCGCAAATCAAATGAAAGGGCGAAGAATCAACTAATAAAAATTACTAACAAGTTATCCACAGATTAATCCACAAAAACGTTAAATATATGTAAAATATAGACTTAAAAGTTATAGATAATGTTCTAATATAAGGGCGCTCGAAAGTAATATATAACTTAATAAGTAATAAAAACAATATGATAGACGCAGTCTGTGTATAAAGCAGGCATTATTTGCCATTTTTACCATATTCTCTGTGGATAAACGCTTAATTTTGGCTTATAGTCTTTCACCCGCAAAGATCAAACGTAATAATTAGGAAAAATATTGGCTGTTAATTGGGACAACTGTTTAGAAGCAATCCGCCACGAAGTTGAGGCCGAACCCTTTAATATGTGGTTAAAGTCGCTTAAGTCTCATTTTGATGGCGAAACTCTACAATTATACGCGGCAAATAATTTTATCGTAAGTTGGGTACGAGATGAATATTTTCATCTAATTATTGCAACGCTTAAGCAGTTGTATGGAGCAGATGCACCTAAGTTAGCTCTGTCTACCGGTTCACCTCCTTCGGAGATGGAAGCAGATACTAAGCGATTTGACACAAGTGTCGATGCTAAAGTGAGTTCTTCCTTGCCCCCGAAACTAAGTATCAATCATGTGCCACCAGAGATTCAGAATAAACTGAGTAGTCGTGAAAATAGCCAGGCGAATAACCACAACGCAAATACGGCTTACCACCAGTCAGCGCCTAAAGTGCCAGTTATTCCCAAATTAGAAAATCACAACAGTAATGTTAACCCTAGCTATACCTTCGATTCATTTGTTGAAGGAAAATCAAACCAGCTTGCAAGGGCAGCAGCAACTCAAGTAGCAAGTGCGCAGTCCAAAAGGTATAACCCGTTGTTTTTATACGGTGGAACTGGGCTAGGTAAAACACATCTCATTCACGCAGTAGGTAATGAAATAATAAAGAAAAATCCTAACGCTAAAATTGTATATATGCATTCTGAACGTTTTGTACAAGATATGGTGAGGGCATTACAGAATAATGCGATAGAAGAATTTAAGTCTTTCTACCGTTCAGTGGACGCTTTACTTATTGATGATATCCAATTTTTTGCCAATAAAGAGCGCAGTCAAGAAGAGTTTTTTCATACATTCAATGCTTTATTGGAAGGAAACCAACAAATAATATTAACGTCTGACCGTTATCCTAAAGAGATTGATGGGGTCGAGGATAGATTAAAATCACGCTTTGGATGGGGATTGACTGTTATTATTGAACCGCCTGAATTAGAAACACGAGTAGCGATTTTGTTAAGTAAAGCTAAACAAAATCGGATAGATCTTCCCAGTGAAGTTGCCTTTTTTATGGCAAAGAAAATTAGGTCAAATGTACGGGAGTTAGAAGGTGCTTTAAATCGTGTGATTGCTAATGCGAATTTCACTGGTAAAGCCATCACGATAGATTTCGCTAAAGAAGCGTTGCGAGATTTACTTGCCTTGCAAGATAAGTTAGTTACTATTGATAATATAATTAAAACAGTTGCAGACTATTATAAAATTAAAGTGTCTGAGATTTTGTCAAAAAGAAGAACACGAAGTGTCGCAAGGCCTAGACAAATGGCAATGGCTCTGGCAAAAGAACTGACAAGTAATAGCTATCCTGAAATTGGTAACAATTTTGGAGGCAGAGATCATACAACGGTCATTCATGCGGTTAGGAAAGTTGCAGAGTTACGCGCGGATGATCATGATATTACTGAAGATTATAAAAATTTAATTCGCACATTATCTTCTTAAAAATAGTATTCTATGATTAGCGTTTTTCGGCTATCATAAAAAAATACTTATAAAGAGTACTAACCATGAATTTTACCATTAGTAGAGAAAGCTTTTTACAACCCCTGCAATTAGTAGCAGGTGCAGTTGAACGTCGTCATACATTGCCAATTTTAGGCAATGTGCTTATCAAAGTAGACAACGGCGCTTTATGGATGACCGGCACTGACCTTGAAGTCGAACTTATAGCGAATGTGTCTTTAGGCGAGGACAGTGGCAACGGTCAAATTACAGTTCCTGCGAAAAAACTTTTAGATATTGTGCGTGGTTTACCAGACGATAGCACTATTCAATTTACTGTCGAAGAAAATAAGGCATTGGTAAAATCGGGCCGTTCAAAATATTCTCTAGCTACCTTAAGTGCTGATGATTATCCTAATTTGGAAGATTGGGAAGGTGATAGTGAATTTGAAATTAGCCAACAAGCGTTAAAGCAACTCATTGAATCTGTTCAGTTTTCTATGGCTCAGCAGGATGTTAGATACTATTTAAATGGCATGAGTTTAGAAACATCCGACAAGCAAATACGGTCTGTAGCAACCGACGGTCACCGCTTAGCAATGTCCTTAGTAGATTATGATGTAGAACCATTACCTGCTAAACAAGTAATTATTCCACGTAAAGGCGTTATGGAAATCTCGCGTTTAATTGAAGACTCAGACGTTAAAGTAAAAGTACAATTAGGTGCAAACCACATTCGTTTGTTCAGTAACTCTTTTATCTTCACTAGTAAATTAGTTGACGGTCGATTCCCCGATTATAATAGAGTGGTACCTAAAAATACTGATAAAGGCCTAGTCGTATTTAGAGATATTATTAAGGGAGCCTTCTCTCGCGCAATGATATTAACGAACGAGAAATTCAAAGGGGTAAGACTAAATCTTGAACCTGGAGAACTCAAAATAACGGCTACCAATCCAGAACAAGAACAAGCTGAAGAAATTATCGACGTTGATTACCAAGGCGAGAGTCTTGAAATTGGATTCAACGTAGCTTATTTAATTGATGCCCTTAACGCGATTGAAACTGATTCTGTCATTTTTAAGCTTTCTGATTCTAATGCCAGTGCTTTAGTACATGGTGTGAAAATTGTGGACGGGCTTCCGGTAGATGATGATTCTTCACAATATGTCATTATGCCGATGAGACTCTAGTGGCAATTTTAGTCTCATCATAATTTCCTTTCTCTTATAGTTTCTGCATGCATATTACCCAATTACGGCTGTCTAGTTTCAGAAACTTAACAGCTGTAAACATTTTGCCTCATGCTAATTTAAACTTTGTTTACGGTGACAATGGAGCAGGTAAATCTAGCTTGTTGGAAGCGATCCATGTATTAGGTTTTGGAAGGTCCTTCCGAACGAACAAGCCTGACTTGTTTATTCAAAACGACCAAACTCAGGCAGCTGGATTTTGTTTATTTGACTGGCAAGGGGATGAAACAAGATTAGGTTTCTCAAGGTCTAAACAAGACGGCTACACCTTTAGTGTAAATGGCGATAAAACCAAACGTATTTCAGATATGGCTAGAATGTTACCCGTTCAGATATTTACACCGCAAAGTAGTGACTTAATTTTAGGGGCGCCTTTAGGTCGACGAAGATACATAGATTGGTTATTGTTTCACGTGGAACATTCATTCCATTATTTATCATCTCGTTATCAAAGCTGTTTATCACAACGAAATGCTTTATTGAAGCAATTCGATTTTAAAGAATCAGCTAAGTTTAGTGAACAAGACGTATGGTTAGAACAGCTGGCCGATCTTGGAAATTCAATCACAACATTAAGACAAGACTATATTTCACGCTTAAATGACGAAATAAGTGCTTTATACGGGCAATTTTATCCTGAGTTAAATGTAGTATTAAGGTATACTAGAGGTTGGGATAAAAATTGTACCCTGTTGGAAAGTTTACAAAATAAAATAGATCGGGATCTGTTTAAAGGTTCTACGTCTTCTGGTCCACATAAAGCTGACATGCAATTTATCGTCGATGGTAAAAATGCAGCGGATTTCATGTCCAGGGGTCAACTCAGATTATTAGTGTCTGTATTACTATTAGCTGAGGTTAAACTTTTAAAAGAACTAACAGCAAAGCCAAGTGTTTTTTTAATTGATGATATCGCTGCAGAGTTAGATGAAGATACTCGAGAAAAATTTATTGCATCTGTGATGGAGCAAAACACACAAGTATTTGTGACAGCGATACAAAAAGAACAACTGTCATTTATGCAGCATTACAACAACAAAAAAGTGTTTCACGTGGAACATAACCATGTGACAGAGGAGTAAAGATGTCAGAAAGCAACTATGATTCGTCCAATATCAAAGTGTTAAAAGGGCTTGACGCCGTTAGAAAACGCCCAGGTATGTATATCGGTGATACAGATGACGGTACCGGATTGCATCATATGGTTTTTGAGGTCGTCGATAATTCAATTGACGAAGCGTTGGCGGGCCACTGTTCTGAAATAATAATCAAAATTCATTCAGACAATTCAGTTTCCGTAAGTGATGATGGTCGAGGAATCCCAACCGACATTCATGAAGAAGAGGGGGTTTCTGCCGCAGAAGTTATTATGACTGTATTGCATGCAGGTGGGAAATTTGATGACAACTCCTACAAAGTTTCGGGTGGTCTGCATGGCGTAGGTGTTTCAGTTGTAAATGCGCTATCTAAAAAATTAACCTTAGTTATAAAACGCAATGGTGAACGTTTCGAACAAGAATATGACATGGGTGTGCCTGTGGCTCCACTAAAGGCAGTTTCAAAAACTGATAAAACAGGTACAACAATTCGATTCTGGCCCAGTGAAGAAACATTTACTAATGTGATTTTCCATTTTGACCAGTTAGCAAAACGTATACGCGAATTATCATTTTTGAATTCCGGCGTATCAATCACCATTGAAGATGAAAGAGATGGAAGAAAAGACAATTTCCATTATGAAGGCGGGATTAGAGCATTCGTTGAATATTTGAATACAAATAAGAATGTTGTGGGTTCGAAGGCTTTCTATTTCACAACTGAACGGGAAGATGGTGTAGCAGTTGAAGTAGCGATGCAATGGAACGACGGCTTTCAAGAAAACATTTTTTGCTTTACCAATAACATTCCACAAAGGGATGGTGGTACTCATTTAGCAGGTTTTAGAGGTGCATTAACTCGCACACTTAATAACTATATGGAAGCAGAAGGGTATAATAAAAAGAATAAAACAAGCGCTAGTGGTGATGATGCGCGCGAAGGCTTAACCGCCATTGTTAGCGTAAAAGTGCCAGATCCTAAGTTCTCTTCTCAAACAAAAGATAAGTTAGTATCGTCAGAAGTTAAGTCTGCCGTCGAGAGCGCCATGGGCGAAAAGTTATCTGAGTTTTTGATGGAAAATCCAGGTGACTCGAAAATCATTATTAATAAAATCATAGATGCATCGCGAGCTAGAGAAGCGGCTCGCAAAGCAAGAGAAATGACTCGACGCAAAGGGGCGCTAGATTTAGCTGGGTTACCAGGAAAATTAGCGGATTGCCAAGAAAAAGATCCAGCAAAATCTGAGTTATATATAGTGGAGGGTGATTCAGCGGGTGGATCAGCTAAGCAAGGTCGTAATCGTAAAAACCAAGCGATATTGCCTTTAAAAGGTAAAATTCTGAATGTTGAAAAAGCAAGATTCGATAAAATGTTGTCGTCACAAGAAGTTGCTACATTAATTACCGCTTTAGGTTGTGGCATTGGTCGTGATGAATATGATCCAGACAAATTGCGTTATCATAGTATTATTATTATGACAGATGCTGATGTGGATGGTTCTCATATTCGGACTTTACTACTTACCTTCTTCTATCGTCAAATGCCCGAAATGATTGAACGTGGACACATTTTTATTGCTCAACCGCCCTTGTATAAAATCAAAAAAGGTAAGCAAGAACAATACCTTAAGGACGATGATGCCCTAAATGGACTACTGACTAACCTAGCGGTAGACAATGCTTCGTTACACGTAAGTCCCGATGCACCAGCGATAAAGGGTATTGCTTTAGAGAATATGGTTAAGTTGTATCAGAGTACAATCACAATGATTAGTAGGATGCACCGTAGAATGCCTAATTCATTACTGACACAACTGTTATACTCTGACCCGATAACAATAGAGGTGTTGAACGATAAGGCGGCCCTGAAAGCGATTGGTGAGCAATTAGTTGATCAATTAGCCATTAGTGAAGACGATTCCCGTAGCTTTTTGTTTGATATAGAGTTAACGGAAGAGGGACAAAACGACTTGGTTATTACCATGAAACAGCATGGAATAGACTATAAATACCATATAAATCATGACTTTATAACATCTCCTGAGTATGAAAAAATACGAACACTCAACGAAACCATAAACAATTTAATGGAAGAAGGTGCCTTTGTTAAACGTGGCGAGAAAACGTTACCAGTTACTGAGTTTGAACAAGCGCTTGAATGGTTAATGGCTGAAGCAAAACGAGGTCAGTATATCCAGCGTTATAAAGGTCTAGGCGAAATGAACCCAGAACAACTGTGGGAAACGACCATGGATCCTGAGTCGCGTAGAATGTTACAGGTAACTATCGAAGACGCAATTAGTGCTGACCAGTTATTTACGACATTGATGGGTGACCAAGTAGAACCGCGCAGAGAGTTCATCGAGTCGAATGCATTAAACGTAGAAAATCTAGACGTTTAACTAAAATTACAATAACAGAAATGAAAAGTGCTCTGAGAAGAGCACTTTTTTTATACTTTAAAAAACCCGATTAAATCTTGCAAAGCTTTACGTTCATTGGTTTGAGTTTCTATTTGTGCGGTGATTGAACTCAATGAATCAGCGTTCACATTGGCTAAATCAGAAATGGAGACAATATTTGTTTTCGTCAGCTCAGTAGCTGATAATTGCTCAGAGACTTCTTTCGAAACTTGTTTATTCAAATCTGCAATTTGTCCTACCTCATTCCTAATCACAGAATAAGCGTTAGAGGCTTCATCACTAAGCTCCATAACCTTAGCGCTTTGATTGTTCGATTCAGAAATAACGTCTACAACATTTGAAGCGCCTGTTTGTATAACCTCAATAATATGAGTGATTTCTTCTATCGAATTTTGCGTCCGTCCAGCTAAAGTTCGGACTTCATCTGCAACAACTGCAAAACCTCGACCTTGTTCACCTGCTCTCGCTGCTTCAATAGCTGCGTTAAGCGCTAATAAATTTGTTTGTTCAGCTATCGATCGGATTACATTAAGTATATCCGCAACATTATCAGAATCGTCATTTAACTTGTTTACAGAATCAGACGCCTTACTTAATTCACTAGATAAATCGTGCATCGCTTGCCTAGCGTCACTAATTTTTTGATTTCCTCGTATTGCCTCTTGTTCTGCTTCAGAACTTTTCGTGCTCGCATCGTTTGCGTTTTGCGCTATGTTTTTACTCGCATCAGCAACTTGCACCACCGATGACGCAAGAACAGTTGTTTCATCTTTTTGTTTCTGCATAGAGTCGTTTGAATGGGCAACTGCATGTTCTACCATGACACCCGCATCATCCAATTTAACGGTTACTTGCTTTATTTTACTAATAACTTCTCTTAATTTTGACGTAGATTTGTTGAGCGCTTTTATTAATAAGGAAAATTCGTCATTATTACTTGTTTCTTGCGCGTGGCTTAAATCTCCACTAGCAATATTTTCAGCAATCTGCATTGACGCTGTGAGAGGTCGCATAATGCTTTTAATTAACCAAGAAGCTAGAAAAACACTTACAAGCAAGGCTATGGCAACGGCAATCAATACGTTTCTTGTCGCATTTTTGCGCGTCTGGTTTACAATTTCCCTTTCTTCTTTTAGTAAAGCCTCAGTGGCAAATGCAGCATCACCGGCCGCTTCAAACAATGACGACATAGCAGAGGAGGATAATTGTTCCGTACTCGTCGCAATAATAGTGAATTCAGCCTTATAACGGTCGATAGAAGCTAAAATTTGGTTTACCCTTTCTATGCTTGATTTAACATCCATTTGTTTTTGAGTGGTTTTTAAATTGTTTTTAGCTTCGTTAAGAAAGCGGTCTACTTGTTCCTCGAATTCTACTTCATTTAGTAGTAAATAATCGGCCTGTGATAAGCGGGCCCGAAACATATAGTTGTCTGCACTAGAGATACTAGAGTAGATATTATTTTGTTTATCTAACTTATTGAAACTAGCGTTAGCTAAAATACCTATAGCCAAAATAATAAATGATAGGCTACCCATGGCAAGCCATAGTTTCTGTTTAATGGTCATAATTCACGTTAAGGATTATTTCACGATATCTAAGTATCGGCTATCTTGAACAGAAATTTAGGTGAGTTAAAGATATGAAAGTATGCCAAAAGTCATAATATGAAATCATGACCTCTAGTACATTCTTTCATGTGTTGTGATTGTTATTCTAATCCTGTCAACTCAACACAGGAAACGACCAATGAAGACCATCACTAAAACATTTTTAACACTTATTCCAAGCTGTATTTTTACCCTTTCTATGGCAATTAGCAGCAGTGCTACATTTGCAAGTGAGCTTGAAGTTAATTTAACCGATATAGAAAAACAGTCTGGCCAGATATTACTTGCCATATATGATTCTGAAGATGCATACAACGGAAACGGAGAGCCGATTCAAACAGCATCAATTGACGTTTATGAAGAGTCGATTACTTTGAATTTTAACGGCTTACCTGACGGTACATATGCAATCAAACTCATTCATGACTTGAATAACAATGGGCAGATGGACATTAACGCCATGGGATTACCTCAAGATGGATATGGTTTCAGTAATAATGTAGGCAAATATGGTTTGCCGCCTTTTAATGCAGCCAAATTCGATGTGATTGATACTGCGACTATCAAGATGGTTGTAAGACCACCAGTAAGCTTTTAACAAAACCCTGCTAAATCATAAAAAGGCTACTAATATTCAGTAGCCTTTTTGTCATCATTGCCAGCTATGCTAGTCTATCGCTCTTCGCTTTATATTTTAAATTTATCGATGATAAATAAGAGAGCATCCAAAAATCATGGCAAATTTACAAATATTAACGCAACAAGTGCGTCAATGTGATTTGTGTAGCGCCAAAATTCCATTGCCACCAAGACCCATCTTTAGCGTAAATGCTAACGCCAAAATACTCATTGCAGGTCAAGCTCCTGGTATTGTGACTCATGAAAAATATGCGCCATTTATGGACAAAAGTGGGGCGCGTTTACGTGATTGGATGGGCATAAGTGAGGCGCAATTTTATAAGCAACAACACATAGCAATTTTGCCAATGGCATTTTGTTATCCAGGTAAAGCAAAAGATGGTGACTTCCCTCCACCCAAAATTTGCGCAGCAACCTGGCGGAAAAAACTGTTGGCGCATATGCCTAATATAGAGTTGTGCTTACTCATTGGAAAATACGCGATAGAGTGGCATGTAAATGAACACGCTTACTTGCGTAAACAAAATACATTGACAGAAACAGTTAAAGATTGGCAGATTTTTAATCGCAAAGAAAATGGCTGCGATGGTGAACACATAGAGTATATACCATTGCCCCACCCAAGCCCACGTAACAATATTTGGTTAAAGAAGAACCCTTGGTTTGAGCAGGATATTTTGCCTTCCTTGAGGAAAAAAGTGAGATACGCTCTGCAAAAATGTTAAACCCAGCGGTATTGCAATTATTTACTATCAATTGCATTCTGTATGTATATGTTTATCGATAATAGGTATTGCTTATTGCGGAAAGAGCCACATCACTTGAAAAGTTAGGGCGATATGATAAAGCAGAACAGGGGCTTTTGGTGGTGCTTGCTTGGTATGAAAAGCGGCATAAAGAGAGGCCAGAAGACTCTTCTCGTTTAGGTAATTTGCTTGTACATCATTACATGATGGCTGATTATTACAAAAATATAAGCGATGTAACAAACGAATTTAAAAACTATGAATATGCTTATCAATATTATCTTGTAATAGAGGAAACTATGACATCTTCTGATTGGGACAAACAAACAATTATAACGATAGAAGAAGCAGCCACTCACTGTAATATTGAATTTAAGCTTAGGCATTTAGCCGAATAAATAAAATAATAAGGAAAACTATGAATTTTGCCGAATTCGCACAATCACGTAAAAGTGTACGTGGATTTAAAGAAACGCCAGTTAGTAGGGAAACCGTTGATAAAGTAATTGATGCTGCTAAGTGGGCGCCTTCGTCTTATAATACACAAACTTGGAAAATTCATGCGGTTGGGGGTGACGTCCTCAATAAAATCCGAGAAGGAAATACTAAAAATACCCTAGCTGGAAAACCGCACGTACGCGACTTTCCTTATAAAGAAGATTATGAGGGGATTCATCGTAAACGCCAAATCGACGTTGCTATTCAGCTATTTGAAGTAATGGGCATCACTCGAGAAGACAAAGAAAAACGCATGGATTGGATGATGCGCGGATTTCGTCAGTTTGATGCGCCAGTATCGCTAGTACTTACATATGACAAAACACTCGAACCTGCAGGCATTACTCAGTTTGGTTTAGGGTCTTTGGCCTACGGAATTGTGCTTGCTGCGTGGGATTTAGGGCTAGGTTGCGTGATCAATGGGCAAGGTATTATGCAGTCAGATGTGGTGCACGAGCATGCTAATATTCCAGATACCGAAGCCATTATGATTTGTATTGCAATGGGCTATCCTGATGAAAACTTTGCTGCTAACGACGTACGTTCAACACGCGCCGACAATAGTGAGTTTGTGACTTATCATGGGTTCTGACAATCTTAAACAATCCCACTATTTTATACTGTCAGGAAATTTTACATAAGCGCTAACGTATTTATGTAAGTGCATGATTATTATAGTTATTTCAAAAGGCTTGTTTTTTGCATGTTACATCATGTATGGCTGGTTAACTATAAAAGAGGAGAAAATATGACCAATAAAATACGGAGCCTATTATTAGGTTCGTTAGTGCTATGTTCATCGGTAGCTAACGCTGTTGTTATAGAGTTTGATGATTACAAAACAAGTTTTACACAATTCACTTTTAGAAATATCGTAGATGTAATGCCAGGCGTAGATTTAAATATCGAAGCTGCGGTATTTTCAAACAACTCATCAGTAATCACAGATGTTGACACAGGTAACAGTAATAATAGACGTTTGGGCTTGCTTGACGACGACGGTTTGGGTGTTGTCGGCATAAACACTGATCAAGGCGGTCGTGTTGATGGAAATTCTGGTAACGACTTACTAATTTTTACATTCTCACGCGCTGTTATGTTTACCGGCATCGGATTTACCGATTTTGGTAATAGCGATGACTTTGAGTTTGGCCTTATTGAAGGTAATATGTTTAACCGAATCTTGTCAAACGAAGATGTATCCCAAGATGTGTCATTTAGCGGCTACTACGGCACAACCTTTGGTGTTGGTGCCGTTCAAAGTAATGATAGTTTTAGATTAAGCAGCATTTCTGTAGTGTCAGCACCTGCAACATTGGCGCTATTTGCCATTTGTTTAGCTGCGCTTGGCTTGCGTAAGCGCGCACTAAAATAGAACTTTCCAATTAATTAAAGGCATTAGTAATTTGATTGCTAATGCCTTTTTATATTTCTAGTATTTTCATAAATCACTTAAGTGACAAAGTCGGTATATTTATCAACTTTCTTGGTTCAATAAGAACCAGTATATTAATATCTATTCGCTTTTACCTTGATTTCAATAAAATAAGCTTTATTCTTTTTGATTCATTCATTTGTGTTGAGTTGAAAAGATATGAATATCAAAAATAGCAGCAGTATATTGTTAATCGGCTTTTTGAGTTTGGGCGTTTTTCTTGTCTCTGCTCAAGAAGACAGCTCCCGCACAGATGTAAACTATCACAGCAAAATGTATAAAGATTATAAACATGTGGAGTTTGATTTGGGCGGTGAGCCTAGCCGTTTTGCTTGGCGTGAAATGCCAGGGCTTTTCCCGCATACCACCATTCATCATAACAAAACACGTCCCTTAGCCGTCGATTTGAATAGTAAGGTAAATCAATGGCAAGTAAAAATAGATGATAAAGCCTTAAGTTTTGACGATTATGTTTCAGCCGATGAGCGCATAGATAGTATGATGATTTTGCACAAAGGCAAGATTGTTTATCAGCGGTATAAAACAATTGGCCCACTTGAGCGGCACATGACATGGTCGGTTACTAAGGTGGTAACTGCAACTGCTCTAGCTGTATTGGAAGAGCAGGGTAAAGTTGATATGAAAGCCCCAGTGAAAACGTATTTGCCAGATTTTGCTAACAGCGCTTGGGGCAATATAGCCTTGCAAGATGTGGTTGATATGAGCTCAGGGATAGACTGCCGAGATAGCGATGGTTATCAAAACCCAGAGGTCTGTGTCTATCGAGCAGAAGAGGCGCTAGGCGTAGTGCCTCAAATCAGAAAAACCATTGGTACTGCAAGCGAGTTTCTAAAAAGTATGAGCGCTCATCGCAAAGCCGGTGAGGAAACTGAATATACCTCTTCAAATACTATTATTACTGGTTTAGTTGTTGAAGCAATAACTCAAAAGCCACTGGCACGTGCTTTTTCCGATTTACTTTGGCGACCAATGGGCGCTGAAGCAGATGGCCTTATGTTGATCAACAAACATGGTGAGGCTTATGCGTCTGGTGGACTAAGTGCACGTTTGTCTGATATTGCAAGATTTGGTCTCATGTTCTTTGATAATAATAGAGGTTGGGGAACAATAGGAAAAAACCATCGTGATTTTCTAAAAAATAAACATCGGCCTCTTTTCTCTGATGAACGCATTGAACAATTAGATACGCTTTTTGATGGCGATGCACCACTGCATAGCCGGTGGCAATGGGATTTAATATGGAAAGATGGGGATATGTTTAAATCGGGTTATTCTGGGCAAGGGCTCTATGTATCTTCAGGTAATGAATTGGTAATGGTCTGGTTTGGCACTGCTGATACCGAATTTCAGCAACATGAATTACTTCCTTTGGCTCGGAAATTGTCTGTTTCCGGATTACTGAAATAATCACGCTTATGGATAGTGAAATTAAATGCACAAACTGCGAAAGCCCGACAACTGGGAATTTTTGTAGTCACTGTGGTCAATCTGTACATAGCCGCAGAGGTCCAATATGGCGAATGTTAGGTGAGTTAACAGAAGACATATTTACGATAGATTCTAAGTTTTATACCAGTATTAGTGCCTTATTTTTAAAACCAGGTTATTTGACCACAGAATTTGTTAGTGGTCGGCGAGTATCTATTTTACCTCCGGTACGCATGTATTTAGTCGTTAGCATTGTATTTTTTTTGATATTTCAAATTGAAGCGCCCGATGTAAGTGACAAGAATGTGTATATAGGGAACATCTTGATTGGAAGAGAGGCACCCGATCCTAATTTGGGAAATTTTAAAATAACCGACGAGGGCAACATTAAATGGTTCAGTGAGCTCATAGCGGATCGAAAAGAAGAGCTCCAACAGAGTAATTCGCAAATTGTCATTAACAAAATGTTTAACGTGTTGGAAAAAACATTACCTAATGCTCTATTGTTGTTTTTACCATTGTTTGCTTTTGTTCTAAAGGGTTTATATTTGTTTAAACGGGTTTTGTATTTTGATCATTTACTGTTTGTATTGCATTTCCAAACCTGGCTAATGTGCTGGATTATGCTTACTTATGGCATGGTATTAATAAGTCCTTGGTGGGCTTTTTTAACTGTGCTGATCCCGGTATATCTAGCCAAGGCGCAAAAAAAGACTTATCAGCAAAGTTATTGGCTCGTTGTACCTAAGACTTTTCTAATATTCTTGGTATATGGCCTTATTTTGGTTTTTCTGGGAGCGTCTTCTTTATTTTTCTCTATGATTATTATTTAAATACAGCATCAACAAAGCCCAACATACTAGAATCAGCAAGCCGCTCGATTCATTGCTATTTTGTATCATTAATGTTTGATCTTGATTCCATATTTTACTTGGGTCAAGCCTACTTAAATCGAAATTACCTTGATCATCTTGCAGGCGAAAGGTCAATGCACCAATAGTGAAACCAAACCAAATATACAAAACGGCAGGCCTAACATAGCTTGTTGCACAGCTAAAAGATAATATGGCAGAAAGCGTGTAAATAACAATCCAAGCCCATGCATCGGTATTTCCGTATTGGCTTTGGTCGTTAAATTGCCAATAGGCAAAAAGCAAAAAGACTAAGCCTCCCAAATTCAGAGTAATTGATTTTGGGCTCATTTTTTAGTCTGCCCAAACTTCATGTTTGACCCAATCTACTTCCATTTCCCAATTCATTGTCATTGGTGAATCGTTTATTTTGGCAAAGTTCAATATAGCGAAAAATGGCTCAGGATACTCATCCCCCTGATCTTCCAACCGATAGATCTCTTTTTCATTTAAACGAAAAATAATATCGTTATTTAACCATTCAACCGAAAAGTCATTAAACTGGTCAAGGTCAGCTTTTTCTACCGCCATTTCCGCTTGCCAATCACCTCCATCACAATGGCCTAAACTTTTAATTACACGAGCTGCAAAATGGTCAGGACCACCATCACTGTGATGTTCAAAAATATCCAATTCGCCAGACCCTTCCATTGGCCAGCAAACGGTTTCATTAGCTTCTTGTACCGGAGGTTCATTGTTCAAAGCGCCGAGTAACCACCAAGCCGGAAACATACCTGCTTGACCGCTATTTTTAACTCTCAACCTAGCAGTCCATTTACCTTTTATAAATTCCTTTTTATTTTTTGAAGCAATACGACCAGCTACATATTGGGTGTCAGGTTTTTTTTCACCCGTTTTACTCATGTTGTCACAGGGTTGTTTATCTCTTAAGTCAATAACGCGAACTTTTAAGGTGCCATTGCTGACTTCACGCGTGCCATGTTCACCGTTAGGTAAATAGCATTGGTCTTCATTGTTTACCCATAGCATTTGGTCTTGCCAGTTGTCTTCGTTGAAGGTGTCAAATTCATCTAAAAAGTTGAGCTGCCAACCTGTTTCTTGATTAGGTGCTTGGCTACAGTTGAGCAAAGATATGCTTATGCAAAAAATAGTAAGTAGCTTTCTCATGAGTTTCTCCCAAGGATTTATTAACGGTTACAATATTTAATATAATCATGACGGAGTGATGGAATATATACAATGCAAAGTATCTTGAATAAAGCACAGCTTATCGCATTTACACTATATTCTCTTTTAATCAGGCAAGGTTTGCATCGTTTTTCTAAGCTGTGTACTCTAATCAATAAAGTCATGCCATCAATCTTATACGAACATCGAGAGCATATAAGGGCAATATGCGAATTAGAAGGATTTTTAAATTGAATAATGTTGAGAAGTTAGTATTTGCAGGTCTTTTGTACGGCATATTAATGAGTAATGGTTTGGCTCAAAAAGTATATGAAAAACAAGAACCACCGCGTGAATTAACGACAGAACAAGCTCAAGTAGCCGCAAAGAATTATCAAAAATATTGCTCCCTTTGCCATGGTGAAAACCGTGAAGGCTATAAAAATGATCATGCACCTTCTTTACGTTCTAAAACTTTATTTGAATCTGGCGTTCCTCACTCGATTTTGCGTCCAATTTCATATGGTAGACAAGGTACCGCTATGGCAGGTTACTTAGATGAAGTGGGAGGCCCTATGAGTTTAGACGAAGTATGGGACTTGACCTATTGGTTATTTTGGCAATCTGGTGCAGAGCGAATCAAACTCTCGGAAAACCCTGTGCTCGGGGACATCGCACGTGGCGCTATAGTGTATCAAGAAAATTGTACGGCATGTCATGGTGTCAATGGTGAAGGAGTGAATGCTCCAGCCTTGGCTAATCAGTCTGCACTTGCGCATAATAAAGATGAATTTATTCGCTATACCATAGAAAAAGGACGCGAAGGCACACCAATGCTGGGTTATGCAGGTACTTTGTCTGCCGACGACATTGACAATGTAACGGCATATCTTCGCAGTAAAGCCAAAGACAGTAATGTAGAGAGCACAGTATTAACCAGCTTGCCCACTCCCGATCAATACGTGATTAATCCTGAAAACGACGATCCCGAATTTGAGTTGGCAGACAACATGTATGTTTCCTCAGTTGATTTGTACGAAGCGATAAAAGCTAACAAAAGAATGATATTGTTAGACACTAGAGTGCCATCTGTTTGGCAGCGCGCTCATATTAAGGGAGCGGTTCCGTTTCCTTATTACACTGATTTAGCCGACAAGGTGAAAGACTTGCCAAAGGATGTGCAAATTGTCGGTTATTGCTCCTGTCCAAGGGCGGCCACGGAATACATAGTGAAACAACTCAGAGAGTTGGGCTATGACAAAACAGCAGTTCTATACGAAGGGATATTTGGCTGGATGAACCTTGGTTATCCGGTCACAAGTGCACAAGGCGAACTTGAATAAATTGCAGGTGACAATACAGCTTGGTTTTATTTTTAAAAACAAACTAAGCTGAAAATAGCGACACATAAACTCCGTTAATCAAAATTGGTAGACCAATTAAAATAGACACTTGATAAAAAAGTTTACTTAAGTGTTAAATTGGTTACTATATTGTTAACCAATATTTTAATTTGGTCTACAATTGAGGTGTTTGTGATTAAAACTATTAAAAAATCAATGCTAAATGGGGCTATCCTAGGTTTACTTTTTGGATTAAGTGGCTGCGGTGGTGGCTCAAGCGATTCAAGCACTCCATCTTTACCGACTCCGGATCCGACACCAAATACACCTGCTCAGTTTAGTGGTGATTTAGCGCTAAGTGTAAGTGCTGATAGTACCGATGTAAGTGGAGTGATTTCGGTTACTGACCCCGATACCAACGAAGCTAGCGCGGTTGCACAAAACCAAGTTAGCGTAAATTATGGCACTTTCACTATTACCAGTAATGGTGCGTGGACATATACTTTAGATTCACAAAATTCCACACTGATTGCATTACCTCAAGACCAAAACTTATCAGATAGTGTGACGATATCGTCGACAGATGGCACCACTACCAACATTACTATTACCTTTATCGGCGTAAATGATTTACCTACTTTTGGCATGGGTGCAGGTGTAAATGCAAGTTCTATTGACAATCAAATGAGCACCCCCACTACTGGTACCTTATCAATCACTGATCCTGATACAGGCGAGTCATCTTTTATCGCTCAATCTGATTTTGCAACAAGCTTTGGGATATTTTCTATTAATACTACGGGTGTGTGGAGCTACCTTTTAAATACAAACAATGCTGGTGTGTCTGGCTTGGTCGATGCAAACGATAGCCTCACTGACACTATCGTTGTGACTTCTGTCGATGGTAGCGATACAAACATAGTGATTACTATAAATGGAATTGATTCCATTGGTGATTCAGTATTAACCAAAGGTGCTATAGGTGACAATGATGAAGTGCCCACTGTTAATTGTACGACCGTATTTAATTCGAGCAGTGCGTTAGAAGATGCGGTTAGCTTCAATATGACAGCGGGTGAAACGCTTTGTTTGGCAAATGGCAACTATACTGGTTTAGATCTTACTTTTGGTGGTAGCGGCACTAGCGACAATCCAATTACGGTCGCTGCACAAACGCCTGGTGAAGTTATCATTGGTGGCGAGGTGTTCGTTGGTATGACCGGTGAGTATGTGGTCCTCCAGGGTTTTATATTTGCCGATGGCAACATAGGTAGTAGCCTTTTACAAACTAGGGCGAATAGTAATACCCCTTGCAATAATTGCCGCATTACCGAAAACACCTTTGTGAACATGGATGCAAACAATGATAACAGTACCAAGTGGTTTCAAATTTATGGCTCAAACAATCGCTTTGATCATAATTGGGTAGCAGGCAAAGTGACGCGTGGGGCGTTATTTGTTATTGAGCGGGGTGATGCACCAGGGACTGAAGACCGTACTCAAATTGATCACAACTACTTTGGTGATCGCCCACCTAAAGAGGGACTTGCCTATGCAGATGGCAGCGACAATGAATATGAAGGTATTCGTGTGGGAAGCAGTAGCACGCATACCAGTGATTCTTTTGCGGTAATTGAGCATAATTTTTTTGAAGGAATTGATGGCGAAGCGGAAGTAATCTCAATCAAGGCAGGAAAGGTTACTGTTGAACATAATACAGTGCGTAATAGCCGTGGATCAATAGTGAGCAGACACGGCGAAGGCTCTATCATCAGTAATAACTTTATTTTGGGGGATGGTAATCCATTTTCGGGGGGCATAAGAGTCGTAGACGCTAATCATAGTATTATCAATAACTATATAGAAGGTGCACGATACTTAAATACTAACTTTAATGGCGGCATATTAATCAGTAATTCTAATGGTTCTACCACCAATGGATATCAAGATGTCGAAAATATTTTGGTGGCAAATAATACTGTGGTAAATAGTGTGAACAGTATTAACTTATATGCGGGTAATCAAAGTAGCCGCCCGCAAACAGTATTCATGGTTAACAATATTGTCGGTGATGCGGTAGGCGCAGCCATTCGTAACGCTGACACTTTGCCAACTAACAGTGTATTTTCGAGCAACTACGTATTTGGTGCTAGCTTGTCTGACGAAGATAATATCTCAACAATTGATGGTTTTGAATGGTTAGATGCTCAACTCGAAGCTGACACACAAGGAATATTTAGACCAAGCAACGGCAGTCCTGACTTAAGTGCTGATGCAGACACCGATTTAGGAGAATATGATTTACCTATTGTAGACTTTGATGGTCAAGTGAGAAGTGACAACACGATAGCGGGTGCTGATGAAGTATTAGATAGTACTCCCAGTATTACAGATTTACGTGGCGTGTTAAGCCCTGACTTAGTCGGCCCCATAAGTTATGTGCCGCAAAGTACTCCAGCAAAAGTACAAGTAATAGCGCTGAATAACACAGGTTTTGATAGCGGAGACTTATCGGCTTGGACAAATACTAACGCAAGTATTACCAGCATGAGTGACGACGCTTTTGCAAAGGGTAATAGTGCACAAGTGCAGGGTGCAGATGGCATCATTTCTCAAAGCGTCGCTATACAGGCCAATACCAATTATACCTTTTCAGCTTTTGTAAAAGGCGATGGCCAGCTTTCAGCTATGGTTGACGGTCAAAGCTATAGTGCAAGCAATGATTCATCTTCTTACCGTTTTACTTCTCTTAGTTTTAATTCAGGGGCAGCAACTAGCGTGACATTGAGTGCACAGGTCAATCAAAATGTAACTACCAGTATTGCCCTCAATAATCCCAATTTCGATAATGACCAAGATGGCTGGGTGGTTAACGAAGGCACAGGCATTGGCCAAGTACAAGATTCAGATAATTCTTCGTCTAATGTTAATGGCTCTATCAAGTTTACATATAACGATGCAGATAGCGGAACACCTTACGATCCATATATTGCGCAAACGATTGCCGTTACGGCTAACACAGACTACACCATTACTATGTACAATTTGTTAAAAAGTAGCGATGCGCAAGATGCCACTGTTAGGTTTGGAGCTCATTCAGGCTCAGCGGTTGTAGACGGCATCTTTGCTGATAGCACAGTATTGGCAGAAAAAATATCGGTATATGCCAACTTAGCAGAAGACGAAGACGCGGAAGATAGCTTTAGGCCTGATACCTTAGTCTTTAACTCAGGAAATAACACGACAGTCACGATTTTTGCTCAATATCAGTCAACGGCTGGAGATGACATACGAATCGACCAATTTAGCGTAACTTCAAGCGGCGCACCAACGACAGATACTAGTGCATTCTTTGATGAATTTAGACTGGTTTCTCATCCCGAACTACCTTAATGCCATGATAAGCTTTCCTATTAGCGACTATGCCTAGGTGTAATGCCAAGGTGCGATGCTTAGGTGTTGCTCAAAATCTAAAGAATCGAATTGTCTTCAAGAAAAACCGAATATTAAAACAACTTTAATCGATGTTTCAAATTAAGAGCATCTGAAAAATGAATTATCTATCCCTCCCAGCATCTGAAAACATAGCACCTAGATTAATCACCTTAAGGAGATCAATCGAAACACGCGTTAGTTACGCTAAGCAGTTTGAAACCAACTAATAGGTGAAATTGTTTTGCAATTATTTAATCAATGTAGGAATAAAGCTATGAAAAAATTTAATTATTCTTTTGGCTTAATAATGTTGGCCTTGGCGGGCTGTGGTAGTAATAACGAAGAATCAGCAGATACTGTTCTAACTGTGGACTTTTTACCCTCAGTGGAAGCTGGTCTCGATCAAAACGTAACGGAGCGATCGACGGTTAATCTAGCGGGTTCTGCTAGTGATAATGAAGGAAACGTGACGTTTTCTTGGGAGCAGGTGTCTGGTGAAACCGTTGATTTAAATGACGCCGACACATTAACACCACAATTTAGAGCGCCTTCGACCCGAGAAGACGAAACTATTGTATTTCGTTTAACTGTAACTGACAGTGCAGGTCAAAGCGTAGCAGACGACGTGACAATTGTTGTAAATGATAGGAGATCTTCTTCACAAGGGATTGATGACAATTCGGATGAACGTCGAGACAATGCAAATAATAATCGTAACAACAACACTATCGTGATTGATGACAGAGAAGTTAGAACCTTTGACGGCTCAAACAACAATACCGATAACCCTCTGTGGGGAGCTTCCTTTATCCACTTAGAAAGATGGGGTGAAGTTGACTACGAAGATGGTATTTCGAGTTTAGCCGGTGCATCACGCCCAAGTGCTAGAGTAGTTTCAAATAACGTTCACCATCAAGATTTAGGCGTTACTATTGTGAATGAATTTGGCACTACCGACTTTTTATGGCAGTGGGGTCAATTCCTCGACCATGATATTGGTGTGACAGACGGTGCTGAAGAAGCGGCTGACATTACGGTTCCAGAAGGCGATGAGTATTTCGACCCGAATAGTACTGGCGAAGCTAGAATCTTTTTTACTAGGGCTTTGTTTGACCATAGCACGGGAACGGATGTCGACAATCCTCGCGAGCAAGAAAATGAGCTAACCGCCTGGATTGACGGCAGCATGGTTTATGGTTCAGACGATGTCAGAGCATTAGCCTTGAGAGTGTCTGCGGATAGTCCCTATTTAGCAACAAGCGATGGAAACTTACTGCCATTCAATACCAGCGGTCAAACTAACGCTAATGCCTTTGGTGTACCAGCAGAACAGCTGTTTTTAGCTGGCGATATTAGAGCGAATGAGCAACTGGGATTGACTACTATGCATACCTTGTGGGTAAGAGAACACAATCGCATAGCGGCAATATTGGAACAACAGTCGCCAGCAGCTTCTGGTGAGGCCATTTTCCAAACAGCAAGGCGTTTGGTCATAGCAAAAATACAAATCATTACTTTTGAAGAGTATTTGCCGGCTTTATTAGGTGATGATGCCATATCTAATTACAGAGGCTACGACGATGATGTTAATCCAGGTATGTTTAATGAGTTTTCTGTTGCTGCGTATCGTTATGGTCATTCATTAGTTAACAATGTGTTGTTAAGACTTGATGAAAACGGAGATACTATACAAGATGGCAATGTCGATTTACGAGACGCGTTTTTTACTGCGCCAAGTGTATTGACTGACGAAAATAGTATCGACCCGATTTTAAGGGGGCTAGCCAGTCAAGCAAGTCAAAAACTAGATGTTAAAGTTAGTTTCGAATTACGTAATTTCTTATTTGGTGCGCCTGGGGCCGGTGGTTTAGATTTGGTTTCTTTAAACATTCAAAGAGGACGGGATCATGGTGTACCTTCATATAACGATATGCGAGAAATATTTGGTCTCGAGCGCAGGGCTAATTTTGGCGAGCTTACATCAGATGTTGAACTACAGTTAGCGTTAGAAAATACCTTCGACAGTGTTGATGATGTTGATTTGTTTACTGGTGGTTTAGCAGAAGACCCGCTTGTTGAGCTTGGCTCACAAATGGGAGAATTGTTCAGAGCAATGAACATTGAGCAATTTGAAGCATTTAGAGACGCTGACCGTTTTTGGTATAGACGTTACTTGAGTGATGAAGAGTTAGCGTTTGTAGAGGATACGACATTAGCCGAAGTCATTCGTGATAACACTAATATTACGAATGAAATTCAAGACAATGTTTTCTTTTTAAGTGGGAACTAAAAACGCTTTAAAAGAGACACTAGAATAATGAAAAGTATAGCCCTCGTGAGTTAACATTCACGAGGGTTTTTTGTTGGTAAGCTAAGTGCAAAATCTAAGCCCCCAGTAATAGCAGCAACTTGCGCTACAATGCATTCTTGAGGTGTGGTTTTTGGGCTGTCTGGGTATACCTCGGTTGTAGTGGCATAGTTGGCGCCAGTAAATCCGCCGCATAAAAATAAAGCGGCTTTGTCGTAACAGATGATGCCATGCTCAACAAGGTCTGAACCAATGAGTTGATTGTTAGCGTCGGGAGGCGCAATGTGAGTGACTTTTTCCACACTCGCTATAACCGCTTTTTGAAAGTCTAATTGTGGATTACTCGTGTTTGCCACAGTATAAAAGCCATCAGGAATGCCCCAGTCGCTGAAGCTTAAACCGTCACGTGCGGCTAAAGCGGGCCTAAATTCTGTATCGTCAGTATCGGTAGTTTCGTGTAAATCGATATGTATATTGATCGGGCTTGGTAAACTATCTACATATGACATTAATTGACTACACTCAGGGGCAGGACTATCGGTATAAAATGAGCGGTTAGGATCAATGGCACTTATGTTCCAGCGATTAATAGTTTCGTAGCCCCAAGGACTGAGGCATGGCGCTATTACAATATTAAAATGCTTAGCATATTTTGTTGCTTGATTATGCAGAAAAGCAATGGCACCTTGGACACCGCTTGTTTCGTATCCATGTACACCACCCGTAATAAGAACGCTTGTTCTTGAAGTGTCCCATTTTTCTGACATGTATGCGTAGAGTGGATAGCGCTCAGGATTGCTTGGAAGCGAGCCATATTTTACTTTTGCGAAGCCTTTGATACTACTATCTAACTTACTCAAAACTTCATCTTGGTAGCTACGCTTAATTGACTGTACATTTAACCAAGCGAGTTTTTCCTCTTTTCCCCATGGTTTTCCTGGTGTGCCAATAGGATAGGTGTTGTCGTTATTCAAGTTATATTCTCCCTTTGATTAATGATTAGCGGAATAGCAGCTAGGTTCGCGCGGGCAAACCGCTCCGCGTGAGCATATTAAACGAGCGTCAGACGCTATACCTCTTTCAACCCAATTAATATTCAATATGCGGGATACACTTGAAAGCTCTTGTTTGATTGCTTTAGGGATTGTAGACGAGCCACCATTTTTTACACAGGCTTTTTTCAAATCTTCAGCAATTTGCAATGCGTCGATGCCTTGCGCGCTTATTGCTGGGTTTAAGTCGATGCCTGTACACAGCACATGAGGATTGCCAGCTAGATCCTGCACATTGGTCGATTCGCAACAGTAAATTCGTGGTTCATCTTCTACGTTTAACAAAGAAATTTGCGCTGAGCTACCAATCGCGGGGGTATTAATCATTCGAAATACCGCCCAGTGTTGGCAAGGATCTTCTACTTGACGCATATTTCCCCAAGGTAGAGGAATTCCATTACCTCGATATACCGCCTTTAATTTGCCCGGTGCATATGCATCGAAGTAATGCCAATGGCGGTATGAGGATACTGCTGTCATTCGTCGCATGGCGACTGATGCCGAAACACCAACGTGTTCATGTATATCAATTTCGTAACCTTGACGATCTAGTAACTGCCTAAAGGGTACTTTAGGGCAAAGTAGCGCACCAGCAAAGAAGCTTGATTCAAAATCACGCCAAGCATGGAGTATATCTTGTGCTTTTACTGTCGACGAATCGCCACTTAATTTAAATGCTTCTGGAGTAGCGTCAAAAATGTTGTTGTTATTTTTAGGTGGGTTAGCCACTGCAAGTACGCTTTTTAGACCGTCGGTATTGTGTAATACAGCGTGGCCAATATGTACGGCTAAATCATACTTCAATCGTTTAGTACGCTTTTCTAATAGCTTATTGAGGTAGATATTGCCCGGCGGGTCAAAGTATGACGTGACTATACTGTTTTTATTCACTCCAATTGCATCGTGTGTTTTGGCGGATAATTTGGAAAACCAGGTAATGTTTAAACCCAAATTTTTCACAATCTGGAGTAGCTCCTCTACGCTCAAAGGCAGGCGCTTTTGACCTACTTCTTCGGCAGCTCTTTCAAGATCGGGGAAATGATTTTGATGATGTTCTTGATGTGCACGTATTAATAAATGTGCAAATTGACGACCACTTACACCGGTTTGCGATAGCATTTCAGGAATCGCAATTTGTAGGATTTCATTTGTGAACAAAAAACTCGGCTCTAGCGCCATCCCACTAATACCGCCCCTGCTGCCTTTAACTGGTGTAATGGATTTTTCTTCGGGGATATCGTCTAAAAACCAAGCAATTTCTTTTTGAAAAACCGCAGCGATGACTTCAAGCATGTCTTTACTCGGAACTCGTTTTCCGCGCTCGATCATCGACAAATAAGATACTGAGGGTGCCAATTCAACATCAACTCGCATACAGCGAGCCGATAAATCTTCCATCGTCAAATTGTTACGTTTGCGCAGATTTCGGATTTTTGTACCAAGCAAATGCGATTTGCGACTTAAACTTTTACTCTGTCTCATTGCTTTTTTACCTTTTGAGCTATCTTAATTTTTTACATCTTTG
Source organism: Glaciecola petra (assembly GCF_031846345.1). NCBI lineage: Bacteria > Pseudomonadati > Pseudomonadota > Gammaproteobacteria > Alteromonadales > Alteromonadaceae > Glaciecola > Glaciecola petra. The sequence continues at coordinate 37,827 of NZ_JAVRHX010000002.1, read as the reverse complement.
TTGTGTAAGCTTCTGTTTAAAAGCCTTTTAGAGCAATTAGACTTTTTCCACTTTTGTAAAATTTACATTGTGTAATTTTAATTGTGAAATTATCAGGCAATTTACACTATGCTTTCAAGCCTAGCAAAAAAAGTTACCATTTGTAATGTAATAAATAGCTCAATTAAAAAACCAGAGAGGAAATGAAATGAGTATGCCAGCGTTAAAACATCGTCAAATACATCAAGCTTTGTATAATTTCGTTAATACGGAAGTGTTACCGCTAGTGAATATTGATGTGAACAATTTTTGGCATCATTTTGAACAAATCTTGACCGATTTTACCCCTCGTAATCAGGCGCTTTTGCAGAAACGTCGACATTTACAACAACAAATAGACGCTTGGCATCAACAAAATAAAGGTACACCCGTCAGTACCCAAACCTACCAAGATTTTTTAGTAAACATTGGGTATATCGCTAATTTACCTGAAGATTTTGAGATTACAACGGACAGGGTAGATGATGAAATAGCCAAGATTGCGGGCCCACAACTTGTGGTGCCTATCGATAATGCTCGCTTTGCTTTAAACGCCGCTAATGCTCGATGGGGTAGTTTGTATGATGCCTTGTACGGAACAGACGTAATAGATAATGGCGAAAAAAACACCAGCAAAACAGATGACTACGACGCAAAACGTGGCGAAAGCGTAATTGCTTACGGAAAAGCGTTTTTAGATGAACACTTTGCATTGTCGGAGGGGTCACATAAAAACGTTAAAAATTACGTGGTTTATTATCATCACTTGTTGGCCTTTTTTGAAGATGGCACTCAGTCAGGTTTAAAAGAACCGAGTCAATTTGTTGCATTGAGTGGTCATAAATGCGCGCCCGACTCAATTGTACTTAAGAATAATGGCTTACATATAGAGATTGTTATCGACAGAAGCGCTTCGATTGGTGGCCAAGATATTACGGGTATTCAAGATATTCGCTTGGAATCTGCCATTAGCACCATTATGGATTTTGAAGATTCTGTAGCTGCGGTTGATGGCGAAGATAAAGTAAATGCATATCGTAATTGGTTAGGATTAATGAAGGGTGATTTAAGCGCTAGCTTCAATAAAAATGGTAAACAAGAAACCCGCGAGCTTCAGCCTGATTTATGTTTTACGGATGTAGACGGCGAAGATTATCTATTGCCCGGTCGGTCGTTAATGTTAGTGCGTAATGTTGGCCATTTAATGGAGAGCGATTTGAGTCAAGATGAAGATGGCCAATTTGCACCAGAAGGTGTGATTGATGGCATTATGACTAGTTTAATCGCAGTGTTAGATCTACAAAAATCAAATGGCCTTAAAAATTCAAGAACAGGCAGTGCATATATAGTTAAACCAAAAATGCATGGACCAGAAGAGGTTAGATTTACATGTGACTTGTTTGCACGCATTGAACAGATGTTAGGACTAGCAAAAAATACACTTAAACTCGGCATTATGGACGAAGAACGTCGCACCAGCGTAAACTTAAAAGCGTGTATGTTTGAAGCAAGGGAGCGCTTAGTCTTCATTAATACCGGGTTTTTAGACCGTACAGGTGATGAAATTCATACCAGCATGCAAGCTGGACCAGTTATGCCAAAAAATGACATTAAACAAGCGCCATGGATTGAGGCATATGAGACAAATAATGCGGAGTCAGGAATAGATTGCGGTTTGGTAGGGAAGGCGCAAATAGGAAAAGGAATGTGGGCAATGCCTGACGAAATGTATGCAATGATGCAACAAAAAACAGCTCATTTAATTGCTGGAGCGAGCACAGCTTGGGTCCCATCGCCTACGGCCGCAACTTTACACGCCATGCATTACCACCAAATTAGTGTGAGCGCACAACAGCAAAAAATGACAGAACGTTTGAGTCAGTACCAAAACAATCCAAGCGAACAGCATGACTATCAGGTTTCCCAACTACGGCGTCTTTTAACTCCACCACTTTTAAACGATCGCCAGTTGAGTCAGGCCGAAGTTGAATGTGAACTGGCAAACAACATTCAAGGTATTTTAGGCTATGTATCTCGGTGGGTGCAGTTAGGTATAGGTTGCTCGAAAGTGCCTGATATTAACAATATAGGATTGATGGAAGACAGAGCGACCTTACGGATTTCGAGTCAGCACATCGCCAATTGGTTGATGCATGGAATATGCAGCAAACAACAAATCGAGAAAACTTTACAGGCTATGGCAAAAGTGGTTGATGAGCAAAACGCTGGCACGGCCGGTTATCAAGCCATGTCTGAAAATTTTGCACAAAGCTTCGCTTATCAAGCAGCGCAAGAACTCATTCTTGAAGGGCATCAACAACCTAGTGGTTATACCGAACCGTTGCTTCACTATTATCGCAGATTGGCAAAGGAGTCTATATCAAGTTGATAAAAGCTTAGAGCAAGTAATACTGGGAGAGAGGGAATTCACACAACCCTCGTTTGAATGGCCACTTTTGTGGCCATTTTTTCAGTGCTTCTTATAAAACAGTTTAGCTTTGTGGAACGCGTACTGGCGGCTTAGGTTGTGGTTTTATTAATGTCGGCTTACCTTTTAGGCGATTTAGAGCTTCTTCAATTGCCTTGTTGAGCTGCGGATCTTGTCCTTGACTAGTATGTTTAGTCCATTGTTCAACATCAATATCAGGTGCAACGCCTTCATTTTCGACTTTCCATTCGCCCTGTAAATCATAAAAACCTGATCGTGGAGCAGTCATGTAACCACCGTCAATAAGTGCGGGTACGCCCCAAATACCAACTAAGCCACCCCATGTGCGTTTACCGACTAGTGGACCTAAACCATAGTATCTGAACATATAAGGTAGCATGTCGCCACCAGAACCCGACACTTCGTTGATCAGCATGACTTGCGAACCCCAAATTCCCGAACCTGGGCTCGTCATAGGTTTGGCTTGATCGAAAGGGTTATTGAAAAAACCATTTAACTCGCGGCGAAGCACATCAATAATATAATTGGCAATAAATCCACCGTGATTAAAGCGTTCGTCAAGTATTACGCCTTGTTTGTCACTTTGTGCAAAAAAGTAGCGGTTAAACCAGGTGTAGCCACCTTCTGCAGTATCCGGAATCCATACATAGGCAAGTTTGCCTTCTGATTTTTGTTCAACATAACGACGGTTCGATTCGGCCCAGTCGTTACGTCGTAAAGCGGTCTCGTTAGCAATTGGAATCAATGTGTAGGTAGAAGTGTTTTTGTTGTCCAAAGAAGCGTTGTCCGCAGAAGTACCAATCAGTATTTCGGTTTGTTTGCCAAGTGTTCCTTCAAAATAGGTATACAGGTTTTTGCTAGGGTCAATTTGCTTACCATTAACTGCTAGCAAGTAACTTCCGGGTTCTACTTTATGAGCAATATCAGCAAAAGGAGCAGACATATTTTGACTAGGGAAGTAAGTTTCCCCAGTATACAGTTTACTTATTTTTACGCCGCCTTTCGTGATTTCGTAGTCAGCCCCTAGTAAGCCTATGCTGTTACGGTCAATTTCTGGTAAGGGGCCAAAGTTTGTATATGAATGACCGACAGATATTTCACCTCCAAGGGTGTCGAGCAAATAAGTCAGATCAGCCGGATGGCTTATTGAAGTAACTAAGGGTTGATAGGTCTCGTAAACCTTATCCCAATCTGCGCCATGGAAGTTATCAACATAAAAATAGTCACGCTGAAAGCGCCATGCTTCTCTGAAAATTTGTTGCCATTCTTGGGCAAAATTAACACGTTTTTGTAGGTCCACATTAAGGTTTTTATCGTCAGGACCAGATTTAGCACTTGCGTCAAAGGCATGCCAACCTTGTTGTGAACGAAGCAAAACTGATTTTTGGGATACTCGGTAGTCTTGTACACTAGATGCAACTACTGTGGCCTTTTTATCTTCGATGGAGTAACGCATTAAATCAGTTGCCTGCTTGCCTGAAGCATCTGTAAAGCGTGATAAATAAAATAAATACCCCGACTCGCCGGCTTTAAGATGGCTGTAGTGGCCTTCATTGCCAGGCAATGGCATTACACGTGACAATAAAGCTTCACTTGCCAATGTAACGCGAATATCTGGTTTATTGTCTGCATTAGCATCATCAGCATTTTCAGTTTCGCTTGTTTCGTCGTCGGAAATAGGTAAAAAAGGCGAATCTACTTTGTTATTTACAAGTGCATAGTACAAGTTAAAAGTTGGGTCAAAGGATATCGTTGACATATCGAGCCATGCGGCATTAGGACCATGGTTAGTACTCGCCAAAAAGTAAAGTCTTTCGCCATTTTCATCCCACACAGGATAGGTTATCTCCGCTAAGCCATGACTAATTTTTTTACTCTCACGAGCAATAACATCGTATATAAAAAGCTCTCGAAACATGTTTTCATTTTGTATGGTATAAGCAACAAAATTACTGTCGGGTGACCAACTTGCCATAATGCTAGGTTCAGGGTGAGTTGTTACATTTTGTGCAATGATTTTAGTACTGCTGTTACTTGCATTAGCAATCCAAAGTTGTTGGTTTTGGTCACTAAACACTAATCGACTGTCGTCAGGAGACCAAGATAAATTTGCGTAAAAACCGTTTTCAGCTAGTTGAATTTCTTTCTCGACCTTGCCAAATTGATCGGCAATTACTAATCGATACTCCCCTGACTCATCGCTAAACCAAGCGATTTTACTGCCACCATTAGACCAAGCTGGATTGGTTTCTCGATATGCTGAAGAGTCACTTAAATTACGGACTGAGCCGTTTTCGACAGGGACGGTAAAAATATCGCCTCTAGCTGAGAAAACGGCCCGTTTACCATTAGGTGAAAAATCAAAGTGAGTGATGGCTTGAGATGCGTCTACATATTGTTCTCGCAACCAATAGAAGTTAGCATTAATGGTGATGGGAATTTTAACTGCCTTGGCATTAGGTCTTTTTAAGTAGAAATCACCTAAATATTCATATATGAGGTTTTCACCATCAATAGCGAAACTCATTATATCCCAATCATTTAACTGTGTGACTTGGCTTAAAGCTTTGGAGCGTGTTGAGTACTTAAACACATTAGTGACTTGGGATTTATTAGACAAATAATAAATGTCATCGCCATGCCAAACTGGTTCAAAATTAGCTTCATTTTCAAAGGGTAAATCTTGTTCGGATAGGTCATTAAGATCAATTATTCTTAGTGCCTGGTTTTGTCCACCCCTGTAATTTCTCCATCCTTTGTCCCAGTATCCTGGGCGTCTAAATACAACTTTATCACCACTGGCGTTAAAGGCTCCGTTATATGCTCTATTCATTGGCAAAGCGCTTGGATTTCCGCCATTCACAGGGACCGTATATAAGCGATCCCAAGAACGTGGGGCATTATTTCGCGTAGTGCGAAATAAAACAGATTGCCCATCGGGAGACCAGCCAACAGCCTCATCTTTGGAAGGATGATAAGTCAAACGAGTAACCGGACCGCCATTGACATTAACAATGTATACATCGGTATTTCCCGCATATTCTCCTGAAAAAGCAATCAAATTACCATTGGGTGATAGCTTAGGCTGATATTCTCGCCCTTGGAAATTTGTCAGCCGCTTTGCTTCACCGCCGTTTAAGGAAGTCATCCAAATATCATTAGCATAAGAAAATACCAAGGTGTTTCCTTGCAATGATGGTTCTCGCAACAGTTGCTTAGCCAATGGTTGAAAGCTTGAACAAAGCAATGCGATACTTAACAAAAGAGTGAGTCTTAAAGGCATGTTGTAAATCTTCCTTGTTATTATTAGAGGCTGACGCGTTATGCAAACTTGCTGCTGATGTAGACTAGCCACATTACTCGACAAGGTCAATTGCTGTCTTTTACTCTATATTAAGACCGCTATGATTGTTGAAGTGACTAATATCTGATTGAATGCACTTGAACACCTTAAGTCATAGGCAAAAAAGAGAGATTTAAGCTGAAAAAAATATTATTTGTATGTAGCCAGAACAAACTACGCAGGCCAACAGCTGAGGTGGTTTTTTTTGAATAAAAGGCGCTCGAAGTGCGCTCGGCGGGCTTGAATAATGATGCGGAAATCCCGCTCGGGAATGACGACGTTATTTGGGCCGATATTATCTTCACCAGGTACAAAGCGATGGGTTATCTGTAATAATGCTTTCAGCCTTTTGCTTTATGGTTTGAAAATACTCAGATTCATCTAGTATGCTTAAGTTATCTGCTAAAAAGTATGCCATTTCATCGTTAAAGGGAATGTTTAAGTCATTGAAATTAGAGGCCACTTTTTCTTCAATTTGTTTGAGGGCTTCTTTCTCACTTGAAAAATCCGTTACGTTCAATGTTTCTCTAAAGTAGTCAATTTGCAGCTCTATGCCGGCTTTTTTGGCTTCGTTTCTGCTACTGTATTTTTGCAATACTTGCCCAATTTTGAAACAACTCTCGCCACCTTTTTCATTGCAATATTTTTTTAAAACATTCAGTCCATAAAGTCTATTGCCAGTATAATTGAGCATTAGATAAGCAGAATATTTAGGTGAGCCAGTTAGCGTTAAAGCGGTATCAAAAACCTCTTGGTAATATTCAGATTGCAAATTGTCTAAGCGCACCGAGCTTGATGCTTTTTCGATAATTTCCTCGATTTTTTCAAAATCACCTTGGTTCCTATAAAAATTAATCAAAGAGAGCCAAACGCTTATGTTGTCTGAAGAGTTTTCAGCGGCCGCTGTTAGGTCTTCGTCTTTGCAAAATTCTGGCACGTCACTAGTGGCACATGCTTCAATATAAAGTTGCGTATATAAAGGAGATTCCCCATCTTCACTGGCTTCCTTTAGCAATTCGAGTTGAAGTTTTTTAGCTGGGCTGTTCCAGGGGCGATCGTCAGGGCTAGTGACCAATGAGTTGCTGACTAGCTCGTTTAAACCAGTCAATAAAAATAGTGGAAGTCTTTCCTCTAACAAGCTTGTGCTATTAATTTTATCGAATATTTGCCCTTGTAATTGCTCAAATGCGTCTTTGCATTTTGCTGTATTATCAATGTTATCTTGCGCTAGTAAGTTATTGCTTTTATTGAGTTCGACATCTAAATCAGGCTTATCAGTTGTAGGGATGAAGTCCTGTGAGGTTTTTTCAATTTCGCTCTGACCAGCTAGGGGGTCGATATTACTCGAATTGACAGTTAAATCGCTGCTTTCGTTTGAATAAACTGTCATTACTATATAAACCAGGAGTACAGCTGCAGATATAAAAACAACAAGCCACCATTTTTTCATTTCGTTTTGCCCTAGTTTCTCACTTATTCAATCGATTGCTTATCCAGTGCCCCAAAGTAAATTGGGGGGCGCAGACATGCGGCATTCCTCAAAGATAAAGCCATTTTCTCGGTCATTTGCAACTAATACGGGACCATCCAAATCGACATAATCAGCAAGCTCTGATAACAAATAAATAGGTGCCATTGCCAGTGAGCTTGCCACCATGCATCCTAGCATTATTTGTAACTTAGCATCTTTAGCTGCTTTTGCCAGTGCCAAAGCTTCACTTAAGCCACCAGTTTTGTCTAGCTTAATATTAATAGCCTGATATTTACCTATTAGTTCGGGCAGTCGTTCTGCTGTATGACAAGACTCGTCGGCACATAATGCAATAGGTGAATTAATATCTAATAAGCCAGCGTCATTGTCGGCAGGGAGAGGTTGCTCAATAAGTTTAACATTTAACTGAGTTAATTTTGGAAGCACCTTATTTAGTATTTTGATATTCCATGATTCATTTGCATCAATAATAAAATCACTGTTTGGGCATGCAGCATGGATTGCTTTCATTTTTTCGACAATATCGTTCGCGTCTAACTTTACTTTCAGCAAAGGGAGGTGACTAAGCAGTTTGGCTTCAGACTGCATTGTTTCGATACTATCTACGCTAAGGGTTTGTGCACTAAGCACCGCACTTGGTTGTTTCATGCCAAGTAATGAGATAACACTTTTATTTTCTAACTTGGCTCTAAAGTCCCACAGAGCGCAATCAAGCAAATTGCGAGCTGAGCCAGGAGGCAATAATTTAGTAAGGTTTGCTTGGTCGGCGAGTTGACTGATGTGCTGGCTTGCTTCTTCCAATTGGACAACAACCGATTCGATACTCTCGTTGTACCTAGCATAAGGAACAGCTTCTGCCCAACCAGTGAGTTTCACGTTACCAACGGAGCTGACTTCTAATACAAGTACGTGAGCATGGGTTTTTGCGCCTCTTGATATTTTGAACTCCTTTGCTAAACGGAAAGATTCAGTATACCAAGTGAAGTTTAGCGCCATAGAAGCTCCCAGGGATAAGTGGTAATTTTTACTCTTGCTTGATTATAGTTAATTCAGGTTCGTCATTATCAGATACATCGAGTATGAACTGATAAAACCCTGTTTCTGTCGGCGTAAACTGTAAGTTTAACGAATCACTAGCGCACACCAATTCAACAGTTTCCTCTAAGATCATTGGATCTGCATTGAAAGTGTTACCGCAATCTAACTCCATTGTCCAAGTCGCATCAGCCACTTTAAAATCGTAAGGTTGATTGTCTGCAATTAGCTCAATTGTGATTGCATATTGATTGCTATTAAGTTGAATGAGTTTGAAATTATCGCTCGCTTCCCACCAGTTAAATACACCTCGTAAGTACATATTTGAATAGTCTTTTACAGGCGTTGATGCGAAAAAATCCTGCGTAACAGAACTTGCACAGCCTGCTAATATTTGTAGGCTCAAGAATAAAACACCAACTTTTAAAAACGTCTTTTGCATATTTGTTGCCAACACTACATTAAAAATTAAGCACAGAAATATCTGCGACAGACAAAAACAATTTCCTAACTTGCGCAACAAGACTGATACGATTTTGTTTTACTCTCTCGTCATCAGCCATAATCATAACCTCATCAAAAAATGCATCTAAGCTAGTTTTTAACAATGATAATTGATCTAATATTTCTTGATAATTGTTGTTCTTAGCTAAGTTAGGCACCGTTTGTACTAACTTTTCAAATTCACCATAAAGGGCTTTCTCGGCTGATTCTGTAAATAGACCTGAGTTTATTTCGGTCAACTCGTCTAAGTTGATCTTATTTTTTGCTAAAATATTGGCTACCCGTTTATTTGCTTTCACTAAGCTTTCAGCATTGCTTGAATTAGCGAAATTAGAAACTGCCACTATGCGTTGGTTAATATCACTTAACGATTGTTGTGCTTCACACTCAACAACCGAGGCCACAATATCTGCACTAATGCCTTTGTCGGCATAAAAAGGTTTTAAACGATCAATCAAAAACTCAACAATTTGCTGCTCTACCAATGGATTTGACAGTTTATTTTCGTACAGTTCGGCAACTGCTGAAATAATTCGGCTTAGATTCACGTTGACATTAAACGCTAGCATAATTCGCAAGATACCAATGGCACTGCGTCGCAAAGCAAATGGGTCTTTGTCACCTTTAGGTATTTTATTGATACCAAAGATGCCGACCAAGGTATCTAGTTTTTCCGCCAACGATAACAACATACCAGCCTGGCTAGTAGGTAAGTCGTCACCTGCGAATCTTGGTAAGTACTGTTCCTTTATGGCCAACGACACGCTTGGATGTTCTCCATCATGCAAAGCATAATGAGCACCCATGATCCCTTGCACACTAGGAAATTCCATCACCATATTGCTTACTAAATCGGCTTTTGCTAATACCGCAGCACGTTTTGCATGCATGACATGTTCGCTTTCAGTGCCTGTCAGTTCACCTAAGATAGCGGTAATCTGAGCCACTCGGGTAGATTTTTCTGCAATGCTACCTAGCTCTTTTTGAAACAAAATAGTACTTAGTGCTTCTGCCTTTGATGCTAAGCTGGTTTTTTTATCGGTTTCAAAGAAGAATTTTGCATCAGATAAACGAGGGCGTATTACTTTTTGATTACCCTCTATTACTTGTTGTGGTTCTTTACTTTCAATATTCGATACAAATAAAAATGTGGACGACAATTCATTGTTCTCATCAAGCAAAGGTACGTACTTTTGGTCGTCCTTCATGGTGTAAATTAAGGCTTCTTTAGGGACGTCTAAAAAATCATTCTCAAATTTAGCCTGTAACACCACTGGCCATTCTACTAAGGATGATATTTCCTCCAATAAATCGTTATCGTAATCAGGTTTGAGCCCCAACTCCTCTGATTGCGAAAGCAACTGTTGCTCAATTGCCTGCATCCTAGTTTGATAGTCGGCCAATACATATTGATGCTTTAAAGTTTCTGCGTAATTGTCGGCGTGCGTTAATCGTATTTCGCTTTCGCCATGAAAACGATGGCCGGATATAATATTAGACGATTGAATACCTAATATCTCAATATCAATTATTTCACTACCATACATTGCACAAAGTGTATGAGCTGGTCGTATGAATTCGACATCGCTACTACCCCAGCGCATTGGCTTTGGTATTGGTAATTGCTTAAGCGCACGCTCAATAGCACCTTCTAACTGGCTATCAAGGCTTTGTCCTTTTTGGGTAGCTTTGTGTAATAACCATTCGCCTTTGTCAGTGATTAAGCGTTCAGCTTGGCTTATATCGATGCCGTTTCCACGGGCCCAACCTAAAGCCGCTTTTGTTGGTTCGCCAGCTTCGTCAAAAGCGACACTAACAGCAGGCCCACGTTTCTCGACAATAGTGTCTGCTTGTGTACGTTGACAGTGGGTTAAACTGACACCTAATCGCCTCGGTGCACCAAAAGGAATAACACTGTCAAAGCTAAATCCGAGCTTTTTAATTTCTTGAGTAAAAGCATTAACAAAGCTGTCAGTTAATTTTTTAAGTGACTTTGGTGGCAATTCTTCAGTGCCCAATTCGACGAGTAAAGTTTGGTCTTGTGAATTCAAGATAGTCATTATGCGGCTCCCGATTCATTTTTTAATGAATTAGCTAAGGGGAAGCCAAGTGCTTCACGAGAATCATAATACATTTGCGCACAGGCTTTAGATAACGCTCTTACCCGTAAAATATAACCTTGTCTTTCGGTCACAGAAATAGCATGTCGCGCATCTAGCAAGTTAAAAATATGCGATGCTTTCATTACTTGCTCATATGCCGGCAATGGCAGTTTTGCTTCTATTAGGTGTTCACATGCTTTTTCGTGCTCATCAAAACTAGCAAACAAGAAGTCAACATTGGCATGTTCAAAATTATATGCAGATTGTTCTTTTTCGTTTTGTAAAAAAACATCACCATAGGTGACTTCACCAAAAGGACCATGTGTCCAGGTCAAATCGTAAATACTGTCAACATTTTGCATGTACATGGCCAAACGTTCTAAACCGTATGTGATTTCGCCAGTTACTGGCTTACACTCGATACCGCCTACTTGCTGAAAATAAGTAAACTGAGTGACTTCCATACCATTTAGCCAAACCTCCCAACCTAAGCCCCAAGCTCCTAGTGTCGGTGATTCCCAATTGTCTTCTACAAAGCGAACATCATGCACTAATGGATCAAAGCCTAACATTTTAAGGGAACCCAAATACAACTCTTGGATATTTTTGGGAGACGGCTTCATCATGACTTGGAACTGATAATAATGTTGCAATCTATTCGGGTTTTCACCATAACGGCCATCAGTCGGCCGACGGCAGGGTTGCACATAAGCACTATTCATAGGTTCAGGCCCAAGTGAACGAAGAAAAGTCATGGGGTGAAATGTGCCTGCTCCTACTTCCATGTCGAGGGGTTGAATAATCACGCAGCCCTGTTGCGCCCAGTAGTCTTGCAGAGCCAGTATTAGCCCTTGGAATGTTTGTAAGTCGTATTTTTGCATGCCACTTCAATATTTATATAAAAAGGTTGACGAATAAATGCTTATCGAACCGATTATTATACCTTTAAACGACGAGACATGCTAAGGGCAAGATGCTTTAGTTATATAAATTTTATTCGGTTTTTAATCACAGCTCTTTTTTATTGCTTTGTTTCAAGGGCTTCGAAAATTCTTAATTGCTCAGTTTCTTTAAGGATTGCGCTCTCGTATTCGCTTTCAAATTGTTCACGCTCTTTGTCTTGTGAACGCCTTTCTTTTTTGGATAAAGCATTACGAGCCTCGTGGGTAGGATAATTTTTTACCTTATCGAACAGAGCATGTGTAGAAGGAAAGTGTTCACGATAATCGGGCAAAGGATCGAGTGGCAATGATTCAAGTAAGCGACAAATTCTAATGACACCTTCTGATAAGTCACATTGCTGTTGTTGCATAGCAAACGCAATAGTTTGAATAGAGGACTGCATTGACTCTATTCGTCTATTACGCACATGTCGCTGCTGAGTGTTTTGGTTTTTCACCATATATATTAAGCGCCCAGCATAAACACCAAGTCCAACTATAATTAAGCCACCCACAAATAAAAGAACAACAAATAGCAGGTCGAAACTTGTTGATTGAGCTTCCATATATCCCTTTTAATCTTTAAAGTCTTCGAGCTTTATTGCGTCGAGCTGGGCAAAGGGATCATCTTCAGTTTCAATTTCATCTTCTTCGCTGATGTCTATGCCTAACATTTCACATAACTCTTGGTATCGGCTAGTCAAATTATCTACGTAGATGAGTTCTGTCTTTGTCAATGCTTTGTGTTGTTGCTTTTCCAATAAGTGCTCAAGTTCCTTATTGTTTTCTATCGCTTCTAGTTCGTCCTGTGGGGTGTTATAGCGAGGTGTATCAGCAGTTGCTACAAGCTTACTTGGCTTTTTGTTGCCGGCTCTGTATTTATTAATATCAATGGGTGTCTTACTGCCAATTTTGGGGTCGACTTTTGATTTATTAGGTCGAGCATTTTCAGTTTCAGCTACTTGCTGCCGTGTTCCCGACTTATTTCCATTGCTTTTGCGACTTTTGCTAGTAAAACCAGTGCTTTTAGAACTTCTTTTAGAGCTTTGAGGCTTATCAGCCTTTGAAACTCCAATTTTCCCTACTTTACGTGTTTTTTTTGAACGTGGCATTATGTACTCTAATTGCTGTTGTAAAGCCTATGATCTGGGCTTTTTACCTAAACAAGGTGGTGATTTGGGCTAGTATACCTAAAAGGGAAGTAACAGGACAATTTCGTTGTTGGCTTGATAAGAACTTCGTATAATTTTTTTAGCGTCAAAAAAGAAAAAAGGCGATAGCGTTAACTATCACCTTAATTTAATGAGTGTCTAGTGACACCTCTCCCGTTCAAGCACATCATGTGCTTTTGTTCGTTTTAGTGTTTTACTTTTTATTATTTTTCTCAAAACAAACGAACTTGTTTTTTGGTACTCCATTACGCTTTGTTATACTTTTTTAATTCCCAGAAACTTTGTTTTTATTGGTCTTGTTCCGGAGATGTGTGAATAATACGTTAAAAAAATATTTTTACAACATTTTTAACAAGAAATTTACAAAAAAATTAATGTAAACCAGCTAAGTACTTAGAAAGTATCGTAATATCTTCGTCAGATAATTTAGCTGAAATATCCCGCATCATGCCATTTAAGTCGTTATTACGATCGCCAGACCGGAACATTTTTAATTGACTTTCGGTATATGTTGCATGTTGTCCGCCAATCGCTGGAAAGCCAGCCAAGTTCATACCTTTACCATCTGGTCCATGACACGCTATGCATGCGGTGATTCCTTTTTCAGCGTCGCCACCGCGGTAAAGTGCTTCTCCGCGCTCTATCACATCTTCAGGCGTTTCACCTATTTTCAATGTTTGCTCCGAAAAATATGCCGCAATGTCTTTCATATCTTGGTCTGACAATCCCGCTGCAAAGCCATTCATCACCAAGTTGTTTCTGCCTTCTTTACCACCAGTTTGACTGGCCAATTTAAACTCTTGAAGTTGCTTTACTAAATATCCAGCATGTTGCCCGGCAATTTTTGGATTCATGTCGAGGGCGCTGTTACCGTCAGTTCCGTGGCATGCAGCACAAGCTATCGCTTTATTTTTACCTGCTTCAGGATCACCCTCGGCAAAGACTGAGCCCATGTGAGCTAGGAACAAAGCTAAAAGCAAACAATATTTTTTCATACTTATACTCTCTAAATGTGAGGATTAATTCAGCACAATTTGTAATTGGTCGAATATTTTACACTATTAACGGCTTAATAAAACATTTCCTTGATAATACTATGTATTTACTGCAAACAAATTAACTTTTTAAGTGTAAACTTGCATTAATTTTAAGCAAGCCTAAATTTATATGTCTTATTTTACACAAGCTAAATTTTTAACTAGCGCGCCAGATATTTCGCATCTATCAACATTTAAGGGCAGCGAAATAGCCTTTGCAGGGCGTTCAAATGCGGGTAAATCAAGCGCATTAAATAAACTCACTCGCCAAAAAAACCTCGCAAGAACGAGTAAAACACCCGGTCGTACCCAGCTTATCAACTTATTTGAGCTCGATGAAACGCGTCGTTTAGTGGATTTACCAGGGTATGGATATGCGAAAGTGCCATTAAAGATGAAGGAAAAATGGCAAAAATCTTTAGGTGAGTATTTACAAAAACGCGAATGTTTAAAAGGTTTGGTCGTATTAATGGATATTCGACACCCACTAAAGGATTTAGACCAAGACCTTATTTTTTGGGCTGTTAGTGCACAACTGCCAGTATTAGTATTATTAACAAAAGCCGACAAATTAAAATCAGGCAAGCGAAATAGTCAGTTGCTAATGGTGCGCGAAGCATGTATCGCATTTAATGGCGATGTTAGGGTGCAAACGTTTTCTTCGCTCAATGGATTGGGCCTGCCAGAAACAGAAAGAATATTATCAGAATGGTTGGATATTCCTCAAACTAGATAAAAAGTTGGGCAAATAATCAAGGTTATTTGCGTTCTGAAGGTAGTAAAGTAATTTTTAATGAGGGGTTTTGCTGTTATTTCACGCATTAATAGGTGTGAGCTAGTTTTTAGTTCAACTTTTATTAATACATAAGGAAATATCATGACTTTATCCATCACACGTGCAGCGTTTGTACTCGGCCTTATTGGTTCGCTCTTGACAGCCACATTCACAGCACATTCAAGTGTTATCAGAGTAAGCAGTGACATTCTTGGAAACACAGCATCCATACAAAAATTTGATAGTAAACTTGGCACACTTAATTTTGTTAGGATTTTATATGATGTCAATGTCGGTGTAAGTAGTCTATTTCGAAACTCCAATGTTTCAGCGATTACCACGACAGTCAATAACAATAGACTAACTTTGAATGGTTTAGGCCCCGATATATTTGGGAGAACACCCCTACAAAACATATCGCTAGCTAGTGAAAATATTGAGGGTGACATAGAGATTGCTGGTGCAATCGTACTACCTTCGGGTCAAAGTTTTACAAGATTTGAATCGGTTCAATTTGACATACAATACACTACTACATACGACTCAAGAGGTATCACGAGTCGGGGCTTTTTTGGCTTCAGCACAAATCAATTTATTGGTGATGATCTGTTTGATTTTGACTTTAGTGCAAGCTTAGATTCACCCCTTACATTCACTGGTTATCAACCTTATTTGTCACTTTCTAGTGTACCTTCTATTTCAGGCTTTGTAGAAGTTGCTTACGACTATACTCCATTGGTCGTTCAAGCTTCTTCGCCACCGGTATTTTTTTTGAGCGGTATTGTACTAGTTGCAATGTTATTTCTTCGTCGTAAAAGGAATTCAGAAATGGTTTGATTGCTCAAGTGCTAAGACTGTAGCTAATTTATTAAGGATTAATTTGGTCGCCCCAATAAGCGATAATGTTCTAAATCGTGTTGCAAATATATTTAGCTGATAATACTAGAAGCTAAGACTCGGCCTTAAGGTTGGGCGTTTGTAGGTAAAAGTAAGGTTAACCAAAAAAAGAAAGGCTCCAAACTGCTATATTGGAGCCTAATTCTCAGGGAGAACAACACATTCAGGTATATAGAGCCTTGCATTGAGCAAAAGTTCAAAAAAATTAAAGAATTTCTAAATTAATGTGCTTCATCCCAATTGTCACCGATACCAGCCTCTACAACTAGGGGTACATCGAGGCTAACGCATTCTTCCATTAGCGCATTAATTTTGAGTGTGTATTCATTGACTTTTTCTTCTTTGATTTCAAAAACCAATTCATCATGTACTTGCATGACCATGATAATCGTGTCTTTTTCGACTAACGATAACATCCAGTCATTTACCACAATCATCGCCTTTTTGATTATATCGGCTGCTGTGCCTTGCATTGGCGCATTAATAGCTGCACGTTCTGCACCTGCTCTGCGCAATCCATTACTAGCGTTAATTTCTGGTAAGTATAAGCGTCGACCAAATACCGTGGTGACATAGCCTAGTTGTTTAGCACCTTCACGTGTAGATTCCATGTAAGTCAAAACACCTGGGTAGCGTTCAAAATATTTATCCATGTATGCTTGTGCATCGTAACGTGGAATATTCAATTGTTTACCAAGACCAAAAGCCGACATGCCATAAATCAGCCCAAAGTTAATTGCTTTTGCACTTCGTCTTTGGTTGTCGGTTACACTCTCTAGGGATTCACCAAACACCTCAGCGGCAGTAGCTTTATGAACATCTAAGCCTTTAGCAAAGGCATTTAATAATCCTGGGTCTTTGCTCAGATGAGCCATTATTCTTAGTTCAATCTGCGAATAATCAGCCGCTACAATCTTATATCCTGGTCGGGCAATAAAAGCTTGCCTAACTAGACGACCTTCAGTTGTTCTGATTGGAATATTCTGTAAATTTGGATCGGTCGATGAAAGCCTACCGGTTGCAGTAACTGCCTGATGATACGAAGTATGCACACGGTTTGTGCGATGATTGATCATACGGGGTAGTTTGTCGGTGTATGTATTTTTTAATTTTGTTAAGCCTCTAAATTGCATGATCAAGGCCGGTAGTTCATATTCAAGTGCTAATTCTTGTAATACTTCCTCTGCCGTAGAGGGCGCACCCTTGGGCGTCTTCTTTTTAACGGGGAGTTCTAATTTTTCAAATAATATATGTTGTAGTTGTTTAGTAGACCCCAGATTAAATGCTTCACCTGCGAGTTCGTGAACCTGTCCTTCTAGTTCAAGTATTCGAGCCGCCAAGTCTTGGCTTTGTTGAGCCAATTTCTGTGAATCTATTAATACACCTGTTTGTTCCATGCTTGCCAAAACTGACGATAAGGGAACTTCAATGTCATTTAATAATTCGCTCAAGCCTTCTTCTTTTTCTAACAAATCTACCAGAGCTGCATATAATTTAAGCGTAATGTCAGCATCTTCGGCGGCATATTTGGCTGCAGTGTCTAAATCAATTTGATTAAAGGTAATTTGCTTAGCACCTTTACCTGCTATTTCTTCAAAGCTGATTGTTTTATGGCTTAAATATTTTAGCGACAAACTATCCATATCGTGGCGGGTTGCAGTGCTATTGAGCACGTAAGACGCCAACATGGTATCGCATTTTATGCCCGCTAGTTGAATGTCGTAATTAGCTAAAACGTTTTTATCGTACTTAATGTGTTGGCCAATTTTTTTGGCTGACGTGTCTTCTAATAAAGGTTTAAGTTGAGCGATTACCCATTCTCGGTCCAGTTGTTCTGGCGCGCCAGGATAGTCGTGAGCGACCGGGACGTAATATGCACTGCCGTCAACAAAGGCAAATGAAAATCCCACTAACTCGGCTTGCATATAGTCAAGGCTAGTGGTTTCAGTATCTATTGCATAATATTCAGCTGTAGAAATTTTCTCTTTTAATTCTGCAAATTGGTTTTCACTAAACACGGTAATATATGCATCGGTATTTATCACAGCAACGCTATCGCTACTATCACTTGTGCTTTGTGCTGCTGAATCTTGGTTTTTACTCACTTGAGCAAGAGTTTCAGCATCGCTAACCTCACTTAACCATCGTTTAAATTCGAGCTCCGCAAATAACTCTCGTAACACAGGCTTGTTCATTTCATCTATGCTGAGTGATGTTAATTCTGTGTTTAAGTCTAAGTCACAGACAATGGTAGCAAGTTCATAAGATAATAAGGCTTGTTCTTTATACTCTGCCATTTTGTTGGCCATGGTTTTAGCGCCACGAAAGTTAAGTTCAGCTATTTTATCGAGATTGTCGTAAATCTCCTTTACACCACCAATACCATTTAGCATAGCCACAGCACTTTTGTCGCCAACACCGGGGACACCAGGAATATTGTCGACCTTGTCACCTTTTAATGCTAAATAATCAATTATAAGTTCTGCAGGTACGCCAAACTTGTCTACAACGCCTTTTCTATCCATGTCGGTACGGGTCATTGTATTGATGAGCGTAACATGTTTGTCTACTAACTGAGCCATGTCTTTGTCACCGGTGCTAATAATGCAATGTACACCTTCTTTTGAGGCTTGTTTGGCGAGGGTGCCGATTACGTCGTCGGCTTCTACATTGGGTTCAACTATTAGTGAAAAGCCCATTGCTTCGACTATTTTATGTAAAGGGGCAATTTGAGAACGTAATTCATCAGGCATTGGTGGCCTGTTTGCTTTGTATTCTTTATATATATCATCTCTGAATGTTTTTCCCTTAGCGTCGAATACCACTGCCATATGGGTTGGTCCATAATCTTTGACTAGTGACCTAAGCATATTAACTACGCCATATATTGCGCCAGTATCCATGCCTTTGGAGTTAGTTAACGGAGGTAATCCATGAAAGGCTCGAAACAAATAAGACGAACCGTCAACTAATACTAAAGGTGGAGAAATTTCATTGTGCATATTTTTGGTCACTTTTGATTGTTGAAACATTAAATGATTGATTATTAGACAATTTTTTAAACTTACGTTTAATTTTTGCTGTGGATAACTATGTTAGCAACTTTTTTTAGGCACAAAAAAACTACCTTAATCAAAAAGAAAAAAGTATTTAGTTGTTCAAGATTTGGAATAAAAAGATACCGAAGTTCAGCAGTTCCATTTTCTTTTACGTATTTTAAACTGGTTTGTTAACCTATTATTATTATCAGCTTGGTATCAAAGAATAACCTTTGCGGCTACTTTGATGTGATAAAGTTATCACAAATTTTGACGTTGCCAAGTAAAAAAATGAATTTATTTTTTTATCTTTTTCGTTCAATGAGTTATAACTACCTATACAGTTTTGGCATTAAATTTGGTTACTCTAGAACTTATAAGCTAAAGAGTAATTTGGGGGCACTCAAAAAGTGCAGTATCGGGCAATAATAAGAATTCTAGGCTTACTGGTTGCGCTGTTTAGCGTAACGATGTTGCCGCCTGCTTTGATTTCTGTCATTTACGAAGATGGCGGTGGCTTGGCCTTTGTTGTCGCTTTCTTCTTGAGTTTAGTAACAGGTTTAGCATTTTGGTATCCTAATCGTCGAAATCGAGCAGATTTAAGAGCAAAAGAAGGTTTTTTGATTGTTGTACTCTTCTGGACAGTCCTTGCTTTGTTCGGCGCGCTTCCTTTTTCTTTGTTAAATCAACCTGAGATGAGTCTTACCGATTCTATATTTGAGTCATTTTCTGGATTAACCACAACCGGCGCAACAGTAATTGAAGGTATCGAGTTCTTACCTAAAGCCGTGCAGTTTTATCGTCAACAATTGCAATGGTTAGGAGGGATGGGGATTATAGTGTTGGCGGTTGCTATTTTGCCAATACTTGGCGTTGGAGGTATGCAGCTCTATCGTGCAGAAACACCAGGCCCGGTGAAAGACTCTAAGATGACCCCGCGAATTGCCGATACTGCCAAACATTTGTGGTACATTTATTTGTCGTTAACAATTGCATGTAGCGCTGCCTATTGGGTCGCCGGCATGAATCTATTTGATGCTGTTTGCCACGCTTTCTCAACCGTCGCAATAGGAGGTTTTTCTACTTACGATGCGAGTTTAGGTTATTTTAATAGTGCGGCAGTAAATATGGTGTGTGTTGTCTTTTTATGGATAGCAGCGCTTAATTTTTCATTACACTACGCGGCAGTTAGTGGTCGCAACATTCGAAATTATTTCAGAGATCCAGAGTGCAAAGCCTTTTTCAGCATTCAGTTTGCTCTGGTTACAGTGTGTTTTTTGGTATTGGTTTATTACTCTGCTTATGACAGTGCTGAGGTTGCTTTTGACCAAGCACTTATTCAAGCAGTATCTATCAGCACTACAGCTGGTTTTGCGACTACAGACTTCTCTTCATGGCCCGCGTTTTTACCTATTTTACTAATATTTTCTAGCTTTATTGGTGGCTGTGCTGGCTCGACGGGTGGTGGTTTAAAAGTGATACGTGTGCTTTTATTATTTATCCAAGGCAAGCGCGAAGTTGACCGACTAATTCATCCTAAAGCGGTGTATTCAGTTAAGTTGGGAGACAGGGCTATGCCCAGTCGTGTGGTTGAGGCGGTTTGGGGCTTTTTAGCTGCCTATGCTTTGGTTTTTGTGATTATTATGATTGGCCTCATTGCAACAGGCTTGGACAACGTTACTGCTTTTTCCGCTACCGCTGCGGCTTTAAACAACTTAGGTCCTGGCTTAGGTGAAGTTGCTGGCACTTATGCTCAAGTAACCGACGCTGGTAAATGGTTTCTAATGGTCGCAATGTTATTTGGCCGGCTTGAAATCTTCTCTTTGTTGGTTTTGTTTTCACCCACTTTCTGGCGCAGTTAGTTTGTTCAATAATCATCCCGAGCTTGAGATAGAAAAGGGTGCTCAGATTAGGGGCGACAGACCCTAACTAAAATCTGAATATTCTGAATATAATGATATGAAATCAATCCAGACTTATTTTATTTTGACGCTATTTATAATGGCTATTTGCATTCTGAGGTTGGAAGTAACGATTTAAATGGAAACGGACCAACGTCCGTTTTGTGCAAAAGATGGTAGATTAAGCCAAGCTTTTGAGTATTTTCTTTTTAAATGACTGACAAAAAACATCCAAAAGCAGACATAGCTATACCTCAAATTTATAAACATCCTAGGTCATTCCCACGAAAGTGGGAACCTCTAAAACAGCTTAATAAATATAAGAAAAGCCACTTTCAAAAAAGCTTAAATCCATTGTTTTTTCTTAAATCACGCCTTGATTGTGAGAGGTTCCCGCTTTCGCGGGAATGACGAGAGGGATGTATCTAATAAATAGTGCACAATCCGTCCGGAAACTGCGCCTCAAGTGCCGTTCAAGACCCCAAATAATATCAAACTTATTATCATTCGACATTTTTACGTTAAATGATTCCCTCAAAAATACTTTCATAACTAATTCTCCTGTCAGCTTTTTTAACAATCTTACCAATCCTCAATTGAAAAAATTTTGCAAGTTTCTGTTTTATATGCAAATTGAGTAGGTTGTACTAAATATGCGCTCTATTACTAAACCCTCCAATATCTGCTGATACGCTAATAAGTTAGTGGAAAATATTGAAATGTTGAATTGTGTAAGTTTTGTATGCTGTGTTAGTTTGAAATGTCATGCGAAGATAAGCTATCGGTACAGGAATTGGGTGATTAGCATGCCATTGCTCCCACCGTGTAATAGTGTGTTTTTTTCACTCTTGCATTGAAGGTAGTTTATGCCCCAAAGTTGAATTCACGTTGAATAGTAAAATCCTCTGCGTATTGTTCTTTAGGTGGTGCCCGCAAAGGTGGCAACTGTGTTGGTTGCGCAGACACTGGGTACTTTTTATCTAAATGCTTCAGTATTTTTTGAATAACGTGGGCATCTATAATGCAAGCGATGATGCTTACATTGTGATTCTCGCACTTTTCGCATTCGGTAATGTCTATGTTGAATACTCGTTTTAGCCTTTGAGCCCATGTCATCCCTCTAGCATGGTATGGCTCATCAGTTTGGCTATTTTCTTGATTGTTTAGTTTAGGGCTATTTTTCCCTCGCTGTGATGCAGTGACTTGCGCACGAAGGTTGCTATTTGGCTGGTTTTTGCTCGTGCCTCGCTAATTTTAACCAGCTATTTTATTGCCTCTGAATGAGGCGTTAATGTAGTAATAATTCTGACGAATGATTACTTCAATTGCTCGGTTGTCATGAATGTTTCTGCTTCGATTTGCCAGAGACCATCAATTTGTCGCCATTTGGCTGAATAAATGCCTTTATAAGTAAGTTCGCCGCTATTGCTGCACAACCACTGGCCGGATTCCATTGCCATTTTCTCATCAGAAGTCACCTGAATACACTGCGCCACCCTGTCGCAAATGGTTTTGGCGTCACCGTTCTCTTTTGCATCATCTTCCCAGAGTGACAATTGAGCTTGTTTCCCAGAAAAAACAACGCTTTCAGTGCCAGTAATCAAGATAACATCAGACGTCAGTATTTTATCCATCGTCTTTATATCTGTATCTACAATGGCCTGATTGAACGCCATTCTCTGTGCAGTGATTTTTGCCGACTCTGGTGATTCTTCGCAAGGCACTGAAGCCACAGCAAAGGAATGGACGAAAGCTAAAAGCAGAAGCAATATGCTGATTTTCATTGGATTTATGTACTTATACATTTTGATTGTGTACCGCAAGTATTGATTCAATCCCGTCGACTGTCAAATAGTGTGAGTGTTGTCATGGTTTACATGCCACTACCCAAAATTCGCCCAGCGGTTTATACTGTGTGACGGTTTCGGACTACTGCTCACCTCAAAATGTGAGGAAATATGAATTTTAAATTACCACTACTGTTTATCTTACTTACATTCACTTTTGAATCCCCCGCTTACGATTTGTCCTGGGACAAGTATGATGTTGTCGACGGAGCAAACCCTAGTCTGCGCTATGGCTATTACACACAAGCAGGCGGGAAACTAAAAATGGGCAGATATTACTTTATTGATAACGGTTCTGATTTAAAGGTGAGACTGGCCCCTTTTGGGAGAAAGGCGACTGATTTACCTGTACATAACTATGATAGGAACAAAGGAATCATTAAGTTAGGTTGGGATGGACATCCAGACCGGGAGTGCACACTATCAAAACAAGGTGAAACTCACTTTATCGGCAATTGTCTCGAAAAAAACTTGGTAATGCCCATAGTCATCCGGGTAGCAAATGAAAATGATAATGAATGGATGGGTGTTTATTTTTCAGTCTCCGAAACCGATATTTCAATAGTTAAAAAAGCAAAAGTCATTATGTCGTCACAAGACACCAGAAATTTGGCGGGAGATCGAATTTGTGATGATGACATACAAACGGGGAAGTTTAGCTTTTACTGTTCGTTGTATTACGCAGCGATTGAAGTAGATGGTGTCTACAGACATCGAAGACCCGCCATGCAAGCCATAAGAAACGAGTTAGTAAAACGCTACCCGGGCAACTACATCCACAGAATACGTGACATTAATAACAACCCTCAGGTAACCAATGAAGAACTCCTTGAAGTTTTGGATGTAGTCATTGACAAACTCACGCTTGAATTAAATAAAGAGTGAAAAAGCTTCAAGGACAAGGATGTCCTTAAGACTGATGAAGCAGTGAATGTTTATGAACGTGCCAAGCGTTACCGTTTTTACAGTAAACAAAACAACATTTGATGAAATTGAACAATTACTTGAAGAAACTAACAAGATTTTAAGGCAATTGGAGGCTTAAGTATTCAAGTCTTAGAACCAAATCTAAGTAGAGCAAATAGCCAGAGATAGACGAATTACATACTGAACTCAGTTGAATAATTTCTATTAGAAACCTTGTCGGCTAATGCGAAGAAAAGCGCAAAAGCAGCCGTTCGGTCAGTCGTAAGTTAAGCTCTTATTAGTCACAATATAATTCACAATATTCATGGATAAAACTATGTGCTAGCAAAACAACAGAGTGAAACTTACAAGCGTCACCGACCTGAAACTGCCTCTAAGGAGCCGTTTTCTAACCTATTTTCCAACCCGTGCTAGGTTCACCCAGATAAGTCAGAAAAAGCAATTTCCAACCTCAGAATGCAAATAGCCTTTATAATTTTGTAGTCTTGTGTTCCGCAAAATCAGATAGCGAGAGTCGAATTCTTACTAGGAACATGGCAAGTTGAAGGCACGCAAACATATGAATCATAGACAAAAGTTGCGGGTACCTTAGTTGGAGAGTCGTACAAAATTATTCAAGGAAATAAGAAAGTTACTGAAGAGATGGAAATAAAATTTGCCGACAATAAGGTAGTTTATACGGCGACGGTGTTAAACCAAAATGATGGAAGAGGTATTCCTTTCGTTTTAAATACAGCTGAAAAAGAAACATTTTCTTTTGAAAACCTACAGCATGATTTTCCGTCTAAGATTCAGTACAAAGTGCTCTCAAACACTGGTTTACGGGTTAGTGTGTTAGGGAAAGACGGAACAGGTTTTTCATTTAAAATGATAAAAAAACAGTAAACTTATGCGTAAAATCAGTTCGTTTTTTTATCTTCTTTTTTACCAAAAATGGATGTTTTGCCGGTGGCTAACAAATAAAAACGTTCGCACGCAAACAACATCATTAGAATACCCAAAACAATATCGAACCATTCGTCTTGGGTAATCCCAAAGAATAATAGTAGGCAACCAAGCGCAATAAAAAATATACCTGAAAACATAACTTATCCTTGTGAATGGAGCCTTAAAAAAACAAAGCACTTGGTTGGAATAATCTTTCTACATCGCCAATGAATTTTTTATCGACTAAAAATAAAATAACATGATCATTTGCTTTAATAACGGTATCAGAATGTGCAATAACTACTTCGTCTTCTCTTACTACTGCACCAATAGTTGTGCCTGGTGGTAGTTTAATATCACGAATTTGTTTACCCACTACTTTAGACGTTTGTTGGTCACCATGAGCAATTGCTTCAATTGCTTCGGCGGCACCTCTTCTGAGTGAGTGCACGTTTACAATGTCGCCCCGTCTTATGTGGGTTAATAGCGCAGATATTGTAGCTTGCTGTGGCGAAAATGCGATATCAATATCGCCACCTTGTACCAAGTCCACATAGGCGCTGCGTTGTATCAAAACCATGGCCTTAGCCGCTCCCATACGCTTGGCTAACATCGCTGACATAATATTTGCTTCATCGTCGTTAGTTACCGCAATAAAGGCATCAACCTGCTCAACATTCTCTTCTAATAATAGGCTGGCATCAGACGCATCTCCTTGAAACACAGTCGCATGATCTAGGGTTGAAGCTAAATAATTTGCTCGGTCTAAACTGTATTCGATGAGCTTAACATTATGCTTACGTTCTAAACGTTTCGCTAAACCAGCACCAATTAATCCGCCACCGGCTATCATGATTCTCTTATAACTGGCTTCCAGTTTTTGTAACTCGCTCATTACTGCTCGAATATGTTTGGTATCGGCAATAAAGAAGACCTCATCGTCGGCTTCAATAACCGTCGATCCCAGTGGGCGGATAGGTCTACCACGTCTATAAATCGCCGCTACTCGAGTATCAACATTTGGCATATGCTCTTTCAGTGCTGATAATGCGTGCCCAACCAACAAACCACCATAATAGGCTTTAACAGCAACCAGACTGGCTCGGCCATCAGCAAACTCTACTACTTGCAGTGCGCCGGGATAATCGATAAGTCTTTTAATAGCGGTAGTGACCAGTTGCTCTGGCGCAATAAGATGATCCACCGGAATATCTTTATTCTGATACAGTTGATCTTGATAAATGATATATTGTTCAGACCGAACTCGTGCAATTTTGGTGGGCGTTTTAAATAAACTATGAGCAACTTGACAAGCCATCATATTGCTTTCATCACTGTTAGTAACAGCGATTATCATGTCTGCATCTTCAGCACCGGCTTTTTTGAGCACATCAGGATGTGAACCAATACCACATACAATTTGGAGGTCTAAGCGGTCTTGTAAGCTCGACAAAATACTCGATTCAGAATCGATAATGGTAATTTCATTTTTTTCTCCCGCTAAATTTTCAGCGAGGGTTCCACCTACTTGACCAGCGCCTATAATGATTATTTTCATGCTAGTTCTTTTTCGTAAAGGAGATTATTGTCATATCTTTTATCTAACACTTTAGCAGTCTTGCATAAAAGAAACCATCCATGTTTTCTTGGCCGGGTAAAATCTGCCAATAATCGACTATTTCGCCATTGTTGGTTTCAACTGAAGTTAAGCTTGCGTCTGCATTTTTGTTTAAAAAGTTTTCTATTTGTTGTTGGTTTTCTTGTGGCAAGATTGAGCAAGTTGCGTATAAGAGTTCGCCGCCTACTTTTAGTTTCTGCCAAGCTTGTTGTAGTATTTTTGCCTGTATGTCGACGAGGACTTCAATATCTTGTGGTTTACGTAGCCACATAATGTCGGGGTGGCGGCGTATTACGCCTGTGGCGGAGCAAGGGGCATCAAGTAAAATCTTATCAAATTCTGGTAAATAAGGGTTTTCAGATAGCTCAAGTGCATCTCCGGTAATAATTTTCACCATATTTTCGTTGGCGGGCAAGTGACGCAAACGCAGTAAGTTTTCATGTATTTTTTCAACTCTATCATTATGCAAGTCTAGTGCATAAAGAGCTTTCAACTTAGGTTGCCACTCAATTATGGCAGCGGTTTTGCCGCCAGGAGCTGCGCAGCAATCAAGCACTGTGTCGCCCACTTTTGGTTGCAGTAAACGAGCGGCTTGTTGTGCAGCTTGGTCTTGAATTGCAAATAGTCCTTCATTGTAGCCAGGTAATAGAGTAATGTCGCCAGGTTTGCTTAGCTTAATAGCATGACCTAGCCCTTGTTCAAAATCATAAGCTGAAGCTGACAGCAATGCCAAATAATCTTTAAGATCAATTTGTAGCGTATTAACTCTTAACCAAATATCAGCTCGTTTCTGCATATTTTTGATAATATTTTCAGCATCGTCTGGATGTCTTGTCGCAATCAACTTGTAAAGCCATTTCGGCACACCTAAATCGATATGGGCTTGGCCGATTGGCTGCTTGGCAAGGCCTTCTCTTTGAAATCGCCTTAATACGGCATTAACTAAACCGGCTAAACGCTCTTCCTTCAGCTTTTTACAAGCATTAACGGTTTCTGAAACCGCAGCATGTTCTGCAGTGCGGGTATGTGTTAATTGATACAAGCCAAGCATGATTAAATGCTCGATTATCTTTTGTTTTTTCTTTAGTGGTTTGTCGAGTATTTGCCGCAACCAAAATTGTAATTTTGGCAACGTGCGTAAACTCCCGTAAATCATTTCTTGTAACCACGCCCGATTTTTGGGGTCTGGATGACGTTGCCACACTATTGGCATCAATTCTCTGGCAGAATGACCATTTTCTAATATTTGAAATAATACCCACGCGGCATCACAGCGCAAATCGTTCGCGTGCCTTAATGTTAACTCTCTCATTTGCGGGTGCCCACAAATTCAAAGATTACTTTGTAAATGTATATTTGAAAGACCGTTTTTAATTTCATTCTATTATATCACCCACTTCAAATAACTCGGCTTGGCCATTGACTAAGTCGATTATTCTTTGCGGTTTTTTGCCTGGGATTTGCAGTTTATCTATGACTAACACGTTTTCGATTGTTGCGATAAATAGGCCTGTTTTATCAAACTTTATAATTTCACCCGGTGTCATTCTGCTTTGTTGCCCGGCTTCGATCGTTTCATCACGAGCTTGCCAAACTTTAAACGCTTTTCCTTTGTACTCAAACCATGCGACTGGCCATGGGTCGAACGCGCGAACGTTGCGCTGCAACTGTTGGGCGGGCATTTGCCAGTTTAAATACGCTTCTTGTTTACTTAACTTCTTCGCGTAGGTTGCCTTCGAATCTTCTTGCTTTTGGCGCCCAAAGCTATGCCAATTTTGTAAGCAATGTACAAGTGTTTTTGGCCCTAAATGCGCTAGTTTTTGATAGAGGCTGGCACTGGTATCGTCGTTTTCTATTGGAATTGACGCTATATGAATCACATCACCGGTGTCTAGGCCTTCATCCATATGCATGATACTGACGCCAGTTTTTTCATCGCCTGCCCATATAGACCGTTGGATAGGTGCTGCTCCACGCCATTTTGGCAAAATAGACCCGTGCACGTTTATGCAAGCTTTAGAAGGAATGTCGAGAATTGCTTTGGGTAAAATTAAGCCATAAGCAACTACCACCATAATATCGGGTGCTAAATCGGCAAGTTCGGCTTGCACTTGTTGATCTTTAAGAGAGGGAGGCTGAAATATCGGTAAGTTATTCGCGATGGCGAGTTTTTTAACCGCCGATTGGTTGAGTTTCTTACCTCTGCCTGCGGGTCTGTCTGGCTGGGTGTAAACACCTATTATTTCAAACTCAGCATCAATCAATGCTTGTAAATGAGCAGCAGCAAAATCAGGCGTGCCGGCAAATAAAATACGCAATCTTTCCTACCTTATGCTTTAGCCGCTAAACGAGCTTCTTTTTCTAGTTTCTTTTTAATTCGGTCGCGCTTTAGAGGGGATAAATAATCAACAAACAATTTTCCTTTTAAGTGATCAAGTTCATGCTGTATACAAACCGCTAGTAAGCCTTCTGCTTCGAGCTCAAATGATTCACCATTTTTGTCGAGAGCTTTTACCGTTACCTTTTCAGCTCGGTCTACTTTTGCATAGTTATTTGGCACTGACAAACAGCCTTCTTCGCTAATCGTTGAGCCTGATTTTTCCATTATTTCTGGGTTGATAAACACATAAGGTTCATTTTGTTCTTCCGATACATCCATTACCACAACACGTTTATGAACATTCACTTGGGTAGCAGCAAGACCAATACCTTTTTCATCTTTCATGGTTTCAAACATATCAGCGACTAATTTTTTAATGTCTTTGTTTACCGATTCTACAGGTTTAGCTACTGTTCGCAGCCGTTCATCGGGAAACGTTAATACTTTTAGTACAGGCATAAATTCACTCTTTAGGTCAGTATCAATATCTATAACATTGATGCAAAATTCGTATTTAACCAATGCTTCTTAGGGTTAATATGGTATTGCTTAGGGTTTTATTCAATCTTATTGTTGTTTCGATTGAATAGGTTTTAGTTTTAAGCTCTAGCAATTTTAGTGTTGCATGTCACTTATATTGCGCCTAAAAGGCTAATAAGTTACTCAATCGCTTAATTTTATTTCAATTAAACCGATAACTTATTATACATCAGTTGTTGCTGAGATAAATCACTCACCAAGAGTTTAATAAGTGAATGTGAAGCGGCAACTCTTATTTATGTTCGTTAAACGCCGAACATTAGAAGAATTTTACAAAGGTTAAGTGCAATGGCAAAGAGCTCAAGTCTTATCAAAATAGGTATTTTGACACTAACATTATTATGGGTGTCAGCCATTAGAGCAGACGATATAAGCGTTAGATCAGATGCGCCAGAAACTTATGTTGTTGTCAAAGGAGATACTCTTTGGGATATTTCCAGCCTATTTTTAGACAAACCTTGGTTGTGGCCAGAGTTATGGCGTACCAATACGCAAATTGAAAATCCGCATCTTATTTATCCTGGTGATGTGCTTAGACTTCGATATGAAAACGGTCAACCGGTACTTGAATTAGTGCGAGACAAGTCAACAATTACCCTCACGCCTAATAGCAAAGTAACAACAAAACCATCGCCTATTTCTGTATTACCTTGGAGTGATATCGAACATCATTTTGGTAATGGAAGCATGATGGACGCGGTTAAATATCAATCATTGCCGATTGTTTTAGGAGATCAAGAAGGTTCGCCTCGTTTCACTAACACTGATTTTGTGCTTGCGCATAATGTTGATGATACCAAGACGGAATATAAAGTTGTGCGCAAAGAACGTGAGGTATTTGATAGCTTGGGTAAAAGTTTAGGGGTTCAAGTAAGCTATTTGAGCGACGCAAGCGTTACCGAAACACTCTCTCAGCAACGTCAAATTGTTAAAATTCACGAAAGTAAAATCGAAGCTAAAAAAGGTGATAAATTAGTCCTTAGCGAAAAGGTTAAAAAAAGAGACCTACGCTTAAAGCCAGCAAACAGACAAGTAGGTGAATTGGTTCAAAATGTGAATGGAAATGTATTAATTGGTGCTCATGACGTAGTAATCGTTAATATTGGTGCGCGCAAAGTAAAACCAGGTACAGTGTTTGGTATTTACGAAAAAGGCGAAGACATTAGCTACGACAAAGAATCTAGTTATGCGTTGACTAAATCGAGCATTGTTGACTTATTCAAACAGACCGAAGAAGTAGAGCAACCGGCATTTAAGGTCGGTGAATTAGTTGTCATTCGTAGCTTTGAGAATGCCAGTTATGCATGGGTGACTAAAACTAACACACACCTAAGTGGTGGAGAAATTATTGCTAGACCTTAAACAATACAATTATTAACAACCCTAGCGGGGATAATTGTATAGATAAACTTGTGATTCCAAGGAAGGAAAAACGCATTGCAACATTCAACATCCATTTCTGTCGAGTCCCAGTGTGCTCGGTTTTTATATTTAGCCAGTGTACCGAAGTTAGGCATTGTTTCCTTACTTAAAAGTGCAGAACAATTAAACTGCGATTTAAGTCAATTATGTGAACAAAGCAAGCAAAACCTATTGAAAGTTGGTTGGAACCAAACCCAAATTAAGGCCTTGAAGACACCAAATTATTCTATAGATAAGCAAGTGCGCTCAAGCTTGCATTGGCTAGCACAATCTGTACTTCATCATTTTATTTCTTTTGATAGTCCTTATTATCCTAATCGACTTCGGCAAATTTCTAGGCCTCCTCTTTTTCTGTTTGCAGTGGGAGATGTAAATTTGCTCTGTTGGCCTCAAATCGCCTTTGTGGGCAGTCGAAGTCCGTCTATTTATGGCGTGCAGTCGTGCCATACATTAATTCAACAGCTAGCATGTTTCGATAATATTGGCACTATTAGCGGATTGGCTCTAGGTATTGACGCGGCATGTCATAAAGCGAGTTTGGCCAATAACTTGCCTACTATCGCTGTGTTGGGTTGTGGGGTAGATATTATTTATCCCAAAAGACATGCAGATCTTTATCAGCAAATCAGGGATACAGGGCTTATATTATCTGAATTCCCCCTAGGCACTAAGCCCATGGCGCAGTTTTTTCCTCGGAGGAATAGGATTATTAGTGGCCTAAGCATGGGTGTGGTAGTGGTAGAAGCAAAACTAAAAAGCGGATCCTTAGTGACCGCGAAATATGCATTGGAGCAGAATAGGGAAGTATTCGCTTTACCTAACAATATAAATAACCCAAATGCCGAAGGTTGCCATTGGTTAATTAAACAAGGAGCGATGTTAGTAGAATGTGCTGATGATATTGTTACTGAGCTGATGCATATGAGTGGTTTTAATGATGTAACTATAGCTGATAAAAAAAATGAAAAAAAAACCAATTCTTGCTTGGCTTCTGAGCTATTGTTAGATAGTGTTGATTACAGCGCTACATCAGTTGACACAATTGCACAACGCAGCGGTATGTCCTTGAGTGATGTGCTGACACAATTATTAGAATATGAGTTGCGTGGCTTAGTAGCGTCAACCGCCGAAGGTTATATTAAATTGGGGGCTTAAAACATGTTCGATATTCTCATGTATTTATTTGAGAACTTAGTAAACAATCAGACAGAGTTAATGGTTGATCAAGATGAATTAACCGATGAGCTGATTCGAGCCGGTTTTCATCATGACGAAATATATAAAGCTTTAGCTTGGTTAGAAAAACTGTGCGACCTTCAATCAACCGACACTACACCATATTTAACCCATTCTGCTGAGATCTCTAATACTCGTGTTTATTGTGAAGATGAATTAATTAAACTTGATATAGAGTGTAGAGGATTTTTGATATTTCTAGAGCAAATAAATGTGCTTTGCTCTAATACTCGTGAAATGGTTATTGATCGAGTGATGGAAATCGATTCTTCAGAATTTTGTTTGGTTGACTTGAAATGGGTCGTGCTGATGGTGCTATTTAATGTGCCAGGCAAAGAATTAGCTTACGAACAAATGGAAGAGCTGATTTTTGAATTGCCGGAAGGGCAATTACATTAAGATCCTACTATTTAAAAGTTTGTTGATAAGATGAAAAACAAGGTAGAACCTTTATCGTCTAAAAATGCCAATCAACTTGCCTATGGTGATTGCCCAGATTGCGCCTCTCCCTTGCATATAAAATTTGTAGGCAAATCTAGTTTTTTAGGTTGCACCGGCTATCCAGAGTGCGATTATTCACAAGCCCTGAATCAAAATACCGTCACTGTAATTAAATACATTGAAAGTAGTGAGTGCCCAAAATGTAGTAAGGAATTGGCGGTAAAAAAGGGTCGTTTCGGTATGTTTATCGGTTGTACTAATTTTCCTGAGTGTGACTTTATCTCAACGAAGAAAAATCCAGATCAGAGACGCGAAGGTGAAGGCGTTGCATGCCCAAAGTGTGATGAAGGCATTTTGCAGGCAAAACAAAATCGTTTTGGTAAAACATTCTATGCATGCAGTGGATACCCAAAGTGCAAATTCATCGCTAACCATGAGCCTGTTGCAAAAACTTGTCCAAATTGTGGTGCTAATATTCTTTATAAAAAATCCAAAACTGACGCATCGTTAGTTTGTGCTGAACAAGATTGTCATTATTCTTGTAATGATTAGCACCTATTGATCAAGATGATATATTTTTAAAGGCACCAATAATGAAAGATAGTTTACAATATTTGCAGTCTTGGTTTGATAATGGAGGTGTGTTTGCTTATCCGACCGAAGCAGTGTTTGGTCTTGGTTGTGATCCCCAAAATCAAGAAGCGCTTTATCGTATACTTGAGTTAAAAAAACGCCCGGTTGAAAAAGGGGTGATACTTATTGCGAGTCAATGGACGCAAATACAAGCTTATGTGTCGATGGATAGTTTATCTATATCAACTCAAATGAGAATCAAAGAAAGTTGGCCTGGCCCAATTACTTGGTTGTTGCCTAAGTCTGCGAGCACGCCTGATTGGGTCAGCGGTGACTCGGACATGGTCGCTGTGCGTATAAGCGACCATCCGATTGTAAATACTATGT
The DNA here is from genome assembly GCF_031846345.1 of Glaciecola petra. Classification (NCBI taxonomy): domain Bacteria; kingdom Pseudomonadati; phylum Pseudomonadota; class Gammaproteobacteria; order Alteromonadales; family Alteromonadaceae; genus Glaciecola; species Glaciecola petra. The sequence goes on along the minus strand of NZ_JAVRHX010000002.1, from coordinate 4,825 downwards.
GTGATTTGCTTGGTAAAGCTATAGTGTCAACCAGTGCCAATCCCGCTGGATTAGAGCCTGCTAAAACGGCTAGGCAGGTATTAAGTTATTTTCCTGATGGCGTTCATATAATTGAGGGTGATTTGGGGCAACAACAAACGCCAAGCAAAATATTTCATAGTTTAACGCTTGAAACCATAAGGGCTTAAGCCCACAATTTAAATAAGGCTCAGAGATTATTGCTCTAAGCTTGTTAGTCACCTTTAAATAACGATGAGTATAAAATGAGTCAAGTAGATGCTGCGCAAATAAAACAAGTAAAAGACTTTCTACTAAATTTACAGGATGAAATTTGCCAATCACTTACTTTGGTTGATGCTGGCGGACAATTTGTTGAAGATTCATGGGATCGGGAAGAAGGCGGTGGTGGTCGTTCTAGAGTCTTAAAAAATGGCCAAGTCATAGAGCAAGGAGGGGTTAATTTCTCGCATGTATTCGGAAACAAAATGCCTGCTTCGGCAACGGCAGCCAGACCTGAATTAGCAGGCAGAAGCTTTCAAGCAATGGGTGTTTCTTTAGTGATACATCCACACAACCCTTTTGTGCCAACTTCCCACGCTAATGTTAGGTTTTTTGTAGCACTTAAAGAGGGGGAGGCACCTATTTGGTGGTTTGGCGGTGGATTTGATCTAACACCGAGTTATGTTTTCGAGGATGATGCAAAACACTGGCACCAAGTTGCCTATGATCTTTGCGAGCCCTTTGGTTCAGGTGTTTACGCAAAGTATAAAAAATGGTGTGATGAATATTTCTTTCTAAAGCATCGTAACGAAACCAGAGGTATTGGTGGGCTATTTTTTGACGATCTCAATCAGGAAGGATTTGACCGTAGTTTTGATTTTATGAAAGCAGTCGGCCAAGGCTATTTAAAAGCGTATGTTCCAATTGTTGAAAAGCGAAAGAACACGCCTTACACCGACAAAGAACGGCAGTTTCAGCTGTATAGAAGAGGTCGTTACGTGGAATTCAATCTTGTATACGATCGCGGTACTTTGTTTGGCTTGCAGACAGGCGGACGTACTGAATCAATTTTGATGTCGTTACCCCCTTTAACCCGCTGGGAGTATAACTATTTAGCCCCTAAAGGCTCCCCTGAAAGCAATATTCAGGAGTATCTAAAACCTATTGAGTGGTTATAAAGAATGATTGAGATTCTATTTGGCTCATTCTATTGTCCCCAAACAAAATAGCGCGAATTATTGATCAAGATCAAAACAAAGAAAGAGTTGTAAACCATTGTTTTAAAAACATTAACCTAGATCAATATTTTAATTATTCCCCTGTGTAACATCGCTTCAAAATTACTCAGGAGAAAAACTCAATGAAAAAATCAATAATCGGATTAGCCATTTTGGCATCACTCACTAGTGTTAATGTAATAGCTCACGAAACTGGCGATATGCTAGTACGTGTTGGTTTAACGACTGTCGCGCCAGACGAGTCTAGTTCTAACGTGTTTGTTGGTGGTGGCGATTTAGGCTTTGGCTTAAATGTAGACAATAATACTCAGCTAGGTCTTAACTTTGCTTATTTCCTTACAGACAATTGGAATATAGAAGTTTTAGCCGCAACCCCGTTTAAGCACGATGTTAAGGTAAATGCTAACCCGCTTGGTCTTGAGAAGCTTGCAGAAGTTACACATTTACCACCAACAGTAACGTCTAACTACTTTTTTGCTGACAAGGCTTCAGCGTTTCAACCTTATGCTGGTATTGGTTTGAATTACACCATCTTTTTTGATGAAGACTTTACTGACAGTAACGAAGCCTTAGGTTTTAGTGACCTTGATCTAGACGCCTCTTTTGGTTTATCTGCACAAGTTGGTTTTGACTATATGGTTGATGACAATTGGTTTATCAATGGCTCTGTTCGTTATATCGATATCAGCACTGACGCTACTTTTACGTTGAATAATGCGGACTTAAGCGCAAATAATGCACCGGGCGAAGTAACAGTCGATATTGACCCATGGGTTTATACGGTATCTGTTGGATACAAGTTCTAACTATTCAAATGCGTTACAAAATAGTAAATTTGTTCCTGCAACCAGGCAACGTGCAACCTTTCTTTTTTATACTGGTAGCGGAGGTTTGCGATTCGTTGATAAAATTCAAGGCGCAGTTAAGTTGATTGAGAAATAAATATTAGAAAACAAATAAGCTATGAGTCGAATAAATATGCTTTGTCATAGTGATATTTACTATGACATTGTTTCGTTTATCGTTATTCTAATACAATATCTGACGTTTTTTCTTTAGGACTTTTTTTTGAGTGCTTCACAAACTATGGCCTGCGTTTTTGGCAACCCAATAGAGCAGAGCAAATCACCAATAATACATGCTTTGTTTGCTGAACAATTCGATATTGATCTTCAATATGTAAAACGTTTTGCTGAAGCAGACGCATTTGCTTTTTCCGCCGATGAGTTTTTTAGCCTGCCCAATACTATCGGGGCAAATGTTACGATGCCTTTTAAGCATGATGCGCTCAAATGGGTTTCGTCTTTGTCTTCACAAGCAAAAAGAGCGGGAGCGGTGAATACTATTATTCGAAAGGGAAGTATTTTTGAAGGAGACAATACTGATGGTGTAGGCTTGGTGAATGATCTAAAAGATCATGGAGTTGATTTACAGGGCCTAAACATTCTAGTAGTAGGTGCTGGCGGTGCAGCGAAAGGCGTTTTACCTGCTCTTATCGACGCAGGCACAAATCAATTGTCGGTTTATAATAGAAGCGCCGATAAAGCCATAGCGTTAGTTAACGAAACAAATCACTATAAAGATAATATAGCGACTGTTTACGACGATGCAGCATACGACGAAGCAAAGGAAGGCTTTGACCTAATAATAAATGCAACATCGTTGAGCCTATATGGGAAATTACCGCAAATTTCAGATCTTGTATTTTCTAATAAGCCAGTTGTCTATGACATGGTCTATCAACCTTCTCCTACTGTTTTTATGCAAAAGGCGAATAGCTTTGGCTGCACAAATAACATTGATGGTCTGGGAATGCTAGTCAACCAGGCGGCACAAAGTTTTTACCTTTGGTTTGGTCATTACCCTGAAGTAGGAAAAGTGCATCAGTATTTGCTAGCTAATAAATAACCTCAAACTTGTTTAAGAAACGCTTCTCATCACGGCTATAATCGAGTATTTCTATGTTTAAAAATTAAGCAACAGAAAAAACTTTAGAGTCGGATAACAAACGCTCAGTAGTACTAATTATTTTCCATGTACTTATTTTTTAACATGACATAATTGGCAGCGGTGTCTTTAAAAAATGCGAGTTCTTTGTCTTTTAAAGGGCGCTTTTTCTCTACTGGGTTACCTACGTATAAATAACCACTTTCTAGGCGTTTTCTTGGTGGTACTAAAGAACCTGCAGCAATTAACACTTCAGATTCAATAATTGCACCATCTAATACAATTGCGCCCATCCCTACCAATACATTATTGGCAATTTTACAGCCATGAAGCATACATTTATGACCAACGGTCACATCGTCGCCTATTATTAGCGGATAACCTTCAGGATTTAATTGGCTAGGTCGACTTACATGTAATACGGAACCATCTTGAATATTACTCCGTTCTCCGATTCTGATTTTGTTGACATCACCCCTAGCTGCGACAATTGGCCAAATACTACTATCTTTACCAATTTTGATATCCCCCGCTAAAACGGCACTGTCATCTACAAAAACAGTTTTATCATAAATTGGTAAAATGCCATCGAATTTTTTAACTGTCATATACTTTCCTAAAGAAGTGTAAAGCTACTTATAAAACCTAGCCAATCGCTAACCAAATACCGACTAACGCTAGTAAACCTCCGCCGATTCGATTTATCCATTGTGCTTGATTGTTATTATTTAAGAGGTTTGATAAACCCTTTCCACCTGTTGCATAAATCAACATACATATAAACTCACTACATATGATAATAGTCAATAGAACTGTGAGTTGCATAAATATTGGTTTTTGGGTATCTAGGAAAGGTGGCAAAATAGAAGTCATAAACGCCCAACCCTTAGGGTTGCTAACGGCAGTAGCAAAGCCCTTAATAACAAGTTGTATATTAGTGTAGGTATGCTGTTGGTTATTTGTTTGTAACGATATAGGTGTAAACCACAGTTTAACTCCCAAATAAAATAGATATAAACCTGCAAGCCACTTAAATATATTGAACGCTAATGGATAATTAAGAACTAAGGTTGCTACACCATATATCGCACATACCGCGACTACAGAAACACCAACTACTTCTCCCAACATCATCCAAATTGTTCTTTTAACCCCTATTGTCATTCCTAAGCTCATGGCTAAACTCATACACAAACCCGGTGAGATAGAAATAATGAAAAATGTGGGTATAAAAATGATTAAAACAGAGATATCAGGCATAAAACGTTATTAGCGAGGTGTTAACTATGATTTATGGCCTATTAGAGTAGCATAATTTGAATAGACAATACTCATTTTTGTAAACTAATGAAATAGGTTTACAGGTTTCTTAATCCCTTTATAAGTATAAAAATTAGCCGTTTGATTAGTAAACTCATCTAATTGTCTATAAATCTAACTTTTAGTGATGTTTAGTGTTGACCTTACAAACTAAATGTGTAGAATCCGCGGTCGCTCGAGGAAGCTCAGCCATATTTTCATATAGCGTGGATTATTAGTTATTTAATTTTACTCTACATTGAGTATTGGCCGAGTTTAAAGCTTGAAAAAGCGATGTTTTATTAAGTAGTTAAAAAAAATCACTTATTTAACAAAATATC
>NZ_JAVRHX010000018.1:0-798 GCF_031846345.1 Glaciecola petra | reverse complement strand
ATATATTCAATTGAAGAGTTTGATCATGGCTCAGATTGAACGCTGGCGGCAGGCCTAACACATGCAAGTCGAACGGTAACAGGAAGTACTTGTACTTTGCTGACGAGTGGCGGACGGGTGAGTAATACTTAGGGATCTGCCCTTTGGAGGGGGATAACCATTGGAAACGATGGCTAATACCGCATATAGCCTACGGGCAAAAGGGGGCTTCGGCTCTCGCCAAGGGAGGAACCTAAGCGAGATTAGCTAGTTGGTGAGGTAAAGGCTCACCAAGGCGACGATCTCTAGCTGTTCTGAGAGGAAGATCAGCCACACTGGAACTGAGACACGGTCCAGACTCCTACGGGAGGCAGCAGTGGGGAATATTGCACAATGGGGGCAACCCTGATGCAGCCATGCCGCGTGTGTGAAGAAGGCCTTCGGGTTGTAAAGCACTTTCAGTTGTGAGGAAAGGTTTGCGGTTAATACCCGTAAGCTGTGACGTTAACAACAGAAGAAGCACCGGCTAACTCCGTGCCAGCAGCCGCGGTAATACGGAGGGTGCAAGCGTTAATCGGAATTACTGGGCGTAAAGCGCACGCAGGCGGTTGATTAAGCTAGAAGTGAAAGCCCCGCGCTCAACGTGGGAAGGCCTTTTAGAACTGGTCGACTAGAGTCTTGGAGAGGGGAGTGGAATTTCTGGTGTAGCGGTGAAATGCGTAGATATCAGAAGGAACATCAGTGGCGAAGGCGACTCTCTGGCCAAAGACTGACGCTCATGTGCGAAAGTGTGGGTAGCGAACAGGATTAGATACCCTG
>NZ_JAVRHX010000017.1:0-837 GCF_031846345.1 Glaciecola petra | reverse complement strand
TATTAGGTGTTGTATGGTTAAGCCGCACGGGCAATTAGTACAGGTTAGCTTAACGCCTTACAACGCTTCCACACCCTGCCTATCAACGTTATCGTCTATAACAACCCTTTAGAGACCTTAAAGGTCTTGGGATGACTCATCTCTGGGCTCGCTTCCCGCTTAGATGCTTTCAGCGGTTATCGATTCCGAACGTAGCTACCGGGCAATGCAATTGGCATCACAACCCGAACACCAGCGGTCCGTCCACTCCGGTCCTCTCGTACTAGGAGCAGCTCCCATCAATCATCCAACGCCCACACCAGATAGGGACCGAACTGTCTCACGACGTTCTAAACCCAGCTCGCGTACCACTTTAAATGGCGAACAGCCATACCCTTGGGACCGACTTCAGCCCCAGGATGTGATGAGCCGACATCGAGGTGCCAAACACCGCCGTCGATATGAACTCTTGGGCGGTATCAGCCTGTTATCCCCGGAGTACCTTTTATCCGTTGAGCGATGGCCCTTCCATACAGAACCACCGGATCACTATGACCTACTTTCGTACCTGCTCGACGTGTCTGTCTCGCAGTTAAGCTGGCTTATGCCATTGCACTAACCTCCTGATGTCCGACCAGGATTAGCCAACCTTCGTGCTCCTCCGTTACACTTTGGGAGGAGACCGCCCCAGTCAAACTACCCACCAGACACTGTCCGCATCCCCGATAAGGGGACAACGTTAGAACATCAAACATACAAGGGTGGTATTTCAAGGGCAGCTCCACATCATCTAGCGACAATGCTTCATAGCCTCCCACCTATCCTACACATGTAGGGTCAATGTTCAGTGCCAAGCTG
>NZ_JAVRHX010000016.1:0-962 GCF_031846345.1 Glaciecola petra | reverse complement strand
ACCATCTCTACGCCTGCAGGTAGCTCAACAGCACCTGTGACGTCAGTTGTACGGAAGTAAAACTGTGGACGATAGCCTTTAAAGAATGGCGTATGACGGCCACCTTCGTCTTTGCTTAGTACATATACTTCTGCTTCAAACTTAGTGTGCGGGTTAATTGAACCAGGCTTCGCTAATACTTGGCCACGCTCAACGTCTTCACGCTTAGTACCACGTAGTAATACACCTACGTTCTCACCAGCACGACCTTCGTCTAGCAACTTACGGAACATCTCAACACCAGTACAAGTCGTCTTAACCGTTTCTTTTATACCAACGATTTCAACTTCTTCACCTACTTTGATGATACCTTGCTCAACACGACCGGTTACTACTGTACCGCGGCCTGAAATTGAGAATACATCTTCAATTGGAAGAATGAATGGCTTGTCGATGTCACGCTCTGGCTCTGGGATGTATGAATCTAGCGCTTCTGCTAGCTCTACAATTTTTGCTTCCCACTCTGCTTCGCCTTCTAGGGCTTTAAGCGCTGAGCCTTGAATAACTGGCAAATCATCACCTGGGAATTCGTAGTCTGAAAGTAACTCACGTACTTCCATTTCTACTAATTCTAGTAATTCTTCGTCGTCTACCATGTCACATTTGTTCATGAATACAATCATGTAAGGAATACCAACTTGGCGACCTAACAAGATGTGCTCACGTGTTTGTGGCATTGGGCCATCTGTAGCCGCAACTACCAATATACCACCGTCCATTTGCGCAGCACCTGTGATCATGTTTTTCACATAATCGGCGTGTCCTGGGCAGTCAACGTGTGCATAGTGACGTGTAGGCGTATCATATTCAACGTGAGAAGTCGCGATAGTGATACCACGCTCGCGCTCTTCTGGAGCGTTGTCGATTTGATCAAATGCTTGTGCTGCGCCACCGTAAGTCTTTGCTAGTACTGTACTGATTGC
>NZ_JAVRHX010000015.1:0-1048 GCF_031846345.1 Glaciecola petra | reverse complement strand
CTGGCAAGTGCCATCCAAAAGCGGTCATTCAGCCAGTCGTAAATTAGCACTGTGTTTGCCACAATAGCCCACAAAGAATTCAAGGACGAATGCATGTGCTGGCAAAGCAACAAAGTGAAACATATAAGCGCCATCGACCAGAAACAACGCTACTCTATCAATTGGTTGAACGTTACTACCCAGATTTTACCGCAAACTTAGCCGACCAAGGTAAGTATCTACCCAAATATGTAGAGCGTGAATTTGAAGAATTCTTGCGTTGTGGACGACTAGAGAACGGTTTTTTGCGCGTGGTGTGTGGCGACTGCAAGCATGAGAAGTTGGTTGCATTTAGCTGTAAGCGACGTGGATTTTGCCCTAGCTGCGGAGCCAGAAGAATGGCTGAAAGTGCAGCGCTTCTTGTAGATGATGTATTACTTGGTTATCCAATTCGCCAATGGGTCTTAAGCCTACCCATTCCACTTCGATTGCTTCTAGCAAGGTACCCAAGTGAACTGAGCAAGGTGATGCAAATCATTCACCGCGCCATTTCCACGCACATTGTGAATAAAGCAGGTTTTACCAACAAACAGGCAAAAACCGGAGCAGTTACGCTTATTCAGCGGTTCGGCAGTGCCCTTAATCTAAATATCCATTTCCACATGTTGTTTCTAGAAGGCGCGATTAGTGAAAATTCATGGGGCGGCACAACTTTTACCCGCATCAAAGCGCCGTCCCATAGCGACATGGTGGAGCTAGTGCACACCATCGGCCAACGCATTGCGCGTTATTTAGAAAAAGTCGGCTTGGTAGAGCGTGATGTGGAAAACAGTTTTCTTAACTTGCCTTTTGATGATGAAGATAGTCTCCTCCAATTGCAAGGGGCTTCCGTTAGCTATCGTATAGCAATGGGGCCTCAACAAGGTCAAAAGGTGTTTACACTACAGACACTCCCTGCAAGCAATGAAGGCGAATATGGTCAGTTAGCCAATACCTCAGGTTTTTCCTTACACGCAGGGGTATTTGCCAGTGCCGACGAGCCAGAGAAATTAGAAAGATTATGCCGCTA
>NZ_JAVRHX010000014.1:0-1279 GCF_031846345.1 Glaciecola petra | reverse complement strand
TGTAGTTGCCCCGTTTTAGTAGACACCTCCTTATCACTTAAGGAGGCAATATGCCCAGATACACCAACCCCCGTAAAACATGGTTTTACCCGATAGATTTTAAAATTAAAGCCGTTGAGTTAAGCTTAAAAGACGAGGTAATGTCTAAAGACGTGGCGGAAGCGTTAGATATTCATCCATTAATGCTAAGTCGTTGGCGAAAAGAATACCGAGAAGGCAAGTATAAAAATGCGCCGAAGTATCAAACCGAGCAAGAAGTCATGAAAAACCTGCCATCTAAGAAAGAACTGAAGGCGATAGAGAAGCTTAAAAAAGAGAATGAGCGCCTTAAAATGGAGAATGACTTGCTAAAAAAGTGGCAACGGTATCTGGCGGAAACCCATCAGAACGATTTGGATTCATCAAAGAAAATGGACAATCGTTAGGTGTCAGATACCTGTGTGCTTGGTTGAACGTATCTCGCAGTGGTTACTATGCGTGGCTTAAGCGCGGGCAATCAAAGCGAGCGATTGCAGATGCACAACTGCTGGTACATATTCGTAAAGTATTTACAGATAACCATGAAACGTATGGTAGTCCTCGTGTGTTTCATGCACTGAAAAGACAAGGAATTGTAGCAAGTAGAAAGCGAGTGGCCCGTTTGATGAGAGAAAATGGTTTAAGAGCAAGAGCATTAAAGACTTATGCCAAACCGGCAAGGCTAAAGCTATTTTATCAAGACATTGCCAATAAGCGGTTGGCTGAAGATAAGCCATCTAACGTTAACCAGCAATGGTCTGGCGACCTAACATATTTAAAGGTCGGTAGTCAGTGGCATTACTTAGCCGTTGTCATCGACTTATATTCACGAAGAGTGATTGGTTGGGCCTTTGGAGAGAGCAAGACAGTCGCATTAACAATGAAAGCCCTTAAGCAAGCAGTGAGACGGCGTAAGCCGAGAAGTACGGTGTTATTTCACACTGACAGAGGCGCAGAATACAGAGCGAACCAAGTTCAACATTATCTTGAAACACACAACATCGTATCAAGTATGAATCGTCCTGGTTGTTGCACTGACAATGCGGAAGTTGAGTCGTTTTTCCATTCGCTTAAAGCGGACATTATTCGAGGCTTTAAATTTGATAAAGCGAGTGATTTGCAGTCGAAGCTAAGATCTTATCTAGACTATTTTTATAATAGACAGCGATTACATTCGAGTTTAAGCTATAAAACACCTGCTGAGTTTGAGTTAGCAGCACAACAGAAATAAATAGGTGTCTGTTTTAATGGGTCAAGATCA
>NZ_JAVRHX010000013.1:0-1522 GCF_031846345.1 Glaciecola petra | reverse complement strand
TAGTAAAGGTTCACGGGGTCTTTCCGTCTAGGTGCGGGTACACTGCATCTTCACAGCAATTTCAATTTCACTGAGTCTCGGGTGGAGACAGCGTGGCCATGGTTACACCATTCGTGCAGGTCGGAACTTACCCGACAAGGAATTTCGCTACCTTAGGACCGTTATAGTTACGGCCGCCGTTTACCGGGGCTTCTATCAAGAGCTTCGACAAATGTCTAACCCCATCAATTAACCTTCCGGCACCGGGCAGGTGTCACACCGTATACGTCATCTTGCGATTTAGCACAGTGCTGTGTTTTTAATAAACAGTCCCAGCCACCTGGTCACTGCGGCCCTCATTCGCTTAAGGCGTAAAGCCCATCACAAACAAGGGCGTACCTTCTCCCGAAGTTACGGTACAATTTTGCCGAGTTCCTTCACCCGAGTTCTCTCAAGCGCCTTAGTATTCTCTACCTGACCACCTGTGTCGGTTTGGGGTACGGTTCATATAGCAATACGCTTAGAAGATTTTCCTGGAAGCCGGGTATTTGCTACTTCTTTCCCGTGGGAAATCGTCTCGTATCTCAGGCATGTAGTGCTCCGGATTTGCCTAAAGCACAACCCTACATACTTTCACTTGGACAACCAACGCCAAGCTAGCATAACCTTCTCCGTCTCTCCATCACTCACTATATAAGTACAGAAATATTAATCTGTTTCCCATCGACTACGCCTCTCGGCCTCGCCTTAGGGGCCGACTTACCCTGCCCTGATTAGCATGGGACAGGAAACCTTGGTCTTCCGGCGTGGGGGTTTTTCACCCCCATTATCGTTACTCATGTCAGCATTCGCACTTGTGATATGTCCAGCAAGCTTCTCAACTCACCTTCATCCACTTACACAACGCTCCCCTACCCATTATCCTAAGATAATGCCGCAGCTTCGGTATATTGCTTAGCCCCGTTACATCTTCCGCGCAGGCCGACTCGACTAGTGAGCTATTACGCTTTCTTTAAAGGATGGCTGCTTCTAAGCCAACCTCCTAGCTGTCTTAGCCTTCCCACATCGTTTCCCACTTAGCAATATTTTGGGACCTTAGCTGGCGGTCTGGGTTGTTTCCCTCTCCACGACGGACGTTAGCACCCGCCGTGTGTCTCCCGGATAGCACTCATCGGTATTCGGAGTTTGCAAAGGGTTGGTAAGTCGGGATGACCCCCTAGCCTTAACAGTGCTCTACCCCCAATGGTGTTCGTCCGAGGCTCTACCTAAATAGATTTCGGGGAGAACCAGCTATCTCCCGGTTTGATTGGCCTTTCACCCCCAGCCACAAGTCATCCGCTGACTTTTCAACGTCAGTCGGTTCGGTCCTCCAGTTGATGTTACTCAACCTTCAACCTGCCCATGGCTAGATCACCGGGTTTCGGGTCTATACCTAGCAACTAAACGCGCAGTTAACACTCGCTTTCGCTACGGCTCCCCTAATCGGTTAACCTCGCTACTAAATATAAGTCGCTGACCCATTATACAAAAGGTACGCAGTCAC
>NZ_JAVRHX010000012.1:0-2257 GCF_031846345.1 Glaciecola petra | reverse complement strand
TTTTGCCAAGAGCGGCCAAAACCGGTTATGGAAAGTGTTATGTTTCACGCGGAATCATCGAGCATGTTTAAATATTTAGACCTTTTTGATAGCGAAGTTATCAAGTGCCTAGGTGATTATCTCGACTTTGAATTACTAAATATTGATAAAAATACAGACTGGATAACACTATCTCCAAACTATTCTACAGAAATAATTGCTGGGGAAGGTTCCGGTGGTGTTTATGTAGCCTATGGAGAAAGGGAAATCGAAAAACGTTCAATATTATTTATTTCATCTGAAGGTCAAGCAGGAAAACTTGGTAACGATCTAACTGAATTTGTTTCTATGATTATCGAAATACCATATTGGTTCGACTTACTTAAATTTTCAGGTGGTGGTCAACTTTCAGAAATGAGAAAAACAGCACAGTTCATGTTTGCTGAATATAATGAAGAGTATCCTGATTACAATAAGGCTAAGTCTATTCTAAAAGAGAAATTGGACCTTGCCCATATTTCAGACCCAATTGCATTACTTCATTCTTGTATTCAAAATTCTGACTGTGAGGTGCTTGCTAGTGATGGTTGGAAGTACGAGTCGTTGTTCAACACATTTGTTTCATCTGACAACAAGGCGTGGAAGTGAAACATAACAAAGAAATTGAAGCGGACATCGCCAAGAACGGGCAACGCCGCTTAATTTGGTGTTATACATCCTAATGAATTTGAGATACTGGCGTTTAATAAGAAAGTTGTCATTAGCTTACATATTAGTAGTAGCTACTCTGTTCATTGCAAGTCTGTTTGTGTTAGGTTTCGGTGAGGATGGGGTGACAAAAAGTAACTACGTAGGTTGCTATAATCACGACGCTCTTTTGGCTGAGTTTAAGTGCTCGGGATTTGTAGGGGCTGATATACTTGCGTTTGGCCTCACTTATCCTTTATGGTACTTATACATGCCTTTTTTTATAGTTGTGAGACCTGTATTGGCTTTTGCTTTCGCAGCTATGTTGTTCTTTCCAGTTATGTTTATTGTTTCTAGTACAAAGGTTGCTCGAGCAAATGTATAACAAAAACTTGAAGCGGACAAAAATAAAGAACAATTTTCGCCGCTTAAGTTGGTGTTATACGTCTGGTCAACTATGAGTACTGAACAAGAACAAAGTGAAGCGAAACAATTGGCTTCAGAACTTTTAAAAAGTAACGATGATTATTTAGAAAAAATTCTCCGTTTGACATATTTAGGTAATGTCATTCATGGACAATGTTGGGATACTGAATTTCATGTTTTTGGAGTAATAACATCGGATACAGACCACTTACCACTAAAGAAAGTTCGACGATACTGTAGCGATGAATTTTTGGTAAAGTCAAATATTGAAACTGAAAGCGTGATTTTATTTTATAAAGCTGATGTCGTCTTAGCCTGTAATCAAATAATTGAGAAGTATGGCAACGTATAACAAACGATTGAAGTCGGATAAAAACAAGAGCGGTTTTTACCGCTTAATCGGGTGTTATGTATTTGGAGGATGAAGATTTGAAGATTAAGCACTTTTTCGTTAGTGGTTTGCTGGTAGTCGGTGCGTTAGCTTTGTTTAGTAAAGTTAGTGTTGAGCCCACTCCATCGGTTGTAAATCCAAGTTTACCCATAGAGAAAAAGGAAGCTGTTTTCATCCAAGCCGATAAGTTTAACTTTAAATGTGATGGCAGGCAGCATTGCAGCGAAATGACTTCACTAGAGGAAGCGAGATTTTTCCTGAAGCACTGCCCTGATACCAAAATGGATGGCGATAACGATGGAGAGCCATGTGAGAGGCAGTTTTAGCATCATACATAACAAAAGAATGAAGACGGATTTGTCAGAAAAGCGCTGCCAAACCGCTTATTCAAAGTGTTATGTTCTAAGGTGGAAAATTGGAATTACATAGGAATATTTTAGGTTGGGCATACCTCATTCTTGGTGGTTTGATTGCGTTTGTAATGCTAGCAACAACATTAAGAAATTTGGACACAATAAGCTCAGGTTCACCATTGACATTTTTAGTTAGTATATTGATTGGTGTTGCTTTTTTCTTGTCATCTTTCGCCGGATTTTTCTTACTGAAAGGGCGAGAGTGGGCGTACAAAATCTGCTTCATCACAGCATTTGTTTGGTTATTGTTTATCCCGATAGGTACAATTTTGGGATTATACTATTTTTGGTTCAATCATAAAAATGCCAGCAAATTATTGCAGTAGGCAAATCGAACATAACAAATCCATCAACCGGACAT
>NZ_JAVRHX010000011.1:0-2768 GCF_031846345.1 Glaciecola petra | reverse complement strand
CATGCCTGGCGACAACTTGAAATTTGAAGTTGAGCTAATTGCGCCAATCGCGATGGACGAAGGTTTACGCTTCGCAATCCGTGAAGGTGGCCGTACAGTTGGTGCTGGTGTTGTAGCAAAAATCTTAGACTAATTATCTAAGACGCTCACACTAAGAGCAATAAATATAAAAGCCGCTTTTTAAGCGGCTTTTTTGTTACTCGCTAGGTTTTGTTGGCTTCAAGTTATTTGCATCATTAGCTGAAACTTAGTATTTACTTCTACTACCACTCCTACTTATTTTTCATACTATTTCGTATTGATAGACAAATTATCAAATGGGCTAACTACTGCATTGCCACCACGCTGCAGAACATGAACATATATCTGCGTTGTCCGCAAATCCGAATGTCCTAGTTGGTCTTGCACTGTTCTTATATCAGAGCCATTCAAAAGCAAATGAGTCGCGAACGAATGTCGCAAAGTATGACAAGTTACATTCTTTTCAATTTGTGCTAAACGCGCCGCCTTTTTCACTGATTTCTGTATACCCCTTTCATCCAAGTGATGCCTTCTAATCCGCTTACTTTCTGGGTCGCGAGACAATTTGCTTGCAGGAAATAAATAATGCCAGTTAAGATCATAAGCGGCATGCTGGTACTTCTCACGCAAAGCATCCGGCAAATAAACACCCGCATACTCATTATCCATTTTATCCTTTTCTAATATAGACTTAACCAATCTTGCCTGGGCAAGCAGCGGCTCTATTAGCTTATCAGAAAGAGTAACTACACGATGCTTACCACCTTTACCGTTAAACACACGTATATTCTTGAAGTCAAAATCAATATCCTTAACCCGCAATCGCATGCATTCCATCAACCTAAGCCCACTACCATACAAAAGTGAAATTTGTAGTTTATGAATCGCAGGAACATGCTCAAAAAAGCGAATAATTTCAGCAGTCGTTAATACAACGGGTAGCTTAGGCTGGCGATTGCTGCGAACAAAAGACATATCAAGCGATAAAGGCGCATCTAAGTAATCTTTATAAAGAAACACTAAAGCATTTAAAGCAACGGTTTGAGTACTAATAGACACCTTTTTCACCGTCACTAAATAGGTCAAAAATGCTTCAACATCGACATCATCCAAAATACTAGGATGTTGAAAATTATGAAAACGAATATATTGTTTAATATACTTGAGATAGGTATCGACTGTTCGTTTTGCATAACGTTTCAAATACATAAGCTCAACAACCGAACTCAAAAATGGCGAAACCATTAGACGTTTTCCTTAACAATAATAATTCGTTTGTAATTTAAACCAATCAAGCAAGAGACCGGCTAACTACTTAACCATACAATCAACCGTGTTTACATTTCGCGGTCTATGCATTAGGTTGACCTATAGGGGCTCAAAGAATATATTACTACCATGAAAAAAATGAAACCCGACCTTGGTACAGTTTTTCTTCGCCGTTTTGTTCGGATAATAAGTTGTTAGCTTCTATGAAAATTTTATATCGTATTACGTTTTTGATATTTTTATTCGACATTATTGGCAGAGTGTTTTTTAGAAAATTATTTGTAGAACAAAACAGCCTTATATGGGGCTGGCTCATTATACTATCCTTCTTGTTATCGTTTTGCTTTATCCAGACACTGATTTTGAGGCTAAGCACTAATGAAAATATTAAAGTAACCAATGGTTATCTTGGATGTTTTTCAATGATGCTCTTCCTGTCTATTTTTATACCCGCTCTCGTTAGTCATACATTGTTCAAAGTTTCGGGACAGTTTGACCAAACTAAGGCTCTCGACCTGCCAATTGCGAAATTGCTCTCTAATGCTAATACATTAGAAGAAAAAGAAATGGTGGCTTCACTTGTGTTTAAGGAAACAGGTATTGCTATTTCATATATGTCATTTTCTGACGGTGTAATAATATATAGCCCCACAAAAGAAGATAATGAAAGCCGAAAGTCATCTCTGGAAATGCAGGAGAAGATTGCTAGAACTAATGAGGAGCTTCGTACTCTAACGGCAGACAACAGCTTGTTATTGCTAATTAAGTTAATTATATTTTTAGTTGTGACTTTAGCTGTCATTTTTTATCACAGAAATAAGCTAACAAACGCTTTAAGCGGACAAAAATGAAAAACAATTTTCGCCGCTTAAGCGGGTGTTATATTTCAATATGAAACTTAAGCTATTGCTCTTTATTCTCGCATTTCTAGTCGTATCTGTTCCTTTCACATACAAGTGGTGGCCGCCAGGAAAGCTTCAGGATTATATTTATATTTGGACTAATTCAGATGATTTGTTGTCACTATACAAATACTCAAGCACTACTAGCTTTAAATATATCTTTTGGTGCAGGGACAGTGAATTTAATAAATTCGAGATCAAAGGTAATTCTCTAGTGACAAAGGAAACGAAAAGGAGAGATTTAGAAGCTCAGAGTTTTATGGAATATGCTGAAAAGCTCAATTTAGATTGTTTTCATGCCGGCAAAAAAGACGGAACTTGGCTAATTTTTGGTTCCAACGGAGGGGGCAAAACTAAAATGAACGGTAAGCTAGCCAAATTATATATTTCAAGGTTTTATTATGCTTCGGAAATACACGATGTAGTAGAGTGTTTAGAAAGAGGAGACACTAGAATTAAATTAGTCTCATGTAGAAGTCATTTATTTTCAAATTGGTATATGATTGAGGAAAAAATGACCACAGTATATGAGGAAGTATCAGACAATGAAATATAACAAAACCATGAACCGGATTT
>NZ_JAVRHX010000010.1:0-3267 GCF_031846345.1 Glaciecola petra | reverse complement strand
GCAAACGATTATGACTATGAGCGCTATACCTATGACAATAATGGTAATACATTGTCCTTACGAAAACGTTCAGCAGATGTCATCAATTATCAATACGATAACCTCAACAGGTTAATCAAAAAAGACCTTCCGGGTACTTCAAAAGATATTTACTATGATTATGATTTACGGGGTTTAAAACTGTATTCAAAGTTTTATTCTGACTCCATTACGCAGCAAGGGGTTGCAAGAACTTATGATGGCTTTGGACGAATACTGACCGAATCCAATAAGTATTTATGGCATGCAGCATTGGTCAATCAATACGAATATGACGCCCATGGTAATCGCACAAAGTTTACTTATCCGGATGGCATAGTAGTCAACTATTCATACGATGAGATGGACAGAATAAAGGGTGTAGACTTGCCAGGGGTGGGCAGTGATGTGACTTATTCTTATAACGCTCAAGGCTTACCAACCGAAATACAACGACCAAACGGAACCGACATACAATTGACCTATGACAGTGCCTTCCGCGTGCAAACGTTATCTGAAAACTTAAATGTTACAGCTGCGGATAACGCTTACTCTTATACCTATAATCCCGTCAATCAAATAAACAGTTTGACCGTGACTAATCAAAATTATGCCGTTGACCACACCGCGCAAGGGAGGCCAGGGACATATGAATCGAACGGATTAAACCAATATACAATGGCCAACGGCAGCCACTTGGATTACGATAGTAATGGAAATTTGATATCGGACGCCGCTGACAGTGCTGTGTATGAGTACAGTGTTGAAAACCAATTAACAAAAGCCATCATCAATAATACAACCACAGAGCTAGGTTATGATGCCGCCGGAAGATTATTGAATATTGGTGATACTTACTTTTTATACGACGGTGAAGCGGTCGTTGCCGAATACCATCAACAAGACTGCTATCCTTGTGGGCGCACCATGACAAAACGCTATGTGCACAGTGTGGGAACAGACGACCCTATTGTGCAATACAATGGCAGCGGCACGTCCTCTTATTTAATGACGTATTTACATAAAAATCATCAAGGCTCAATAGTGGCGGGCAGCACTTATACGGGCTCACTTAGCTATACCAACGCCTATGATAGCTTTGGGGTGCCTGAATCAAGCAACCAAGGTCGGTTCGCATACACAGGACAAATGTATCTAGCCGAAATTGGCTTGTATTACTACAAAGCACGAATTTATCATCCAAAACTAGGGCGATTCCTGCAAACTGACCCCATTGGCTATGAAGATGGCATGAACTGGTATGCTTATGTAGGGAATGATCCTATCAATTATATTGACCCTACAGGTATGTTCTCGTGCGAACAAAATTCTGATTGTGAAACAGTAACTACGCAAGTGGATTCTGGGGGAGCTACTTACACTGGTGAGACCAAAGATGGTGTACCTGTATTTGAATACGTATATAAGTGGTCTGATGTTGTTAATGACATCCCGGGTTTCGCTGAATTACAATCAAATATAAATCAATTGCAGCGAGAAACTGGAGCGATAGCAACTGGGCTTAGCGTGGTACCAGTTGCAGCAGGGACAGCATTGGGTTACGGTGCTTTGTATGCAGAAATATTACTTGCTGATATAGGTTTTAAAAATTTTGTATCAGCTGTCGGCATAGGTTTTAGTTTAGCATCTGCCGCAGAGGGGTTGCCCAAAAATTACTTTACGAATATTCAAAACTCAAAAAAAGCGGCAGATGGGGCAATTGAATTTATTCAAAGAAACCTTCGTTCACAAAAAACACGCGTAGAAAAGGTGAAAAATGACACTGTTTATATTGAATGAACGATTTTAATCATGGCTGATACTGATAATATACTTGGTTGGTTGCACATAGCACTGTTAATTGGATTGCGATATGAAGCTGTTAAAAATGAAGATTCAAATGAGAATATTTGGCCCTTCTTTTGTTTTTATTATTTTTTCAATAATCGTTTCTAATATTTTAGAGAATAATTTGGCAAGAATACTGATTTTCTTTTCTGGTATTATTTTCGGTGTCTTAGCGTCAAGAAGTACGTATAATAAATATCTAAATACTAAAGGCTTAGGTTTTGGGATGGGTGCCTTCACTCCTCTCAATAAACCTTGGAAGGTTAACCAAGAGGCCTTTTCAGAAGGCATGTTCTATGCGACTTTTGGTTTCCTAATAGCTGTTGATAATATTGCGACTTCTCTGAATGGAATAGCTGGATTATTTAATTTAATAATTATCATAGTAGTTTGCGCTAAAACCGTCGCGCTAAGCTCCACATCAAGATTTTCAAAAGTTGTCCCATATAAAAAATTAACGATTATTTTTTTAATAACCAATATCGTTTTTATAATTAATGTATCGATTATTTCAATTTTAACTGGGAATTGGGATGTGTTGTCGATTAACAAATTGGGGTTCTGGGGACATCCCCGCCTAATGTAACACTTTTCGCTACATCCCATATTGCACGATGCCTCTAGGGACACCTTGTAGACCACCACTGTAGACCACCACGCAGATATCATAACTTTTACCAAGTTATCTATCATAAGTGTAGCGCACCACTTTACCATCATAATTTTTACCGAATTATAGATTATAACATCGTTTAATATTTGAGCGGTTTTACCGCGCTTTCATCGAACGCATTTTCAAGTTTGCCAAATTGCTGTCGTACTTTTTACCGAATTAGCGTCATAACATACTGTTTTAGATGTTAAAAAAGCGCACAAGGCGCTTTTACTATGACTATTTTTATGGTTATACTGCTCGCGGTGGCGAGCAGCGAATTGGGCATGATTTAGCTAAAAATCAAGTGGGTCGTCAAAGGGCTCTTCTGCGCTTTGGGCCGTAGCCTGATGGTTGCATTGACAGTTGCATTCGTTGTACCGGTAATGTTTAAGCTCTCGGGCATAAGCGCTTTGCATTAAGGCTTTAAGTGTATCGAGATTGTGGATGATTTCTAAAGCATGGCTGGCTGAGAAGGGTAAGGTGATATGTTTCATGCTGATGTTTCCTTGATGGCTTGTTGTTTTAGCAATTGCTGGTGACTGCGCCAGTGAGGCTGAACGAGCACGTGATTAACGTGGGTGATGGTCACGGTTTTTTGCGTGTCTCGTGCGGCTTCTATTAAGCTGCCCATGCATAAGTTTCGGCACAGTCGAAGGTTGCCTTCACTGTGACGTAAAATTAAGGTCATTGCGCCTTCATCGAAGGTGGTGGTACTCATTTTCGCTTGCGTTAACTGCTGGTGAATA